>NZ_JAJATX010000033.1 GCF_020866965.1 Microvirga roseola
GACGTCGCCGTCTGTCTCGCTCCGGCTTCCCCTCACGACCGGGATGGTGATCACCTGCGAGGTGCTGCCATCCGGGTTGGTGATAGTTTCCGTCTGAAGAAGAACGCCATCGACTGTGCGGCCCGCTGGATTGACCACCAACTCCAACGCGCCTGTGACCAGTGTTGAGATCCCATCCGTGACGCTGATAGCGACGGATCCCGTTCCGACGCTCGCCGCCGTGAAGGTGGCGTCGGCAAGCTGTGCATTGATCGTCGATGCCGTACCGGTGAGCTGAAGCCCGGCGGCGTCCGGATCAGCATCGACCAAATTGTTGATGGTGCCGTTCGTGGCCGTCAGGGTGACGCTCAGCGTATCGCTGTCCACGTCAGTGACCGTGATGTCCGGCAGCTCAATGGTCCGACCATCGATGACGGCCATGGGAGTGCTTGGAATGTTGGCAAGGATCGGGGCGTCGTTAACCGATGTCACGGTCATCTGCGCCGTCGCCGTGCCGGCAGAGAAGGCAGTCGCACCGCCGTTGACCGAGACATCGGCTTTCTGTGGCATGCCGTTGGCCGAGGCCATGCCCGAGGTCTGATCCCAGGCCCGGAAGGTGAAATTGGCAGGGCCGCCGTTGGCTCCATCGCCAACAAAACGGATCCGCATTGTCGAACCCAGCAGCAGGGCAGAGCCCTCGGAGAGCGAGCCGAAGTCCGTCCAGGCCACGCCGTCCGTCGAGTACTGCCAGGTCCCGTTGCCAGTTGCCCCCGTGATTGCAAGGCCGGCCAAGCTGCCCGGGTCGGCGTCGGTGCGCATGACCGATGCGAGGATGGTGGAAACAAGCGTCGAAGAGCTGGTTGAGTCCTCGTTAGTTCCGGTCAGTGGAACTGGTCCACCCGAGAGCGTCGGCGCATCGTTCACCGGTGTGACCGTCACCGAGACCAAGTTGGTGGTGGCCGAGAAGGCCGTTGCGCCACCCGTCGATGTGGTATCAGCCGTCCCGCCATTCGTCCCCGTGGTTCCATCCCAGGCCCGGATGGTCAGAGCTGCGGACACTGTGCCCTGGTAGTTTGCCGCAGGCTGGAAGTAGACCCGTGTGCCGGCATCCGCCAGCAGCAGGCGGGCTGCGCCGATACTCAGCGCGCCGAATGACTGCCAGTGGGCGCCATTGTCGGTCGAGAAGAACCAGATCCCGTTCCCGGTGTCTGCTCCAACGATGGCAATGCCCGCCGGGTCTCCAGGATCGGCATCTGAGATGCCGCCGGTCAGGGAGGAGACGAGCGTCCCCACGGCGCCGACCGGGCTGCCAGGATCTTCGACTACGGGATCCAGGGCGAGTGGAGTATCGGCTAGGACCGGGGAGTCGTTGACGCTGCCAACAGTGAGAGAGACCGTATCGGCAGCAGTCGAAAACGAGGAACCGCTGGTGGTATCGATGCCGGTGGTGCCATTGGTCTGACCGTCCGTGCGATCCCAGGCCTTGATGGTGATGGCATCCGCCACCGTGCCATGGAAGTTAGCCGCAGGCCTGAAGGAGAGTCGTGCGTCGCTGTGGAGCACCAGAGCGTTGGTCGCCGAGAGAGCGGCCGTGACCTGGCTCCAGCTCGCACCACCATCAGTGGAGTACCACAGGCTGCCTTGGCCGCTGACGCCGACAACCGCAACGCCCTGCAAAGCGCCCGTATCGACATCGATCATGCCGCCCAGAAGGGCGGACACGAGCGTACTGTTGGCCGTGCTGCCATTGGTCGGGCTGCCGACGTCCTCAGAAATGCCTGTCAGGGCGGGAGACTGTGTCACGTCGAGCACAGGCGCATCGTTCGTGTTGGTGACGGTGACCGCCCGACTCGTTCCGGCGACGCTCTGCACTTGGCCGTCATTCACGCGGAATTCGATCACGCGGTCGGCATTGCCAGCCCCGGTCGCGGGGTTGTTGCTCGTTGTGGAATAGGTAACCGAGCGCAATGCCGCCTGGTAGTCCGTCACCGTTGCCGAACCGGAGAGGGTCAGCACGCCCGTAGCGGCATTAAAGCTGCCGACAATGCCACTGGCGTTGGTGAAGCTCAGGATGTCCCCGGCTACATAATCGGTGATGGTGATGGTCGCTCCGCTCAGCATTGCGCTGTCGGTATCCGAGACCGTCAGGCCGGGAGCGATAACAGTCGCCCCCCCATCCTCGGCATGGGCTGCACTGCCACTCCCGACCGAGACGACCGGCCGGGCCGCGACGGCGATATTGAAGGTCTGTCCCGTGACGGGCACTGCTCCATCCTCACCACCATCTGCAAGGGAGAACGTGAAGCTGTCGCCTGTTCCAGCCCCACCGCCATGCCGGTACTTAATGAGCCCCTGATTGATGTCGTCCTGAGTGAAGGTGCTGCTGGCACCGAGCGCCTCGCCCCCGTCAACGACGTTGTTGCCATTGCCGTCGCGGAACAGCGTGCCATTATCGGTGGCATCAGTGATCGTGTAGGTCAGGCCCGTGCCTGCATCATCCGGATCGTTCGCATTCAGCTGCGCAGAGGTGATGGTGAGAGAGTTGCCCGTGTCTGTTGAGGCGGTGAGGTTCGTGCCGAGTGTCGGCGCATCGTTCACTGGTATGGCAGTGAGCGTGATCGTTCCATCGGCCGGACCCATGTTCGCCGCATCCCGGATGCGGGTGGTAATGGTGACGTTCTGATCCCAATTGGCGGTCGGTGTAAAGCTCACAGCGGCCAGAGCTGCATTCACGTCCGTCACGGATCCGGTAATCGTCCACACACCGGTACTGGCGACATAAGTGGAGGTCGCGGAACCGAATGTGCCGTCCGAGAGCGAGCCGGCGGCCGGGTTGCTCAGGGTCAGTGTCGCCGTGATCGTGTCGCCCGGTTCGACGTCGCTGACCACTATGTCATTAAGCGCGACAGGGACTGCGTCCTCTGTGAACCCCTTGCTCTGGCTCAGGTGCGTAGCGGTGGGAGCGTCATTGACTGGAGTGACGGTGACGGTGATCGTACCGTCTGCCGGTCCGGTATTGGACGTGTCCTGGATCCGGGTAGTGACGGTGAAGTTTTGGTCGTTATTGGCCGAGGGCGTCAACGTCACGGCGGCCAGCGCCGCATTCACGTCGGTCACGGATCCGGTGATCGTCCACACACCGGTACCGGCGTTAAAGGTGGAGGTGGCTGCGCCGAAGGTGCCGGTGGAGAGGCTGCCGGCAGCAGGGTTGCTCAAGGTAAGCGTTGCCGTGATGGCGTCGCTGCCGTCCACATCGGAGACTACGATGTCGTCGAGCGCAATCGCTGCCCCGCCCTCCGTCACCGCCTTTGTCTGCGACAGGTGCATGGCCGTCGGCGCATCGTTCACTGCCGTGACGGTGATGGTCGACGTAGTCTGGCCGGTCGCCCCCTCCGCGTCGGTGGCTGAGACCGTGATGGTGCGTGTAGCCGTGTCAGGGGCCTGGCTGGTGTTGTTGTACACCATGGCCCGCAGCACGCCCTGATACACGGCAGCCGATGCTGTGCCGGAGAGCGTGTAGGTGTGCGTGGCCGAGTTGTAGCTGCCGGTCAGGGCGAGCGAGGCGAGCGTCGCCCCACCGTTCAGCGCGGCATCGTAGGTGATGCTTTCCAAGACGCCATTGGGGGCGGCAGACAGCACCAGGGTCATGCCCGTGAGGGTGTCGTCGTCGGTCAGCGCCGCATCGCTGGTGGCGATGCGGATCGCGCCGCCGTCCTCGGTGAAGGTGGTGACATGGGTCGTTCCGCTACCGGCCCCGTTGGCATCCAGTGCGGGCGCCGGGTTGGGCACGTAGTTCGAATCGGTGATACCGGTGCCAGAGGTGTAGATATTGTTGTGGCTGGTCGGCGTGACGCCCGGCTGGCCGGTGCCGCCCTCCAGACCGCCTTGGCCGCTAGCCCCGGCATTGCTGGTCATGGCGCTGAAGTTGCTGGCGGTGATCTGTAGCGTACCCTCGTTCCAGATCGCCCCTACACCCCGGCCGCCATCACCACCGTTCAGATTGTTTGATCCGGTGCCTGACCCACCGCCGCCGCCGCCGCCGGCACCGAGATTGTTAGAGATGATGGAGGTGCCGACGATGGTCAGAGTGGCGCCCGACGCATTGAAGATACCGCCAGCGGCCGAACCACCAGTTCCTCCAATAGTATTCCACCCGGCACCGCCACCTCCACCACCGATGGAGATCAAACCATTGGTTGCCGTTGCGCCAGCGCCACCGTTACTGTAGCCAAACGTACCTATACCGCCGTTGCCTCCAGTAGTGCTTCCACCCCGACCGCCCATGTAGGTCGCGTCGTAACCTCCACCTCGACCGCCAGTTCCTGAGGCTCCAGCAACACCTGCATAGAATCCAGTTCCATGCATGGCATTGCCGCCAGTGCCACCGCCAGTCCCGTTGAACCCGCCGCCACCGCCGCCACCGCCGCCGGCGAGATCGGGTGACACGCCACCGCCGCCGCCGCCGCCAGAGGCAACGTTCGCGGTGACAGTGACGCTGTCCAGGGTCAGGTTGCCGTGATTGACGACGCCCGCCCCTAGGCTGCTCGTCGCAGAGGTGCCTCCATCGCCCCCTGCACCCGCCAGCAGGCCGCCGCGGATGGTCAGGTTCTGGAACTCGACATTGTCACCTGAGGAGACAGAGACCACGCCGCCATAGTAGTTCGCGTCCAGCGCGTGTCCTCCGCCCACAATGGTGAGCGCGTGGGTCTCGGCTAGGTTGATGTAGGTCAAGTAACCATTGGTGAGATTGCCCGTGCCCGAGGCGCTAATGTCCGCCAAAAGCGTGATCGTGTCCGCCTGACCGTTGCTGGCCGCCATCGTCAAGGCGCTTTGTAGTTCGGCAAGGTTTGAGGCGGTGAAGGTGGCCAAGCTGTGCTCGTAGGAGGCCAGAGCGGCGGCATCCAATGCGACAGGCTCTGTCACTTCGCCGGAGCGGATCTCCAGCTCCCAGTCGCCGCCCTGCCCCGTCCCATCGCTGGACGCCGCCACATCCGCTCCCGTGGCCTGGGCCAGCGCATCAACGAATGCTTGCCCCTTCTCGCCGGCCCCGACTTCGCAGCCCCAGAGCTGAATGTCGCCCCCGGCGGTGAGCGCCTGCCCGACCTGCGCCAGCGCGACCGCATAGCCCTCCATGTTACCCGCATGCAGCGGCCCGTTGCCCAAGAGTAGCACGCCGTCATCGCCATGGCTGACGATGTGGATCGCATCCACCCCGGAGCGTCCGGATAGCGCCTCGGCCATCTGCTGGACGCCATCCTGGCTGGAGTCGATCAGTACCACCTCGGCAGTCGGGCTGATGCCCTGCACGATCGTGTCGTAGTCATGCACGCGGGCATCGACGAACACGATCTCCGTCCGGGCGGATGCCTCGGCCCCATCGGCGGTGGTGATGGACAGGGAAAGGCCGGCGGTCTCGCCCGCAGCGGTGTCGGTCGTCATAGGTGCCCCACTTGCGCCCAGTCCACGATTGTTGATGCGGAGGACTTGGGCCTTTGCTGATCAAGCTATGCAGGCAATGTTACCGCAGCGTCAACACAGAGCCTTCGGTCGGTCAGGAACAGCAAAGGACACCCGGCAGTACAGATGCCTCTGATTTGTGTGCAGAATTCATTCCTGCGAGAGAGGCTACGACTACCCTGCAAAACTTTATCCGGCAGCCCCGTAAAGACGTCTGCGGGGCCAATCTCACCCTGTGGCGGCCTGTCGGGAGTGCCGTTGGCATCGAATCGGCCCTACCCTCACTATCAGTCGAGCTCTCTCTCGGTGTGGTCCTCAAATCCTACCCTGGCTCCGGGGAGTTTAGCATTGGCTTCGCGGCGATCAGGTGGGCTCGGCTGTTCCCTAGGTTCCGCCAGAACGACAAAGCATCCAAGCGGGCAAAGAGATCCGGCGGCAGCACCGTCTGTCTCTGAATCGGGCTAACCTTCGGCCTGATCCGATGCAGACCAGGCAATCCAAGGTTCTGGTCGAAATCCGGAGCATCGAACACAACATTGTTCACATCGTGCTCGAACGCAGGCTCGCCGATGAAGTCATAGATCAGGTTCAAGACTCTGTCTGGTGCGGCGGTGAGCAGGTCAAAATCGACCAGCAGGAGGCTGTCGGCATGCTCACCATAAACCGCCTCCTTCAACGCCGACCACGCGTACCCAACAAAACGGTCGTGCTGCGAGAGCGCATCCACCCGGGTGTAAACGGTGGATCGTTCGGAGTCGTTGTTAAACAGGCGGCTTTCATGAAAGGCATTCTGGCGGATCAGCCGCTCGACACTGTCCATGATCCAGGCGACGCTGCGCACGCAACAAATCACTTTGGCATCAGGAAACAATCGTTTGAGGGCGGGAAGGCGCGCGCACCAGGAGCGGTTAGTGTCGAAGATGACGCGCTTGTCGTCCTGGTCGGCATAGTAGGCGTCGAAGAGCGACCGCAGGATACGCCCCCGATGCGCATCCGTCATCAGAACCGACGTTTCGGACCACGCTCCCATAGCGTTTCGGTTCGCTTGGAACAGGGAGCCTAGCGGGCTGGAGATGCCGGCGGAGAAGGCGGGGTTCTGACGCAGAAGCGCCGATAGCAGGGTTGAGCCGGACCGGGGCAGTCCGGAGATGAAATGGTAGCGAGACGAGGTTGGTTTATTGTCGCCCGGGAGCATGCTTACAGCCTTGAAAGGTAGGTCTTTGCCCTTGGGATGAGGGTGAAGCCCTCCCTATACGGAAACTATGAGCAGGCAAAGGGCGCGCAAGCATCGCTGTGCGCCGCCCAGCGCCAGGAGGTGGCATGCCCCCCTTTAGATGGTTCAACATACGTAGCAATATCCAGCCGCGATACGGTCAAGAGTGCTCACGCCAATCTTGCACGACGTCTGTATGGTGTGGGATTTCCACTCCGGCTGGTATGCGTGGTGCTCCGTCCCAGTGCGGCATCAAGCCTCCTGGCAACCGCCTTCCCGGGGCCGTCATGGGTGCTTTCCTTCCCCGACTCGGCCAATTAAGGAGGCAGAGACACGGATGTCAGGCCCCTTCATTGGCTGCTCGTCTCGCACATCCCGAGCCATGGCGCCACAGGTGTTGAGACTGAGGACGCTGAGCGGCTGTCCAATTGAGCGCTCCCGCTTATGGGGAAGAGAACCGGATGTCAGTATTGCAGAGCAGGATATCGCCTAATCCTCATCTCAGGCGTCTTGAGGCCGAGTCCATTTACATCATGCGGGAAGTGGCGGCTCAGTTCCGCAACCCGGTGCTGCTCTATTCGATCGGCAAGGACAGCTCGGTCATGCTGCACCTGGCCTTGAAGGCGTTCTATCCCTCAAAGCCTCCATTTTCCCTCCTGCACGTCGACAGCACGTGGAAGTTCCAGGACATGATCGCCTTTCGCGATCGTCGCGCTGGGGAGTTGGGCCTCAACCTGATCGTCCAGGTAAACGAGGAGGGCGTGCGGCAAGGGATTGGGCCATTCACGCACGGCTCTGCCGTGCATACGGACATCATGAAGACCCAGAGCCTGAAGCAGGCGATCGACCGGTACGGTTTCGATGCAGCCCTCGGCGGGGCGCGCCGGGACGAGGAGAAGTCCCGCGCCAAGGAGCGCATCTTCTCCTTCCGGAGCCCCAATCATCGCTGGGATCCGAAGAACCAACGCCCGGAACTGTGGAACCTCTACAACGGGCGGGTCAGTCAAGGGGAGAGCGTTCGTGTGTTCCCGCTGTCCAACTGGACGGAGCTCGACATCTGGCAGTACATCGACCAGGAGAACATCCCTGTCGTGCCGCTGTACTTCGCCAGGCCGCGCCCGGTGGTCGAGCGCGACGGCGCCCTGATCATGGTGGATGACGAGCGCATGCCGCTCCGTCCCGGGGAGCTACCTGAGATGCGTTGGGTGCGGTTTCGGACCCTGGGCTGCTATCCCCTGACAGGGGCGGTGGAAAGCAGGGCCGAAACCGTGCCGGAGATCATCCAGGAGATGCGGCTGGCACGGACCTCCGAGCGCCAGGGCCGGGTTATCGATCACGATGCGGGATCGTCCATGGAGATCAAGAAGCAGGAAGGCTACTTCTGATGGCAGGCCCGACACGGGATCACTCCGCCGGCGGGCAGCCGGACTTGCCCCGGCACACTCGCACCAATCTGTTGCGGTTCATCACCTGCGGCTCGGTCGACGACGGCAAGTCGACCCTCATTGGCCGCCTCCTGTACGATTGCAAGCTCCTGTTCGAGGATCAGCTCGCGAGCCTGGAGACGGACTCCCGCCGCTTTGGCACCACGGGCGCGGGTCAGCTCGACCTGGCGCTGCTCGTCGATGGATTGGCCGCCGAACGTGAGCAGGGCATTACCATTGATGTTGCCTACCGCTTCTTCGCAACCGGCCGCCGCAGGTTCATCGTGGCCGACACGCCCGGGCATGAGCAGTATACCCGTAATATGGTAACGGGCGCCTCCACAGCCCAAGCAGCCGTGCTGCTGGTGGATGCACGCAAGGGCCTGCTCACCCAGACGCGGCGCCACAGCCACATTGTCTCGCTGCTGGGTGTCCGCCACGTGGTTCTGGCTGTCAACAAGATGGACGCTATCGGCTGGGATAGGGCAGTGTTCGAGCGCATCACCGCGGCGTACCGGGCCTTTGCCCGCGAGCTTGGGCTGGAGCACGTGACGTGCATCCCCCTGTCGGCTCTGACGGGCGACAACGTCACGTCCGCCTCGCCTGCGATGGCGTGGTACGACGGTCCGAGTCTCCTCCAGTATCTTGAGACGGTTGAGATCGCCTTCCCTGCAAGGTCCAGTGCGTTCCGCATGCCGGTGCAGTGGGTCAACCGACCCCACCAGGATTTCCGCGGTTTTGCGGGCACCGTCGCCAGCGGCTGCGTCCAGGTGGGCGATCCTGTCGCTGTCCTGCCGGGCGGCCGCACCACCCGGATCGAGCAAATCGTCACCATGGATGGGGTCCTAGAGGTAGCTAACGCAGGCGATGCGGTCACCTTGGTTCTGTCAGACGACCTCGATGTCTCACGTGGGGATGTCATTGCCTCCGCTGACGATCGGCCCGAGGTCTGCGACCAGTTTTTGGCCCACGTGGTCTGGATGGGCGAGCAGCCCCTGCTTCCTGGCCGTCCCTACCTCCTGCGCCTGGGCACCGCGAGCGTCGGAGCTCAGGTAACCGAGCTGAAATATGCGGTAAACGTCAGCACGCAGGAGCGTGTGGCTGCCAAGTGCCTTGCCCGGAACGAAGTCGGTGTCTGCAACCTCGCGACGGACCAGCCGATTGCGCTTGAGCCCTACAGAACGAACCAGGCGATGGGTAGCTTTATCCTGATCGACCGGATGAGCAATGCCACGGTGGGCTGCGGCATGATCGAGTTTGCCCTGCGCCGCGCGTCGAATGTCCACCGCCAGAAGATGACGGTGAACAAGGCAGCCCGCGCGGCGGCCAGCGGGCAAAAGCCCTGCGTGCTGTGGTTCACCGGCCTATCCGGAGCCGGGAAGTCCACTATCGCCGATCTCGTCGAGCAGGAGCTGCATCGCCGGGGGTGCCGGACCATGAGCCTGGATGGCGACAATGTCCGCAACGGCCTGAACAAGGATCTTGGCTTCACTGACGTTGATCGGGTGGAAAACGTCCGCCGTGTGGCGGAGGTCGCGAGGCTCATGGTCGAGGCAGGGCTGATTGTACTGGTGAGCCTCATCTCGCCGTTCCGCAGCGAGCGGCTGATGGCCCGCAGCCTAGTTGAGGAGGACGAGTTCCTTGAGATCTTCGTGGATGCGCCCCTGGCAATCTGTGAGGCGCGGGATCCCAAAGGCCTTTACCGGAAGACCCGCGCCGGTCTGATCCCGAACTTCACCGGGATCGGCAGCCCCTACGAACCGCCCGAGCACCCGGATCTGGTGCTCGCATCAGGAACGGAGGAGCCTGAACGGCTTACATCGCACGTCATTCAGGCGCTGGCGAGCAGAGGCATCATCCCGTAGCCACAAGGGAGTTTGTGAGGCGACGCCCAAGTGAGAAAGGAGGGTCCTCATCGAGTGGAGCCAGGCTCGAACATACCGCGCCGCATCTCAGCGGTACGGCCGGCTCATCGCCGCACCAACCTTCAATCCGGTTTCAACACACGTCTTGTGCAGTGCTATCGCCTGGATAGGCCAATCTCACGTGCAGGAGAACCACCCACGTCCATCACGGCCCACCACGTCAGCCGCAGCGTTCGGGATGGGGACGTGTGATGAGATGATGCTTGATGGTCCAGGATGGGTCGATAGACTCTGTGGCTGAAGGTCCGGTGCGGGTCATGCAGTGACGGATCCCCTGCCCTCCGGGAGCATCCGCTGCTCCTTGCTGAAGCAGACCGTCGGCCTACTTCCCAGAAGTGCTAAATGCGGACCTTTATGGTGTGGGTTTGAGCTGGCACCTTGTGCAACGACATCTGGACATCTACTAATCGTCGCTGGTTGGACGTGAAGGCTAATCGGCTCTTACAGGACGGTGCTGCCCGATCGATCCTACTGTCATGATCTGACAGCATTCCGTGTTAGGCTTGGTCTATGTCCCGAGCCGAACGCCTTTTTGATCTCCTTCAGATCCTCCGCCACCACCGACGCCCTGTAAGTGGGGCGACCCTGGCACGCGAGGCGGGGATCTCGCTGCGCACGCTCTATCGTGACATTGCGTCGCTTCAGGCCATGGGCGCGCAGATCGAGGGCGAGCCAGGGCTCGGTTATGTGCTGAAGCCAGGCTTTCTGCTCCCGCCCCTGATGTTCTCGCCCGAGGAGATCGAAGCGCTGGCGCTCGGCCTCAAATGGGTCGGGCAGCGCACCGATGAGGGAATGGGTCAGGCGGCCCGCAACGCCATGGCCAAAGTCGCCGCCGTCCTTCCCGCTGATCTGCGAGAGCGCTTGGAAGATGATGCTATGGTCGTCGGTCCTGGCTGGGAGCGACCGCAGGCGGTCGATCTCGCGCTTCTCCGGCGCGCGCTGGACGAGGGACGCAAGCTGTCCCTCTCCTACGCCGACGAGAAGGGCGCACGCACCGTACGGATCGTCTGGCCCACCACACTCGGCTTCTTTGAGTCGACCCGCGTACTGGTGGCCTGGTGCGAACTGCGTCAGAACTTCCGCCATTTCCGCGCTGACCGGATTGAGACGGCTGAGATCCTGCCCGAGCGCCTGCCGAGGCCGCGCCGGCAGCTCATGAAGGAATGGCAGCAAACGCTACTGCCAGAATCTGACAGTGGGATGCGCTATTCAGTCTCCCGTTCACACCACACCAGGGAGACACCCACATGAGCCAGGACACCAAGGACGCAGACCTCGTCTTCTACACCAACTCGCAATCGCGCGGGAACATCGTGCACTGGATGCTGGAGGAGATCGGCCGTCCCTACACCCTCAGGGTGCTGGATTTCACGACCACCATGAAAGAGACGGATTATCTCACCATCAATCCCATGGGCAAGGTACCGGCAATCAAGCACGGCGGCACGGTCGTGACGGAGGCTGCCGCCATCTGCGCCTACTTGGCCGACGCCTTCCCTGAGGCCGGCCTTGCGCCCGAGCCCCGGCATCGCGGCGATTATTACCGCTGGCTCTTCTTCACCGCCGGCTGCCTGGAGCCCGCCATCTCCAACCATTCCATCGGCTGGGATCCCTCGCCCGACATGGAAATGCGCTTCGGCTACGGCTCCTATGCGCGTGTGCTCGATACGTTATCCGCTTGGCTGGAGGGCCGCACCTATGTCGCGGGTGATCGCTTCACGGCCGCCGATGTCCTGCTCGCGAGCCACCTTCAATGGGGCATGATGACGGGCCTGATCGAGAAGCGTCCTGTGTTCCAGACGTATAGCGAGCGACATGTCCATCGCCCTGCCGCAAAGCGGGCGGACGAGCAAGCCGAGAAGCTGACGGCACAGCAGGCTTGGAAGGCGGCCTGAGAGCCTCTCCTCACTGAAGCATTTGAGGGTGTCGCCCTGCCGGCCGAGCCGGCGGGACGACATGTGTCATGCCCAGCACCGGAACTCACACAAGTCAGAAGAGAGACAACTGAACGTCTCCTAAGGGTCAAGCCCCGAACCCCCCTGCTCTTTACGAATGTCGGCTGCTCCTGTCTCAAAGCGACCTCCGACTTATTTCGCCTCGTGCCAAACCTGAAGTTCTTTGGAGCCTTCTAGCTTCTGCTGACGTTTCTATCTTCTCGTTCAGTGCCGCTCGCATGATCTTTGCTCGAAGCAAATCCGGTTGATCCATTCCTTCGGGCCAATAGGAGAGCACCCTTGTTCAGGTGGCAAGTTCTTGAGATTATGATCTTGTCGATCTGGCAGCACTGACGCGCGATGACGGGACTCGCCCGAGCGTATTACAGATCCACGTTCCCACCTGGATCAACGCGTCGAGGTCAATGCCCGTCGTGAGGCCTTGACCTTCCAGAAGATATACGACGTCCTCTGTCGCCACATTGCCGCTTGCGCCTGGCGCATAGGGACATCCCCCGAGGCCCGCCACGGAGGCATCAACTGAGCGCAGCCCGAGTTCGAGCGAAGTCAGTACATTGGCGAGCCCCATTCCGTAGGTGTCATGAACGTGGATCGCGATCTGACTAGCCGGGATACCCGCTGTGACAGCTTTAAGGAGAGCTCGGATCTCGGCAGGACGAGCAACACCGTTTGTGTCACCAAGCGCAATTTCATCGCACCCCATAGCGAAGAGCTCCTCGGCGACCCGAACAACGGAAGCGATAGGAACTCGCCCCTCATAGGGACAGCCGACGATGCAACTCACATAGCCCCTCACCTGCCGTCCTGCATCCCTCGCCTGTTGGACAACAGGACGAAGACGCGCGAGACCGTCCTCAATGCTGCAATTCGTGTTGCGTTTGGAGAACGTCTCCGATGCGGCGGTGAACACCGCGATAGTTTCAACCTGACTGGCCAATGCCGATTTCAGCCCAGCCTCGTTTGGAACCAGCGCCAGAACTTCTGCCCTCTCGGGCGCGTTGAGTGCATCGATCACGGCTGCGCTGTCCGCCATTTGCGGAACCCACTTCGGCGACACGAAGGCCCCCGCCTCTATGTGACGGATGCCAGCGCCGAACAGCCGGCGGATCAGCTCGATCTTCACGTTGGTGGGCAGGTGTGAGGACTCGTTCTGGAGCCCGTCACGAGGCCCGACCTCCACAAGGCGAACTTGATCCCTCATCTTTCTAGCCCTTCCGTAGCTTTACCAACTCCGCCTCTGCGGCGTCGACCCGGACAATGCCAGCGGCAACGAGAGCGCGGGCGACGGCGTCGACTTCCGGGCCCAGTGCACCCGCCATGATGGCGACGTTCTGTGCATGGAGAGCCATGTGCCCCTTCTGAATTCCGGTTGTAGCAAGCGCGCGCAGAGCCGAAAAATTCTGGGCGAGGCCTACTGCTCCAATGATGCGCGCCAGCTCCTCCGCCGTCTTGACGCCGAGAATAGAAAGGCACGCGCGTGCAACTGGGTGCACCTTCGTTGCACCGCCGATCAACCCGACGGCCATTGGCATCTCGAGGACACCTGCGAGATGGCCTTCTGACGTCTTTTCCCATCGAGTAAGGCTGGAATAGCGGCCGAATCGAGCGGCATAGGCATGAGCACCGGCTTCGACGGCGCGCGTATCGTTGCCGGTTGCGAGAACGACGGCCGAGACTCCGTTCATGATGCCCTTATTGTGGGTGGCCGCGCGGTAGGGATCAGCGTCCGCGAAATGATAGGCGCTGATAATGCCGTCACGAACGGTCTCACCGCCGATAGCCTCTGCGGGCCAGACGGCCCGTGCGCGTGCAACGCGCCGGTCGGCCAGATTCGAGAGGATGCGCAGGAAAACTTTGCCACCGGTCCAGGACTCGATACTGGGCGCGAGCTTCTCGGCCATTGTGTTGACCGCATTGGCGCCCATGGCGTCGCGGGTGTCGACAATAAGATGGGTGATGACCATGGGACCGCCGCGGCTCTCGATGACGCGAACCTCAAGATCGCGGAAGCCGCCGCCGAACTTCACGAGCACAGGATCGCAGGCATCGCAAATCGCCTTGATCTCTTCCTTGCGCTCGAGGATTTTGATCCGCGCGTTTTCTGGATCGCTCACGCTCACCAGCTGCACCTGAGCGATCATCAGCGCTCCGGACATAGAGGTCGTGAAGCCTCCGGCGTCATAGCATTGCCTCGCCGCATTGCAAACGGCCGCGACGACTGAGGATTCCTCAGTCGCCATCGGGATCAGGATGTCCTTACCATCAATCTGCATATTGGTGGCCACACCGATCGGGATCGTCATGGTGCCTACAAGGTTCTCGATCATATGGTCTGCAATGTGGGGATCGAGATTTCCGGTATTCGACAGCAACTCAATTGCCTGCTCGTCGAGACCGCAGAATTCCGCCACGATTTTCAGGCGCTCAGGGGTCGTGTTCTTGTGAAATCCGGAGATGCGCGAGGAGCGCTTCGAAGGGTTCGGCATATCAGCCATGAGAGGACTCCAGCTCTTGTTATTGGTCCATAATGCGAGGAAGGATGGTCATGAGGCCGGGGAACGCCATCGCGAGCGCAAGGCCTATGGTCTGAAGCATCCAGAAGGGCAGGATTCCGCGATAGACAACACCCATGTTCAGATGCGGGGGCAGCGTGCCCTTCATGTAGAACAGGGTGTAGCCGAACGGTGGCGAGATGTAGCCCATCTGGATCGTGATCGCGTAAAGGACGCCGAACCAGATTTCGTCGAAACCCAGTAGTTTCACGATTGGGATGAACACCGGAACAGTGAGAAGGATGATCCCAATCTCATCGAGTACAGTGCCCAAGAAGATCAAGATCAGCATCATCACGATAAGAATAAAGTAGGGAGCGATCTCAAGAGTCTTGATGAAGTTCAAGAGCGCGTCCGCCCCGCCAAGACCAGTGAAGATCGCCACATAGGCTTTCGCGCCGATGGTGATCCAGAGGATCATCGACGTTGCTTTGAGGGTATCGACGCCTGCGCCCCAGAGAGCGCTGAGCGTCAAACGGCGCTGCGTTGCTGCGGCAATGCAAGCCCCGAGCACGCCGACGGCAGCGGCCTCCGTCGGCGTTGCGACACCGAAGAAGATTGAGCCGAGAATGAGAACGATCAGCAAGGTCGGCAGGACCAGCGCTTTGAGCGCCGCGAGCCGAACCAAGAGAGGCGCAGGCTCAAAGTCATCCGGTAGTGGAGCGGCTTTTGGCCTGAGCCAGGAGACCATCACAATGTAGCTGATATAAAGGCTCGCCAGAATGAGGCCCGGCACGATGCCTGCAATCAGCATTTTGCCGATCGAGACCTGTGCGGTCACGGCATAAACGATGGTCAGAACGGACGGAGGAATGAGAATGCCGAGCGTCCCGGAGGCGCAGATGGTTCCGGTCGCGAGCCCCGGATCGTAACGCCGGCGAAGCATCTCCGGCAGGGCCAGCATCCCCATAGCGGTGACTGCGGCACCAACCACACCCGTCATGGCCGCCATGACGACCGAGATCACCACAGTGCCGATGGCAAGCCCGCCCCGCAGGCGGCCGAACCATAGCTCCATGGCTCGGTAGAGCTGCTCGATTACGCCGGAGCGGGAGAGAATGCCCGCCATGAGGATGTAGAGAGGAATGCCAAGGAGCGCCTCCGAGCGCATCGTGTCGAACACCTGGAGGACGATGATCACGACGGCATCGGCGTTCCAGAGGGCGACCGTCACCAGAAGGGACAACCCACCCAGAACGAAGGCGATCGGCAGACCAGAGAGCATGAACAGGATCAGCCCGCCGAACATGAGAACGAGAATGGCGGTGGAGCTCATAGGCCGGCATCCATCGGCGCAGCCTCGACTCCACCTGTGAGGGTCATCAAAAATTCGGCGAGAGCCTGGGCGAGAAGAAGGAAAAGCGCGATTGGAACGGCGGCTTTCGTCCACCAGATCGGCGGGTTCCAGGCGGAGAATGATGTCTCGCCATACATGAAGGAATCGAGGGTGACGGGCACTGTGTACCAGAGCAGGATCAGGCAGAACGCCATGATGATGGGCAGGTTCACGAGATCCACCGTGCGCCTCGCGCGGAGGCTGAGGCGCTGGTAAAGGAGGTCCATAGCGACATGCCCCCTCAGATGGAGAACGTAAGGGCCGCCGAGCAGGAAATACGGGCCGAACAGCAATGTGGCGAGCTCCATTCCCCACACGGTCGGGCTGTTGAACAGATAGCGCATCGTGACCTCGATCAGCATGATTGGCACGATGACGAAGACGAGAACCACGGCGAGGTTGAAGGCCGCCCTGTTGACGGCCGTCACCGCAGCCGCAAAGACAGCGACGGGCGATGGCACGAGCCACTCCTGCAGGAAAACACGGAAAGGTGTCAGGCGCCGGAAGCCCGGCGCCTGTTTTTATGAACCTTTTACAAGACACCCTGCTTCTTCATGTAGTCCATCTGGCTGTCCAGGACCTTCTTCGCGAGAGCGTTATCCTTGGTGGCAGCTTTCCAAGCTTCTACGGCCTTGGCCCGGTTTTCACGGATGTCGGCTGGATCGAGGGTATGGATCGTGACCCCCTTCTCGCGGTACTTGTCGAGAACAGTCTTGTCCTGCTCCCGGATGTGCTCGCGCAGAGCCTTCGAAGTCTCCTTTGCGGCCGTTTCCAGCGCGCTCTTGAATTCAGCAGGCAGGCGCTCGTAAGCGGTGCGGTTAGCCACATAGCTCGTCGCCGTCGTCGGCTGATGCACGCCCGGCAGCACCACGTGCTTTGCCACCTCGGCCAGACCGGCCTCGTAGTTCGCTGTCAGATCGCCACGGTCGGCAATGTCGATCACACCCTTGTCCAGGGCTGAATAGACTTCAGAGGTCGGGAGCGGAGTCACGCTGACGCCGAAGGCACCCATCACGGCCGACGCCAAGCCCACGAAACGACCCTTCTTGCCGGCCAAATCGGCAATCTTGCTGATCGGCACTTTTGAATGAATCGGCTCCTGGCCATAAACTGTGGGGGCAATGTAGATGAGACCGGCAGGTGAGTAGGCCTCCTTAGCCAGCTGGAGCCCTCCGCCCTCATAGAACCAAGCCTCGAACTGCTCCGGCTCAGGAAAGCCGAAGGGGACGGTGCTTGTGAAGGCAAATGCCGGAATTTTACCAGCCTCATACCCGTCGAAGGTCTTCATGAGCTGGAAGGCACCGCCGCGTACCGCATCGAACATCTGAGCGGCAGGAACGATCTGCCCGGCGGCGAACAGGTCGATTTTGAAGCGTCCGTTCGTCAACTCGCCTACGCGCTTTACGAACTGCTCCTCAAATTTCTGGGGAGTGGTGCCCGGATCCCAAAGCGACTGCATGCGCCAGGTCACATTTTCCTGGGCGACGGCTGACGTCGCTAGACCGAGACCCATAGCGATTCCTGCTATCCCAAGTCCCAGCGTCTTAACGATCTTACGACGATCATTAGAGGTCATGGCGTTTTCCCTTATGTTTGAATTAGGGCCTTATCGGTACCCTTCCTGACGCGCTATCGTCTATGACAGTTCGGGACAGCTCAAGGGACAGTTTGCCTGTTTGTCGGCGACACTGTCCCAGTTATATGGTCGGTACAGATGGGAATAGAGCCACGGATCAATCGGTAATGACCCGCGTCAGCAGCATCGTCGAGAGGATCATTCACCTCATCGACAGCGACATCCTCAAGCCGGGTCACCGGGTTCTGTCTGTTCGGGCGGGTGGGATCGAGTACGGCGTCTCCAAAAACACAATGGCGGAAGCCTATGACCGCCTTGTCGCGCTTGGTTACCTTTCCGCGAAACAGGGCTCCGGCTACTATGTTGCTCAGACGAAAAGGCCATTGGCAACGGAACGGCCGCCGCATGTGATAGAGGCTGTCGACTTCGTATCACTCCTCGAAGAGCAACTCGTGCAGCATTATGCTGTCCGAGTCGGGGACGGCCGCCCGCCAGCATCGTGGACGGAGCGGATCGAGCTGGGGAGTTCCGCTCGCCATCTATCCCCAACTGGCGAGAGTGACCATGGCTACGGGACCCCTCACGGATTTGCCCCGCTTCGGGAACGGGTGGCGCTCGCTCTCGCTGAGCGCTCAATCCAGGTCTCCTTGGAGCAGATTATCCTGACACACGGCGCCAATCACGCCCTCGACCTCATTGCGCGTCGTCTTCTGCAACCAGGTGATACAGTGCTGGTCGATGATCCTGGATACTACCCGCTTTTTGCTAAGCTAAAGCTTCTGGGGGTCAACATCGTTGGGGTCCGCCGCCTCGGCGACGGTCCGGACCGTGACGACCTCGCTGCGAAAGCCGCAATCGTCAAGCCGAAGGTGTTTTTTACCCAATCTCTCGCGCATAATCCGACCGGCAGTTCGCTTTCGCTCCCAGTCGCTCATCGCCTACTGCAAGTCGCCGAAAGCCACGGCTTTTACGTCGTGGAGGATGACCCGTTCGCGGACATCCTTCCTTCGTCCAGCGCGCGCCTTGCGGCCTTGGACCAGCTCGGGCGGGTCATCTACGTTGGGACCTTCTCGAAGACTTTGTCGGCAAGCCTGCGGGTCGGCTATATCGCGGCAGAACCATCGCTCGCGAAAACGCTTTGCGATCTGAAGATGGTGACGATCACCAGCACGTCGGAATTCGTAGAGAGGGTTGTCTACAGCGCGATCACTGGAGGGCAGTATCTGCGTCATCTGCGCCGATTAAAGGCCCGTGTTGCGACCGCCACGGAGGCAGCGGTTGCACGCCTTAAGGAAATCGGGATCGAATTTCCGATAGCGCCCAGCGGCGGATATTACCTGTGGGGACAGTTGCCGCCGGGAGTGGATGAGCGCGATCTGGCAAAGAGAGCCGCCGAGCAAAGCATATTCGTTGCACCTGGATCACTTTTCACGCCTGAGAAGACAATGCTTTGCCCGATGATGCGTATCAATGTCGCATACGCTAATGATGCCCGTTTCCTAGAGTTCATGAGGGAATACCTTGCCAGTCAGCGGCAATCTGCTCGTTGAAAGAATGAACATCCGCTTAGTGGCCGAACACGGAAGTCAGGAGAAGGTCCCCCTCATGCCAGAAGCGGCTCTTCCCGGGTTCCAGTTTTATGCTACAGAGGGACGCTCTTGGTGCACTGGGTTCTCTAAAGCAGCGCTTCGCCTCGGAACATCGGGATACAACTGCCGCCGACGCGCGAGTGGCAGCCTTCCTCAGTGCGCCACGACGTCACCTTGAGCAAGCTCGGCCGGCCCATTTCGACGCCCTGTGTAATGCTGAAGGCGGCCTTGTCGCCACCATCGAGCGAGAGCAGCAGCGCACCAAGCGTGGCGCTCGCGCTGCCTGTGGCCGGGTCTTCCCAGGTGCCCGCAAGCGGGGCGAACATCCGGGCTCGGATCGTATCGCCGTCACGCGCGTAGAGGAACAGAGACAAGCGTCCGGCCAGCTCGCCACGCAGCCGCACGAGCTTGCGAAAAGCGGCGAGATCAGGCGCCGCTCTGGCAAGAGCTTCCGGCCTGACCTGCGTCAGCACGAACTTGACGCCGACCGAGGCGTGCACCGGCTTGTGGGCTGCTGTAGCGATATCATCACGTGAAAGCCCGACGCAGGTGGCGATCTCGTCGATAGGCAACTCCATACCGAGCGACAAGGCCTGCGGCGCCGCAATAACTGCCCCTGTCACCGCCCCGGCTGGATCGCGCTCGACAGCGACCTCGACGAGGCCAGCCTTCTGCTCGAACCGCAGCACGCCATCGCGGTCGCGGCCATGGCTTGCTAGCACATAAGCCGTGCCGACATTGGGATGGCCGGCAAAGGGCATCTCGGCCGTGCGATGGAAGATGCGCACACGGGCGTCATTGGCCGGATCGTCGGCTGGCAGGACGAACGTTGTCTCGCTGTAGTTCATTTCCGCCGCCAGCGCCTGCATCTGGGTGTCGGAAAGCCCACGCGCATCGGTGAAGACAGCCAGCGGATTGCCGCCGAAGGCGCGGTCGGTGAAGACGTCTACAGTCTCGTACGGAAAGCGGGGCACAGCAGGCTCCGAAGGAGAATTGGACTCGGCCATTTCCTACCAGCGGAATCGACTGAGAACCAATGCAGAGATGGAATGCGACCGATCACCTTTGCTGATTATCGGAGCTGACCTGGCTTTCTGCCTCTGGCATTGCAATGCCTAGAGCTACCGGATATTCGCCCTGCAAGTCTGCACTGGGTCAGGAACCGAGATTCCCTGCGTTTTCAGAACGTCCGGTTCGATGAGGGTTGCTGCGCCGAGAGCTTTTCCCCTGCTGGCATCGCCACCCTCATAGCGCGGCGTGATGTCTTTGTGGCCGTAGAGGGATCCAGGATTATCGGGACAGCCAGCCTGGACGGCAAGGTTGTGCGAACTGTTCGTGGCACCTGACTGTCAGCGAAAAGGGATCGGGGCAGCGCTGATGCGGGTGCTCGACCGTCTGGCCCGAGAGAAGGGGAACACCACGCTGGTGGTTCCGTCATCCGTCACGGCCGAAGGCTTCTATGCCAAGTTGGGCTTCAAGGCCGTTCGTGACAGTTATCATGGAGATGAGCGGACCATCATCATGGAACGCGCGCTTTAGCAATTTCGCGGAACGGGCCCTATGGAATGCAGCGTCACCGAATGGACCGCTGCGGGTCAATCGGGCGCGTAGAGCCACTGTTTCGGAGAGTCTGCTGTTGGTTTATGTTCGGACACTGCTCTTGATCCAACGCATCAGCCCTGATGCGGAAGGACTTCGCTTCGCATTGCGGCAACTGTGTCAGTGCACGGCAATCCGCTGTTGAGAAATCCCCTTTGTTCCACGAGTTATCGTGCGGGGAACTTCGCCTCCCAGTACACTTGAGCAGCACAACCCGGCCATCCACGGACGTGAGCAGGGCGAAGCTGGCAGCAAAGTACGCTTCGGCAAGACAGATCTCGGTTGACTTGCGAGTCACCCAGATCTCAGATTGCTTACGAGCTCTTGCTCCGACGAGATCGCGCATCCATCCACCACAGGAGGACGCAGACGGAAAGAGACATCAGCCCGCCCACGGCCAGTCTGGCGCCGCCCCCCTTTCTGCCAAGGCGAAATCGTCTTCTGAGCTCGCCGACGGGCGGCGAAGCCGGGTCAGTGAGGCGGTCGTGGGCATATGTGGATGTGTGACTAGGCTGCGCCTCTGGGAACTTCACAAGCCTCCGAGAGCTGCGGCCATTCAGACGCTCAATGGCGCCGATGACAGACGCATACTCATTCGTGGCCTTCGAGAGATCCCGGATCGAAGCACCAACATGCTCAGCAACGAGCCGGTTGCGGACATGCCGGATTGCCTTGCGGATGTCCGCCTCTCTTTCCATGCCGGGTGTTGCATCAATGGCCAGATCGCACTCGGTATCAGTGCCCATGGATCTGTTGTTCAAATTCGATGATCCGATCCGCAGAAAACGGTCATCCACGACCATGACCTTGGAGTGGACGACGATCTCGGCGTCCTCAGTCAGGGCGGCATAGCAGCGTAAGCGGCCAAACCGGTCAGCATCCCGCAGGCGCTGCACGATCACGGTCCGGGCATGATCCATCGCCATCTGCTCGATTGTGCTCGGCGCATGCTGGGGATTGATGATCACGATCTCCGGACCATCCAGCTCGGTCAGGCGCTCTGCCAGAGCATCACCGACGCGATGTGAGGCAAGGTACTGGTTTTCCATGTAGATCGTCTGCCGCGCGGAGGCGATGGCATCGATGTAGAGCTGCTCGACCTCCCGGATGCCAACCTGATCCTGCCAGGCTGGTATGGTCCGCGCGATCCCAACCGGAACATCCCAAAAGTCTGGCTTAAGGCATTCAGGCCAGGGATCCTGTCCCGGTGCGGCTGGCTCGAGCCGCTCGCCCGTCGCCCGGTAGAGCCGTGCCCGGGCCAGGTCGCCGAGGGCCCTTGCTGCTGGGCCGTTGACAGCCATCATCACGTCATGATGCGGTTGGTAGGGCTGCCCGGACGGCTTATGGCGTCTGCGGTCGTGTCTCAGATGGGCGCGGGTGTCCCAGCGGTTTGCGGCAAGATCAAAGCCACCGCAGAAAGCAATGGTGTCGTCGATAACCAGCACCTTCTGGTGGTGGCACGCCAAGGTGGGATGCCGGTCATCCAGAATATAACGCAAGCGTTCGTCATTGAGGTGCTGGGCCTGCATACCAGGGATGCGCTGGCGACGAAGGGCCAGCCACATCGCCTTATCCCAGACCAACACCCGAACCTGCAGATCCTTGCGGCTGGCGACAAGTGTCTGGAGCAGATCGCCGATCCGGTCAGGCTCGCTCGCATGCGGGTTGCCCGGCTCCAGCCGTGCGCGTTCGGCAAAGTCCCAGGCGAGGAGCAGTACTGAATGCTGCGCTCGCAGCAGGACTTGCTTGACCGCTGGGAAATACTCTTCGCCGTCTATAAGGCAGGAAGCGCGGTGGGCTGTTTCGATGCGCCAGCAGTTGCGCCCTGGTTGAAGAACACTCTGAGCTGCACGGGAAGGTTTGGACTGGTTCATGTCCTCTGCTTGCAGATTGGAGTACGCCGAAGGATGACAAGCACCTCAATCCGCACTCTCGGATGGGATGTCGACACTATCCGGCAACTCGTCAGCCCGGCACATGATCCCGTTAGCTCCATCACCCGAGTGCTGATTGGGAGTTGAGGATATCAGCGCTGACAGGTTGCTCTATAGCTCTGCTGTTACCAGCTGGTATGTGGAGCTAGCGAGATCGGAGCCGATCTCGCGCTCATAGTGGCGGTTGACGTGCCACCATGAGCGACAGCCTTCGACGTCACGTTATGAGTTTCACGCCCAGTGTGACCTTCACCGGCGGACGGGACAGAAACAGCTCGACGAATTCGAGCAGCTTGGAATTGCTGCGGTATTGGTCCGTGACCCGGGTCATAAACTCACACGCCAAGAGCAGTGAAACTAGATCCGCGTTCCCGATCTCGACAGCTTCCTCGGAGACCTGACAGAAGCCCACCACCCTCTATAGGGCGCCTCCCTGCCCTGCGGCCGGAGCTTACTTTTCTAGAAGCCGGCCGCGACCGGCAGGAGGAAGAGGGCACTCCCCTCGCCCGCGGGATTGCGGCTGCCAATGGTCAGCCCGAGCCAGGGTAGTGCGTGGAGAGGTTGAGGCTAAGTTAGAGGTGTCCCAGGCAATCGCTGCCTGAGCGCCGGCCGGCCAGTGTGTCGTGCGCTTCACCACGTCCAGCCAGAGGTCTTCGCTGGTCCGGACTTCTAACGGGCAGAAAGCCGCGAGCGCCTCTCTGATTACGGGCTTGAGCAATATCCTTCTCCCCGGAATTCACAGCTACCGCTGCGTGCAGTTGACTCACTCAAGCATGAGAACATAATAGGAACATCGTCAATAGAACACGCGAGCAGGCACGGATCATGGATCCCGGGCAACAGGATAGGCTTGCCGATTTACGGCTCCGGATTGCCCGGCTCGAAGGTGGCTCCTCCAAGGTCTGCCCCCTGCCCTTCGGCGTTGCCGCTATCGACAGCCATCTGCCAGGAAATGGCCTCGCCCGCGGCGCTCTACACGAGATGGTAGAGGCGGGACTCGCCGCCGAGTTTGCCGGCTGCGCCACGCTCTTCACCGCCGGCATCGCCGCCCGTCTTAAAGGGCCCGTGCTCTGGTGCCTCACGCGCCGGGATCTGTTTGCTCCCGGTCTCCTGCGCGCCGGACTGCACCCCGACCGGGTGATCTATGCCGAGGCTGCACGGGATCGGGACATCCTTCCCCTCATTGAAGAAGGCCTGAAGGAGAAAGGCCTTGCTGTCGTTATTGGCGAGGTCACGCGCATGGGGCTCACCGCCTCCCGCCGCCTGCAACTGGCGGCTGAAAGTTCGGGCGTACCCGCTCTCGTCATCCGGCGCTGGTGGACGGTGGCCGAGAAGGACTTGGTGCACCTCCCGACTGCTGCTGTCACTCGCTGGCGTATCGCCCCTGCTCCTTCTGAGCCCATGCCGGCGCCCGGTCTCGGACGGGAGCGCTGGCAGATCGAGCTTTTGCGCTGCCGCAGCGCCGAACCCCGTACCTGGATTGTGGAGGCCTGCGATGCGAAGGGTCGTCTCGCTCTACCTGCCGACCTGGCCGACCGACCGGATCAGGCGGCGAACCGGCGAGCCACCGCGCGATGAGTCGCTTGTGACCGTGCACGCAGTCGGATCACGCCGCCTCGTGCGCGCAGCCTGCATGGCCGCTCAAGCCCTGGGGCTGCATACCGGCATGGCGCTTGCCCAGGCGCAGGCGCTCGTGCCGAACCTGCACGTGACTAATGCCACACCGGAGGAGGACGAGGCCTCCTTGCGGGAGCTGGCGCGCTGGGCCATCGGCTACTCGCCCGTGGTCGCTCCCGATCCACCGGACGGGCTGTGGATCGATATTGCCGGCGTGGCGCATCTTTTTGGCAGCGAGGAGGCCCTGCTCCAGGACCTGACCGACCGCCTGACGCGCCAGGGCATTGCCGCCAAAGCCGCTGTCGCCGATGCGCCAGGAGCCGCCTGGGCCGTGGCACGCTTCGGACCGGGTGGGATCGTGCCGACCGGACGCATGGTGGATGCGGTTGCAACACTCCCCCTCGCCTCTTTGAGGCTTGCCGCCGACAAGCTCGGCGCCCTGCACCGCCTTGGCATCGAGCGTGTCGGGCAGCTGGCGGCCATGCCGCGTGCGCCTCTGGTCCGGCGTTTCGGGCGGGACGTAGCGCTGCGGCTCGATCAGGCTATGGGCCATGTCTTCGAGCCGATCTCGCCGCTGATCCCGCAGGAGACCCCGATGGCTACCCGGGTCTTTGCCGAGCCCATCGGCCGGCTCGAGGATCTTAAAAGGGTCGTGCTGCATCTCGCACAGGATCTGTGCCGGCAACTGGAGCGGCGCAGCGAAGGCGTGCGCCGGCTGGATCTCGTGGTCCAGCGCGTTGACCAGCGAGGCGCCAGCCTGCGGATCGGGACAGCCAGAGCCAACCGGGATGCGGCTCACCTCGCCAGGCTCTTCGACGAGCGGCTCCAGACCATCGACCCGGGCTTCGGCATTGAGGAGATTGTGCTGATCGCCAGCAGGGTCGAGCCTCTCACCGAGACGCAGACGGAAGCACGCGTCCTTGCGGGCGAGAGCGAGGTCGAGGCCGATATGGGCCGGCTCGTCGACCGTCTCGGAGCGCGCGTCGGTGCGGGCCAGGTCTACCGCCTCGCTCCCGTTCCGAGCCTCGTGCCGGAGCGCATGGCGCGTAGAATCCCTGCCCTTGCCCCACCGACAGGCTCAGTCTGGCCCGAGAATCTGCCGCGTCCCACGCGCCTGCTCGATCCACCCGAGCCTGTGGTAGCCACCGCCCTGCTCCCGGATCACCCGCCCCGCTTTTTCGTCTGGCGCAAGATTCGCCACATGGTCGCCAGGGCCGATGGGCCGGAGCGGATCACCCCGGAATGGTGGAATGGCGACAGTGGCTCGACGCCTCGTGACTACTACCGCCTCGAGACTGAGCAAGGCGGTCGCTTCTGGATCTTCCGCGATGCCCCGGCCGATCAGGGCGGGCGCTGGTGGATGCACGGGTTCTTCGCATGACGAGAGGTGCTACCGGATCGGTGTATGTCGAGCTTCAAGTCACGACCCACTTCTCATTCCTGCGTGGTGCTTCGAGCCCGCAGGAACTGTTTGAGCAGGCCAAACTCCTCGGCCTTACAGCGCTCGGCATCACCGACCGCAACTCGCTGGCCGGCATCGTGCGGGCCTATGAGGCCTCAAAAGAGACGGGCGTGTGCCTCGTCGTGGGCTGCCGGCTCGATCTCACCGACGGGACGTCGCTCCTCGTCTATCCGACGGACCGCGCCGCCTATTCCCGCTTGTGCCGGCTGCTCAGCATCGGCAAGAGCCGCGGCGGCAAGGGCCAGTGCCACCTCACATGGGACGACGTGGTGGCCTGGAACGAGGGAATGCTCGCGATCCTGCTCGGCGATGAAGCCGACGTTGTCCTGAAGGCAAACCTGACACGTCTCAAAGCCGTCTTTGGCAATCGCGCCTACATGGCCCTGATCCGGCGCTTCGCCCCCAACGAGCACCTGCGCCTCTATCATGTCGAACAGGCGGCTCAGGCAGCTAGGGTGCCGACGGTCGCCATGGGCGACATTCTCTACCACCACCCCTCGCGCCGGCGCTTGCAGGACGTAGTCTCCTGCATCCGGCAGGGCTGCACCATCGACGAGGCGGGCTATCGCCTCGAGCGTCATGCCGACCGCCACCTCAAGGATCCGGTCGAGATGGAGCGCCTGTTCGAGCGCCACCCGGAAGCGTTCCGGCGGGGTCAGGAGATCCTCGCTCGCTGCACCTTCTCGCTCGACGAGCTGCGCTACCAATATCCGTCCGAAACAGACCCTGGCGAGACGGCGCAGGAGAAGCTGGAGCGACTGACCTGGGAGGGAGCCCGGCGCAGCTACCCGGACGGTATCCCGGACGTGGTCGCGGCCACCTGCCGCCATGAGCTGCGCCTGATCGAGGAACTGGGCTATGCCCCCTACTTCCTCACCGTCCATGCTATCGTTTCCTTCGCCCGTTCACGCGGCATCCTGTGTCAGGGGCGCGGCTCGGCCGCGAACTCCGCCGTCTGCTTCGTGATCGGGATCACCTCCATTAACCCGACAGAGCACGACCTGCTGTTCGAGCGCTTCGTCTCCCAGGAGCGGCGAGAACCGCCAGACATCGACGTCGACTTCGAGCATGAGCGGCGGGAAGAAGTGATCCAATGGATCTACGACACCTATGGCCGGCACCGGGCGGCGCTCACGGCGGTGGTCTCCACCTACCGGGCGAGAGGCGCCGTGCGTGAGGTCGGCAAGGCACTCGGCGTGCCTGAAGATGTGACGGCGGGTCTCGCCAGTCTCGTCTGGGGCTGGGGTGCTGACGGCGTGACAGAGAAGGAGGCGAAGGAGCTCAACCTCAACCTTGACGATCCGCGCCTGCGCATGACCCTAGAGCTCGCCTCCGAGCTCATCGGCGCACCGCGCCACCTCTCGCAGCATCCGGGCGGCTTTGTCCTGACACAGGATCGTCTCAACGATCTCGTTCCCATCGAGCCGGCCGCCATGGAGAACCGGCAGGTGATCGAGTGGGACAAGAACGATATCGACATCCTGAAGTTCATGAAGGTCGACGTGCTGGGACTAGGCATGCTCGGCTGCATGCGCCGCGCCTTCGATCTCCTGCGCGAGCACAAGGGCGAGAGCTACGACATCGCCACCATCCCGGGTGAGGACAAGGCGACCTACACCATGATCCAGAAGGCGGACACGGTGGGCACCTTCCAGCTCGAGAGCCGTGCACAGATGGCGATGCTGCCGCGCATGAAGCCGAAGACTTTCTATGACATCGCCATTCAGGTGGCGATCGTCCGGCCCGGTCCCATCCAGGGCGACATGGTGCATCCCTATCTGCGCCGCCGAGAAAAGCGTGAAGAGGTCGAATACCCCCGACCGGAACTCAGACGCGTGCTGGAGAAGACGCTTGGCGTGCCTCTCTTTCAGGAGCAGGCTATGCGGGTCGCCATCGAATGCGCCGGGTTCACGCCCTCGGAAGCCGATCAGCTCCGGCGTGCCATGGCGACCTTCAAGTTCACCGCAGGCGTGTCGAAGTTCCGCGACAAGCTGATCACGGGCATGGTCGCGCGCGGCTACGACGCGGCCTTTGCCGAGCGCACATTCAAGCAGCTCGAGGGTTTCGGCTCCTACGGCTTTCCAGAGAGCCATGCGGCTTCCTTCGCCAAGATCGCCTATGCCTCGTCCTGGATGAAGTGCCACCATCCGGACGTGTTCTGTTGTGCGATCTTGAACTCGCAGCCGATGGGCTTTTATGCGCCCGCCCAGCTGGTGCGGGATGCCCAGAGACACGGAATCGAGGTGCGTCCCGTTGACATCAACCATTCCCGCTGGGACTGCACCTTGGAGCCGACCAGACATCCGAAGCGCTATGCCGTCCGTCTCGGTCTTCGGATGGTGCACGGCCTCGCCAATGCCGATGCCGCCCTGATCCCGCTGGTCCGGGCGGAGCGCTCCTACGCGTCCATTGAGGATCTCTGGCGCCGGGCCGGCATCCCGGTCTCGGCTCTCGAACGGCTGGCCGAGGCCGATACCTACGGCTCCATCAGGGTAAACCGTCGCGAAGCGCTCTGGACCATCAAAGGGTTATCCGATGAGGTCATGCCGCTATTTGCCGCTGCCGACGAGCGGGAGCGGGTGATCCGGCCCGAGGCGGCGGAGCCTGAAGTCGCCTTGGCGCCGATGACCGAGGGCCGTGAGGTCGTGGAGGACTACCGCTCGAAGGGTTTGACCCTGCGCCGGCATCCCCTCGCCTTCCTGCGTCAGGAACTGGCGGAACGGCGCATCCGCTCGTGTGCTGACCTCCAGCACATCAGGGACGGCCAGAGGGTCACAGTGGCAGGCCTCGTGCTGGTGCGTCAGAAGCCAGGCTCGGCCAAGGGCGTGACTTTCATGACCATCGAGGACGAAACTGATGTGGCAAACATCGTGATCTGGTCCACCGTGTTCGAGAAGCACCGGCGGCTGATCCTGTCCACCGGCATGATCGGCTGCCGGGGAAGGCTTCAGCGCGAAGGCGGGGTCACGCATCTTATCGCCGAGCACCTTATCGATATGACGGATCTCCTGCACTCAGTCGGAGGCCGAAGCGAGACCCTGATTACGCCGACCGGGCGTGGAGATGAGGCGAAGACCGGGACACGGGATGTGCACCAAAAGAGCCGCCGAGAGATCGGAGATCCGAAAATTTCGAGAAATCCCAAAGAACCCTTGGAGCCAGTAATTCAGATAACAACGCGTAATTTTCGATAAGTGAGGCGGCAAGCCTTTCCACAATTTAGATCATAGCTAGATCCTGGTTACGATCAGTGTGTCTCAGTCTGCGTAGGAGCGATAAAGAAGAGGTGATGCTCCGCCGCATAGGACTCTTTAGCTTTATCAAAAGCATGGTGCCGGTCGATATCTATTCAGCCGGATACTTGCCGTGATCCGCCAATTCGGGGGTTCTGCGCACCGACTGGAAAGTCTTCGGCCTCACCCCACTACTCTCGGATGGCAGAGCGCCCTAATGCAAGCAGCCGGTGAACCACGTTATGAGCCGCGGCAACTGTGACAGATCCTCCCACGCAGTCACCCAGGCGTATACTATTGCCAATACCACGCAAACATATGGTTAGTGATTTGCGGATAAGAACTGAGGCGAACGCGACATCAGCAACTGCGTCCACACGGAGGGACGATAATGCTTCAGCCCGACTCGGACGAGGTCATTGAGGCAACTCGCTTGGACCGCGTAAAATGTCTTCGACAAGTGCCTCCTCGAGGCCTCTCCGAAACTGCTTGCACTGCTCTCACACTGATGAAGGCGATTGATGATCAATTGGCAGGAACCCCGTTCATTGCGACTGATCCTGAGTTATACCGCATGACTTACCGAGCCTTTGAGAGCTTGTACGCCCTCCACGAGGCTTTAGGACACCTCGACGCTAGATACACTCGCAGCTAGTCCTCGCCATGGCGAGTCTCAGGGCCAGCGTGCTCTCGATCCAATCTCCGTCTACTGCGCCAGCAGGTACCGTGAGGCAGTAACAAGGGAGCGTCCGGTGGTCGCTAGCGGCGGCCGCACTACCTGATTTTCTTGCGCACTCTTCTGAGCAGGCCAGCCAGTGCTGCGTTGACGTCCTGCCGGCGCCGTATCGTGGCAGAAGGGCCGCGCCGCAACGTTGTGTGCGGCGCTCCGGTTGGCGTCGTAACCCCTGCCGCCCCCGAATAGGCAGCGGTCATAGTTTCAAGTTCTCGAACTATAGGTATCAGTGCGGGCCGCGTCAGACCAGATAATCCTATATGATGTAGAGGTAACTCATGTCTGAGGCCCGACCTGCATCGTCCAGGACCACGCCAGTCTCAAACCGGTTATCATTATATTTAGGTCCGATAGCAGATAACCGGTGTCGGCTCGCGAATTATAGAGGAACACGTGCGCTACGCCGACGCTCGGGAACAAGCTTTCAGCCTCAGCCGCAGCAGCGGCAACCGAGGTGACGCTCGTGCGAGCCTCGCGATAGTTGCCCAATGTCCCTCTGATGCTCATGTCAATCCAGTCATTGGCCGGGTTCCAATCAGTGATTTGGTCAGCCGTCGTTCGAGTGATCCCGGATGTGCCGGATCTGAACTCAAAGATATCTGCTCCGGTCCCCCCACTAAGAGTATCCCTGCCGGATCCTCCTACAAGGAGATCATCGCTGGAGCCTCCAGACAGGTAGTCCCGCCCCGAACCTCCATAGAGATCATCGTAACCGGAGCCGCCGTAAAGGTCATCATTTCCGCTCTCCCCGAAGAGGATATCGAAGCCGGACCCTCCGACGAGGGTATCCTCACCCGACCCGCCATAGAGGTCGTCGGGACCATTGCTACCGTTCAGGTAATCGTCGCCAGATCCCCCAGCGAGAATGTCATAGCCCCAGCCGCCATAGATATCGTCGTCTCCGGCGTAGCCATAGATATCGTCATCGCCGTCGAAGCCGTACGCTAAATCGGGGCCGTCAGAGCCAAGGATGATATCATCCCAATACGAACCGTATAGAACTGCCACCGCCGCCTCCGTGCGCTACCCCCCGATACTGCTGCGACTACGCGCTTGAGCACCTCACCGCCCACTCAGGAGCGAGATAAGTCAGAGGATACGCGAACTGTTGAACGGAATATGGCTGATTTTGCTGCCACAGTCCCATCTGACAGTGGAATGCGTGGGTGCTCGGATCCAAGACGAGTGCTTGCTCGAGAGGATATCAAAGCCTGACCAGTCGACGAGGGTGGCCTCACCCGACCCGCCACACCGGTGAAAGCAATTCCTAAAGTTGAGCACTAGAATGGATTTTTTCAGAGGCTCGGGCAGCTTTTCTTTTGCTGACAAGAATATGTATATTCCTGACTGTCAGATAATCACTTGATCAAGGAGTACACAGTGGCGAGAGCAGCAACTAAGACTAAGACAACCTCGGCCCGCACAGCCTCGGCAGTAAAGGCTGGCGCGAAGACGCCGGCGAAGAAGGCGACAAAGGCAGCCGCTCCAAAAGCCAGCACAAAAGCGCCCGCGAGGAAGACGGTCCGGAGTACCGCCAAGATTTCGGCCACGAAGGCGTCTCCTGTCCTGACGCTGCGCAACATTGCCGAAAACCTTGCAGAAGCGCATGAGCTTCCGAAACGTCAGGCGAACGAGATGCTGACCCAAGTGGTCGAGATGATCACGAAGAGCCTGAAAAAGGGCGAGAAAATTCGCCTGAGCGGCCTTGGCATTCTTCAGGTTCGCAAGCGAGCTGCCCGCATGGGCCGCAACCCGCAGACCGGTGAGCCCGTGAAGATCAAGGCCTCAAAGAAAATCGCCTTCCGGCCTGCCAAGGATCTTAAGGAAACAATCTAGGCCTCAATGCGAGCTGTTGTCTTCTTCCGGCACGGCAGCTCGCATCCGGCCATGGATCGACGGTTCAATCTCGGTAAGACATTGATCGGAGTTTGTGGGCAATGAGGTAGAACTGGGTGTCAACAGTGACCCTGGCACGGTCGTATCTAGATCCTGTCTGACGGCCTAATCGTGCGCAGGTTCTGACGCAAGAACGCGAGCTTCACCATCGTTGCGAAGTTGACGGCAAGCTTCTCGTGCCGGGTGGCGATGGATCGGCATCAATTCGGCCATCCGACACAGCGCTCAATGACGTTGCGTCTGCGGTAAAGATCAAGATCGAAGGATCGAGCGCAGCCCTTACCCATGTTGCCGCCGGTCCGAGGTGGAATGATAGGCCGGATATGGCGCCGCCGCAAAGATGCAAAGACTGGTCGGTAGCTGTAGGCCTTGTCGCCTGCCAGGTGCTTGGGGCTTGTTCGTGGACGGCCTCTTGGGCTGGGTAGCAGGATCTAAAACAGAAAGGGCGGTCCTGACGACCGCCCTATTTTGTTGCTCAAAGGCGCAGCACCAGGGAGGGGAGGGGTAGGTCCCATGCCTTCGGGCCAAACCCGCTCACACGACGAAGAAGTCGCTGGCGGTGAGCTTGGTCTTGTTCGACAGCTTGGCGAACTCGATCGCCTGCTTGGACCCTGAGCCGTCCGCATCATAGGAGAGGATGCCGGTCTTGCGGTCGTAGAGCAGGTAGTCGTTCTTGTCCCTGGCCTTGCCTTCCCGGAAGTAGCTGCTCTTGAGCTTGGCCGGCGCCTTCTCCGAGCCCTTGGCTCCGAGCTTGGAGAAGTACCTGTTGTCGAGCCAGAGGCTGTCGTCCTGGGCCCGGAAGTCCCTGATCGTGTCGAGGTTCACCTTCCGGTCGGTCTTGGCCGTGCCGAGCTTCGCATTGAACGCGAACACGTCCACGCCCGCGCCGCCAGCGAGGATGTCGTTGGCGGTTCCGCCCTTCAGCGTATCGTTGCCGCTGCCCCCCGAGAGCCGGTCCTTGCCGTCGTTGCCGCTCAGGAGGTTCGCATGCCCGTCACCGGTGAGCCGGTCCGCGCCGGAGCCGCCGCCGACGTTCTCGATGTCGCTGATGATGTCGAGGCCATGGCCTGTGTTCTGCTTCACCTGCACGAGATTGAGGTTGAGCGTCGCGCCCGTGCGGCCGCTGAAGACGAGGGTATCGATGCCATCGCCGCCGTAGAGCGTATCGTCGCCAAGGCCGCCATCAAGGATGTCGTTGCCGTCGCCGCCATGGAAGCCGTTGTCCTGGCCGTCCCCGATCAGCCGGTCCTGCCCGGCTCCGGTGTAGACGTGCTCGATATTGATGAGAGTGTCGAACCCCTCGCCGGTCTGCTGCGGACCGGTGAGGCGCAGGTCGACGCGGATATTGCCGCTGCCCTGGAACAACACCGAGTCGGCGTTGCCCGCTCCGCCGTCGATCAGATCGTCGCCCGCTCCGCCACTCACCGTCTCCGACATTGCGCCGCCGCGCATGGTGTCGTTGCCGCTCCCCAATAGGGCTGATCCACTGAACACGCCGCTTGCGCCCTCGTAGCGGTCGTTGCCGTCTCCGAGGTCGATCACGCCCGTGATGCTTCCCGAGTTGTTGACGACATCGGACCGCTCCGATCCCTCGATCGCCGTCCTGGCGTAGAGGGTGCCAGTGTTGTCGATTACGCTGCTGCGGCCGGAGGGCGTGTTCCCGATCCGGATGCCAATTCCCTCAATGGAATGAATGGAGCCGCTATTGGTGATCCAACCGGCGCCATTCACGTCGATGCCGTAACCATCGATGGACGAGATCCTGCCAGCGTTGACGACGGTTTCCTGCGAAGTTCCCATTCCCACGCGGATGCCGCAATAGGCCTCGATCGATCCGGTATTCGTGATCCTGCTATTGAACCCGGCCGCCAGAATGCCGGTGCCGGTCCTGCCGTGAGGGGTCGCGATCAGGCCGTCATTCTGGACAATGGCCTGTACGCCGATGCTGATGGCATTGGCCTCGGCATAGACGAGGCCGGTCGAGCCCACGCCCACATAGGAGGCATCGCCCACCGTGATTGCGTTCCCGATTCCGTAAACCGACCCGAAAATCTTGACCGCGAATGAGCCCGATGATCCATCGATGGCCGTCGGTCCGGCGCGAACGATGCCGCTTCGCTCGACCACGAGACTGTCGTTCAGCGTCTGTGTCGTGTTCTGTGCGTCCGAGATGTAGATGGTCATTGCTGCAGCCCCCTGAATGGAGAGGTTATAACCCGCAGTCGCGCGCAAGTCAGACAATTTTCCTTGCCGCCACATCCATCGGATCGGCCTTGGTAGGAAAGGTGCTCCCCTCGCCGCACCGGGACGGCCGGGACAGGCTCGGCCATGACGGGTGAACGGGTATGCAGAGTGAATGTTCTCATTTTGTTCTTGACTGGTGGGACAAGCTTTGCTATAACCTGCATCAGATCTGCTCCACGAGGGGCGCGCTCGCGAGGCGTAGCAAGAACGGGAGCAGGCACGGTCCTGCGGGAGGGCGAGACGCACGCGCTCCCGACGGGAGGCCAGTCGCATCCGATGAGGGTGATGGACCGCCTAAAAAAGCCGTGCGCGAGGGGCCACCCGGCTCTTTCCATCTCACCCATTTCTGAGCCGGACGCCTCTCGCGCCCCCTCACCCCTTCAGGCTCGGAGCCAACAGGCTCCGGGCCCGAAGGTGCTGCTCTTTGCGGATCAGCCGCCCTGGTTGGCTGCCGTCTGCCGGTTGATCTCGCCGGTCCTGGCGTCGATCCAGAGATTGACGGGCGTGCCGTCCCGGGAGGCCTGAACGCGGTAGCTGGTGTCGCGCAGCTCGACGCTGCGGATATTGCTGAAGCCGTTGTTGCTCAGCATGTTGCGCAGCTGACCGCGGGTCATGTGGCTCGGCTCGATCACGTAGCCGTTGCGCCCGTCGATCCGCAGGTTCACCTGCTCGCCGAACCAGTTGGCGGTGCCGTTGTAGATGTTGCCGTTGCGGCTCAGGTCCGAGATGTTCGTGAAGCCGCGCTGACGCAGATACGAGCGCACCTGTCCACGCGGCACCAGCCCCGGCTGCTCCATCCGCGCGGCGAGCTCCCGCAGGTCCACGGTCGGGCCGACATTCTGCATGTCGTCGCTTGCCTGCCCGCCGCCGCTCTGGCTCATGCTGGACTGCTGACCCTGGCGGCTCATCCCGGAGGCCTGGCCCTGCTGGCCGGCTCCGAACTGCCGGTTCTGCTGGCCCATGCCGTAAGGCTGGTTCATGCCGAATGCCTGACCCTGCCCGCCGAAGGAGCGGTTCATCCCGCCGACGGAGCTGGTGACCATGGCTTGGTCCCCGGACGGGCTGAGGATCATGACGACCTGCCGGCCCTGCGGCGTCCGGGCCTGCACCAGGAATGCGGCATCGAGAATGCGGATGTTCTGGAAGCCCACCTGCCGCAGCTGCCGGCGCAGCATCACGCGGTCGTTATAGCGGCTCTGGCCGGCGCTCATCCGGCCCCGGGCATTCGCCGCCATCGGCTCGACGGGGCCGGGCGCCCAGAGCCTGCTGTACGGATTGGGAGCGTTCGTCTGGTTCGGCGCCATCGGCTCCACGGGTCCGGGAACCCACTGGCGACGGTACTCGTCCTGACCCTGATAAGGCTGCGCCGGATAACCCTGCCCTGCCTGATAGCCGCCATATCCCGTCCGGGCGAGCGCGACCGTCGAGCTGCCCGCCAGCAAAGCGGCCGCGAGCATGGCAACGGAATGTCTGTGCATGATCTCTCCTCCTGTAGCGCCCCCAATGCTGGGTAATCGCCGCCAGCACGGAGGGATCCGGACAAGGTTTCGGCTCGGTACGATAATGGACAGAGTCCTGCGGCCGGGCCGCGCCTATGCCCCCTGTCCAGGGATTTGACTCAGCTCAACGCGTCTTGCCGCGCCAAGCGCTACCGTGAGGCATCTTCAACCGAGGCGCTGCCATGCTGAAACTCGCACCTCTCATCTGGATCATCCTGGGAACCACCCTGGCGGGAATGCTCGTCGTGCCGGTCCTCACCGTCCCGTCTCTGGCCGACCGGAGCATGACCATGATCCCCGCCGCCACCGCGGCCGGCTTCCTCCTCGCCATTCCCCTGGCGCTCCTCATCGCCCGCAGGATCTACGCCGCCACCGCCGCCCGGCGGTGAGGCCGGGCGCGGTCGCAAGAGGTCCTACTTCCGCCCCTTGTCGTAAGGGTTCTGGCCCATGCGGAGCGACACGCGGATCGGGGTGCCCGGGAGGTCGAAGGCTTCGCGGATGTTGTTGACGAGATAGCGCGTGTAGCTCTTCGGCAGAGCGTCGAGCTGGTTGCCGAAGATCGCGAAATGCGGCGGGCGCGACTTCACCTGGGTCATGTAGCGGATCTTGATCCGGCGCCCTGAGACGGCGGGCGGCGGATTGGCGTCGATCGCCTCGGAAAGCCACTGGTTGAGCTTGGCGGTCGAGATACGCGTGTTCCAGGTCTCGTAAGCCTGGAACACCGCCTTCATCAGCGGGTCGATGCCGCTGCCGGCGAGCCCTGAAAGCGGCACCACGGGAGCGCCCCTCACCTGCGGCAGCAGACGGGCGGCCTTCTCCTTCAGGTCCTTCAGGAGGCCCTGCTGGTCGGCGACGAGGTCCCATTTGTTGAGGCCGATGACGAGGGCGCGGCCCTCCTGCTCCACCAGATCGACGATGGACAGGTCCTGCTTCTCGAAGGGAATGGTCGCATCGAGCAGAACGACCACGACCTCGGCGAAGCGCACGGCGCGCAGGGCATCGGCGACGGAGAGCTTCTCGAGCTTGTCCTCGACCCTGGCGCGCTTGCGCAGGCCTGCCGTATCGAAGAGGCGGACTGGGCGGCCGCGCCAGTCCCAGTCGAGAGAGATCGAATCCCGGGTGATGCCGGCCTCGGGGCCCGTCAGCAGGCGGTCCTCGCCGACCATGCGGTTGATGAGGGTGGACTTGCCCGCATTGGGGCGGCCGACGATGGCGACCTGCAGCGGCTTGTTCGGGTCGTCCTCCTCTTCCTCCATCTCGTTCGGATCGGGGAAGTAGGGCATCAGCGCCTCGAAGAGGTCGGCCAAGCCCTCGCCATGCTCGGCGGAGAGGGGAACCGGGTCGCCCAATCCCAGCGAGAAGGCATCGTAGGCCCCGGCCATTCCCGCCCCGCCCTCGGCCTTGTTGGCGATGAGGATGACGGGCTTGCCGGAGCGGCGAACCATCTCGGCGAAGGGCCGGTCGGCGGGAAGAATCCCGACGCGGGCGTCGATGACGAAAAGAATGACGTCGGCGTCCTCGATGGCCGCTTCCGTCTGGGCCCGCATGCGGCCGAGGAGCGACTCCTCCGTCGCCTCCTCCAGCCCTGCCGTATCTATGATGCGGAATTCGAGATCGCCGAGGCGCGCCTCGCCCTCGCGGCGGTCGCGGGTCACGCCGGGCCGGTCGTCCACGAGCGCGAGCTTCTTGCCGACGAGGCGGTTGAAGAGAGTCGATTTGCCGACATTCGGCCGCCCGACAATGGCGACGGTAGGCGTCATGTCCCTGTGCCTCGCCTTTTTACTGCGTGACCTGAACGGGGCCGCCTGCCACGAGCGCGGTGTAGACCGCCAGCCGCTGCCTCAAGGCCGAGGGCGTCTCGCGGTCCGCCGCGATCTGGTCGAACCAGCGCCCGGCGTAATCCATGTCACCGGCCTTAAGGCCCGAGAGGCCAAGGAGTTCCCGGGCCGAGTGCCGCCACGGGTTCGTGGGCACGGCAAGACGCTCGATGGCGGGTCGCACTTGTGCTGCGTCGCCGGCAGGGAGCCTCAGCCAAGCGGCGCGAAGGCGCGCAAGGTCCTGCCAGACGGGCGGCAGCGAGGCATCGTTGGCGAGCGCGTCATAAGCGGTCGCGCCGTTCTCCGGGTTCTGCTGACCGAGTTCGGCCGCAAGACGGAAGCGGGCAAGTTGCGCATAGCCGGTCTCGCCTTCGCGGGCGAGCGCCTCGAGGGCGGCTTGCGCCTCCTGGCTCTTCTCCTCGCGGGAAAGGCTCAGCGCCTGCTCGTACTGGACGGCGGCGGCTTGGGCGAGGCTCTGCTGCCGGTACTCCCAATAACGCCAGCCGGCGACGGCGATCACGACGAGAAGGGCCACGCCGATGATGACGCCGTTGTAGCGCTGCCAGATCTGGGCGATCTGATCGCGGCGATATTCCTCGTCAACCTCGCGGATAAACTCGTCGTTCGGGGCCATACTCACTCTGCGGCCCAAAAAAGAGCCGCCTCCTTCACCGAAGTGGGCTTATTTGAATTGGGTCGCCTAGCACAGCCCCCCTTCCAAAGCGAGGGGCAGATCGCGTCTCAAGCGATTTCTCTCAAAGTGTTCAATAGAAATGGCAATACCGCCCGAAAAGCCCCGGACGGCTTTCTGTCATCAGAGACGGCCCGAGCTAGGCCGGCATCGGCAGGGCGGGAACGCCGATCAGGACCGGGTGCAGCCAGATCACGAAGGCAATATAGGCCGCGGTGCCGATCACGGTTGCGAGGACGTCGTTGCGGAACCCTGCGGGCGGGGTTGCAGGCGCGCCGTGCTGGGCCGCGACGTCCCGGCGCTTGGCGCTGATGCGCGCCACGACCGCCCAGGCCAGAATGGAGCCGAAGAGGATGATCGAGCCGAGGTCGCCATTCGCGAGGAGGTGTGCGAAGGCCCAGATCTTGACGCCCGCCAGCATCGGATGCTTCAGCCGCCGCGTGATATGGCCGGGGAAATAGGCCGCTACGAAGAAGACGAAGGCGCCCCAGACCAGCGGCAGCGCAAGGTGCCGCGTCCAGATCGGCGGCTCCCAGACCGGGATGTAGCCCTCGGCCCGGTACTGGCCGTAGCCGATGGAGATCAGGACGACCCCGGCGAGAGAGAGAAGAGAATAGAGCCCCTTGTAGGACCCCTCCCCGATCCGCTTGATGACCGCAGCCCGCCTGTCGCGCGCCATGCTGAATGAATGCGTGCCAATGAAGATGATCAGGCCAAGTACGAGCAGTCCCACCGACGCCCCTCCATCTGGGAATCAAAGCCTTCCGCCGGATGCGAGGTCACATGATCCGGCTCGGAAGCACAATCTTAGGCCGGAAGTCCTAAAAAGGTTTGACTAGAAACTTCGATTCCCGGCGAAAGGCTTGGAATGCCTAAACTTTTAACATGGCAGTGACTTGCGGCACGAAAATTTCCCCGCTACTGACCCGCAACGAAACATATAGACTAGGGCGGCACTGGCGGATGGACCCCAAGTTCGGTAGCTAGGCGGCCGTGTCAAACCAACAAGATCAAGATCAAGGGGAAGAAACAGGTGGCAGCGCTCCTTCAACTATCCCGCGCCATCGATGCCGTGAACGAACGCATCGGAAAGATCGTCGCCTGGGCCATCGTGGCGGCCATTCTGGTATCGGCGGTGAACGCCATCATCCGCCGCATCTTCGGCGTCTCGTCCAATGCCTGGCTCGAGCTGCAGTGGTACCTGTTCGGCGCCGTGTTCATGCTGTGCGCCGCCTGGACCCTGAAGGCGAACGAGCACATCCGTATCGACATCGTCTCCAACAAGCTCTCGAAACGGGGGCGCGACTGGATCGACATTCTGGGGCACATCTTCTTCCTGTTCCCGTTCCTAGCGCTGATGCTCTACCTCTCGGTCCCCTATTTCGAACGCTCCTACGTCTCCGGCGAGGTGTCATCGAATGCAGGCGGCCTGCTGATCTGGCCGGCGAAGGGACTCATCCTGCTCGGCTTCATCTCCCTGTTCTTCCAGTGGGCGAGCGAGCTCATCAAGCGCATCGCCATCATGCAGGGCAAGCTCGTGGACGAGCATCATGCGACCGGCCACAGCCCTGAGGTCGAGGCCGAGCGGCTCCTGAAGGAAATGGCCGATCCCCGGCACCCGGATGGCGGTGAGCCTCCAGGCGACGGTGTTCGCTGAACCCGTCGCCCTGATGTTGATTTTCGGAGTTTCCGTCCATGGCTGAGCTCATTGCCCAGAACCTCGCGCCGATCATGTTCGCGGCGCTCGTCATCTTCCTTCTCCTCGGATACCCGGTCGCCTTCGCGCTCGCGGCGAACGGCCTGCTCTTCTTTTTCATCGCGGTGGAGCTCGCTCCCCTCGCGCCCGACACGATCACCCTGTCCTGGCCTCTCCTGCAGGCCCTGCCGGACCGCATCTACGGCACCATGTCGAACGAGGTGCTGCTGGCGATCCCGTTCTTCACCTTCATGGGGCTGATCCTCGAACGCTCCGGCATGGCGGAGGACCTGCTCGACACGATCGGACAGCTCTTCGGCCCTCTGCGCGGCGGCCTTGCCTATGCGGTCGTGTTCGTTGGAGCCCTGCTCGCCGCCACGACCGGCGTCGTCGCGGCCTCCGTGATCTCGATGGGCCTGATCTCGCTGCCGATCATGCTGCGCTACGGCTATGACCGGCGCCTCGCCACAGGCATTATCGCTGCCTCCGGCACGCTCGCCCAGATCATCCCGCCCTCCCTCGTTCTCATCGTCATGGCCGACCAGCTCGGCCGCTCCGTCGGCGACATGTACGAAGGCGCGTTCCTTCCCGGCCTGATCCTTTCGGGCCTCTATGCCGGCTACATCTTCCTGGCCTCGATGATCGACCCCAAGGCGGCTCCCGGGCTGCCGAAGGAAGCTATCGGCTACCTCGAGCCCAACGGCGCCCGCGGAGTGTGGCAGCTCGGCGTGCTCGTCGCCTTCTCGGGCCTCGTCGGCTATTACGTGCTGATGCAGACGGAGACCCGCGCCGGCGCCGATTTCGTGATCCTCACGATCTGCACCGCCACCGTGGTCGCCCTGATCTGCGCACTGATGAACTACGCATTCGGCGCCAAACGCATCGTCATGACGGCCATCGTCACGGCAGCGCTGATCGGCCTCTACTTCGTGCTCCAGCAGCAGGATTACGGCACGCTGGCGCTTCTGCTGGAGATGGTCATCGCCGGCGCGGTCTACGCCCTCGTGGTTGGCCTCGTCCAGCGGTTCACCGGCTTCCGGCTCATGTCGAACATGGCCCAGCAGGTCACCTTCGTCATGGTGCCCCCGCTGCTGCTGATCTTCCTCGTGCTCGGCACCATCTTCATCGGCCTCGCCACCCCGACCGAAGGCGGCGCGATGGGTGCGCTGGGCTCCCTCATCCTGGCGGCGATCAAGCGCCGGCTCGACAACAACCCGAACCGGTTCAACTTCACCATCGTCCGCCAAGCGACCGAGGCGACGGCGAAGCTCTCTGCGTTCGTGCTCTTCATCCTCATCGGCGCCCGCGTGTTCTCGCTCACCTTCTATGGCGTGAACGGGCACATCTGGGTGGAGCACCTGCTGACCTCGCTTCCGGGCGGTCAGGTCGGTTTCCTGATCTTCGTCAACATCCTGGTCTTCCTCCTGGCCTTCTTCCTCGATTTCTTCGAGCTGGCCTTCATCATCATCCCGCTTCTGGGACCTGCGGCGGAGAAGCTTGGAATCGACCTGATCTGGTTCGGCGTCATGCTGGGCGTGAACATGCAAACCTCGTTCATGCACCCGCCCTTCGGCTTTGCCCTGTTCTTCCTGCGCTCCGTCGCACCGAAGCAGGCCTACTTCGACAAGGTCACGGGCAAGCGCATGGAGCCGATTACCACAGGGCAGATCTACTGGGGCGCAGTGCCCTTCGTCGGAATCCAGCTCATCATGGTGGCCATCGTCGTGTTGTTCCCGGGCATCGTCACGCACTACAAGGCTGCCGGGCCTGTGGTGGATCCTGCCGCCGTGCAGCAGAAGCTTGACAACCTGATCGTGCCCGGCCTCGGCGACCCGGGAGCCCCGGGCGGCCTTCCCGGCCTGCCGGAACTGAACCTCGACCTGGGACCCCCGACGATCCAGTGAGGTGGTTCGCACAGTCATAGAAAAGGGCGGGCCTTCGAGCCCGCCCTTTTTCTTTGGTCATACCCTGCTGCCCTCATTCCTGAGGAACCGCGGAGCGGCATCTCGAAGGTCCAGAATACACTGGAGACGCCCGCCCTTGAGACGGACCTGACGGTCCTCCTCAGGACGAGGCCGTGAGAGGGCCCCAAAAGCGAAATGCCCGGCAAACGGCCGGGCACGACGGGGAGGAATGCAGCAGATCCCTACCGAACCGCCTCTTCGTACTGCTCCGGCTTGAAGCCGACGAGGATGCGGCCGTGGAGCTCGAGCACGGGGCGTTTGATCATGGACGGCTGGTCGAGCATCAGCGCGAGAGCCTTGCGCTCGTCCAGATCGGCCCTGTCAGCCTCCGGGAGCTTGCGAAAGGTCGTGCCGGCCCGGTTGAGAAGCGCCTCCCAGCCTACGGCGCGAGCCCAGGTCTCCAGCCGCGAGCGGTCGATGCCTTCAGCCTTGTAGTCATGGAAGCGGTAGGCGACGCCCTTGGCATCGAGCCAAGCGCACGCCTTCTTCATCGTGTCGCAGTTCTTGATGGCGTAGAGCGCGACAGCCCCGTCCGATACCAACGACTTACTCCCACTCACTTACTAGCTGTGAGATCTGAGGAGGTTGTTCATCCCGTCTGAGGGCC
>NZ_JAJATX010000034.1 GCF_020866965.1 Microvirga roseola
CACCTGCCCTTCCGAGAGCCCCCGCCGCCCCATCTCCTCGGGATTGATGAGAAGGATGTCGCGCGACCCTGAAAGGCCCCGCAGCCGATCGGAAAAGCCGTAGATCGTGGTGTTGAACTGGTCGTTCGAACGCAAGGTGATCAGCGTAAATTCCTCCTCTTGGGGCGGCTCGCCAAGGGCGGTCAGCGTCTCGGGCGCAGTGAACTGGGCCTTCCCGCTCTCGGTCTTCCACTCGCGCTCGCGCGCCGGGTTACCCCGGTGGAATCCGCCCGGCGTAAAGAGCCGCCCGTTGAAGTCGCCGAACTTGTCGGGATAGGTTGCCTCGATCAGGTCGCGGATCAGCCCGTAGTCTCCCGTCCACTCATCCCACCTCACCTTGGGATTGGGCGGCAATGTCGCCTTGGCGATCCCCGCGACAATGGCGACCTCGGACTTCAGATGCGGCGAGGCGGGCTTGCGCTTGCCCAGCGAGCCGTGGATCATGCTCAGGCTGTCCTCCATCGACACTGCCTGTGGCCCCGTCGCCTGCATGTCCTGCTCGGATCGTACGAGGCAGGGCAGCAGCCAGGTGGCCCGTCCAGGCAGCAGGTGCGAGCAGTTGAGCTTGGTCGCAATCTGCACGTTGAGGTCGAGACCGCGCCAGCTCTCCTCGGCGCGGCCGCGGTCCGGGATCGCACGAGCAAGATTGCCGCCCATGGAGATGAGGCCCCGCACCGAGCCGTCGAGCAATCCCTCGACCAGATCCACTGTGGAGCGCCCCTCCTCCTGCGGGGGCTCGAAGCCGAAGAGCTCCCTGAGCTTGTCCATCGGCACGTTCTTGGGCTTTTCGGTGATCCCTACGGTGCGCTGTCCCTGCACGTTGGAATGCCCACGCACGGGCGAGATGCCGGCTCCCTCCCGCCCCATGTTGCCGCGCAGCAGGAGCAGGTTTACGAGCATGGCGAGATTGAGCCAGCCCCTGACGTGCTGCGTCAGGCCCATCCCGTAGATGCCGATGGTGTTCTGCGACGTGGCATAGATCTCGGCCACCTCCTCAAGCTCCTCACGGCGCAGGCCGGATTCCCCCTCGATCTCCTCCCAAGACACTTCGCGCAGCCGCGCCTTGAGATCATCGAGCCCCGTCGTGTGCTCATCGATGAAGGCCTGATCGAGAACCTGCCCTCCCCTCTCGGAGTCAAGTTCCAGCACGCGCTTGCACAGCCCTGCCAGCGCCGCGATATCGCCCCCGGGGCGGACTTGGAGGTAGAGGTCCGAAATCTGTGTTGCGGGCTTCACGGTCATCTGGGCGGGATTCTGAGGATCCGTGAACTCGACGAGGCCCCTCTCGCGGATCGGGTTGAAGGTGACGATCCTGCAGCCCCGCTCCCTGGCGTCCTTGAGCGTGTGTAGGAAGCGGGGCGAGCTGGTCCCGGTATTCTGCCCGAAGAATAGGATCAGGTCGCAATGATCGAAGTCCGACAGCACGCAGGTGCCCACCCCGACCCCGATCACCTTCTTGAGACCCACGCTCGTGGTCTCATGGCACATGTTGGAACTGTCGGGCAGGTTGTTGTGCCCGTAGAGCCGCGCGAAGAGCGCGTAGAGGTAGGCGGTCTCCAGGGTGGCCTTGCCTGACATGTAGAAAACGGTGGATTTTGGCTCGAGCTCTCTGAGCTTTGCGCCGATCCCCTCGAAGGCCTCGTCCCAGGTCGTCTCGACATAGCGATCCGAGGCGGCGTCGTAGCGCATCGGATGAGTGAGCCGCCCGGCCCTCTCCAACTCATAGTCCGGCAGATTGCGCAGCTCGGCTACGGTGTGCTCAGCGAAGAATTCGGGTGTGCAGCGGTCACGTGTGAGGTCCCACATGGTCGCCTTGGCGCCATTCTCGCAGAACTCGAAGAGGTGCGGCTGCGCAGGCTTGGTCCAGGCGCAGGAGGTGCACATGTGCCCGCCCGGCTTGTTCTGGCGCATCAGCGTGCGGAGGGCGCCTAAGGTAGGCCTCTGGTCGGCAAGGATGCGGCTGACTCCTTTGAGCGACCCCCAGCCGCCTGTGGCGTTCTCGTAGTGGGGCGTGTCGGGGCGCTGACCGGTTTTGTCGGGCTTGCTCATCTGGTCCTCCTTGGACGTCGGCGGTCATGCCATGGACAGACGTGGCTGTTCTCGGAACAGGCCCGGAAGCCAGAAGTTCCATTCGCCCGAGCGGTCCGCCCTCCTGTCGGAAAGAACCAGCCTGATCTGTACGGCGTCGCTCTAACTGCGGAAGGAAAAGCAGATGTGCCGCGCCAAAGCTCTGCTCATTGGGCCTCTGAACGCTGCCCGGGCGATAGCGTCCCGATACTGGACCCCCAGTGGTCAGGTTCGGAGGCCCGCCTTTCGTTCAGAGTGTCCGCTTATCATTCCGCCGGTTACGGCGCGGGCTCCCTGTCTCCACTATCCAGCGTCGCTGCCTAGTTCGCCCACAACTTCAGGACCTGCGATTTCCTTCTCGATCGGGCTCTTCCCCGCCTGAAATGCAAGTAGCGCCTTCATCACGAGCGGATCCAATCGAGCTGGCTCCTGCTTGGCACAGGCAACAAGCGTCTGACGCATGCCTGGAGTCCAGAATGCGGTGAGGTGGTCATGGATCCCATTGATGGCTTGACTTTCCGGATAGGACCGGAAGAAACCGGCAATCTGATTGGCCATGCGGTTCAGCTTTTCAACGCTCATGCCGAGTACCTTCCTCGCGAAGACGCTCCATCCCATAAAAAACCGTCACGGTATCCGCTCGCGCAACGCCGACCAACGTGATGTCAAGGCGTCTGGCTCTCTCAAGAGCCAAGGACGTAGGAGCCGAGATCGCAATCAAGGTCCTTGCCCCGAAGGCGGCGACCTTCTCGACCAGCTCGAACGAACAGCGGCTGGTCACGACAGTAAAGCCGCTGTCCGGCTCGATACCTGCGCGGCAAAGGGCGCCGATAAGCTTATCGAGCGCATTATGGCGCCCTACATCCTCGCGAACGCAGCGGATGGTTCCGTCGAGATCTGCCCAAGCAGCAGCATGAACCGCATGCGTTAGCATGTTAAGCGACTGCTCACTTTCGAGCGCAATCAGCGCCTTGCGGATAGCTGCCAAGGAGATCTGTGGTGGAACGCCCCGGATTTCGCGCACCTGCCGCAACGCCTTGAGATCATCGATCCCGCATACCCCACAACCCGTGCGGCCGGACAATATCCGCTTGCGAGCCAAATGCTCGTGAAGCTTTCCCGGCGTCAGGTCGATAGCCAGTTTCAAACCCTCCTCCTCCGCCTCGAGACGCATCCCGCGAATATCATCGGAGCTTTGGATGATGCCTTCGGTCAGGCTGAAACCGACCGCGAAATCCTCCAGGTCGGAGGGTGTCGTCATCATGACGGCGAAGGGAATGCCGCCATAGATGAGGTTGACCGGCACCTCGGTTGGAATGACCCGCCTCGCTGAGGCCGGCTCGCTTCCATCGAAGGCCATGATCAGGGTCGTAGCCTCCTCGATTTCCGGAATTTTTGGTTCTCCCTTAGTCGGCGGCATCGACACGGGCACTGATACGCTTGAGAGCCTGGTCCTCTTCGAAGAACCGGGCCTGCCAGTCGGAGGGGCGGTTCGTGCGGCGTACCTGCACCGCTGTCACCTTGTATTCCGGACAGTTCGTCGCCCAGTCGGAATAGTCTGTGGTGATCACGTTCGCGCCGGTCTTGGCATGGTGGAAGGTCGTGTAGACGACGCCCGGCTGCATGCGCTCACTGATGCTTGCCCTCAGGGCGATATCGCCCGACCGGCTCTCCAGGGACACCAGATCGCCATCCCGAATACCCCGGCTTTCGGCATCGAAGGGATGGATTTCAAGGACATCCTCCTCATGCCAGCGGGTGTTCTGCGTGCGCCTTGTCTGTGCCCCGACGTTGTACTGCGACAGGATTCGACCCGTCGTGAGGATGAGCGGGAAGCGTGGCCCGGTGCGTTCCTCGGTCGGCACGAACTCCGTGATCATGAACTTGCCCTTGCCGCGCACGAACCGGTCCACGTGCATCATCGGCGTGCCGAGAGGAGCAGCCTCGTTGCAGGGCCACTGAATTGACCCCAACTGGTCCAGCTTCTCATAGGACACGCCGGCGAAGGTGGGCGTGAGGCGGGCGATCTCATCCATGATCTCGCCAGGATGCGAATAGTTCATCGGGAAGCCGAGAGCGTTCGAGAAGGCGATAGTGACTTCCCAGTCCGCCATACCACCCAGCGGCGGCATCACCTTGCGCACACGATTGATGCGCCGCTCGGCATTGGTGAAGGTGCCGTCCTTTTCCAGGAACGAAGAGCCCGGCAGGAAGACGTGGGCGTATTTGGCGGTTTCGTTCAGGAAGATGTCCTGAACGACCACGCACTCCATTGCCCTCAGGCCGGCCGTCACATGCTGTGTGTCCGGATCGGATTGAGCGATATCCTCGCCCTGGATGTAGAGGCCCTTGAAGGTACCTTCCACAGCCTCGTCAAGCATGTTGGGAATACGCAAGCCGGGTTCGCTCTGGAGGCTAACATCCCAGAAGGCTTCGAACATCTGACGGGTGGCATCGTCGGAGACGTGCCGGTAGCCGGAAAACTCGTGCGGGAAGGAGCCCATGTCGCAGGATCCCTGCACATTGTTCTGCCCGCGCAGCGGATTCACGCCGGCTCCAGGCTTTCCGATATTGCCGGTCGCCATGGCGAGATTGGCCATGCCCATAACCATGGTCGAACCCTGGCTGTGCTCGGTAACGCCGAGCCCATAATAAATCGCCGCATTTCCGCCGGTGGCATAAAGCCTGGCCGCGCCACGCACATCCGGGGCCGGAACGCCGGTCATCTCCTCCACCGCCTCCGGTGAATGACGCTCGTCGGCAATGAACCGCGCCCAACTGTCGAAGTCTCCGAGATCGCAGCGCTCGCGAACGTAAGCCTCGTCCACGAGCCCCTCCGTTACGATGACATGGGCGATGGCGTTGATCATGGCCACGTTCGTGCCGGGCTTCAAAGGCAGATGGTAGTCCGCTTTGACATGGGGCGAGTTCACGAGATCAATCCGGCGTGGATCGACAACGACGAGTCCTGCACCTTCGCGTAATCGCCTCTTCATACGGGAGGCAAAGACCGGATGTCCGTCGGTCGGGTTTGCCCCGATGACGACGATCACATCGGCCTCATCGACGGAGGCGAAGTCCTGCGTGCCGGCCGAGGTTCCGAGCGTCGTCTTCAGGCCGTAGCCGGTCGGCGAATGGCAAACGCGCGCGCAGGTGTCCACGTTGTTGTTGCCGAAACCGGCGCGGACCAGCTTCTGGACCAGGAACGTCTCTTCATTGGTGCAGCGGGACGACGTGATGCCGCCGATGGCGTCACGGCCGTATTTCGCCTGAATGCGCTTGAACTCGCTCGCGGCATATTCAAGCGCTTCCTCCCACGATACCTCTCGCCATGGATCCGTGATCGCCTCGCGGATCATGGGCTTTGTGATGCGGTCCCCATGTGTGGCATAGCCCCAGGCGAACCGCCCCTTGACGCAGGAATGACCCTCGTTGGCCATGCCATGCTTGTAGGGCACCATGCGCACGACCGTGTTGCCCTTCATTTCAGCCTTGAAGGAGCAGCCGACGCCGCAATAGGCGCAGGTCGTGACCACCGAGTGCTCCGGTTGCCCCAGCGCGATAACGCTGTTCTCGTTCAAGGCAGCCGTCGGGCAGGCCTGCACGCAGGCGCCGCAGGAAACGCATTCCGAGCCGAAGAAATCCAGCCCGCCCGGCGAAACGCGGGCGTCGAATCCCCTGCCCTCGATGGTCAAGGCGAAGGTACCTTGCACCTCTTCGCAGGCCCGCACGCAACGCGAGCAGACGATGCACTTGGAATCCTCGAAGGTGAAATAGGGATTGGACGTATCCGTCGGCGCGTCGAGATGGCTCTCGCCCGCATAGCCGTAGCGGACGTCACGCAGGCCGACAGCCCCAGCCATGTCTTGCAGTTCGCAATCGCCATTCGCCGAACAGGTCAGGCAATCCAGGGGATGATCGGAAATGTAGAGTTCCATCACGCCGCGGCGCAGATCGGCAAGGCGCTGCGTCTGGGTGTGAACGATCATGCCCTCTTCGGCAGGCATCGTACAGGAGGCCGGCGTCCCGCGCCGTCCTTCGATCTCGACTAGGCAGAGGCGGCAGGAGCCAAAAGCTTCCAGAGAGTCCGTTGCGCACAGCTTCGGTATCGCAGTCCCCATCGTCATGGCCGCCGCCATGACGGACGTGCCCACCGGCACGGTCACTGGAAAGCCGTCGATCGTCAGAGACACCGTCTTGCCCGTGGCAGGGACTGGCGTGCCATAGTCAATTTCTTGAATCAGGGGCATGAACAAGCTCCCTTACTCGGCAGCGGGGTGAATACGCGGCGCCTTCGCGAAGTCTTCCGGGAAATGGGTCAATGCACTTCTCACCGGCACGGGAGTCAGCCCACCCATCGCGCAGAGCGAGGCGTCGGTCATAAGAATACAGAGATCGTCGAGTACCTCGAAGTTCTTCTCAGGCTCAATCCCAGCAATGATCCGGTCCATAACCTCAACTCCGCGCACGGCACCGACCCGGCAGGGCGTGCACTTGCCGCAGCTCTCGGCCGCGCAGAATTCGAAGGCGAAGCGCGCTTGCCGCGACAGGTCGACGGTATCGTCGAACACGACGATGCCGCCATGCCCGAGCATGCCCTTAGCGGCGGCGAACGCCTCATAATCCAGCGAGATGTCCAGCATGGATGCTGGAAAGTAGGCCCCGAGAGGCCCGCCGACCTGAACTGCCTTTACCGGCCGTCCCGTGGCCGTTCCACCACCGAAATCCTCGATGACTTCGCGCAGGGTCGTGCCGAACGCCAATTCGATCAGCCCCCCGCGTTTGATGTTGCCCGCGAGCTGGATCGGCTGAGTTCCCCGCGAACGTCCCATGCCGAAAGCGGCATAGGCCTGCGCTCCATGCGCCAGGATCCAAGGCACGGCGGCCAGGGACAGGACATTGTTGACGGCAGTCGGTTTTCCGAACAGTCCCACGAGAGCCGGCAGGGGCGGCTTGGCCTGCACCATCCCTCGCCTGCCCGCGAGGCTTTCCAGCAGGGAGGTTTCCTCGCCGCAGATGTAAGCGCCAGCGCCCAGGCGCGCCTCGATCGTGAAGGCGCGGCCTGAGCCCAGGACCGACGAGCCGAGATAACCAGCCTCGGTGGCGATCTCGATCGCGTCGGACATGGCCCGGTATGCATGCGGGTACTCGGACCGGATATAGATGAAGCCCTTGGTAGCTCCCACGGCCAGACCTGCAATCGTCATACCTTCGATCAGGGAGAAGGGATCGCCCTCCATGAGCATGCGGTCGGCGAAGGTACCGCTGTCACCCTCATCCGCATTGCAGACGATGTACTTTTGGGCGGCCTCGGCATGGAGGACCGTGTCCCATTTGATACCTGTCGGAAAGCCGGCCCCGCCCCGTCCCCGCAATCCGGAGAGCTTGACCTCGTCCACAATGGCCTGCGGCTCGAGAGAGAGCGCACGTTCAAGACCGGCATAGCCGCCATGGGCCCGGTAATCCTCGACTGACCGGGAATCGACGATACCGCAGCGGGCGAAGGTCAGGCGTGTCTGCCGGGCGAGATAAGGCTGATCCTCCAGGCGCCCGAGCCGGAGAGGATGTGCCTCACCGGAGAGAAAACCGGCCTCAAACAAACTAGCAACATCGGACGGTTTGAGGGGTCTATAGGCTATCCGCCCCTCAGGAGCCTCGACCTCGATCAGGGGCTCGAGCCAGTACATCCCTCGGGAGCCGGTGAAAACAACCTCCAACGGCAGGCCGCGTGCAGCGGCCTCCTCGCCGAGCATCTGGGCCATTCGGGCGGACCCAAGAGACAGCGAAGCCGCATCACAGGAGATGAACACCCTCGTCATGCGCCTCTCGCCTGCTGAACAATGGTCCCAAGCACCTCCTGATCGACTCGTCCCAGGGGCTTTCCATCGTAGAGGACGGAGGGAGCACAGGCACAGAGCCCCAGACAATGAACGCCCTCCACCGTCAGGGCTCCGTCCGGAGTCGTTTCGCCCCACTCGATACCGAGCGTCTGCAGGAGCGCCTCGGCCAAACGGGCACCGTTCATGGCCTGGCAGGCCTCGGCGCGGCAAAGCTTGAGCACGTGCCGCCCTGGCGGCGCACGGCGGAAATCATGATAGAAGGTGATGATGCCGTGAACTTCGGCTTGGGACAGGTTCAAGGCCTGCGCGACCAGCGTCGCAGCCTCCTCATGGATGTACCCGAACTCCTCCTGCAAGGCGTGGAGGATCGGGAGGGCAGCCCCATCGAGCGATGCATAGCCAGCAATGATCTGGCATCCGCGAGCCCTATTCCATCGATCAGGTCCGATCATCTGCATACCTGGAACATCTCAACATACTATAGGCGGCGAACTTGATACTATAGGCGGCGAACTTGCGCCGTCCATGCAATTAAGATATTCCCGGAACGGACCCCCATGGCCCAGCCTGATATGTCTTGAAGGAGAGCAGTCCTTTCGGCTGGATCTCTGCTTTCGGCTCGTGCGGTGCGGGTACCGAGCAGGTCGCCCCCTCCGGCGTCTAGCACAAAGATGCCGAATCAGCAGACGCCTAACGGTGACCCGCACCTTTGACGGAGGGCTTTCCGGCAGTCTCAGTCGCCGAGATGGGTGGGGTCGAGCTTCGAAGAGGAATAATAGAGCCCGTACTGCGTATCGCGCGTCGATCGCTTCTTATCGAGTTCCGCAAAGAGCGTACGTGCCTTGTCATACTGGCTCAGGTGGTAAAGCGACCACCCGCGGAGGACACTCAGGCCGTGGTCCTCCCGTGCGATGGCGGCTCGCTGCTCCAGGGTTGCCAGAGCCTCCCGGTACTTTCCGTCTTTGAACTGCGCCACCGCCTCCCGGGCCATCTGCCCGGCGCGTCCTCCGCCCTGTCCGCCGCCTCGGCGGGTACCTCTGCGCGCCGTTTTCGCGGCAACTTTCTGGTTGTATGCCTCCAAGGCAGCGACGGCAGGGAAACGTTCACCGTATTGCGCAATGGTCTTCCGGAACAGCGCCTGATCCTTTACCTGGTGAGCGGCAAGAGCTAGGCCGAGGGCATTCGTTTCGTTGGCCTCCCAGGCGACAGCCTTTGAGAACCAGGACTGGGCCTCCTGATAGGCGCTCGTGTTGTAGTAGTACCAACCGAGCGCCTGTGCACCCATTGCCGACTTTACCGTCTCGACAACGCCTGCGGTCCTGCTCAACCGGCCCGCTTCGACCGTCCCTGGATTGGGCTCGGTCAGCGCCATGGCGACGATTTCGACGTAGAGCTTCGCGATGAGAGGGTCAGCATCGCGCCACTCGTAGGCGAGCTCCTCGGCCTCCTGAAGCTGACCCTGCTGGCGCAGCGCCAGCGCATATCCCTCAGCCGCCTTCGGTACCCGCTCCCAGGACATGGCCTGCTTGAACCATTGCGCCGCGCCCGGCCAGTCCTTCTGCGAATAGCGCAGCCACCCCAGCAGAACCGCGTCGTTGGCAAACTTTTTCTGAGTCACGAGCGCCTCGAACTTGCGCAGCTCGGCCACCGGAACCGGCTGAGAGGTCGGATCCGAGATGGAGGATCCGATCTGCCTGCGCAGCAGATCCAGTTGCACCGCCTCGAACTCGCTCATGCCGCCCGGCTGACGTCGCCCCATCGCAATCAGGGTCTTGACGATCTCCGGCGGAAGCAGTTCCGAAGCCTTCTGGACGGTCGCGAGCCTCGCGGCCGGATCCGCACAATTGGACAGGATATACCGGTAGAGTTCCTGCGCGCGCGCCTGATCGCCGGTCTGGATCAGAGCCTCGGCGACACGCCACATGACATCGATATCCGAGCAGGCCAGCATTCCCGGATCGAACTCGGCCAGGGTCAGGACGCCTGCCGCATCCTTGGCATCCGATGCGGCGACGAGCTGCACGCGAAGCTCAGCCCGCTCGAACTTCGTGATGAAATCGTCGGAAGGCCGCCAGGTGGGATCCTGCGCCCGGATCTCGGCCACGGCGGTGCGAATTTCATCGAACCGTCCCGCGGCGAACAGGTCCCAGAGCCCCTGCTCGATGGTGGGATCGCGCGCCTCCTCGAACAGGTTGCTCGGCGGCTCCCAGGTGGGATGGAGCGCCTTGAGACGCCGGATTTCCATCGAGACACGCGCAGCGTCGTTCTGCGAGGCATAGAAGCGCAATGCGCTCTCATCGACCTTCGCCGGAGCCACATTGATATTCGCCGGCGCCCGCGGTTGCGGCTGAGCGTTGGTCAGGGAGCCTGTACCCGATAGAAGGGGCGAACGCGGAATTCCCTGTGTCGTCGTGGGATCCGCCGGCAGGGCGGCGCGGAGATTGAAGGGAGTTTCTTGAGCGGCTCCACTGGCCTGCCCCTGGAGCAGGGACGGACGCCTCAAGGTCTCCGCCGAAGAGCTGCCGGTGGCGAGCAACGCCACGGGAGCCACGCAGCCGAGGAAAAGGATCATGCGTTTCACAGACATTCCGGATACCTTTCCTGGAGCGCGATAAGGGAGAGGATGTGCAAGGTGGTCGGGTAATAGGCACCGGGTTCGATAATGCGTAGCGAGGCATGGAGCTTCTGGCGGGCGAGCGCACATTTGGCCGTTGCGACGACGGCCTTGAAGCCGACGCCGCCGAGGGTGTCCAGCGCGCTCCCCGACGGCAGCTCGATCTCGAACGGACCCAGGTTGAGCTTCTCGTTCCACAGGCCTGCGAAGGGGCGAAGCAGATCCGGCTGCTCGATCTTCGCCCAAGCGAGATACAGCGGAATGCGGATCGCGTTGTAGCTGAAGCGTGGAGGAAAGGACTTGGCCGGCGCCGGAGGCGCCGATCCGACGGCGATCCAGTCCGATGGAAGCCGCATGGGGCCGAACCGGCTCTCCCGCAGCAGGCGCAGACCGCTCGCCTGCACGCCAGCCCAGTCGATTTCCGGCGCCAACCCTCTGAGCCGCTCGAAGGCGGGAAATACCCAGTAGGACAGGTTCAGCACCTGGCCGTCGGAATGATCCTCTACGGAAAATCCCAAACGGCCGGGCAGCAGCACCGGCCCGGCTTCGTTCGGGGCGATCACCGTGCGCCCCAGGGCCGACAGGATGCTCCGTGCAGCGTCGACATACTCTGCGCTCTTCCACTTTTCCCCGGCCTCGATCAGAGCCCAGGCGATGAGGATGTCTCCATCCGTCGCATTGTTCTTGTCCGTGACATGAGGCGAGGCCTGCTCCTTCCACTGCCATGCGGCAAGTCCGCTGGGGTCGATGAAGAGTTCCTGCTTCGTCCAGCGCCAGATCTCGTCGAACCCTGTGCGATCGCCGGCCTTGACGGCGATCAGCATCGCATAGCCCTGCCCCTCGCTGTGGCTGATCCGGTTGACATCGTCGACGACCCGTCCCGAACGGACGAAGTGCTTCTTGTAGGCTTCCCAGGCTGCCTCAAGCCACCCGGCCGGCAATCCCTGCGGCATGGCCGGCGGCATCGGGCCGTCGCGCCTTTGGGCAGGCGCTCCAAAAGCCGGAATGACGGCTGCGAGAAGCAGGACAAGAGCCAGGCTAGCCAATCGCCGCGTTATCACTCTCTCACTCCCGATAGGCGCAGCACCCGATGCAGCGCAAATGTCAGGACCAAAAGAATACCGAGAAGTCCCGTAATATGGACGGCGCTGTTACGGGAAAGCCAGCCCGCAATGATGAGACGTACGTTCTGGATGTCCAAAGGAGCGGTCGGAACGAGCAGAATTCGCTCCGATACCTGCGTCTCCACCGCCGCGTCCTGCGACTTGTAAACTGCGGCTTGGCCGACAAACTGCTGCCAATGCGAGCTCGCCAGGATATCGGACAGACTGCTCTTCAGGCGGTCGGCAGTCGGCGCCAGGATGACGGTTGTCGTCTCGACGCTTGGCAGCAGCCTTGCCATCAGCCCAGCCTCCAGCTCCTTCGTCCTCGCCCCCTGCGCGACGACGAGTGCAACGTCCTCGGTCACATCGATGCCCTTTGTTGTCTGAGAGCCGAGTATGCCTGCGCGATGCAGCGAACCTGCGGTCGCATTCCTGATCCAATCCACTGCACTTCTGGCATGTCCCATCAGGTCGGATCCATCGACCGACTTCACTGCGCCGAGAAGTCCTGATCCCTCTCTGGCTGCTTCTGCCAGTTGGATCAGCGAAGAGCTTGGTAGACTGCGTTGAACATCCTTCGGCTCCGCATCGGACGGTGACAGATGGATTTCATCCCCGATGAATGCGACCTGGATCGGCTTTGCAACCACACCGATACGTGGCGCATCCGGAGATAGTCGCGGCCCTATCTTTCCGAGTTTGGCAGGATCGAGACCGGCTGCCCGGACCGTCGCCTCCGGCATGTCATCATAGGCGCCGAACGCCAGAACATGGTCTGCACCCTCAGGCATGCGGTCGAAAGTGAACTTAGCCTTTGTGGGAATGCGCGATACGCTCGCTATCTTGGCCAGCATGGTCAAAGACGCCGCAATCGCCTCGCGCCGTGCCTTCGGCACGAAGACATGCAACTCTTTCGATGCGGACAGGTGCGTGAGCCCACCTGGAACGATGGAAGAGATGTTCGGCAGCGTCCCGATCCTGGCCAGCGCCGGAACGGTGATTTCACTGGTGCCCAAAAGCAGGTACCGCTCGCGTTGATCAGCCAGGGATGCAATCTCGCAGGTTTCATCGACCTGCGTCCGCGTCTCCGCCTCGATATCGACGGTATTCAGCCCCGGCTTGAAGGCGCGAACCGGGAGGTAGAGCATGCGCCGGCTGAGGACGTCGCCCGCCGGGTTCGCCATGGCAATATCGGCGATCGGTGCGCCGTTCACCCTCACGACCATCTTGCTCTCTGGAGACAGGGCCGATGCATAGGCCGCATCAATGGCCAGCGTCAGGCGATCGTAATCGGCAACAAGAAGATCGGATGGAAGTTGCAGCCGAAACGTTTGCCGGTATAGGCGGCCTCGGAAGGGCTCCGATTCCAATCCGAGTTCGGCAAGATTCACGGTTTCACCTCCTCCGAAGAGGCGGCCGTTCACATTCTTCAGCGCCCGCAGGCCAGCTGCCGAGCCATGGAGCGCTGCACCCGAGGCCTCCCGGGTGAGGGCTTCGAGAGCAGCATCGATCTCGGTCTCCGTTGCCCCGGTTACGACGAGAGTTACACGGCCGCTTTGCTGGTCGTGTATGAGAATAGACTGCGGTCCGCTCCCGGGGATACGAATACCCAGCGCGCGCTCTACGACTGGAAGAGTGCCGATTACGACATCGAGCCCCGCATCCATTGCCTGGTCCGGGTCGATCTCGACGACAGGGTTGGAGTAGCGGCCGAGGAGAACGACCGCCTGGGCTGCCCGTGAAGCTCGCTCGATGCTGGCGCTTTCAAGTCCGCCGGGTATGCGTATCCGGATCGGAGTTAGGCCGTTCCGATCAGGCTTCACGGCAGGCAGATCCCGCAACTGGCGGATCTCCCCGCGGGCTCCTGTGAAGACGAGATCGCTCTGCTCGGTGAGGACGCGGGTCCATAGCTCGTAGGTCGATTCCACCGAGCAGTCGACACGATGCGTCTGGCGCACGCTGACGCGGACTGCATTGAAGCCCGGCTCCAGGAGACCGGGCGGAATGGCGAGGCTCAGGGTTTCGGGCTCGCTCGCGTTCTGCACAACCGTGTCGCCGACTACGACATCGTTCACGCGGACAGTGAGCTTGAAGGTCTCCGGCATCACGGAGATGGCGTTGAGATAAGCCAACCGCAGCATGGCAGGCCTGGTCGCCTCGGCGGTTGTGATGAACAGGGGGAATTCACGGCTGACCGCCTCGCCCACCAGGCGGGCCTCGTCCAGGGAAATCGGAAGGGGACGTTTCCACTCGGGCATCGCGAAGTCGAGGGAAGTGATCGGCCCCGCAGGGCGCGATGGCGTTTCCGCTGCCGCGGCAGAAAACAGAAAAAGACTTGCGGCTATGGCCGCGGTCGGAATAAGGCGCATTGTGAACTCCTGCTCGGAGGAATGGCGGCGAACTCGGAATGGCAGCGGGAATCTCAACTCGTTGCAGCAGACGGTCTGAGGGTCTGGCCGCGGCGGAAAAGCCCGAAATAGATGCCGCGCAGAGTTTGCCGCAGCCCCCACATCAGGACCTGGGCGGTGCCGAGAATCAGGCTCTTGCCCCGCTGCCTGGCCTGCCGACCGCGGAGGAGCGCGCTCAGGTCCCCATACATGAGTTCCGCCACCGCGCCATACTCGACAGCGCTGAGTCTGGCGAAGCCCAGTCCTACCAACCTGTTTTCGCCCTCAGGGCGCAAATTGGCGACAACCACGGGAAGAGATATGCAATCCTTCCTCTGGCCGATCGCGGTGATCGTCAGCGTTGCGGCGGCCTGAGGCCGGATCGTGCCGGGCCCGTGAGCCTGGACGAGCAGTCCGCTCTGCGAAATATCTGCGAGTCGGACCGGGAAGACCGTATCCTGGACCTGTAAGATCCCGCTTCCTCCAATCGGAACCCGATGAGCTTTGCGACGCTCGCGGCGCTCCGACACGGCCCCCAGGGCAAGCCCCGCCATGATCAGGTTGAGGAGGTTCCACAAGCCTACGATCACGAGCAGGCCGACCGCATGCGGTTCATACTGGAGCCGGTAGATCACGATGACTGCGCCGGCAAAAAGGATGGCAAAGATCAGGAAATAGGGCCACGCGAGGCCCGACAGGTGATCCTCATCCGTTGCGCCGCCTTTCGCCGTTACATTGAAGGTCGGACGGCGCGGGTTCTTGATGACGCCCATAATGGCCGGAAGCAGGTAGACCGACTGGACGTACTCGTAAATCTCGGAGACCCACGGCCACCGGAAGCGATTATAGGAATAGCTCTGAAGCAGGAGCGCCGCGAAAAGATACGTCAGCGTGTAGGCACCGAACTCCTCGACGGTCGCGTTGTAGATCTTGAGGTCGAGGAAGATGTAGAGGAGAGGGGCGAAAATGAACACCATGCGCGGGATCGGGAAGAGCCAGAACATGCAGGTGGATATGTAGCAAATGCGCTGCGCGACGCTCAGCCCCCTCTTAAAGGCCGGGTTCTTCATCAGCAGGATCTGGAGCATTCCGGTACACCAACGGGTACGCTGGCCGATGAAGGACGAGAATGTCTCAGGCTGAAGACCGGCAATCAGAGGCTTGTCGACGTAAAGACTTCTCCAGCCGCGCGCATGGAGCTCCAGGGCCGTCTCGCAATCCTCCGTAATGGATGTGCCTGCAAACCCGCCCGCCTGCTCAAGCGCCATACGACGGAGAACGGCAGCAGAGCCGCAAAAAAACGCCGCGTTCCACTTATCGAGACCCTTTTGGATCATGTGGTAGAACATCTCGTTCTCAGACGGCATGCGCTCGAATGTCGAGAGATTCTTTTCAATGGGATCGGGATTTATGAAGAAGTGCGGTGTCTGAACGAGGAAGAGCTTTGGGTCCTCCTGGAAGAAGCCCACCGTTTCCCGCAAGAAGCCCTTTTCCGGAGCATGGTCAGCGTCGAAGACAACGACTAGTTCGCCTTGGGAATAGAGCAGTCCGTTCGACAGATTGCCGGCTTTGGCATGAACATTTCGCTCTCGCGTCAGATATCTTACGCCAAGATCGTGGCAGAGCCTCTGCAACTCCTCGCGGCGCCGCAAGGCAGCCTGGGATATCGCGGGATTGTGCGATTCGACTTTCCCATCCGTTCCGCCGTCGTCGAGAAGATAGATGGTCAGCTTGTCACGGGGGTAGTCCATGGCCTTAGCGGCAGACAGCGTGATCGCAAGCAGCCCGGCATCCTCGTTGTAGGATGGGACGAATACGTCGACGGTCGGCGCCTCCGCCGGCGAAACCGCAGGAGCGCGGCTCCTGTTGATCGGGCGTGCTATGACGAAGAGGCTCAAGCCCAGCATCACGATGCAGAACACCTCTGCGGTATAGACGATCAGGCCCGGCACGAAGTCCTGAAGGTCACTGACGCTGGGTAGAGTTGCCGTCGTGCGCCAGTAGAGATAGCGGAGAACGAGCAAGGCACCGAGCGCATAAAAGAGGTGGCGCCAATAGCCCCTCAAGCCGAGGAGCTTAATGGCGAGCATCGCCAGAAGACAGGCTTGCGCAAGAACCCACTGCGCTTCCATTCCAACCGGCTGCAGCACCAGAAACAGTGCCGAACAGGTGGCCATGACTAGAAACCCAAGCGACAGTGCTTGCAACATTCGCGCCCCCAACGTGTCAGCAGCCGCAAACAAGGCGGCTTTCCGGCGCAGATTGGGCGAGGTCGGGGCAACTTAGCTACTGCAGCGAAGGTATGATGCGGCGCAGCATAGGTCGTAATACCTATGAGTAAATTCCTACACAAAAGGTCATGCAGCGGAGGCCGTTCCGGCCGAGCTAACGTTGGGCGGAATCCACCCGCGGGAGCCTGCAGGGCAGCAGTGCACCGGGACTGCGATCGGTCGCAGCCGAGACTTGCATAGGCCCTCCGCAGTATCATGCGAACCGGCAAGGCAATATGATCGGCTCTCTCAGCACAAGCGGCAATCAGATCGTAGACGGCGCCGGGAGGCCGGTGAAGATTTCCGGCGTCAACTGGTTCGGGCTCGAATCGGATCGCTATGCACCCGATGGCCTGCACGCGCGTAACTACAAAGCCATGATCGACCAGATGGCCGAGCTTGGCTTCAATACGATCCGCCTTCCCTTCTCGAACCAACTGTTCGACCCGGCCAGCAGACCCAGCGGCATCGACTACTCGATGAACCCCGACCTCGCCGGGCTCGATGGCCTGCAGATCCTGGACAAGATCGTCGAGTATGCAGGTCGGATCGGGATGCGGATCATACTCGATCATCATCGAAGCAGCACCGGTGCCGGATCCTCAGAGAACGGACTCTGGTACAACGACCAGTACAGCGAGCAGCGCTGGATCGCCGACTGGACGATGCTGGCCCAGCGCTATGCCGACAATCCAGCCGTCATCGGCGCCGATTTGCACAACGAGCCGCACGGACCCGCAACATGGGGCGGCGGGGGCACCCTCGACTGGGCATCAGCCGCGGAACGTGCAGGCAATGCCATTCACGGCGTCAATCCCAACTGGCTGATCTTCGTGGAAGGCGTCGATACCTATAACGGCGAGCATTACTGGTGGGGCGGAAACCTGATGGGTGTCCGAGACAGGCCCATCCAGCTCAACACCGCCAACAAGCTCGTCTACTCCGCACACGATTACCCCAACTCGCTTTTCGCCCAGCCCTGGTTCAGCGATCCGGCCTTTCCGAACAACCTGCCGGCCAAATTCGAGCAGATGTGGGGCTACATCTATCGGGACGGCATCGCTCCCGTCTATCTGGGCGAATTCGGGAGCAAGCTGACCGATCCTAAGGATCTCGCCTGGCTGGCCCAGATCAAGGCCTATCTTGGAGGCGACTTCGACGCGAACGGCACGAGGGACATCCCTACCGGCCATGAAGGAATCGGTTGGACCTGGTGGTCCTGGAACCCGAATTCAGGCGACACCGGCGGCATTCTGAAAGAGGACTGGAGCAGCATCGAGCAGGAAAAGGTCGACCAGCTGCAGCCTCTCCTGTGGTCCGGCCGATTTCCGCCGGTCTTCGTCGGCACCTCCGGCAGCGATGAACTGAGCGGAACAGCGCAATCTGACATCATGCGCGGGCTTCACGGCAGCGATAAGCTCATTGGCGGAAGCGGCGACGATTCGATCGACGGCGGTTCCGGCGTCGACACAATGTCCGGAGGAACGGGCAACGATACGTTCCTGGCAGACAGCAAGGACACTCTGATCCTGGAAGCTGCTGGCGAAGGTCACGACGTCGTCTGGGCTGACGTCAGTTTTGCCTTGGCGGCAGGTTCGGCAGTTGAGGAGTTGCGGGCGTCTGGAAAGACGCTGGCGGTTTCCCTCACGGGCAATGCCTTCGCCAACTGGGTTGTGGGAACGACAGCCGGCGATACCCTCAATGGTGGCGCCGGAGCCGATACCCTGGCAGGCGGCTCGGGAGGCGACGTCTACATTGTCGACAACCTATCGGATCGTGTTCTTGAGGCTGCGAATAGCGGCAACGACACCGTCCTGGCCCGATCCTCCTTCACTCTGGGCAGCAATGTGGAGACGCTGAAGGCGGTCGCCGGCATCTGGGGTCTGCAACTGCGCGGCAACTCCCTCGCCAATGAGATTGCTGGCAATGTCAGGGCCAATACGATCTTCGGCAAAGATGGAAGCGACACCCTCTACGGCGATGGAGGCAACGACAAGCTCTACGGCGGGAACGGCCGGGACACGCAGTATGGGGGCCTCGGCCGTGACTCTCTCGACGGGGGATCCGCCAACGACAGGCTTTATGGGGATACAGGGAACGATACCCTGAAAGGCGGAACCGGAAACGACTTGCATTACGGAGGCACCGGTCACGACAAAGCCTATGGATCCAGCGGGAATGACAGGCTCTATGGCGATACCGGCCGGGATACTCTCTACGGGGGCTCAGGCAGCGACCGGCTCTACGGCGGAACGGGAAAAAACAAGCTCGACGGCGACAGCGGCAACGACAAAATCTATGGGGGCTCCCATGCCGACCGCCTCTACGGCGGCACCGGCAGGGATGCCATAAGAGGAGATGCCGGCCATGACAGCCTATATGGCGAAAGCGGCAACGACACGCTTTACGGGGGCCACGGCCGAGACACCTTCGATACACGACCGAGTTCAAGGAATTTCGACAAGATCAAGGACTTCAATGCCGCCGATGATACGATCCGCCTCGCGCGCAAGGTCTTCAAGACGGTCGGAGACAAAGGATCGCTGAACGAGAGTGCCTTCAGCGTTGGAACGAGAGCACAGGATGCCTCGGACAGGATCGTCTACAATCCATCGACCGGAGCGCTCCTGTTCGATCAGGATGGGACAGGGCCCACATCCGCTGTCAGGTTTGCCGTCCTGCAGACGGACCTGCGGATCACCCACCGCGATTTCCACATCATCTGACTGGATTTCGTCGGCAGTCATATACGAGACGGCACGCGGGAGAAAGCAGGCGCCTGCTCGCCAGGCTTCATCTTAGCCCGCAAGGCCTACTGTCATCGTATGTGAGTAGCCTTTCTAATGTCGGCGAGCGTAAACGAGGCCGAAATCCCCTCACTTCCGCCATGTTCCAAGTTGGACATGCAAAAGGCGGGCAGTGCAAGTGCAGGCGTACTTGGCTACAGGACGCAGCACCGAGGGAATGGACGTTAACCATTTGCGGCCTTGAAGCGACAACTGTCATGGAACTGACAAGCAAAGGGCCTAGGCGCTCATAGAGGACGCGGATATGTGCTCCGTGCCCTCTAGCACAGGCGGGCGCGCCCCGAAGGACAGCGATCTTGTTTGGGTTGAGTAACAGCAAAGATCCTTTCGGCTTGTTGGGCGACCTTCAGGACTCCGTGTCACAGTCCAGGAGCGGCTCGGGCCGCCCCTCTCAGCATGCAGTCCCGTTGGATACGGATGCTTTCGATGGTGCATCGGCCCTCCAGCAGCGCTGGCAGGCCCTGCAGACATCGCCCGGATGCCTGCCATCCTACGAGGATATGGTCCTCGGCGGCCTCGGACGCCATGCCGACAATACAGCCCTCGTCGCAACCAATGGTCAGTTGCCTCTGGCATTTCTCTGGGGCGGCGCTCGTTTCGAGCGCTGGCTCGGCCAGGAAATCCAGAGCCTCGACATTGGCGGTCTTCCTGCCGATGTCGTGCATGGCTTTCGTGAGGTCACCCAGGATGCCCTTCAGTCGCTGGCGCCGGCGACAACTCATTGCATCCGAGCCCGGCAAGGTACAATCGAGAGCACAGGCCTCCTCGCACTTCCCCTAGCCAACCGGCAGGGCACTCCTCTGGTCCTTCTCTTTATAGAGGGTGTCACCTCGCGGCTCGATCTGGTCGATGCCATCTTCCGTGCCACCAACCAGGGCATGCTCGCTCTGAGCGCTGTCCGTGATCACCTTGGGGAGGTCTTCGATTTTACGATCCTCGCACTTAACGAGGGCGCCGCGCGGCTGCTGCAGAAGCCAGTGGCTGAGGTCTGCCTGAAGCGCCTGTCGAGCGTCGTTCCCAATCTGGCCGGAACGGACGGCCTGAAGCGCCTGTCCCAGGTTCTTGGACGCGGAGGAACGGATTCGTTCGAGTTCGCCTATCGGACATCGAGCGGCAAGCAGATCCATTTCAAGCTGGAGGTCGGCTGCATCGGCGATCTTCTCGCAATCACCCTGGCCGATATCAGCGACGTGAAGGCGAGCGAGACATCAGCCCGTCTCCTGTTCGAGAGCAATCCGGTCCCGATGTGGCTGTCAGATCCGGAGAGCCTGCGCATCCTCCGCGTGAATGACGCCGCAGTCGCCCATTATGGATACTCGCGCGGGCAGTTCGAGGGCATGACACTGCTCGACCTTCGGCCACCAGGCGAGCGAGAGGCCGCGCACCCGACCATTGGAAGAGCATACGATCTGGAAGACCAGAATAGTTCATCCTGTCATCTCAGGGCTGATGGCAGCATCATCGAGGTCAACAGCTTCGCTCGCACGATCACCTTCGAGGGGTATTCGGCTGTGCTGACGGCGGCCGTGGATGTGACGGAGAGACGTCAGGCTGAGGCCCGAATCGCCTATATGGCCCATCATGACGCCCTGACGGATCTCCCGAACCGGGTGCTGTTCCGTGAGCGCCTCGAGGCGGGGCTTTCCGACATCCATCGACATGGGGGCGAACTTGCGCTGCTTTGCATCGACCTCGACAATCTCAAACTGGTCAACGACACTCTGGGTCACCCCGCTGGAGATGAGTTCCTGCGCCAGTCAGCAACCCGTCTGCGATCATGCCTCGAGAATGACAACCTTGTGGCTCGCTTGGGCGGCGACGAATTCGCCATTCTGCACCGTCCGTCGAAGGGTCTTCAGGACGTTGCGGCTCTTGCCGTTCGTATCGTCAACGCCTTCAACAAGCCTTTCCTGATCCATGGCCAAAAGATCCTCAGCGGCGCAAGCATCGGAATTGCGGTCGCTCCCGGGGACGGCGGAACGACGGATTATCTGCTGCGGAACGCCGACATGGCGCTCTACTCCGCAAAGGCGGAAGGCGGGCGGACCTACCGGCTTTTCGATATCGAGATGGACAACCGCCTGCAGGCCAGGCAGGTCCTGGAGCAGGATCTTAGGCAGGCCTTTTCTGAAGGGCGCCTCGATATTCACTACCAGCCTATTGTCAGCCTGCACGCCGGTACCATTACCGCATGCGAAGCGCTCCTGCGCTGGCTTCACCCGAAGCATGGGTATGTTTCTCCGGCAGAGTTCGTGCCGCTTGCCGAAGATATCGGCCTGATCGAACCCATTGGAGAGTGGGTTCTCCACCAGGCCTGCCGCGAGGCCGCCACCTGGCCCGAGAACATCAGGGTCGCCATCAACCTGTCCCCCGCCCAGTTCAACAGCGGCTTTCTGGTCGACTACGTCAGATCGGCGCTCTCCCGCGCCACACTTGATCCCAGCCGACTTGAGCTGGAGATTACGGAGTCCGTTCTTCTCCTCAAGAACGACTCGACCATGTCCGCCCTCCACCAGCTACGGGATCTCGGGGTGCGTATTGCCATGGACGACTTCGGCACCGGGTACTCCTCCTTGAGCTACCTGCGGGCGTTCCCATTCGATAAGATAAAGATCGACCGCTCCTTCGTTCATGAGCTTGGAAACAACAAGCATTCGACGGCGATCATTCGTGCTATAACTGGTCTGGGAAAAAGCCTCGGCAACACGACCGTCGCGGAAGGCATCGAAACCATCGAGCAACTCGATTACCTTCGCGCTGACGGGTGCGACGAGGTTCAGGGATTCCTGCTGAGCAAGCCGGTTCCCGCGGCCGAACTGAAGGACAAGTTCGCGACCTGGAAGCCGGAGTGGAATTGAGACCCGACGCTAAAAGGTCAGAGCGAGTTTGATCGTGATCTCCGCGAGTTTGATCGTGATCTCCCCTGCCCCCAAGGCCAGCAACCTCTAGGACGCAGAATCCGTCCGAGAGCCGGAGGCGAGTACCCGTCCTGCGGCCAACTGCATGTCATTGAAGACTTGACTGGGGCCGAACAGTGCGCAGACATATTCCGTCGCGACATCCGGCGACAGAACCGTTCATTGCATGCTTTCTTGGCCGGCTACACCTTTTCGGGCGGTGAATTTTCCACACCGCTTTCACTGTTCGCTGATGGTCGATCAGTCCGGCCAGTAATGGCTTCCTCGAGATCCGTCATCATCTCGGAACTCCTGGTTCCCATTGCCGTATCGGCGTGATGATAGCCGCTGCGTTCTGGATCATTATCCTGACCGGGCAACAGTTTGGACCGCTGGCTCGCCGGCACCTCCGACGTGGACTTTGTAACATCGGGAGGATGCTTCTGATCAGATTTCGAGGACCGGTCGTCTGCCATGATCAGGATCCTATTGAAAAATGTGGTGGCTATTCCCTGTATCGGTGCTTCCATCCCAGGGAAATTTGAGGCGTCCTCTCAGATTCCGAGGGGACCTCCTTAGTCAGACAATGCAGCGCGAGATGTAATTGTTTCGATGATTGTCCGCTCATTGGAGCCGCGACAGCCCCAAAACGGCTGGGCTGGTGCAACCAGTGCTAAGGAGTACCCCGCCAATCTCTTCAGAGAAGGCGGGAGCCCACCGGTCTCCTTGGGGCGAGTGCGCTGATCGGGTCCTTCTGCTACGCTACAGTCGATGCAAGAATGGAGCAGGCGGAGCAATGAGCGGAGCAGATACTCAAGTCGCACGACGGTTCACGACGCGATCTGGCCAGGACCTGTTCTTTACTGAACTCGGCTTTGGGACGGCGCCGCTTGGAAATCTGTATCGACCTGTCGACGAGAAGACGGCGCAGGACACCCTGCAGGCGGCATGGGAGATAGGCTCCCGCTACTATGATACGGCGCCGCTCTATGGCCTCGGCCTGTCTGAAACTCGGCTGAACCATTTCCTGCGCGGGCGCCCCCGCAGCGAATACGTTCTGTCGACCAAGGTCGGCCGTCTCCTCCGCGTCTGCCCGCCAGAACGCCGTACGGGAATTGGAAAGTTCTTCGACACGCCCGCCAGGCAGGAGGTCTACGACTACTCCTATGACGGCGTGATGCGCTCGGTTGAGGATTCCTTCGAACGTCTCGGGATCGACCGAATCGACATCCTGTACTGCCACGACGTGGACGTGTTCACCCATGGCTCGCAGGAGGCTTCTGACCGTCGGATCAGGGAATTCATGGACAGCGGCTACCAAGCGCTCGTCTCGTTGCGCGATCAGGGCGTCATCGCCGCCATCGGCGCCGGCGTGAACGAGTGGCAGGTCTGTGAGAGGATGGCCCGTGAAGGTGACTTCGACCTATTCCTGCTTGCCGGCCGTTATACGCTGCTGGAGCAGGAGGCGCTTGAGACCTTCCTGCCCTACTGCCTCGAGCATGGGATCGGCATTGTGCTTGGCGGCCCTTACAACTCCGGCATCCTGGCGACGGGGCCAAAGCCGGGAGCTTACTACAACTACGATCCCGCTCTGCCGGAAATCCTTGAGCGCGTCGCTAGCATTGAGCGGGTCTGTAGCGCTCATGGCGTGAAGCTGATCGAGGCTGCGTTGCGATTCCCGCTCGGTCATCCGGCGGTCGTCTCCGTCATTCCCGGGGCACAGACGTCACAGGAGGTGTATCGGAATGCAGAGATCATCCGAGCCCGTATCCCGAGCTCCCTCTGGTCCGACCTCAAGAGCGAGGGATTGCTGCACCCCGATGCTCCCGTTCCCACCTAAAGCCTTAGACGGAATCCGCCATGCTGAAGAACATCAACCCTATTCTGTCTCCCGATCTGCTGATGACGCTGCGCTCCATGGGCCATGGTGACGAGATCGTCGTGGTCGACGCCAACTTCCCGGCGCACTCCATGGCGCAGCGCCTTGTCCGGCTCGACGGTCTGACGGTCACCGCCGTCACAGATGCAATTCTCTCGGTGATGCCCCTGGACGATTTCGTGCCGGAGGCCGCCTGGCGAATGGAGGTGGTGGGCAATCCGCAGGCAGAGCAGCCGATTTTCGACGAGTTCCGGACCATCCTCGCGCGCCACGAAGGACCAGATTGCAGCCTCGCCTCGCTGGAGCGCTTCGCCTTCTATGAACGTGCCAAGGCTGCCTATGCCATCGTAGCGACGGGCGAGGATAGGCTCTACGGCAACATCATCCTCAAGAAAGGCGTCGTACGCCCCGTATGAGACTGCAGAAAAACGCCTCCGAGCCGAGGCGCGGAGGCGCTTTCGAATGGCGTAGTGTCAGCTGCCGGAACCTCCAATGCAGGTAGCGACGTTCTCGGGCGTGCAGACATCCAGGCCCGTATAGGTCGGATCCTTAGGAGCAGGCTTCCCTTCCTTGATATCTCTCAGGAAAAGCATTGTCTTGTAGCCCATCTCGAAGGGACGCTGACCAACCTGCCCCTTCGAAAGGCCAGCCTTCATGAGGTCCATCTGCACGGGCAGCGTGTCCGCGACGACCAGGGCGAGATCCCCGCTCTGGATCCTGTCCTTGTATTTCTCGGCAACGTTGCGGTAGGCCTGCGGGATGAACTGCGGAAAGCCACCCGTCGGGATGAACGCGTCAAGCTGCGGGTTTTTGCCGAGGATGTCCTCCATCTGCTGCACCGCGCGCGGGAAGTCATCGTCCGTGTAGAGCGGGCAGCCGTCGATTTCCTGCCAGCCGTTCTGGCCTGTCAGCCGAGCGCCCGGAGCCGCGTCGGACTTCGCCCCGGCCAGAGTATCCCTGANGGGAAGTCATCGTCCGTGTAGAGCGGGCAGCCGTCGATTTCCTGCCAGCCGTTCTGGCCTGTCAGCCGAGCGCCCGGAGCCGCGTCGGACTTCGCCCCGGCCAGAGTATCCCTGATGCCCTGCATGCGCTCGTTGTGGTTGGCTGCCGCAGCGCCGCCGGACTGAATACAGATCGTCTCGCCCTGAGGCTTGATCTGCTGGGCGAGCTTCGCAAGGTTGACGCCGATATCGTAGTTGTGGGTGCCGACATAGGCGATGCGCAACGCCTTGTCCTTCTCGAGCAGGTCGGAATCCCATGTCAGGACGGGGATGCCAGCCTTCTTTGCACCTTCAAGCGCCCGTCCCATTGCCGCTGCGTTCGAAGGAGAGACCGCAATTCCGTCAACACGCTTCGTAATGAGGTCGTTCACAACCTGGACCTGCTCGTCGCCGCCGCCGTGCTCGCCGGGACCGATATAGACGCATTCAATCGTGCCGTTCGATTCCTTCTCGGCTTTCTTGCAGCCGTCGCGAGCCTGGTCGAAGAACGGGTTGTTCATGTTCTTCGGAACGAGCGCAAAGGTGTATTTCTTGCCCTGAGCCTGAGCGCTGGTTCCCAGTGCAAGGAGCGCAACCGCCGCGACTCCCAAATGTAGTGCTCTCATTGGTGTTCCTCCGTTGCTTTATAACCGCCCGGCATTCCATCAGGCCGAACGTTTGCCGCGGATCCGCTGGAGCAGAACCGCCAACACGATGAAGAGACCGACGAAGGCGCCCTGCCAGTTGGCATCGACACCCGCCATGAGAAGGGAATTGCGAATAACTTCGATCAGCGCCGCACCGACCACGGCGCCGTAGGCACCACCCTGGCCGCCCATGAGATCGGCGCCGCCGATGACGGTCGATGCAATGACGCGCAGTTCGTAACCCTGTCCGAGTGCATTGATGGCCGAACCTTGCCAGCCGACGGTCAAGACAGAGGCGAGAGCCGCCGTCAGGCCGGAGACGATATAGGCCTGCATCTTGATGCGCCGGACCGGCACGCCGGTGAGACGGGCGGCTGTCTCATTGCTGCCGATGGCATAGAGATAATTGCCCCAGGCCGTGAAATTAAAGATGAACCCGAAGATAAGGGCAAGAACCAGCAGCGCCCAAGCCGGATTGGCCACGCCTAAGATCGAGCCACCTCCGATGGCGTTGAAGGTTTCCCCCCAGGGGCCGAACTCGTAGATCATCCTGTTCTCGGAGAGAACGACGGCGAGCGAGCGGGCGACCGACAGCATGCCGAGCGTCACCACGAAGGCGGGAAGCCCCACATAGGCGATGAGAAACCCGTTCACCGCCCCGGCGGCTGCGCCCGCGAGAAGCCCTGCCGCGATCGCAACGGCCCAATAATGCTCCGCGTGCAGGACGAGACCGCAGACTACGCCGACGAGGCCCATTATCGACCCGACCGAAAGATCGATTCCGCCGGTCAGAATGACGGCCGTCATGCCAACCGCCATGATGCCGATGAAGGCGAAATTACGGGTGATGTTGTAGAAATTGTCGGCTGTGGCGAAGGCTTCGGGCTGATCCCAAGCCATGACCACGCAGATGATCAGAAGAGCGACCGTGACCCAGAAGGGCTGGCTCGACAGGAGTCTCTGCCCGAAACTCCGTTCCTTGAGGCTCGTCACATCCTCAATCGCGACACTGCTCTGGAGGGGGCGAGATGGAACGGTCGTCATGGGTCCTCGTGTGCTAAGCGGTGTGGATTGCTCCTGTGATGAGGCCAGTGACCTCTTCAGGGGAGGTTTCATGAACATTCTTGTCCGCGACCTTCGTGCCGCGGCGCATCACAACGACCCTGTCGCAGACGGAGAAGACATCAGGCATGCGGTGGCTGATGAGCATCACCGCGATGCCTTGGTCCCTCAGCCGCCGGATAAGGTCGAGCACTTCGGCGACCTGTCGCACGCTGATCGCCGCCGTCGGCTCGTCCATGAGAACGATCCGTGCGTTCGAGAGGCGCGTGCGGGCAATGGCGACGGCCTGACGCTGACCGCCGGACATCTGCTTGACGAGATCGCGGGGGCGTGTTTCCGATTTCAGCTCGTTGAACAGTTCGGCGACGCGGCTGTACATGGCCGGATAGTCGAGAACTCTGAACGGCCCGACCTGGCGCTTGATCTCGCGGCCGAGGAAAACATTGGCAGCGGCGGTCAGATTGTCGCAAAGGGCGAGGTCCTGATAGACGACTTCGATTCCCTCGCTGCGGGCGTCCACGGGATTGTGGAAATGCTTGGCCTTGCCCGCGATCCGGATCTGCCCCTCGGAGGGGCGGAAGTTGCCGGCGATGACGCGGACCAGCGTGGATTTGCCCGCACCGTTATCGCCCATGAGGCCTACCACCTCACCGGCATCGATAGACAGGTCGACGCCTTTCAGCGCCTCGATGGCGCCGAAATGCTTGGCTATGCCCTGAAGCTCCAGGAGCGCCATGCATCCTCCCTGACCGGCTCTCGGCTCGAGCCGAAGTGCCCTTGTTGGGCATCTCTTGCGCAGAGAATTACAGGTCGAATGGTGACGGTAAAGTGCTTTTCTCTACGGAAAATGGCCCTGCGCTACGCATCTTTGGGACTCTAATACCTTTTTCCCAATCTGAGGCGCGTTGAGGTGTGTTTTCGTGGTTGCGTGAAAGTTATCCTTTTGCACAGTCGTCTCAGGGAGCTTCAATGCTGATCGACTCTCATCAGCACTTCTGGCGCGTGGATCGCGGCGATTATTTCTGGATGAGCCCCGAACTTGTACCGCTTTACCGCGACTACGGACCCGACGACCTCCGGCCTCTGCTCTCACATCACGGCATCGAACGGACAATCCTCGTCCAGGCAGCGCCAACTGTGGCCGAGACCGAGTTCATGCTGCGGATTGCTGAGACTACTCCATTCGTGGCCGGAGTGGTGGGCTGGGTCGAGTTCACGGATCCCGCTGCACCGCATGTCATGAGGAGCCTTGCGGCCAACTCCCTCATCGTCGGCTTCCGCCCGATGGTTCAGGACATCCCCGATGACGCGTGGCTCGTGCGTCCCGAGCTCGCGGCGGCTTTTCACACCGTCGTTGAACGGCGGCTCGTATTCGATGCACTCGTCCTCCCGCGGCACCTGTCGCACCTGCTCATCGTGGCGGACCGTCACCCTGATCTCACCATCGTCGTCGATCATGGGGCAAAACCTCTGATCCGGGACGGTGCTCTCGACCCGTGGCGATCGGATATGGCTGCACTTTCTGCTCGTCCCAACACGGTGTGCAAGCTGTCGGGCCTTGTCACGGAGGCGCGACCGGATTGGACGGTGGACGACCTGCGCCCCTATGTCGAGCATCTCCTGGATTCCTTTGGACCACAGCGCCTCCTGTGGGGGAGCGACTGGCCGGTGGTGAACCTCTCCGGCGGCTACGACCGGTGGAGGGCGACGACGCTTGAACTGCTTGAATCCCTGTCTGAGGCGGAGCAAGCCGCAGTGCTTGGCGGCAATGCGGCTCGAATCTACCTTTCGGAACGAGGACGGCTTTGATCAGTGACCGTCAGACCCAGCCCCCGTCGACAATGTACTGCTGATTGGTGCAGGCCGAGGCCTCGTCGGATGCCAGAAAAACCGTGAAGTTCGCGATCTCGTCCGGTACGAGCTTCCGCTTCAGGCACTGGCGCTGCATGAGCTCCTGCTCGCCCTCGGGCGTCAGCCACTTCTCGATCTGTCGCTGGGTCATGATCCAGCCCGGTGCAATGGCGTTCACACGGATGTTGTCCGGTCCGTAATCGCGGGCGAGCGAGCGGGTGAGGCCTAGAACGGCCGATTTGGCGGCCGTGTAGGCAGCCATCCCACCTTGGCCGACCATCCAGGAGACCGAGCCGAAATTGATGATCACGCCCGCCTTCGCCGCCTGCATGTCGGGCAGAACGGCCTGGGCTGAGAAGAACTGGTGCTTTAAGTTCACGGCGATACGGTCATCCCAGTATTCCGGCGTGACTTCGGGTGTGGGATGGCGCTCGTCATGGGCGGCATTGTTGACGAGAACCTGGACCGGCCCGAGGGCCTCCCGGATCCTTGCAATGGCATCACGCAGAGCAGAAATTTCGGTCAGGTCAGCGTGCTCGAAGCGGACGTCGAAGCCGCGCCCGGTCAGCTCATGCACCAGAGCCTCCGACGGTTCACGCGCAATGTCGATGAAGGCAACTCGGGATCTCTGCTCGGCGAAGCGGCGGACGATGGCCTCGCCGATCCCAGAGCCGCCACCCGTGACCAGAATTACCTTCCCCTCCAAATCACTGTACGTTGCCGCCATCTTCTCCCTCCCTATCGTTGAGCAATGCCTTGACAGACACTCATTGTGACGGAGTTTCCCAGCCGTTCAAGCAAGCATAGCCATCATTGACCTTGCCCAAACGGGCATTCTTGCAAGCAAGGAATGTGGAGTGAAGGACCGGCCGACACCCGGTCCGACCGCCCCCAATGTCTGCTTTCTATGCAATATACGCTACATTGTTCCGGGAACTTCCTGCCGGCCCTCCATCGGTAGATGCGAACTGGTTGGCGAGCTGACCTGCGGGCGCAGACAAAATCCATTCGTACAGACCTGCTTGCAGGATGGCTCCGCCTGTGATCCCCTCGACGGATCCGGTCATCTCCGTTGTTCCGGGATGTCGCCTGTGGGAAGACGTAGCGCACATGGACGGGTCTTGGGCCTGTTTCTCGTGGCGGTCGCGGCGCTGGCAGCCGTCGTAGCGCTGCGGGCTGCAGACCCAGTGATAATCGCGGCTCTTCGCGACCAGACGTTCGACTCCTACCAAAGGCTGACGCCGCGCCGCTCGGGAGAGTACCCGGTCCGCGTGGTCAGTATCGACGAACGCGCGCTTTCAGCCTTCGGGCAGTGGCCCTGGCCGCGCCTACGGCTGGCGGAACTATCGGAGAGACTTGCCGAACTCGGTGCGGCAACTGTTGCCTATTCCGTGCTCTTTGCCGAACCTGACAGGACATCCCCTGCCCGCGCCATCGAGCAGCTCGCCCATAGCGACGCTGCGCGGGCGGCAATCATCAGGGATGCTCTTGCGGGCCTCCCGAACCATGACGAGATCTTCGCGTCATCGCTCCAGCGTGTTCCGACAGTTCTGGGATTTGCGAGCACTGCCGATGCAAGTCCGGACCGCCCGCAGATACGGTCCGGCTTTGCGTTCACGGGGGCGGATCCGGCGATGTTTCTGCCGACCTTCCAAGGCGCTCAAACCTCCCTCCCGGGACTTGAAGCAGTGGCCCAGGGCATCGGCGGTCTCAGCCTGGGCAACGGGAACGTGTCCGGGATCGTGAGACGCGTGCCCCTTCTCTTCAGCGACGGAAGCAGCATTTACCCGAGCCTTATCACTGAGGCGTTCCGGGTAGCACAGGGGGCCTCTACAATCCTCGTTCGCAGCGAAGGCGCCAGCCAGGGGCAGGCCGCCTCGGCCCTGACCGGTATGCGGGTGGGACAGCTCTATATCCCGCTGACCCGGAACGGCGAAGTCTGGGTGTATTTCGATCATGACCGGCCCGAGAGCTACGTTTCCGTGGCCGACATCCTCGAACCAGGGCGACGAGAGGCCGTTCGACGGATGATCCAGGGGCATATCGTCTTTATCGGCGCCACGGCACCGGGCCTGGCAGACTATCGTACAACCCCATTGGGCGAAACCATTCCGGGCGTATCTGTTCAGGCTCAGATCGCAGAGCAGATCCTAGCCGGCACCTTCCTCACGCGGCCTGATTGGGCAAGCGGGGCGGAACTGATCGCCACGGTTCTTCTGGGCCTCCTGATGGTCGTGTTGTTGATGCTCCTCGGGGCACAGTACTCATTCCTCGCCGGTGGCGCCATTGCAGCCACGGCAATCGCAGTCTCTTGGCTTGCCTTCTCCCGAACCGGTTACCTGATCGATCCCGTCTATCCCTCCCTTGGGGCGCTCGCTGTCTATCTCGTCGTGACCGGCGCCATGCATGCCACTACCGATCGTGAGCGCCGGTTCGTGCGGCGCGCATTCGGGCAGTATCTCGCCCCACAACTCCTCCACGAGCTTGAGAAGGCGCCTCACCGCATGCAGCTTGGAGGCGAGGTCAGGCCGCTCACCATCATGTTCATGGACGTGCGAGCTTTCACCCCGATTTCCGAGACTTTGCCGGCGGTCGATCTCGTACGCTTTCTGAACACTCTGCTATCGCCGCTCACCGATGCTATTCATGCCGAACGCGGGACGATCGACAAGTATATCGGCGACTCCATCATGGCTTTCTGGAATGCTCCGCTGGACGTTCCAGATCATGCGGAACGGGCGTGCCGGGCCGCGCTGCGGATGCAGGCCATCGTTCATGACCTCAACATGAAGGATGCCTTCGGCTTCGGCGCGGCCGGGCGCTCCGGACTCGAGGTCAAGATCGGGATCGGGATCAATACGGGTCTGGCTTGCGTCGGCAACATGGGCTCGAAGAGCCGCTTCAACTATTCTGCGGTCGGCGATGCAGTGAATGTCGCAGCCCGCATCGAGTCCTGCTCCAAGCAGTATGCGGTGGACATAGTAGTCTCGGAGGAGACCGCCCGGACCGTGGTTGGCTTTGCCTTGCTTGAAATCGGTACGGTCGGTTTGAAGGGGAAGGCCACAGCCACGAAACTGTTCGCGCTCGCCGGTGACGAGGCTGTTGCATGTGCACCGCAGTTCCGTGAGACGGCTCACCTCCACGCAAGCCTGCTCGGGGCGCTTGAGAGCGGAAACGCAGAGCAAGCCGAAATGCTTGCCGCGATGGGCTGTCGCTCTGCAGATCCGCACATTCGAGGTCTCTTCGAGCATTTCAGGCGGGTTGCGCAGAGGCTGGCCTCGGGCTCTGAAGCTGATGCCCACCACGGGGCGCAGGACACCAAGGCATCGTGACCCCATGCGAGAGTCGCGCTGCACTTCAGCCGCCAAGGTGATATCGCATACACATGCCGGGGCGCCGGCAAATACTATGGGGTACTACCTTTTCATAGGTCGTATCCATGTGATTGGGGTTCCCCACACGTTAAGCTGCATCTGTTGAGTTCGGCTGCCTTCTGGTATGCTTCTGGAGTGCTAGGGGGCGCGAGGTGCCAGGCCGCGGAGGAATGGCCATGAAGCACGAGTCCTTCCTGGCCTGCTTGATTGGCCTGCCGGCCTCTCTCGTAGCGACGACCTGCCTGTCGCAGCCGAGGGAAATCGGAAATGCTGAGACTGTCGTGCCGGCGGTCGACAGCGCCACGGCCGGCACGGTGTCCCAGCTCGAGCCGGGATCCGTGATCTTCCAGGATGACACGATCAGAACGTACAAGATCGGTGCGGCGGGCTTACGCTTCCTCGACCAGACGACGCTTACCGTCTATCCGAACTCGTCCATCACGCTTGATCGCTTCGTCTACAACCCTGATAAGACCGTTTCAGAGGTGGCATTCAGCCTGCTTCAAGGCGCGTTCCGACTGGCATCTGGCGGCCTGCGGACTTCCGAGAAGTACAAGCTACAAACACCTCACGTGATTTTCGGAATCCGCGGCACCGTTATCCACGTCTCCTCCGACGAGAACTCGAGCATCGTGCAGGCGCTGCATGGAGCTTTCAGCGGCTGCAGCAGAATCAGCGACATCTGCAGGCTTGTGAAGGCTACCGATGCACATAACGGTGCGCAGTTCTGGAATGATGGAAGGGTCGACCTGGGGCGGTTCTCGCCCAACCTTGGTGTGCGGCAGGCCTCCGGTGGAGGATCCCTTTCCCCGGCAGAGCGTCTCCAGAAGGTCCGCGTCAGAAGAATCGAGTCTGCGCAGCCCGGCGTGCCGGCGCCTCCAGAAACACAGGTTCCGATTGGAGGGCTGCAAAGTGCTGTGCTTCCCGACATTCCTTCCATCAGCATCGGAGCCGGATCCAGCCGTAACCCTGTTGGCGCCATCTGCTTCGTACGTGGCACACTTATTCTGACCCCCGATGGAGTGAAGAGAATAGAAGATCTGCAGCCCGGCGATCAGGTCGTTACGAAGTCCTCCGGCCTTCAGAGGATCAAATGGATTCCGAGGCAGGTCTTCAGACGAGAGCACGGACGTGCATGGGGTTCAGAGATTGCCCCAATCGCTATTGAGAAGGACGCGCTTGGGGAAGGCTTCCCCAACCGGAGGCTCATCCTCTCCCCAGCTCACTCGCTCTTCCTTGAGAATATCCTTATTCCCGCACGATTGCTGGTGAATGGAACGAGCATTCGCCGTGTCGACTATTCGGGGACGGTGCTGGAGTATTTCAACATCGAGCTGGAGCAGCACCAGATCATCTATGCGAACGGAGCAGCCGTCGAAACGTTCTATCCGCCAGACGAGAGAGCGCGGGAGCATTGGTCGAACTTCTGGGAATTTTCCCGCAAGCACCCTGGCGAAGAGCGCCGTACCTTTAGCCGGATTGCGCCGGTTTTGCATGGTGGGCGGCGAAGGATCCTTCAGGCACAAGTTCGAAACATCCTTTGCGCTGTTGTTGACCGTCGCGAAACATTGGAGCTTGTTCGCAGCCGGATCGCTATGCAGTCAAGACTCCGGCAGGTCGGCACTCAGCCCGGCAAGCAGCTTCGATAGGCTACATCACCCAAGCATTTCGACCTCTTGTCCCGGATCAGGCCTGGGAGACGGCATAGGCCTGCATTGTCGCCAAGGCGCCTCGTTCCGGCTTGATGCGAACCCGCTCGGCGGTCTGGAGGATCAGCTCCGACATCGCATTGCTGGCAGCTGCAGAATCCCCTTCCCTGATTGCATCGAAAACGGCTTGGTGCTGTCGCATCACGCGATTGAAATGCTCATCGCTCGAAACAGGAGAGCTGATCGTGAAGGAGGTTGCGAGGGCTGCGCCGATGACAGATCCGATGGACTGCAGGAACGGGTTTCCTGAAGCTTCCAGAATGGCTTGATGGAACGCGAGGTCGGCCTTGGTAAAGCCCTGCCGGCTCGTCTCGCACTGGTACATGGCCCGCAGGGCTCTGTTCATGCTATCGAGTTGCTCGGGCCTCCGTCGGATAGCAGCCGCGGCGCAGGCCAGGGGCTCGAGCGCCTGCCTGATCTCGAAGAGCCAACCCAGGAACTGTGCGTCGACACCCAGCTCGAGATGCCACTCGATGATGTCGGCATCGAACATGTTCCAGTTGTTCCGCTCCAGAACCTTTGTGCCGACCTTCGTCTTCGATTCGATCAGGCCCTTGGCGGCCAGGGTCTTCAGAGCTTCACGGAGAGCCGTGCGCGAGACGCCGAAGAATTCCATCAGCTCCGCATCGCCCGGCAGCATGCTTCCTATGGGGAAGCGCCCCTGCATGATGCTGTGACCGATCCCATGCGTCACCAGATCATGGGCCGAACGCGTCCTGCTGGCCATTTTGAAGCTATTTTCGGAAGCCATCATAACATTTTCAAACCCTGGCGTGCCGGCGGGATGCCGTGGCCAAGCCTCGCTGCAATACTATAAATGCGAAAAGAAGCCCACCAATGGCAATCTTGGTCCACCAGGAACTCAAGGTGCCATCGAAGATGATGTAGGTCTGGATCAATCCCTGGATCAGGACCCCGATCAGGGTGCCGATGATCGTGCCGTAGCCCCCCCGTCAGAAGGGTGCCTCCGATGACTACCGCCGCAATCGTATCCAGTTCGACCCCGGTGGCCGCCAATGAATAGCCGGCGGATGTGTAGAAGGAAAAGACAATGCCGGCCAGCGCGGCCAGGACGCTCGACAGCATATAGATTCTGACAGTTGTCCGCCCCACTGGCACGCCCATCAACTCCGATGAGGTTCTGTTGCCGCCGAGGGCGTAAACATTGGTTCCGAAGCGCGTGTAGTGAGCCATTACGACCCCGATCCCAAAAGTCGCCAGCATCGCCAGAGCGATGAGGGTCAAACGCCCCCCGCCGGGAAGAGGTATCGCGAATTCCGCAATCTGGCTGTAGACCGGCGCGTTGATGGGGATCGAGTCCGCCGTGAGCACGAAGCACATCCCGCGCGCCAGGAACATTCCGGCTAGGGCCACGATGAAGGCGGGAATCTGAAAGGCATGGATCAGGACTCCCATGCCTGCCCCGAACAAAGCCGCGATGCCGAGGATAAGGACGAAGGCCACGTAGGGGTTGAGGCCGTACTGCTCGATACTGACGGCAAGAAAGACCCCGGTAAATGCGATGACTGATCCGACCGACAGATCGATCCCGCCCGAGAGAATCACGAAGGTCATGCCGACCGCGGCGATGCCGAGGAAGGCATTATCCGTGAGAAGGTTGCCGATCACCCGGGTGGAGGCGAAGCTTGGAAACTGGGCAAGGCAGATCAGGTACCCCAGGACGAAGACTGCAAGCGTGATCAGAACCGGCAGGTGGCGACGCATTAGGCCTTTCCTCTCCAGATGGCGCGAATGCCGGCGATGACAGGCGACTGGGCGAGAAGCACCGCCAGCACCACGGCAGCCTTGACGGTAAGATTGTACTCGGGCCTGAAACCGCTCAGCAAAATGCCGGTATTCATCGCCTGAATGATGAGAGCGCCGATGATCGAAAGGCCCAGGCTGAACCGCCCTCCGAACAGGGACGTTCCGCCGATGACCACGGCCAGAATGGCATCGAGTTCAAGCCAGAGCCCGGCATTGTTGGCGTCGGCTCCACGAATGTCGGCCGTCACGATCAGGCCTGCGATGGCGGCGCAAAGACTGCACCACATGTAAACGGCAATTGTCACGGCCTTGGTGCCGACCCCTGCATAGGCCGTCGAACGAACATTGGCGCCGATCGCCTCAATGAAGAGACCGAGAGCGGTACGCCTGACGACGAGGTGCGTGACGACCAGCATCACCAGCGCGATCACCACGGCCATCGGCAGCATCAGAAAGGAGCCACTGCCGATGGCTGCAAACCCCTCGCTGACGAACGTGATGATCTGCCCTTCCGTGATCAGCTGTGCGAAGCCGCGCCCCGCCACCATGAGAATGAGAGTTGCGACAAATGGCTGGATTTCCAGCACGGCGACAAGGATGCCGTTCCAGAGTCCGCAGGCTAGGCCTACGCCGATGGCCGCAGCCAGCGCGACGGGAAGCGGATAGTCCTGAGCAACAAGGGCGGCCGCTGTTGCACCGGCAATGGCCATGACCGCGCCAACGGAAAGGTCGATGCCGCGCGTTGCAATCACAAGCGTCATGCCCAATGCGAGGATCGCCACCGGAGCACCACGGTTCAGCACATCGATGAGGCTGCCGAACAGACGCCCGTCCTGCAGGCGCACCGCAAAGAAGTCGCGGAAGACGAGTCAGTTGGCAAGGAAAACGATCAACAGGGCGGCAATCTGGGGCAACCCTTTGGGAAGCGTACGGGAGGAACCTGCCTGGACTACGCTGCTCATTCAGTGGCTCGCGATGGTTTTCATGATGGTGTCTGCATTCACCTCCGCTCCGGTCAGCTCCTGCACATGCCGGCGGTCGCGCAGCACGACGACCCGGTCACTGTAGGAGGCGATCTCCTCCAGTTCCGAGGAAATGACCAGAAGAGCGAGGCCGTCGTCGCAGAGGCGCTCGATCAGACGGATGATCTCCGCATGAGCGCCGGCATCGATGCCTCTCGTCGGCTCGTCCAGGATCAGGAAGCGCGGCTCGGTGGCCAGCCAGCGGGCCAGCAGGGCCTTCTGCTGGTTGCCTCCGGAGAGGAGACCGATCGGCTTTTCCGCATCGGGGGTGCGGATGTCGAGAAGCTTGATGAACCTGTCGGCGATCTCGTCCTGACTGCGCCTGGGCAGCTGGTGGAGCCAGCCGCGTTGCGCCTGGAGCGCCAGAATGATGTTCTCGCGGATCGAAAGCTCTGCGACGATGCCTTCGGTCTTGCGATCCTCGGGAGAGAACCCGAAGCCGAGCCGGGAGGCATCGCGAGGAGAGGCAATGCGGACCGGCTGCCCATTGACAAAGGCTTGGCCGCTCTCGGCTCTTTCGATCCCGAAGATCAGTTTCGCCGTCTCGGTCCGGCCGGATCCGAGGAGCCCTGCCACCCCCACCACCTCGCCGGGGCGGATGGAAAGGTCGAAGGGCTCTATGAAATGGCGCTTCCCACAATTCTGGAACGCCACGACAGGATCTCCGGTCACGGAGCCGCGGTGCGTACGGTGCAGGGCTTCCTCGGAGAGTTCACGCCCCAGCATCATGGAGACCAGCTCGATCCGCGGCAGATCGATGATCGGTCGGGAGCCCACGCGGCGTCCGTTGCACAGGACCGTAATCCGGTCGCAGACTGCATAGACCTGGTCGAGGAAGTGCGTCACGAAAACGATGCCGATGCCACGGCCTTTCAAATTGTTCAGGACACCGAAAAGCGTCTCGACCTCATGGGCATCGAGGCTTGCGGTTGGTTCGTCCAGGATGAGCACCTTAGCCGAAAGATCGACAGCGCGGGCGATTGCGATGATCTGCTGGACGGCAACGGAGAAACCTCCCAACGGATCGGCCACGTTGATGTCGAGGCCGTACCCCGACAGGATCTCTGCCGACCTCCGGCGCATCTCGCCGGTCCGGACCAGACCGAAACGGTGGGGCTGCCGGCCGATAAAGAGGTTTTCGGCTACCGACAGATTGGGCAGCAGGTTCACTTCCTGATAGACGGTACCAATTCCCAAGGAGAGCGCATCGGCTGGATCACCCGGCGAGATTTCCTGCCCGTCGAGCACCATGGTTCCCGCGTCGCGCCGGAAGACGCCGGTGAGCACCTTGATCAGCGTCGACTTTCCGGCGCCGTTCTCTCCGAGCAGGCCATGGATCTCTCCCGCCCGAAGCGTGAAATCGACATGGTCCAGCGCCAGTACGCCCGGAAATCTCTTCGTTAGCCCCTTGATCTCAAGGAGCTGCGACTGTCCTCTCGGATCGTCCATGTGTCTCCTGCCAAGCTTCAGCAAAGCCGCCGGATCCGGCGGGATTGGGAAGGCGGCAGGCTGGTCCGCCCGCCGCCCCGATGGCAGAGATTTTAGTAGAGGTCCTTGCGCCGCTCGTACTCGGCCGCAGCCGTTTCAGGCGTATAGACCTTCGACTCCGTCTGGATCCATTTCGGCGGCTGCTTGCCATCCTTCTTGTAGGCGATGAGCGCGTCGAGAGCCGGTCCGGCCATATTCGGCGTCAGTTCGACGGTGACGTTGGCCTCCCCGTCAGCCATGGCCTTGAAGATGTCCGGCACGGCATCGATGGAAACGATCTTGATATCCTTGCCCGGCTTGAGGCCAGCTTCCTTGATGGCCTGGATCGCTCCGATCGCCATGTCGTCGTTGTGCGCATAGACGGCGCAGATGTTCTTTCCGCCGTTTTCCGCCTTGATGAAGCTCTCCATCACCTCTTTGCCCTTGGTGCGAGTGAAGTCGCCGGACTGGGTGCGGATGATCTTCATGCCGGGATTGGCGGCAATGACCTGGTCGAAGCCCTTCTTACGGTTGGTGGCCGGGCTGGAACCGACCGTGCCCTGCAGTTCGACGACATTGCACTTGCTGCCCGTTTCCTTGGCGAGCCACTCGCCGGCTATCTTGCCCTCAGAGATCGTGTCCGAAGTGACAGCCGTGAGATAAAGGGAGTCATCTTTCGTTTCGATGGAGCGGTCGAGAAGAACCACCGGGATCTTGGCAGCCTTCGCCTCTTTCAGAACGGCATCCCAGCCGGTTGCCACGACGGGCGCGAGCAGAATGGCATCGACGCCCTGCGCGATGAAAGAGCGAACGGCGCGGATCTGGTTTTCCTGCTTCTGCTGAGCATCGGAGATGCGCAGATCCACCCCGCGCTTCTCAGCTTCGATCTTGGAAACCTTGGTCTCGGCGGCCCGCCAGCCGGATTCCGATCCGACCTGCGAGAAGCCAACCACCATCTTGTCTTGGGCGTAGGCGGAGCCCGATGTCAGCATCAGCGCAGCCATGCCGATCGTCGTCAGAAGTTGACGGGCCTTCATGCATCTTCTCCCTATAAATCTTTGCTTTTCGGCTATCGCGGCCTTAATGGTGCTCAAGAACTGTGGCCCGAAGGGTTATCCAGGCATGGCGGAGGTGGGCAACATGCCCCTTCCGCAGAAGCTGCTTAGGAAGGGGATCCGCGACATGATCCGCATCTCCGATGCGCGTATGTCGGGCACGGCCTATGGCACCGTCGTCCTGCACGTCGCGCCGGAAGCGGCGGCCGGCGGACCGCTGGCCCTGGTGGAGAACGGGGACCTGATCACCCTCGACGTGGCAGCCCGCAATCTGCACCTTCATGTCGATGCGGCAGAATTGGACCGAAGGCGCGCTGCCTGGACGCCACCGGAGCCGCACGCCACGCGTGGCTACGCCAAGATCTACATCGACCATGTGCTCCAGGCCGACAAAGGGGCGGATCTGGACTTCCTCGTCGGGCGGACAGGATCGCCTGTCCCGCGGGACAACCATTAGAACAAGCCTCAAGAGAAGCATTGAAGGGAGAGACCATGACCATGCCCGGAAGATCCTCCATCCGCCCTTATCGGGGCGTGTATCCCGTTGCGCCGACCATCTTCGGTGACGATGGGCGCCTCGATCTGGAAGGCCAGAAGCGCGCAATCGACTTCATGATCGATGCGGGCTCGGATGGCATCTGTATCCTCGCAAACTTTTCCGAGCAGTTCCTTCTGAGCGACGACGAGCGCGAGACCGTCATGCGCACAGTCCTCGACCATGTGGCCGGGCGAGTCCCGATCATCGTCACCACCAGCCATTTCTCGACAGCCATCTGCGCAGAACGCAGCCGACGAGCGCAGGAGAGCGGCGCGGCGATGGTGATGATCATGCCGCCCTTCTACGGCGCGACCCTGCGCGTATCGGAGGCCGGTATTTTCGACTTCTTCCGGGCGGTCTCGGACGCCATCAGCATCCCGATTATGATTCAGGATGCTCCTTTGGCGGGTACGCCTCTGTCGCCGGCCTTTCTCGCACGCATGGCGCGGGAGATCCCCAACGTTAGCTACTTCAAGATCGAGGTCGCCGGCACCGCATCCAAGCTGCGTGACCTCATTGCCCTGGGCGGAGATGCCGTCGAGGGGCCTTGGGACGGCGAGGAGGCGATCACCCTGATGGCCGATCTCGACGCAGGCGCAACCGGGTCCATGACCGGAGGTGGCTACCCGGATGGCATCCGCCAGATCATCGACCCGTACATGGCCGGCAGGCGGGAGGAGGCGGCCGCCGCCTATGAGCGCTGGCTGCCGCTCATCAACTATGAAAACCGGCAATGCGGTCTTCTGGCGGCCAAGGCGCTGATGAAGGAAAGTGGCGTCATCAAGTCGGAGGCCGTCCGTCACCCCCTCCAACCGCTACATCCGGAGACGCGCAAGGGCCTGGTCGAAATCGCCCGCCGCCTCGACCCGGTTGTGCTCCGCTGGGGCAGCTAAGGATCGCAGCAAGAGCAGATCGGGTGCCCGTCAAACGGCTCTTTGGCTGTTAGCGGCGCCGGCATGTTCAGGCGCCTCCCCCAGAATGAGAGTGCGGATTTCTGTTCCGGTTAGCGTCTCGCGTTCCATGAGGGCCTGAGCAAGGGCTTCCAGCTGCCGGCGCTTTTGTTCGAGGATCTGTCGTGCCTCCTTCTGGCCTCGCTCGACGAGGTCCCGCACCTCGGAGTCGATCTTCTGGGCGGTGGCTTCCGACACGTT
>NZ_JAJATX010000037.1:0-22032 GCF_020866965.1 Microvirga roseola
ACGGGTGGTGATCAACCAGGCCGAGGGGCAGCCGAACGTCCGCTTTGAGCAGCAGGGTGAGCCCAACGTCCGCATCCAGCAGCAGCAGGCCAGGCAGATTCAGCAGGGCCAGCGCCAGGCTGCGATCTCCGAACAGCAGATGGAAGCCACCGGCGCGCTTCCGGGCGCGGGAGCCATCGCGGTCTCGGAGATCAACGACATGGATCTCTACAACGCCCGCGGTAATGAGCTCGGCGACGTCGAGCGCGTCGTCCTGGGTCAAGACGGCCGGCAGTACCTCGTCATCGGCGCAGGCGGGTTCCTCGGAATCGGAGAGCGCAATGTCCTGATCCCGATGGACCAGGTGGCCATGCGGGGCGACCGCCTCGTCATCCAGGGCATCACCGAGGATCAGATCCGCGCCATGCCAGCCTACGACAACAGCAACCGGAACACATTCCGGGAGCTCGAGAACGAGCAGCAGGTCCAGATCAACGCCATGCGTTGATGCGCTTGCAATAGGATGGAAGGCGGGAGCCCGAGATCCCGCCGATCCGGAAACGGCTCATCCGGAGAAAAGCCCGCCCGATGCGAATCGGGCGGGCTTCCTGCATTCGGGGCGAGCCCGCCGGATCGGGACCTAAGCTACTCCCCTGATTGGAAATATGGCTCCACCTTGCCTTTGAGCTTGACCGTCATCGGGTTGCCGAAGCGGTCCTTCGTGTTGCCCGCGACCAGACGGACCCAGCCTTCGCTGACACAGTACTCGTCCACATTGGTCTTCTCGGCGCCATTGAAGCGCACGCCGATGCCGCGCGCGAGCAGGGCCTCATCGTAGAAGGGACTGTTCGGGTTCGAGGACAGGCGGTCGGGCGGTGTGTCGGCCATTCGGGAAACTCTCTGGAACGATAAAATCGGTGAGCCGCAACCTAACGGCTGAGAGCGGAATTGCCAATTCCGTTGGAACGACACGGATTTGCCTGAGGTCGCCCCTTGGCTTTTGCCCTGACGGGAGGGTAGCTTCCTGCCAACGATAACAGAACGGGAGGAAGGCATGTCAGCAGGAACGGATGGGATTCACACCGATTTCTCGGAGGGAATGAGCTACGGGGACTACCTCCAGCTCGACACCCTCCTTGCCGCGCAAGTCCCCCTCTCGGGAGAGCATGACGAACTCCTGTTCATCACCATCCATCAGGTGATGGAGCTGTGGCTCAAGCTTCTCAACCGGGAACTCGAGACCGCTCTCAACCATATCCGCGCGGACGAGCTGCAGCCGGCCTTCAAGTGCGCCGCCCGCATCAACCGGATCCAGGAACAGCTGATCCAGGCCTGGACGGTGCTCTCCACGATGACGCCCTCCGACTATCTGCGATTCAGGCCCTCCCTCGGCCGCTCCTCGGGCTTCCAATCCTGGCAGTACCGCCTCGTGGAGTTCCGTCTCGGCGCAAAGGATGAGGCCAAGATCGCTCCCCACCGGCATCGCAAGGATATTGCGCAGCTCCTCGAAGAGGCCTATCGCGCACCAAGCCTCTATGACGAGGCCCTGCGCCTGCTGGCGCGTCGGGGATACGCCATCCCGGCGGAGGTGCTCGAACGCGACTTCACGCAGCCCTATGCGGCCCATCCCGGCGTCGAGGCGGCGTGGGAGGAGATCTATCGGCATTCGGACGAGCATTTCGACGTCTACGAACTCGCCGAAGAGCTGGTCGACCTGGAGGATGCATTCCAGCAATGGCGTTTCCGGCACATGAAAACCGTGGAGCGCATCATCGGCATGCGCAGCGGCACCGGCGGCAGCGCGGGTGTCGGCTACTTGCGCAAAGCGCTCGAACGTTACTTCTTCCCGGAGCTCTGGTCCGTCCGGACCAAGCTTTGACGCGCGGGAGACATCACATGCTCGATCTGCGTTCGCATTTCTCCCGCTTTCTCAACTCCGAGCCCGACCGCCTGCATTTCGCGGCCCACAGCCATCACCCCTGGCCCAATGTGACGCGCGAGGCGCATGTCCAGGCCTGGGACGATGCGGCCCGTCTCATGGACGACAAGTGGGAGCACATGCTGGGGCCGGTCTTCGAGGAGTTCCGCACCCATGTGGCGAGACACCTGAACCTGCCCGATCCGTCGACCATCGCGGTCGCCCCGAACACGCACGAGTTCCTCAAGCGCATCCTCTCGTGCTTCCCGGCAGGCAGGCCCGTGCGCATCCTCTCATCCGATGGGGAGTTCCACTCCTTCGGCCGGCAGATCGCACGCCTCGAGGAGGAGCAGGCCGTCCTTGTCACCCGCATTCCGGTCGAGCCCTTCTCCACCTTCGAGGACCGTTTCCTCACCGCCGCGCGCGAGGGGCACGACCTTGTCTTCGTGAGCCAGGTCTTCTTCAATTCGGGCTTTGCTGCGGATGTGCGCAGGCTGGCCGAAGCCGGCGGCGAGACGGCGATGGTCGTGATCGACGGCTATCACGGCTTCATGGCGCGGCCGACCGACCTGAGCACGATCGCCGACCGCGCGTTTTATATGGCAGGCGGCTACAAATACGCCATGGCGGGCGAAGGCGCCTGCTTCATGCACTGCCCGCCGGGCTTCGGCCCGCGTCCGAAGGATACAGGCTGGTACGCAGCCTTCGGCAACCTGTCGAACGCGCAGAGCGGAAAGGTCGGCTACAGCGAGGACGGCTGGCGCTTCATGGGCGCGACTTTCGACCCTTCGGGCCTCTACCGCTTCAATGCGGTGATGCGCTGGCTGGCCGGCGAGGGAATCAGCGCCCCCATCGTTCACGCCCATGCGCAGGCGCTGCAGCAATGCTTCCTCAAGAGCATCGCAGAGCGCCCTCTTTTCGAAGGAGCGAAGCTGCTGGTTCCGCCGGACGAGGCGCGGCGCGGAAACTTCCTGACCTTCGAGACGCCGGATGCCCCGAGGATCTATGATGAATTGAAGAAGCTGCGCGTGGTCGCCGATGTCAGGGGCCATCGCCTGCGTCTCGGCTTCGGCCTCTACCAGACCTTCGAGGAAGTGGACGAACTCGTCCGCCGCATCGACGAGGCGGGCGCGCTCCGGCCGTTCTCCGGCTCGACCGCGGCCTGATGCCCGCCCTTAACCTGCCTGCAAGACTCTCCGGACCAGTATCGCCGCTCAAGTAGTAAGGAGTACCACGATGAGCGCACGGTCCGAACACAGCAAAGAGCCAGTCACCGAAGAGCGTTTGGTGCGGGCCGTGGAGGCGCTCGGCGAGATCATGAAGGAGCACGGCCCGAAATTCGGCCCGCTCTATGAAAGCCTTGAGCAGGAACTAACCGCGTTTCGCCAGCTCCACAACCGCAGCGCAAAACGGGCGGAAGCTCCCGTGGAGGCTCCCGCCCGGAAACGGGCCTGAGACCTACCGTCCGAGAGCCGCCATGTTCTGCGCAGGATAGCGCGTGCCGGCGGCGGCTCCGGGCGGGATGATGCGGTCGATCCGCTCCAGATCCTCCGGCGTCAGCCGGACGTCGAGGGCCTGCACGTTCTGCTCCAGATAGCGGCGGCGCTTGGTGCCGGGGATGGGCACGATGTCGTCGCCCTGCGCCATGACCCAGGCGAGCGCCAGCTGGGCGGGCGCGCAGCCCTTCTCCTGCGCCATGGATTCGATCTCCCGCACGAGGTCCAGGTTCTTCTGGAAGTTCTCGCCCTGGAACCGCGGCGAGTTCCGGCGGTAGTCGGCCGGATCGAGATCGTCGATGCTCTTGATCTGTCCCGTCAGGAATCCGCGCCCGAGCGGCGAATAGGGCACGAAGCCGATGCCGAGCTCGCGCACGGTGGTGAGGATCCCGTCCTCCGGCTCGCGGCTCCAGAGCGAATACTCGGCCTGCAGGGCGGTGATGGGATGAACCGCATGGGCCTGGCGGATCGTCTGTGGCCCCGCCTCGGAGAGACCGAGATAGCGCACCTTGCCCTCCCGCACGAGATCGGCCATCGCGCCGACCGTATCCTCCATGGGCGTCTCGGGATCGACGCGGTGCTGGTAGTAAAGGTCGATCACCTCGACATTGAGCCGCTTCAGGCTCGCCTCGCAGGCTTGGCGGACATAATCCGGCTTGCCATTGATGCCGAGGAACGCCCCATCGGGTGCGCGCATATTGCCGAACTTGGTGGCGAGCACGACCTGATCGCGGCGGTCGCGGATGGCGCGGCCGACCAGTTCCTCGTTGCGCCCGACGCCGTACATATCGGCCGTGACATATCGGCCGTGTCGAGAAAGATCACGCCGAGCTCGATGGCGCGGTGGATCGTGGCGGTGGCCTCGTCCTCGTCGCGCCCGCCACAGAAGTCCGACATGCCCATGCAGCCGAGGCCGAGGGCAGACACGGTCAGGTTTCCAAGTCGACGCTGCTGCATGGGATCGCTCCGGTATTGCGGTGGAATGGGGCCGCGGGCGTGCGGCCGGCAGTGCTGAACTAGATTCGCATCCTCCGGTGTCCAGCCTGCGTTCCCGGAAAGAGAACCCGAGGGTCCAGCGCCGCAAAGGCGTCAGGGGACGGAAAGCACGGAGCGGTTGAAGAGGAGCGCCCGCGGATCGTCGCGCATTTCGTCCTCGATACAGGCCTCGGGCCCGAGGCGTCCTGCGAGGCGGGGATAGCGCTTCTCCAGCATGGCGAGCGTGGTGTTCTGCGCAATCCGCGGATGGGCGACGCACAGCGCGCCGTTGACACCCCAGGCCGCCTCGAACGGCATCGGATCGAGGGTTTCCGGCTTCTGAATGCCGAAGCGGTCATAAACGTCGATGACAGTGCCGTCCCGGGTCGAAGGGCGGTCGTCGCCGCCGTGATCCGCCCGCACCATGTGGATACAGGCGGCGTGGAGATCCCGCATCGGGATATCGCCGCCCTCTTCCCAGGGCCGGTAGCCGATGAGGATGCATTTTGCTTCCGCGCCGCTGGTGCAGGTGAAGTCGATGCCCGATCCCTTCCGGAGCGGGAGACCCAGCCGGCGTCCCCGCGCATCGGGGAGGCATGCGTCCTGCGATGATCCCGTATTCGGGTCCTCGATCAGAAGCCGGTAGAGCACCAGCGGGCCGCCGGGGGACGCTTTCTCCTCCTCGACCGCATCGATCAGGACCTGGATTTCCCGCGCCCCGCTGCGCAGGAGCACGCGCATTCCGGCAAGGTCCTGGCGCTCGAGCACCCGCCCGTCGTCGAGCCGCAGCCGGAACTCGCCCCGCTCGGCCTCCAGGCGCCCGTCCAGGGCCTGTACCGGCATGGACCAGACAAGCGGCAGAAGCACGCCGGCGATGGAAAGAAGCTGAGGATGCATGGGAGGTCGAAAGGGGGTCCCTGCCGGGGAGCTGGCCGGGACCCCAGCTGCGGTTACTTCAGGGTAATGCGCGCGCCATCCTTCAGGATGACGGTTGTGGCCTGTGCGCCGTGACCGGCAACAGAATCCTGACGCGCGGATCCGTTGAAGGACAGCCCATTGAGATTGCGGCCGTTTATGTTTCGGCCGTTCATGTTGCGGCCATTCTCCTGTTCGAGAGCGCTGGCCGCCGAGGCGGCACAGAGGGCCGCCGCCGCAACGAGGGACAGTACCGATAAGGATTTGATCATTGATGCACCTTAAGGCCTTAGTTGTTGGAAATGTCCTTGGCGGATCGTTTTATCAAACACTATATCGATACAAAAACTCCGTCCCGCAATGAACTTGAAGTTGCATTTCGGCCTTTAGGGAACGCCCTGTGCTCCAGCGCACACGCGCAGACAAGGCTCAAGAACTCTAGGTCAGCAGCCCGTCCTCGTCGTCAGGCCGACTGCCCGGCGCACCAGCCGGAGGACCAAGCCCATTGGAAATTGTAGCCGCCAAGCCAGCCGGTGACGTCCACCACCTCGCCGATGAAATAGAGGCCCGGCACCGCCTTGGCCTCCATGGTCCGGGAGTCGAGGTCCTGCGTGTCGACCCCGCCCAGCGTCACCTCCGCCGTGCGGTAGCCCTCCGAGCCCGCGGGTTTGAAGCGCCAGCGGTTCACGGCCTCGTCGATGCGGCGAAGGCTCTTGTCGGAAAAGTCCGCGAGATTGGCGGGGCCCTTCTCGGTCTCCGCCACGAGCTGCGCGAGGCGCTTGGGCAGATATGCCGAGAGCGCCGTCTGCAGCGCCTGCCTGCCGTTCTGCGCCTTCGCCTTGCGCAGCTCCTCGAACAGGTTCACCCCCGGCAGCAGGGACAGGACAATCTCGCCGCCCTCCCGCCAATAGGAGGAGATCTGCAGGATCGCCGGACCGCTCAGACCTCTGTGAGTGAAAAGCATCGCCTCGGCGAAGGAGGTCTTGCCGCAGCTTGCCACCGCCTCGACCGCAACGCCCGCGAGAGGCGCGAGTCTCTCCAGCATGGTCGGCTCCAGGGTGAGCGGCACGAGGGCCGGGCGCGTCTCGACGATCCTCAGGCCGAATTGCTGCGCAAGATCATAGCCGAAGCCGGTCGCTCCCATTTTCGGGATCGACTTGCCGCCGCTCGCCACCACGAGCGAGCAGCATCGCACATCGCCCTGCGAGAGCTGCAAGGCGAAACCTTCCGAGGTCTTCTCGACCCGCTCGACCGACGTCTCGAGACGAAGCGCGATCCCGGCCTGCTTCATCTCGTTCAGGAGCAGATCGACGATCTGCCTGGACGAGCCGTCGCAGAAGAGCTGGCCCAGGGTCTTCTCGTGATAGGCGATGCCGTAGCGCTCGACGAGGGCGATGAAGTCGCGCTGCGTGTAGCGGCGCAGGGCCGAGATGCAGAAGCTCGGGTTCTGCGAGATGAAGTTCGCCGGCGAAGCGTGGAGATTGGTGAAGTTGCACCGCCCTCCCCCGGAAATGCGGATCTTCTCGCCGGGCTTGGCCGCATGGTCGACGACCAGCACAGTGCGCCCGCGCTTGCCGGCCTCGGCCGCGCACATCATCCCGGCCGCCCCGGCCCCGATCACCACCACATCGAACTGATCCAAGAGACGCTTTCCTGCTGAAATCCGCTCGGGCAGCCAGCAATGGAATTACCCGAGGAAGAGGCCGTTCGTAATGAACGCGGAGGGGCGGCGCAAGCGTTCTGCCGGCTCAGAAAACGGCGCCATCCGGATCGTTGAGACCAATCCGCCCGGGGTGTATCATGGCTCTGTGCGAACGGTAACGATGGAGGGGCTCATGAGCCGCCCAGCCTTGGAACGCAGGCCTGCCGTTGCATGGGTCTGTCTGGCTGCGCTTGCGTCAGCCATCTCAGTTCAGGGGGTTGCCGCCCAGCCCGTACCTCTGCCTACCGAGCCTCTCTGCGCTCCCGCAGCCCGCCCCACGCCGCCGCAGACGGAGGGCCCCTACTACAAACCCAATCCTCCGCAGAGGCACGATCTGGCTTCCACCCGCCCGGCCGGCGAGAGGATCGTGCTCACCGGTTTCGTCCTCACCCGCGACTGCCGCCCGATCCCCGGAGCCGTAGTCGATCTGTGGCAGGCGGATGCGAGCGGCGCATACGACAACACCGGGTATGATCTTCGCGGCTATGCACTTACGGATGCCCGCGGCCGGTACTGGTTCGAAATCGTCGTGCCCGCCCGGTATCCGGGACGGACGCCTCACATTCACGTCAAGGTCCTGGCTCCCGGCCAGCAGACGCCGCTGACCACTCAGCTCTATTTCCCGAACGAACAGCGCAATGCGGGGGACAGGATCTTCAACCCCGCCCTTCTCCTGAATATCCGGCAGGTCCGTGCCTCTCAAAGAGAAGAACCGCTGTTGGTCGGCCGCTACGATTTCGTCCTGGATACTCCCTAGAGCATCGTGCGGAACCGGAGGTCCGCGTCAGCGAAAGGTGGACCCGGTTTTGCGCCCGAACGATACTCTCATCCCAAGAGAAAGCATCGGATGGGATCCCAAAAGTGCAAATCCACTTTTTGCCGATGCTTTAGCGTCTGCCTCCCCGTCCTGTTCTCCGCTCCGGAGAGGGCGCACTGCGCCTTTCCATGTGAGACGGCGGCAGCATTGCAATTTTAGCTCTTGCAAATGATTTGCAACTGCAGTTAAGTGAGGGCATTGCAAACTGCCCCTACTCCGAAAACCGGTCGGACTTGCCACCCGGAGCGGAACTGCGGGACCGAAAACCTGCTTGAGGTTAGATGATGAAGCTCGCTTCCCTGCTGGTTGCTCTCTGCGCATTTCTCGCGATCGGCTCGTCCGTTCAGGCTGCAGAGGACAAGTTCAAGGTTGTGACGACCTTCACGATCATCGCCGACATGGCTCAGAACGTGGCTGGCGACGCCGCCGTGGTGGAGTCGGTTACCAAGCCCGGAGCGGAGATCCACAACTATCAGCCGACGCCGGGCGACCTCCTGCGGGCGCAGGGCGCCGACCTGATCCTGTGGAACGGCCTCAACCTGGAGCTCTGGTTCGAAAAGTTCCTCCGCAACCTGCGGGACGTGCCGAGCGCCGTGGTCTCTGAGGGCGTGGAGCCGCTCGGCATCGCCGAAGGTCCCTATACGGGCAAGCCCAACCCCCATGCCTGGATGTCGCCGAGCGCTGCGCTCACCTATGTCGACAATATCCGCGACGCCCTCGTGAAGCACGATCCTGAGAACGCCGAGACGTACCGGGCAAATGCGGAAGCCTACAAGGCGAAGATCCAGGCGACTGTCGCCCCCATCCGCTCTACCCTCTCCGCCATTCCCGAGGAGCGGCGCTGGCTCGTGACGAGCGAGGGCGCGTTCAGCTATCTCGCCCGCGATTTCGGGCTGAAGGAGCTTTACCTCTGGCCGATCAATGCCGACCAGCAGGGCACGCCCCGGCAGGTGCGCAAGGTGATCGATGCAGTCCGCGACAACAAGATCCCTGCCGTCTTCTCGGAAAGCACGGTTTCGCCCGATCCGGCCAAGCAGGTCGCCCGCGAGACGGGTGCCAAATACGGCGGCGTGCTCTATGTCGATTCCCTGAGCGATGCGTCGGGCCCCGTGCCGACCTATCTCGATCTCCTGCGCGTGACCTCTCAGACCATTGCCGAAGGGCTCGCGGAATGAACGCCTACAGCCAAGCGCCGCTGCAAGTTTCCGCAACCTCGATTCCGGGCATCGCGGTGAGCGGCGCGACGGTCGCCTATCGCAATGGCAACATCGCCCTGCGTGATGTGAGCTTCGAGATCCCGACCGGCACCATCACGGCGCTGGTCGGCATGAACGGCAGCGGCAAGTCGACCCTGTTCAAGGCGATCATGGGTTTCGTGCCGGTGCAGGCTGGCTCCATCGCGATCCTCGGCCATTCCGTGCCCAAGGCGCTCAAGAGCAATCTGGTCGCCTATGTGCCCCAGAGCGAGGACGTGGACTGGAACTTTCCCGTCCTCGTCGAGGACGTGGTGATGATGGGCCGCTACGGCCACATGAACATGCTGCGCATCCCGCGCCGCGCCGACCGCGAAGCTGTGGCGACGGCGCTCGACCGGGTCGGCATGGCCGAGTTCCGCAAGCGCCAGATCGGTGAGCTGTCCGGCGGGCAGAAGAAGCGCGTCTTCCTTGCGCGGGCGCTGGCGCAGGACGCGCAGGTGATCCTTCTCGACGAGCCTTTCACCGGCGTCGACGTGACGACCGAGGAATCCATCATCACGCTCCTGAAGGCCCTGCGCGACGAGAACCGGGTCATTCTGGTCTCGACGCACAATCTCGGCAGCGTGCCCGAGTTCTGCGACCGGGCGGTCCTCCTGAACCGGACCGTCATCGCCTCAGGCGAAACGGGCAGGGTCTTCACGCAGACCAACCTGGAGAGGGCCTTCGGCGGCGTTCTCAGGCATTTCGTGTTCGACGAGCGGCTGCGCACCGGCTCGCATGCGGTCGGCGTGATCTCCGACGACGAACGGCCTTTCGTCGTCTATCAGGACGACACGCCTCCCGCGGGAGACGAACGCCCATGACGGCGCTGCTCCTCCAGCCCTTCGCCTACGAATACATGGTCAATGCCCTGTGGGTGAGCACCCTTGTCGGCGCGGTCTGCGCCTTCCTCTCGGCTTATCTCATGCTGAAGGGGTGGTCGCTCATCGGGGATGCTCTCTCGCATTCCATCGTACCCGGCGTGGCGGGGGCCTACATGCTCGGCCTGCCGTTCTCGTTCGGCGCCTTTCTGTCCGGCGGGCTGGCGGCGGTCGCGATGCTGTTTCTGAACCAGCGCACGAAGCTGAAGGAGGACGCCATCATCGGGCTGATCTTCACCTCCTTCTTCGGCCTCGGTCTCTTCATGGTGTCCCTCTCGCCAACCTCCGTGAACATCCAGACCATCGTGCTCGGGAACATTCTCGCCATCACGCCGGAAGACACCCTCCAGCTCGTCATCATCGCGGGCGTGTCGCTCGCCATCCTGCTCCTGAAATGGAAGGATCTGCTCGTCACCTTCTTCGACGAGAGCCATGCCCGCTCGGTGGGCCTCAACCCGACGGCGCTCAAGGTCCTGTTCTTCACCCTGCTCAGCGCCTGCACGGTGGCCGCGCTCCAGACGGTGGGCGCCTTCCTCGTCATCGCCATGGTGGTGACGCCGGGCGCGACGGCCTATCTCCTGACCGACAAGTTCTCCCGGCTGATCGTGATCAGCGTGACGATCGGCGCGCTCTCGAGCCTTGTCGGAGCCTATCTCAGCTATTTTCTCGACGGGGCGACCGGCGGCATCATCATCGTGCTCCAGACGCTCGTCTTTCTGACGGCCTTCATCCTGGCTCCCAAGCACGGGCTGATCAGCGCAAAGCGGCGCATCAAGGGCGCGGCGGAGGTCGCTCCATGATGGGTCTCCTCGATACCCTCGCCCTCCCCTTCGTGTTCCCCTTCATGCGGGACGCCTTCCTCATCGCCCCGATGATCGCGGTGCCGACGGCGCTTCTCTCCTGCTTCCTGGTGCTGAAGGGCTGGTCGCTCATGGGAGATGCGATCTCCCACGCGGTGCTTCCCGGCGTGGTGCTGGCCTATCTCGCCGGCCTGCCGCTCGCCATCGGGGCTTTCGTGTCGGGCATGTTCTGCGCGCTTGCGACCGGCTACCTGAAGGAGAACAGCCGCATCAAGGAGGATACGATCATGGGCATCGTTTTCTCCGGCATGTTTGGCTTGGGCATCGTCCTCTACACCAGCATCCAGACGGAAGTGCATCTCGACCACATCCTGTTCGGCGACCTGCTGGGCGTCGGGCTCCCGGATGTCCTCCAGAGCGGGACCATCGCCGCCGTGGTGCTGGCGGTGATCCTGGTGAAGTGGCGGGACCTTCTCCTCCACGTCTTCGATCCGCAGCAGGCCCGAGCGGTCGGTTTGCCCGTACGGCTTCTCCATTACGGCTTCCTATCGCTGCTCTCGCTCACCATCGTGGGGGCGCTGACGGCGACCGGCATCATTCTCACCATTGCCATGCTCATCATCCCCGGCGCGACCGCCTTCCTCCTGACGAGGCGCTTCGGCGCGATGCTGATCGTCGCCGTGCTCGTCGCCGTCGCCACATCACTGGCCGGCGTCTATCTCAGCTTCTTCCTGGACAGCGCGCCTGCGCCCACCATCGTGCTCCTGATGACGGCGGTCTTTCTTGCCGCCTTCGCCTATCTGCGCGCTGGGATTGTCATCGCAGGGACGCAAGCCATACGCTAGAGCTGCCTCCGATCCCCGGAAGCCGACCTCAAAAGACCCCATGTCCTTTCTCACCGGATACAGCGCCCTCTTCGCTGCCTCCTTTCTCTCGGCCACGATCTTCCCGTTCCAGTCCGAAGCGGTGCTTTTCGGGCTGATGCTGACGGAGCAGTACAATGGCTGGCTTCTGATTGCGGTGGCGAGCATCGCCAACACGCTCGGATCCATCGTGAACTGGGTCCTCGGGCGCTTCTTCGCCGAGTTCGAGGACCGCCCCTGGTTTCCGGTGAAGCGCGAGAAGATGGCGAAGGCTGAAGCCTGGTACCATCGCTATGGGCGCTGGACCCTGCTCCTGAGCTGGACGCCGGTGATCGGCGATCCCCTCACCATCGTGGCGGGCGTGCTGCGGGAGCCCCTGCCCGTCTTCATCCTGCTCGTCGCCATTGCCAAGACGAGCCGCTACCTCGCCGTGGGAGCCCTGAGCCTCGGCTGGACCTGACCTCTCATGGTCCCTGCAGGCTCGCCCAGAGCTCCTCGAGCTCCGTCGGCCCGATGGTCGCTCCCGAGGCGGTGCGGATGACCGCGTGCATGCCGGCGGGCGCCTCGTTGTTCATGGACCAGTGAACGGCCTCGCGGAGGGAGGGGAACTCCACGATCTCGCTCGGAGTGCCCTGGCCGACCTCCTCCGTGCTCATGGGCTCGAACTGCAGATGGGCGGGGGCGTCCCAGTCGGATTGCGTGACCATAGCTCTTCCTGCCTGCTTTCCTTCCCGAATGCGGAGACAACGCACCTCGAGGCTCGGCCGTTTCAGCTTGGCCGTCGGCCCCGAAGAACGGTCGGCCTGCGAGCAATAACCTTGCGACAGAGCAGCCGCGACGAGAAGGAATGGCAATTTTCCTTGCAAGTTGCGCAATTTCAGTCGAACTAGGCTCAAAATCTTCGAGGAAAAGCATGCCAGCCTATCGTTCTCGCACCACCACCCACGGCCGCAACATGGCGGGCGCCCGCGGCCTCTGGCGGGCCACGGGCATGAAGGATTCCGACTTCGGCAAGCCGATCATCGCCGTGGTGAACTCCTTCACCCAGTTCGTGCCGGGCCACGTCCACCTCAAGGACCTCGGCCAGCTCGTGGCGCGGGAGATCGAGAAGGCGGGCGGCGTCGCCAAGGAATTCAACACCATCGCGGTGGATGACGGCATCGCCATGGGCCATGACGGCATGCTCTACTCCCTGCCCTCGCGGGAGCTGATCGCGGATTCCGTGGAGTACATGGTCAACGCCCATTGCGCGGACGCGATGGTCTGCATCTCGAACTGCGACAAGATCACCCCCGGCATGCTGATGGCCGCCATGCGCCTCAACATCCCGGTGGTCTTCGTCTCCGGCGGGCCCATGGAGGCGGGCAAGGCCGTGCTCAAGGGCGTGACCAAGAAGCTCGACTTGGTGGACGCCATGGTCGCCGCCGCCGACGAGAACGTCGCGGAGGAGGACATCAAGGTCATCGAGCGCTCCGCCTGTCCGACCTGCGGCTCGTGCTCGGGCATGTTCACGGCCAACTCCATGAACTGCCTCACCGAGGCGCTCGGCCTGTCGCTGCCCGGCAACGGTTCGACGCTGGCAACCCATGCCGACCGCCGCCGCCTCTTCGTGGAGGCCGGGCACCTGATCGTCGACCTCGCCCGCCGCTACTACGAGCAGGACGATGCGAGCGTTCTGCCCCGCTCCATCGCCTCTTTTGCCGCCTTCGAGAACGCGATGACGCTGGATATCGCCATGGGCGGGTCGAGCAACACGGTGCTGCACCTGCTCGCGGCCGCCCACGAGGCCGAGGTGCCCTTCACCATGGCCGATATCGACCGCCTGTCGCGCCGCGTCCCGGTGCTCTGCAAGGTCGCGCCTGCCGTGTCCAACGTGCATATGGAAGACGTGCACCGCGCCGGCGGCATCATGGCGATCTTGGGAGAGCTGGACCGCGCGGGCCTTCTCGACACCTCGCTGCCGACCGTGCATGCCGAGAGCATGAAAGCGGCCCTCGACCGCTGGGACGTGCGGCGCACGAACTCCCATGCGGTGCATGATTTCTACCGCGCCGCGCCCGGCGGCGTGCCGACACAGACGGCGTTCAGCCAGGAAAGCCGCTATGACAGCGTCGATCTCGACCGGCAGGCAGGCGTCATCCGCGATGCGGAGCATGCCTTCTCGAAGGACGGCGGCCTCGCCGTTCTCTTCGGCAACCTGGCGCTCGACGGCTGCATCGTGAAGACCGCGGGCGTCGACGAGAGCATCCTGGTGTTCTCCGGTCCCGCCCGCATCTTCGAGAGCCAGGACGACGCCGTCCACGGCATTCTCAACGGCAAGGTGGGGGCGGGCGACGTTGTCATCATCCGCTACGAGGGCCCGCGCGGCGGCCCCGGCATGCAGGAGATGCTCTATCCCACGAGCTACCTGAAATCGAAGGGCCTCGGAAAGGCCTGCGCGCTGATCACGGACGGGCGCTTCTCAGGCGGAACCTCGGGCCTCTCCATCGGCCACATTTCTCCGGAAGCGGCCGAGGGCGGCATCATCGGCCTCGTGCAGGATGGAGACCGGATCGAGATCGACATCCCGAACCGCCGCATCCACCTCGCCGTGGACGAGGCGGAACTCGGCCGGCGCCGCGCCGAGCAGGAATCCAAGGGCTGGCAGCCCGCAGCCCCGCGCAAGCGCAAGGTGTCGGCCGCCCTCAAGGCCTATGCCATGCTGACGACGAGCGCCGCCAAGGGCGCCGTCCGGCAGATCTAATAAAAGCCCCGCTCAGGCGGGGCTTTTCTTTTCGCTATTGGGCAAGGCGGCCGCCACTTTCGCAAGGCCGCTCAGGAGATCCACCGGCATCGGGAAGACGATGGTCGAGCTGCGTTCGCCCGCGATGTCATGGAGCGTCGAGAGGTAGCGCAGCTGCATGGCCTCGGGCGTGCGCCCCAGGATCGTCGCCGCCTCAAGAAGCTTTTCGGCTGCCTGCTGCTCGCCCTCGGCGCTGATGATGCGGGCGCGGCGGTTGCGCTCGGCCTCCGCCTGCCGGGCGATGGCCCTCACCATGCTCTCGTCGATATCGACGTGCTTGATCTCCACATTCGCGACCTTGATCCCCCAGGCATCGGTCTGGGTGTCGAGTATCGCCTGGATATCGCTGTTGAGCTTGTCGCGCTCGGCCAGCATCTCGTCCAGTTCGTGCTTGCCGAGAACCGAGCGCAGCGTCGTCTGGGCCAACTGGCTCGTCGCCGCCATGAAATCCTCGACCTGGATCACCGCCTTGTCGGGATCGACGACCCGGAAATAGAGCACGGCGTTCACGCGCACGGAGACGTTGTCGCGGGAGATGACGTCCTGGCTCGGCACGTCGAGGACGATGGTGCGCAGATCCACCCGCCTGATCTGCTGCACGAAGGGGATGATGATGATGAGGCCGGGCCCCTTGACGCCGGAATAGCGGCCAAGCGTGAACACCACAGCGCGCTCGTACTCGGTCATGACCTTGATGGTCGACCCTAGAATGAAGAGCAGAAGGGCGGCGATGACGATATAGGAGAGAATATCGGCGTCGATAAAGGGCATTCGCATTCTCCTTACTCAGGCAACATCGCGTCCGGTGCGGGCTCGACCACGAGCGTCAGCCCCTTACGATTGACTACGTGGACAGGCTGGCCCCGAACGAGCGGAGCCGCGGCGCGGGCATGCCACCGTTCGCCATGCACCAGCACCCACCCTTCGCTTCCGGACCAGTCCATGACCTCGCCGGCGCTGCCGACGATGGTGCTCTCGCCCGTTACGACCCGACGCCGATGCGCTCGCACGGCAGCGGCCGCTGCGACCAGAAGGAGGGCCACGCTCGCCCCGGTCGCCGTCAGGATCACGGGCAGCGATATGCTGAACTCCGGAACCTCCGTGTCGAACAGAAGCATCGAGCCAGTCGCGAGCGCGACCGCGCCTCCGATTCCGAAGATGCCGAAGGAGGGCGTGAAGGCCTCCGCCACGATCAGCCCGATCCCGAGAACGATCAGCCCCAGCCCGGCGAAGTTGGTCGGCAGCAGGTTGAGTGCAAAGAGCCCAACAAGGAGCGCGATGGCCCCGATCACGCCGGAGAAGATGGTGCCAGGGCTGAGGAATTCGAGAACGATCCCGTAGATGCCGACGAGGAGCAGGATGTAGGCCACGTTGGGATTGGTGATGATCGCCAGAAGCCGCGTGCGCCAGTTGGGCTCGACGGCAACGATCTCCAGCCCTCGCGTGTCGAGACGCACGGCATCTCCCCGCAGGCGCACCTCCCGGCCATGGGCCTGCGCGAGCAGGTCGGGAATGTCCCGGGCCACGATCTCCACTACCCCTGTCTCCAGCGCCGCCGCGTCGGGGAGGCTGGCCGCCTCCCGCACGGCTCTCTCCGCCCAGTCCGGATTGCGCCCGTGGATCTCGGCAAGAGCCCTGATGGAGGCAACGGCATCGTTGGTGGCCTTGCGCGCGGAGGCGTCGGCCGGTTCCTGCTGCTCCTCCTCCTGGTCTCCTCCGACGGGCGAGCCGCCGCCGCCGATCTGCACCGGCGTCGCCGCGCCGATATTGGTGCCGGGCGCCATGGCGGCGAGATGGCTGGCATAGACGATGTAGGTTCCCGCGCTCGCCGCCCGGGCGCCGCTGGGAGCCACGTAGGTGATCACGGGAACGGGCGATGCAAGGATCTCGCGGTTGATGTCGCGCATGGAGGTTGCAAGCCCGCCCGGTGTGTCCAGGCGCAGGATGATCAGGGCCGCATCACGCTCCGCCGCGGTCTCGATGCCGCGGGCGACATACTCGGTCGTCGCCGGGCCGATGGCCCCGTCCACATCCAGGAGAATAGCCTCACGAGGCATGCCCGCGGGTTGCTGCTGCGCAAGGACAACGCCGGCAAGGCTCATCAGGGCTGCCACCATGATGAGAAGCCGTTTCGGCATTCCCGCGACCGCACTATCCATGCCTCATGCCCTTAGCTGAGCTGAGGTGAATGTGCCGCTGTATCCTCATGTTTCAAGAAGCCGGCCTGCGAGCCGCCGCTATCGCCTGCCCAGAAACAATCAAGGTCCGCCCAGAAAAAATATTCCTCCGCTACGACACTTTTCCTCTCCAAACGAAGAGTATTCACCCCACAAGCCCCGCCTAGCTCGAAAGATATTCAGTATCAATCGGGCAGAGCCATGATCCCACACCAGGCATTCGATCCTTCCAGCCTCCTCGGAGCAGCGCCCCGATCCGGCCTCCTCTCGCTCCACCTTTCCTCGGCATCGGGGCTCCTGACGATCGCGCTCACGATCTCCGCGCTCTCCATCGAGGCGGCGCGTGCGGACTGCGTGTCGAGCGTGGTCGGCGGCCAGACCCGGGTTACATGTTCCGGAACGACCACTTCGCCCTATCACGCTCCCGTCGGCACGGAAGCCACCGTCGAGGTCGGACCGGGAACGACGATGGAGACCAGCGCTGCCGCCATCCGAGTGAGGGGCAACAGCTCGGTCACGGTCTCGAACGGGGCAACCATCACTGTCACCGGCGGCAATGGCGATGGGGCCTACAACGCCCTTTATGCGGGCGGCGACAACAGCGCGCTCACCAATCACGGCACGGTCTCGACGGCGCAGGACGTCGTCGACGGACTGGAGGCGACCGGCAACAGGAACATGCTGATCAATACGGGCTCTGTCTCGACCCAGGGCACATCTTCCGAGGCCATGATGGCGCGCGGCAACGGCAACACCCTGCGCAACGGCGGCAGTATCCAGACATCGGGCTCCTCGGCCCGAGGCATGATCGCGGAGGGCAACAACAACACCCTCGTCAGTACGGGCGGAATCCGCACGACTGGCGCAGGAAGCGAAGGCATTCGTTCAGACGGAGGAGAAACGACCGCAACTGATCCGACCGTGAACACGACGATCACCAACCGGGGCACGATCACGACGAGCGGATTCACCGCGGACGGCATCCGGCTGATCGGGAATCGCAGCGCGATCACGAATGAAGGCACGGTCACGACTTCCGGCCGCGAAGGGCGCGGCATCAAGGTCGAAGGCAGCGGCAACCGAGTGGACAATCAGGGAACGGTGCAAGGCGTCGGCGATGACGGCGAAGGCCTCTACATCATCAGTAAAGCAGGGCAGGACAATGCCGTTCTCAACCGGGAGAACGGCAGGATCATCAGCCGCGACGAGGCAGTTGTCCGCGGGCGACATGGATCGGAAGACATCGAGAATCACGGCCTCATCCGCACGGACGTGACGGGGGGAGCCGCCGTCGATCTCGGCGGCGGGGCGGACTCGCTCCTGATCGGAGCGAGTTCCAACATCACCGGCTTCGTGGATGCAGGCTCCGGCGCCGACACGTTCAGGCTCGGTGGCGCCACGGACGCGACTTTCGATGTCCGCGAGGTCGGCGCCACTGCCAAGTACCGCTCGTTCGAGCAGTTCGAGAAAGTCGGCTCCTCCACATGGACGACGGTGAACGACAACAACAATGCCATGCCCTGGACCGTGCGCGAGGGCGCTCTCCTGGTCAGGGGAAGCATGGGCGGCTCTGCCATGACCGTTCATAGCGGCGCGACCCTCGGGGGCACCGGCACGCTCGGCAGCATCGATGCGCTCCCCGGGAGCATTCTTACGCCGGGAATGAACGGTCCGCGCAGCCGTGCGGATGTGGGCGACATCGGCACCCTTCGGGTCAACGGCGACGTCACGATTGCCGCAGGCACGACCTACCGCGTCGATCTCAACAACCGCTTCCAGAGCGACCGGATCGTGGCGGATGGCAGAGCGACGATCCGCGGCGGCACGGGGGAAGTTCACGCCGGAAGAGCGACCTACTCGCCCGGCCGCTGGACCATCCTGACCGCCCGGCAGGGCGTGACGGGCCAGTTCGCCAATGTCGATGACCTCATCTTCTTCCAACCGATCCTGACGAAGGACAACAACAACGTCTATCTCGAGTTGCTCCCGGCTTTTCCGGGCGCGCCTCCGACGCCCGGCCCCGATCAGGATTCTGGCGCAGATCCCAGACCTGCCCCGCCCCTTCAGCCGGAAACCTCGTCGCCCGTGACGATCCAGCACCATGAGAACCTGTTCCGGGCCGCCATTCTCTGCCGGCTGCGCTGCTCGGCATCCGATTCCATGGGAGCCGTGCCTTCCTTCGTCGCCATCGATTCCGTGCCGGTCTCCTATGCGGCCGATGCGCCGGCGCGGCAGGCGCCGTCCACGCCTGTTGCCGCTCCCGCGGCGCAGCAAGGAACCGGCTGGGGCGTTTGGGGAAGGTGCTCGGGTCCATCGGGCACACGGAAGCGACCCCGACCTCGGCCGCCATCGACCGCAGGACGGGGGGCATCGTCGTCGGCGTGGATGCAGGTCTCGGCACTCCTTACCGTGTTGGCATCGCGGCGAGCTATCTCTCGACGGCGTTCGATATCGACGCGGCGCTCGCCTCCGGCTCTGTGGAGAGTTTCCATCTCGGCGCCTACGGCTCAGCGGCCCTCGGTGCGCTGACGCTGCGCGGCGGCGTGGACTATGCCCATCACGAGATCGACCTTGACCGCGGCTTCGTCGCCGGGAGGTTCCAGGGAGGGGAATCGAGCAACTCGGCCGATTCCGTGCAGGTCTTCGGCGAACTCGGCTACACGTTCCTGATCTCGCAGAATGTCACGCTCGAGCCCTTCATCGGGCTGGCACATGTGCATGTGAGCAGTCACGATGTGATCGAGAACGCTTCGCCGTTCCATGCGCGCGGCGAGGTGGCCTCCTTCGACACCACCTATTCGACCCTCGGCGCACGGCTCGTCGCGACCATGCCGACGGAGGCCGGCATGCTCACCTTCAAGGGCATGCTCGGGTGGCGGCATGCCTTCGGTGATCTCGCGCCGGAAACGCGGTTCACGGTGGACAACTTCCCGACGCCCTTCCTGGTGGTGGGCGCGCCCATCGACCGCGACAGCCTCGTATTGGAGGCAGGGGTGAACTGGCAGATGAGCGAGAACGTGACGCTGGGCGTCATGTACGACGGAGCCATCGGTCGCCGCGACCAGGAGCACACGCTGCGCGGCAGCCTGAGCGTGCGGTTCTGACTATCCTGCAGGAGCGGCAGGCTTGGACCTGCCGCTTCCAAAAGTCTCAAGCCTGCCTCGGGGGCTTGACGAAACACTGTGTCTGGAGTCCTGTCGGGCGTCACCGAAGCCCGAAGGACAACGATGAATCGCCTCCTCCTCGCCGCCAGTTTCGCCCTCCTTGCCGGTCCGGCCCTCGCCCAGGCCGCCCCCGATCAGAAGGCGATGAAGTTCACCGTGCGTCCCTCGGGCTACGAGGCCGAGCAGAACGAGGCGCTGGCGCGCCAGCAGAAGCTTCTCAAGCGCCTGGAGAGGAGCAACCACATGGTGCGCTCGATCTGCATCAACTGCGGCGATGAATGGAAGCACCAGATCTACGCTCCCTTCGATCCTCAGGCCGCGCTGAATTCCTCCGGGCGGAGTTCCGCCCCGTCGGAGAACTGAGACGCGGCGCTGCCAAGGCAGGCCGCTCTTGAGAAGACGATGTGGCTTCCTATAATCGCCCGGCGCGAGGACGGCCTCGCTCTTGCCCGACACTCCCGGTAGGGACGACCCTGCCAATGACAAAGGTCCTGTCATGGCATGGACTTACCTCGTTCTCGCCGGCCTGTTCGAAATCGGCTGGGCCATTGGCCTGAAATACACCGACGGCTTTACGCGCCCCGTCCCGTCCGCCCTGACCCTCATCAGCATGGTGGTCAGCGTCCTGCTCCTCGGCCTCGCCCTCAAGACTCTGCCTGTCGGCACGGGCTACGCGGTCTGGACCGGGATTGGAACGGTCGGTACGGCGCTTCTCGGCATCTACCTCCTGGGAGAGCCGGCCACGGCCCTGCGGCTGGCCTGCATCGGCCTGATCGTCGCTGGCATTCTAGGCCTCAAGCTAGCTTCAGGCTAGCTTCGGCAGTTATGATGCCCCATCATGACTGCATTCGCTCGCATCAGACCGACATCCTCGGCCCGGGGGCTCAAGGCCTTCGTAGTCGTGGTATGCCTCGTCATCCTCGGGCTCGAAGGATGGCGTGACTGGAGCGAGCGGGAGCAGGAATTCGCAAACATCCAATCCAAGACGCTGAACCTCGCCAAATCGCTGGCCCAGCATGTGGAAGACACATTCGAGGTGGCGGACGCCCTGCTGGTCGACATCGTGGACCGGGTCGAAAAGGGCGGCACGTCGCCTCGGGCTGTCGAAAGGATGGACGCCCTGCTGGCCGAGCGGGTGCAGTCGCTGCAGCGCATCAAAGCGATCTCGATTTTCGACGAAGACGGCCTTCTGCTGAGCAGTTCCCTCCCCGGCCATCGGGGCCGCGTGAGCGGCCGGAACATCGCGTTTTTCGAGCATCACAGGGCATCGCGCAGCGAAGGCTGGTTTTTTGGCCCGCTGATCCCCGACCCGCTTGGGAGCGAATGGGTCCTGACGCTTTCGCGTCGCATCAGCAATCCGGATGGAAGCTTCGGCGGCGTGGTCCAGGCCAGCATTCCGCCTCGCTATTTCGCGAACTTCTTCGGCCGTTTCGATGTCGGGACGCAGGGCACGATCGCCCTCTTCCACCTGAATGGAACGCTGCTTTCGCGCTACCCCTATTCTGATCGCGCCATCGGGAGCAACAGCGCCTACGAGCCCTGGTTCACGAACGGCACGACCTCCGGCTCCTATGAATATCGGTCGCCTATCGACGGGACCGTGCGCCTGGGCGGCTATCAGCGCAACCACATCTTTCCCATCGGGGTTCTCGCGTCGGTAGGACGCGAGGAGGCCCTGGCGCATTGGACGCAGGCCTTCCTCCTCCGGACAGTCGTCGTGGTTCTGCTTGTCGTCACCATCGGCGGCCTGGGCTGGAGTCTTGCCGGGGAGTTACGAAGGCGCGAGATCGCAGAGGGAGAACTCGCCATTCTCGCAGGCACGGACAGCCTGACCAGCCTCGCCAATCGCAGAACCTTCGACAGGCAGCTCGCGATCGAGTGGGTCAGATCCTCCCGCAGGGGCTCACCCCTCTCGCTGCTCCTCGTCGATGTCGACAGGTTCAAGTGCTACAACGATATCTATGGCCACCAGGCGGGAGACGAGTGTCTCAGGAAGGTTGCGGATTCCCTCTCCAAAACCATGGAGGGCCCCAGCACCCTCGTCGCCCGCTATGGCGGCGAGGAATTCGCTGTTCTTCTGGCGGATACGGACGAGGCGGAAGCAGCGGAGGCCGCCGAAACCGTCCGCCGCCAGATCGAAGCCTTGGCGCTGCGCCACGATGCGAATGCGCCGTCCGGTATCCTGACGATCAGCGTCGGCAGCGCGACCCTGACACCGGGGATCTTTTCATCCGAAAAACTTGCAGACGAGCTGATCGCCATGGCGGACCGGGCTCTCTACCGGGCAAAGCTGGAAGGCCGCAATCGGGTTTCGGTCGCGGGGGGGGG
>NZ_JAJATX010000037.1:22185-39280 GCF_020866965.1 Microvirga roseola
GGCCGCAGCCGGATCCGCTTGGACTCAACGCACTAAAGCATCGGACCCAAAAATGGATTTGCACTTTTGGGTCCGATGCTTTCTGTGATGATGAGAGCATCGTTGAGCGCGGAAAACCGGATTCACTTCTCCACACGATGCTCTAGTACACGCATTCCTCGAAGGCAGGCCTTACCGAGCCCTGCCAATCGCCGTGATAGCGCTCCAGCAGTCGCTCCGCCTGGGTGCGGCCGGAGGCGACGATTTCCTCGGCATAGGCAAGGTATCGCGTCTCGTCCCGGCCGGCCTCGTCGAGCCGGGCGCGGCGCTGGAGACCGGCGCGCGCGAGGGCCAGCGCATCGCTTGCGACATCCTGAACGGAGCGGCCCGCAATGGTGGCCTTAAGCGCCAGCTTCGGCACGTCGGCGCGCAGCTGCTCACGCTCCCCCGCGCTCCAGCGCTTCACGAGCTCCCATGCGCCGTCGAGGACCGCCTCGTCGTAGAGCAGGCCGGTCCAGAATGCGGAGAGAGCAACGATGTGATCGGGATTGCCCACATCCGCGCCGCGCATTTCGAGATAGCGCTTGAGGCGTACCTCCGGGAAAAGGGTCGAGACATGGTTCGCCCAGTCGGAATGCGTGGCGCGCTCGCCCGGCATCGCCGCGAGCTCGCCTGCCAGCAGATCGCGGAAGGAGGCGCCGGCGACATCGTGATAGGTCGCATCGCGCTTGACGAAGTACATGGGCACGTCGAGCGCCCAATCCACGTACCGTTCGTAGCCGAAGCCATCCTCGAAGGCGAAGGCCATCATGCCCGTGCGGTGGGGATCCGTATCGCGCCAGATCCGCGAGCGCATGGACAGGTACCCGTTGGGCTTGCTTTCCGTGAAGGGCGAGTTGGCGAAGATGGCCGTGGCGATGGGCTGCAGGGCCAGGGACACCCGCAGCTTTTTCACCATGTCGGCCTCGGACGCGTAGTCCATGTTCACCTGCACGGTCGAGGTGCGGTACATCATGTCGAGGCCAAGATTGCCGACCTTCGGCATGTAGTTCGTCATGATGCGGTAGCGGGCCTTCGGCATGACCGGCGTCTGCTGTCGCGTCCAGAGCGGGCTCATGCCGAGGGTCAGAAAGCCGAGGCCTAGCGTCTCTCCGACGCTTTTCACGTCGCGCAGGTGCTGTGCGGTCTCGCGGGCCGTTTCGTGGAGTGTCGCAAGCGGCGCGCCCGAAAGCTCGAACTGGCCGCCCGGCTCCAGCGAAATCGCTCCCCCACCCGCCTCGTCGTAGAGGCCGATGGGGTGACCGTCTTCCATGATCGGTGCCCAGCCTGTCCGGTCCTGCATGCCTTCCAGAAGTGCCCGGATCCCCCGCTCCCCTTCATAGGGAACGGGCGAGGCATCGGCCTTGTAGAAGGGAATCTTTTCGTGCTCGGTGCCGAGCCGCCAGGACTCGCGCGGCTTTTCGCCCGACGCGACCCATTCCACAAGCTCCGACCGCGCGCCGATAGGGGTCGTATCGGATACGTCCCGCGCCATGAACCACCTCATCAAAAAAGCGCGTTCAAGGCGCGCCGACTCAGGTCGAGCCTAGATAAGAGGCTTATTGCCAAGCTGCAATGAGGGATGGGAACGCAAAGGCATGAGGCACACGCATGGTGCCCCTGGCCAATTCCTCACCGCCTGCTTCGCCGGAAACTCTATACCCGTTCGCCCCTGCGGGCCACCTGGCCCGCCTGGCCTCAGTGCCGGACGACCGCCTCTCCGATGGTTTCGGCGGACAGCCAGTCGACCACGCCGGCGAGCGCGTCCCGGTTCGACAGGCCGCGTCCGAGCGCCTCCGTGAAGAGATTCAGCTGCTGGTCGGCGCTGGTGCCGCGGGCGACGATCCAGCGGGCCATGTCGAGCTCGCGCTCGCAGCCGAGGGCCTTCGCATCGTCCGCGATCATATCCAGGGTCTCGTCCAGGATCTGCCGCACCGGCTTGGCGCTGCGGGTCGCCTCGTCCACGAAGCTGCCGTGAATGCCGTAGCGCTGGGCACGCCATCCGTTCTCGTCGTTGATCGCCCGCGATGCGCCGGTCTGCCCTGCATGAAGCGTGGGATTCCGGTGCAGGTGCCGGACAAGGCAGCGATAGAGGGTGGCGATCGCCATCGTGTCGTCCACCCGCGTGCAGCTGTCGGCCACGCGCAGTTCCAGAGTCGGGAACTTCAGCGAGGGCCGGATCAGCCACCAGACATAGCTCGAATTCTCGATGGCGCGGGCAGCCACGAGGGTGTCGATGTAACGCTGGTAGTCGGCTGCATCCTGGAAAAGGTCCGGGAGCCCGGTGCGGGGCAACTCGCGGAAAGCAGCGAGGCGGTAGCCGAGCAGGCCCGTGCGCTGGGACTGCCAGAAAGGCGAGGACGTGGAGAGCGCCAGGAGCAGCGGCAGATAGCGCTGGATCCGGTTCATGATGTCGATGCGGACTTCCGGATCGGGCACTTCCACATGGACGTGCATGCCGCAGACCACGGTCCGGCTGCCGATCATCTGCAGGTCGTGCATGACCTTGCCGTAGCGCGCCTGGGTATTGGCGCGCACCCGCGTCCAGACGGCGAGCGGATGAGTGCCCGCGGCCATGATGGAGAGATTGTAGTCGCGAGCGATCGCCCCGACCGATGAGCGAAGGCCGGCGAGCTGCGCACGGGCCTCGGAGGAGTCGACTGCGGGCGAAGTTGCGATCTCGATCTGCGGCTCGAGCATTTCAGGCTCGACCCCGGTCGACAGCTTGTCCCGGCAGGACGCGAAGAATTCCTTGATTTTTCCCTTTGCTACGTCACGCTTCGAGGCGTCGTTGACGAAATACTCTTCCTCGATACCGAACTTGTAGTCCCAGCTCATTTCCTGAGATCCTCTGGTTCTTATTGGAACGACCCTGTTCTTGTGGAGCGACCTTGTCTTGTCGGGAGCGACTCTTGGGTGTGTTCATTCGCCTGCGATCATAGCCTCCAGGCTCAGCCCTGGTAAGGCGAGATTGGGGTGAAGCCGGATAAAACTGCTAAGCTTCTGAAGCTAGAGGCGGATCGCTGTCGCCCATCGTCGGGCGCCGGCATCAATGCCAGTCTCCGAGCACGGACTGGACGACCGTAAGCGCCGCCACGGCGGCCGTATCGGCGCGCAGGATTCGCGGACCCAACGATACGCGGATACATTTTTCGCGGGCGGCGACAAGCGCTCTCTCCTGATCGGTAAACCCTCCCTCAGGGCCCACTAAAACGGCAAGGCTCTGCTTTTTGTTCCCGAATTCGGTCAGGGCCCGTACAGGATTCGAGACGGGGGCATCCTCGTCGCAGAAAACCAGGAGGCGCTCGCTGCCCAGGCTGCCGAGAAAATTCTCTAGGCTCTCCTCGGCCCGAACTTCCGGAATCGACAGGATTCCGCACTGCTCGGCCGCCTCGATGGCGTTACTCCGCATGCGCTCGAGATTGACCCGGGCGCTCTGGGTGCGGCGGGTGATGACGGGCTGGAGCACGCCCGCGCCCATCTCGACGGCCTTCTGGACCATGTAGTCGAGCCTTGCATGCTTGAGCGGCGCGAAGGCGTAGACGAGATCGGGATTCGCGCCCTGGTCGCGAATCCGCTCCATGCAGATGAGATCGGCCGTTTTGCGCCCCTCGACCGAGATTTCCGCCCGCCACTCGCCGTCCTTCCCGTTGAAGACGAGAAGCGCCTCCCCCGCCTTGAGACGCAGGACGTTCAGCAGATAATTGGCCTGAGCACGGTCGAGGGCGATCCGCGTCCCTGACTGGAGCGGGGAATCGATGAAGAGGCGGGGAGCGTTGAAATCGTAGGCAGCCATGGCCGTGTTGTGACGAGCGGCGCCGGACTTGGCAAGCTCCGCAACGCCTGAGGGAGAAGCCGCCGCCAGCCTCCACTCACAGGATCGTCATCTCGCATTCAGGTGCGCTCTGACACATCATTTACGTCAAGCGACCGTTCGCCCCTTGGCTCTGGCGGCCTTAACCTGTTAACAGAGCCGTGGCGCACGAGCCTTTGCGCGCCGCCGTATCGAGGATTCTTGCCGATGACGCACATCCGCCCGCACCTTACCGCTGCGTTTGCCGCCGCTGGCATTCTCTTCATGTCCGCTCCCGCCTTCGCTCAGGCGAGTGGCTGCCAGGAGGGACAGAAGATCATCGCCGAACGGCAGAGCCTGGGTCAGCAGATCAACAAGCTCAGCAATGGCGGCAAGAAGAAGCAGCTTGATCCCCGCTCCGCCTGCACGGTCTTCACCAAACTCTCCAAGAACGGCGAGACCGGCATCAAGTGGATGAAGGACAACAAGGACTGGTGCCAGATCCCAGACCAGGTGGTCCAGAACTTCGCGAAAGAGCACGAACAGGTCCAGAAGATCAGGGGCGAAGCCTGCGGAGCGGCTGCGAAGATCGCCGAAATGGAGAAGAAGGCCAAGCAGGCGCAGCAACAGGGCGCCGGCAACCCGTTCGGCGGCGGCCTGACCGGCTCCTACAGCATTCCGAAGGGCGCTCTGTAACCCGAGCCCCTTTTCATGGAACGCCCTGTCGCGTCCTCCCTTCCCGATGCTGTCCAGGGGCACTGGGCCGACCGCTGGGCTCCGGCCTCGCTCAGGCCTTATCTGCGCCTTGCGCGCATCGAGCGGCCCATCGGCTGGTGGCTTCTGCTGCTCCCCTGCTGGTGGTCGGCGGCGCTCGCGGCCATCGCGGCGGGGCAGCCCTGGCCGAACCCCATCCATTGCATCCTGTTCCTGATCGGCGCCGTGGCGATGCGCGGCGCGGGCTGCACCTATAACGACATCGTCGACCGGGATCTCGACACCCGCGTGGAGCGGACCCGCGACAGGCCACTCCCCTCCGGACAGGTCAGCCTCAAGCAGGCGCTCGCCTTTCTGGCGCTCCAGGGCCTCGTCGGTCTCGCCGTCCTGCTCCAGTTCAACGCCTTCGCGATCCTGACCGGCCTCGCATCCCTCGGCATCGTCGCGCTCTATCCCTTCATGAAGCGCTTTTTCTGGATGCCGCAGATCGTTCTGGGCCTCGCCTTCGCCTGGGGCGCGCTGATGGGCTGGGCGGCCGCCTTCGGATCCCTGGGCTGGGCTCCGGTGCTCCTTTATCTCGGCAGCATCGCCTGGGTCGTGGGCTACGACACCATCTACGCTCTGCAGGATATCGAGGACGACGAGATCGCCGGCATCAAGTCCTCCGCCCGGTTCTTCGGCGAACGGGTGAAGCTCGGCGTAGGCCTCTGCTACGGGCTCACCCTCGCCTTCATCGGGGCGGCCTTCACCGCTGCCGATGCAGGCCCGGTCGCCTTCGTCGGGCTTGCCCTCTTCGCCGCCCACCTGGCTTGGCAGGTCGTCCGCATCGACCGGAACGACGGCGCAGGCGCGCTCCGGCTTTTCCGCTCCAACCGGGATGCGGGCCTGGTCCTGTTCGCCGCCATGACGCTCGACTGCCTCGTCAGGTTCGCCTGACCTCAAAACGACCCGGCGTGCGGCGCTGCGAAATCTTTACGCAGCCTTGCCTGCAACTCGGCCTTGCATCCCGCCCGAAAAAGTTCAGGGGTGATTGCCGGATGCTGTAGCATCTCCCGCCTGTCCTCCCCATCTTGAATCCGATGCAAGCCCCTTCCTCAGATCTCATCGTCTCCCTCGGCGAGGCCGTGCGCGATGCCGCGCGACGGGCCGGAGCCCTCGCGTTCCCTTATTTCCGCGCCGGCGGGAAAACGGCTGCGCGGCTCTGGTACAAGGAACACAGCTCGCCCGTCACGGAAGCGGATATCGCCCTCGATGCCTTTCTGAAGGACCAGCTGTCGCGCCTCCTGCCGGAGGCCGGGTGGCTCTCGGAGGAGACCATCGACGATCCGGTGCGCCTCGAGCGGAGCCGGATCTGGATCGTCGATCCTATCGACGGCACTCGCGCCTTCGCCACGGGGCACCCGGACTGGTCGATTTCGATTGCGCTCGTTGAGAATGGCAGGCCTGTGCTCGGCGTCATCCATGCTCCGATCCACGACCGCATGTACGAGGCGGTGCTGGGCCGAGGAGCTCGATGCAACGGGGAGAGCCTGCGGGCCTCGGAGGCGGAAGCCCTGAAATCCGCCCGCGTCGCCGGACCCAAGCCCCTCATGGATCGGCTCGAGCGCCATATCAGCCCCATCGAGCGCCTGCCGAAGGTGCCGTCCCTGGCCCTGAGGCTCGCGAGGGTCGCGGAGGGGTCCATCGATATCGGCCTCGTCTCGTCCAATGCCCAGGATTGGGACATCGCCGCCGCCGATCTGATCCTGCACGAGGCCGGAGCCCGCCTGACAGATTTCACCGGCACCGCACCCGCCTACAACAAACCTCTGCCCAGCCACGGGGAGATGATTGCTGTTGCGTCACGGTTGCATCCTCGTGCTATTGGAGCCATGAGGACCTGAATCACGCGAACACAGCGCGGCACGTCCGTCGTTCCAACTGTCTTTGAAGAGCCCAATCACCATGACCGATATGCCCGGCAAGCAGCTCCTTCACCTTGTTTTCGGCGGCGAGCTCACGAGCCTCGAATCCGTCGAATTCAAGGATCTGACCAATCTCGATATCGTCGGGATCTTCCCCAATTATGCGGCCGCCCATGCGGCCTGGAAGGCGAAGGCGCAGGCGACCGTCGACAATGCCCAGATGCGCTACTTCATCGTCCACCTGCACCGACTGCTGGATCCACAGCAGGCCTGACGGATCGCGATGGGTCTCGCCAAGCGCATCACACGCTCCAGGGCCGTCCAGGAGACCATGGGTCTCCTCGTGGCGAGCTACCTGAAGCTCGTGCACCGCACGAACCGGTTCGTCATGGAACCGGCCGATGCCTATGACCGGATCGGACCCCAGATGCCCGTGATCGCAGCCATGTGGCACGGGCAGCATTTCATGATCCATTTCGCCAAGCGGCCCGAGGACCGGGCGGCGAGCCTCGTCTCCCGCTCAGGAGACGGAGAGTTCAACGCCATCGCCCTCCGGCACCTCGGCATCCGGGCGATCCGGGGCTCGGGAGCGCGGGGCCGCGACATCCGCAAGAAGGGCGGGGTTCAGGCCATGCGCGCCATGCTGAGGGCCCTGGACGACGGCGAGATGGTGGTGATGACCGCCGATATCCCCAAGATCTCGCGGGTCTGCGGCCAGGGCATCGTGACTCTGGCCCAGCTTTCGGGACGGCCCATCATTCCGGTCGCGGTGGTCACGAGCCGCCGGATCGATTTCGACAGCTGGGACAAGGCCAGCATCGGCCTGCCCTTCGGGCGCGGCGCCATGGTCCTCGGCGAACCCATCCACGTGCCCCGGGACGCGGACGCCGATGCCCTGGAAACCCTCAGGGCGACTGTCGAGCGAGAACTCGATGCGGCCCACGAGCGGGCCTATGCTCTCGTCGGCTGCAAGGATCCGGGAGCGAAGAAGGCGACTCCGGCGCTCATGGAAGGATCCCACGCATGAGGGTCCCCTTCGCGTTCAGAGCCTACCGCGCCGCCACCACGGCCCTGGAGCCCGCTGCGCTCGGACTGCTCTACTGGCGGCAGCGGAAGGGGCGCGAGGACCGCACCCGTCTCGGCGAACGGCAGGGCCACCCCAGCCGTCAGCGTCCCAAGGGGCATCTCATCTGGCTGCATGGGGCAAGCAATGGGGAAACCCTGTCGCTCCTGCCGATCGCGGAGCGCCTGACGCAACGCGGCCTCGCCGTTCTCGTCACTTCGGGTACCCGCACCTCCGCCGCTCTCATCGCGCGCCGGCTGCCGCCGGGCGCCGTGCACCAGTTCGTGCCTCTCGACGTGCCGCGCTACATCCGGCGCTTTCTCGACCACTGGCGGCCCGATCTCGCCCTCGTGGCCGAGTCCGAAATCTGGCCCAACGCGGTCATGGCCCTGGACGAGCGCAATATCCCGCTCGTCCTCGTGAACGGGCGCATGTCGGACCGCTCCTTCCGGCGCTGGCAGAAATGGCCCGGCATCATCAAGTCGCTGCTCGAGCGCTTCGCCCTCTGCCTCGCCCAGAGCACTGATGACGCGGAGCGGCTGGCGCGGCTGGGAGCCCCCCGCGTGGTGATGACCGGCAACCTCAAGTTCGACGCCGCTCCTCCCCCGGCCGATCCGCGGGTAGTGGCGCATCTCTCCGGGCTTGTCGCGGGCCGCCCGGTCTGGCTCGCCGCCAGCACGCATCCGGGCGAGGAAAGCGTGATCATCGCGGTCCACCGGGCCCTGGCCAAGCGGCACCCGCACCTGCTCACCATCATCGCGCCCCGCCACCCGCACCGGGGACCGGAGGTCGCGGCCATCGCCGCGCAGGCGGGCCTGCGCGCCGGGCGCCGCTCGGAAGGCATGCATCCCGACCGGCCGACCGACATTTACGTCGCCGACACGGTCGGCGAGATGGGCCTGTTCTACCGTCTCTCCCCTATCGTGCTGATGGGCGGCACCCTGGTCGCCATCGGCGGGCACAACCCCATCGAGCCGGCCAAGCTCGGCGCCGCGATCCTGCACGGCCCCCACGTCCACACCGCAAACGAGATCTATGCCGCGATCGACAAGGCGCGCGGCGCCTTGATGGTGAAGGACAGCTCCAGCCTTGCCCGCGCGGTGAGTGAGCTCCTGGGCAATGCGGCCCTGACCCGGGACATGGCCCGCGCCGCCGGGGACGCCGTTCAGGCCCTGGGCGGAGCGGTGGACCGCACCATGCAGTCCATCGATCCCTTCATCGTCCAGGCCAAGCTCGGGGCACGCCGCTGATGCGCGCGCCGGCCTTCTGGTGGCGCTCCACTCCCTCGTTGGCCGCAAACCTGCTGCGCCCGACGAGCCTGATCTATGGAGCCGTCGCGGCCTGGAGAATGCGGAAGACGGGTGAGCGGGCGGCCCTTCCCATCATCTGCATCGGCAATTTCACGGCGGGCGGAGCCGGAAAGACGCCCACCGCCCTGGCCGTCGCGCGCATGCTCGAGGGAGCGGGCGAAAGCCCGGCCTTTCTCTCCCGCGGCTACGGCGGAAAGCTCGCAGGCCCGGTGCAGGTCGGACTTCATCACAATGCCGCCGACGTGGGCGATGAGCCCCTTCTCCTGTCCGGCGTCGCCCCGGCGATCATCTCCCGGGACCGGCCTGCCGGGGCTCGTCTCGCCTACGAGATCGGCGCGACCGTTCTCGTCATGGATGACGGGCTCCAGAATCCCTCCCTGGTAAAGGATTGCTCCGTTGCCGTCGTGGACGGAGCGACGGGAATCGGCAATGGCCTGCCCCTGCCCTCCGGGCCCGTGCGCGCGCCCATGGCCTCGCAATGGCCCGCCATCGATGCGGTGCTCGTCATCGGCGCGGGAGAAGGCGGAGATGGGGTGGCGCACGAGGCGGAACGGCGCGGCAAGCGGGTCTTCCGGGCGCGGCTCACCCCGGATCCCGCGCAGGCCGCGGCCTTGCGCGAAAGGCCCGTGCTGGCCTTTGCGGGCATCGGACGGCCCGACAAGTTCTTCGAGACGCTACGCGCCTGCGGCGCCAAGATCGAGGTGGCGCAAGCCTTTCCCGATCACCACCCCTACAGCGCCGAGGATATCGCCAGATTGAGGCAGCAGGCCGAAAGCGCTGGCCTGCAGGCCGTCACGACGGAAAAGGATCTCGTGCGGATTGCCGGCGCGAGCGGCGAAGGAAGCTGGGCCGACCTGATGGCCCTGCCGGTGAAGCTCCAGCTGGAGGACGAGGCGGCCTTCCGCAATTTCGTACTGCGCCGCGTCAACGAACGGCGGCTGCGCAGCGGCTTCAGCGTGTGGACGCCGACTGTCCGCTGATGCGCATCATCACGGCCTCCGGCGAGGCATAAGCCTCCTGCCGCTCGACGCTCCAGTACTTCAATTCGTCGAGGGGGATCGGCTGGCCTGTCACGGCGCAGCGCACGAAGGCCCCAGGCTTGATGACCCGGAGATTGCTGTCGAGATATTGCACGACGGCTTCGCCGCCACTGCGCTCAAGCTTGTTCATGACAGGATTTCGCCCGCTCCGGGAGAGGTCTCTGATGGCTGCCCCTCACATAGGTGACCGGCAGCCGGCAATCAATCGGGCATAGGCCTGCAAGGCCCATCGGGCGTCCCGGCGAGCTCATTCCACCCTTGTGGCTGCCAGAACAAACGGCCCAGTTTGACGTTGGCCTAGACGTGGAAGAGCGGAAGCGTTCGGCATCTCGGACCACAACGCAATTCAGGATCGGATGACCGTGGGCGGCTCCTCAAGTCATATCGCACAGGCAGGTCACTCGAGCGCTGCCCAGAATCGGAAGTTTCTCATCGACCTTGCGCGCGCTTTTGCGGGCGCCCTGATCTTTGCCCTGCCCATGCTGATGACCATGGAGATGTGGTGGATCGGCTTCTACATCGCCGAAGAGCGGCTCATCGTTCTGGCCTTGGTGCTGATCCCGCTCCTGATCGGATTGTCCTATTTCAGCGGCTTTCGGGAGACGACCCGATTCACCGACGATGTCGTCGACGCCTTCGTCGCCATTGCGGCCGCAGCCGTGATGGCCGCTCTCATCCTCACCATCTTCGGCGTGATCCGGTTCGACATGCCGGCCCGCGAGGTGATCGGCAAGATCGTCCTGCAGACATTCCCGGGCAGCATCGGCGCCATGCTCGCGCAGGACCAGATGTCGGGTGAAAAGCGCAGGAGCATGGGACAGAAGGACCGGCGCAAGAACCATCCAAGCTATGCGGGTGAACTCTTCCTCATGGCGGCAGGAGCGCTTTTCCTGGGCCTCAATGTCGCCCCGACCGAGGAGATGATTCTGCTTTCCTACAGGATGCAGCCGGCAGGCCAGATCGCCCTCGCCATTCTCTCCCTCGTGCTGATGCACGCCTTCGTCTATGCCGTCGACTTTCAGAGCGCACCGGAGCGGCCCCAGGCGGGTTTCTGGAGCCTCTTCATGCGCTTCACCGTCGCCGGCTACGCTGTCGTGCTCCTCATCAGCCTTTACCTGCTGTGGACCTTCGGGCGCACGGACGGCGCAACCATCGAAGGCATTCTCAGCGTATCCATCGTGCTGGGTTTTCCCTGCGCCATCGGCGCGGCGGCGGCGCGGATCATTCTCTAATCGTCAGGGAGACTTCGAGCATCGTGCAGGAGCATGCAACCCGAGCAGAACCTTCAGCTGAGGATTCCGGAGGATCCGACAGCGTCAGGCGTGACGAGAATGTCAGCAGCACGTCGACATGGGAGTGGGTTGTCGCCATCATCGGCGCAGCGCTCGTGGTCGGGATGATCGGCTACATCGCCTACTACGCCCTCACCACCGAGGCGAAGGTGCCGGTTGCCGCCGTCGAGCCTCTCGGCATCGAGCGGACCTCCGGAGGATACGTGGTGCTCTTCCGCGCACGCAGCCGCAGTTCGGTCACAGCCGCCTCGCTCCAGATCAGGGGCGAGTTGCGGGAGGGCCCGCAAATCGTCGAAACCAAGGAAGCCATGCTCGACTACCTGCCGGCCTTTGCGGAGCGGCAGGGCGGGCTCATCTTCCAGCGGGACCCGAGCCGGTACGAGCTGCGCCTCACGGCGGAAAGCTACGTCGAGCCCTGACGGCCTGGCTTAGAACAGTGCCCCCTGCTCTTCCGCCGTCGCGACCTTCTGCTTTGCGAGCTTGGGCCGCGATCCGATGCGCCCGCCGGTCGCATCGGCCTTGCCGTCCGCGAACTCGAGCACGAGGGCCTGGCCGTCCAGCACCGCATCGGCCGAGCGGACAGGCAGGCCGTCCGGGTCGCGCACCAGCGCATAGCCGCGCTCCAGGACCGACTTGTAGTTCAGGCTGCCGAAGAGCTTGGACAGGGAATCCAGCCGCTCGGCCTTGCGGGCGATCTGACCCTGGAGCGCGGGCGCGAGACGCTCCGCCAGCCCGTTGAGGGTCTCGCCCGCCTGGGCAAGCCGCGTCCGCTCGGCGCGCAGCAGCGCCTCGCGGGAGACAACCAGGCGGCGGCTGATCTGCTTGAGGTTCTCGCTGCGAAGGACGATGGAGCGGCAGAGCGCATTGTAGGGACGCGGCCCCACCGCATCGAGCCTTGCGCGCATGCGGGCGACATTCGCCACCGGCGAAACCTGGGCGAGCCGGCCGGCGACCTTCCGCAGCTGCTCCTCGTGGCCCCGAGCGTTGCGCGCGAGCGCCGGATAGAGCTTCGTCGCAGCCAGATCGAGCCGCTGCCGCTTGGCGGAGAACAGCATCTCCGGGGTCGGCAGGGCGCGGGCCGTGGCGCGCAGATCCGATCGGCGCCGCTCGATGAGGCGCAACATCGCCTCCATGTGGCGGCGGGAGAGATCGTTGACGCCGGCCAGGAGCTCGATCCGAACCGGCACCACCATCTCGGCCGCGCCGGTGGGCGTGGGCGCGCGGATATCGGCGGCGTAGTCGATGAGCGTCGTGTCCGTCTCGTGCCCGACTGCGGAGACGAGCGGAATGCCGCTTTCGGCGGCGGCCCGCACCACGATCTCCTCGTTGAAGCCCCAGAGATCCTCGATGGACCCGCCGCCGCGCGCGACGATGAGCACATCAGGGCGCGGTATCTTTCCGTCCGGCTCCAGCGCATTGAAGCCCCGGATGGCGGCGGCGACCTCCGCGGCGCAGGTCTCCCCCTGCACGCGCACCGGCCAGACCAGCACGCGGCGCGGGAAGCGGTCCTCCAGCCGGTGGAGGATGTCGCGGATCACGGCCCCGGTCGGCGATGTGACGACGCCGATCACCCGCGGAAGGTAGGGCAGCCGCCGCTTGCGCTCGGGCGCGAACAGCCCTTCCGCGTTCAGCTTGCGCCGCCGCTCCTCGAGCAGCGCCATGAGAGCGCCGATTCCGGCGGGCTCCAGCGAGTCGATGACGATCTGGTACTTGGACGAGCCCGGAAAGGTGGTGATCCGCCCCGTGGCGATGACCTCCATCCCCTCCTCCGGCCGGATCTTCAGCCGGGCGAAGGAGCCCTTCCAGATCACCGCATCGATTCGGGCATTCTGGTCCTTCAGGCAGAAATAGGCGTGCCCCGAGGAATGCGGTCCCCGGTAGCCCGACACCTCACCGCGCAGGCGCACATGGCCGAACGCATCCTCGAGGGTGCGCTTGAGAGCCCCCGCCAGATCGGAGACCGACCATTCGGGAGCATTCGAAGGGGCTTTTGCTGCGAACATGAGGTGAACCTAGTCGGTCCACCGGGGGTCTGCCAAGGGCAGGAGCGCAACACAACCGGGGATGAAAAGCGGCAAGATGAAGACGTACGCCCCATTGATCCTGGACCCGGGCCCATGCGATTGCTCCGGCCGGGCAATACCGGAACAGCCTCATGCCGAATGGATGGACAGAATCGGCCTCCGCCTGGATCGCGGATATGGGCGAGCAGGGTGATTTCGGCCGCCAGTTCGTGCTGGATGCTCCCATGCTGGAGCGCATTCGGGGGCGTGGCTTCACGAATGCCCTCGATGTCGGATGCGGCGAGGGTCGCTTCTGCCGCATGCTGCGGCAGGCTGGAACTCGAACCATCGGCATCGACCCGACAGAGACATTCATCCGACATGCAAGGGAACGGGATCCGGACGGCGACTACAGAATCGGGCGCGCGGAGCGCCTGGATTTTTCCGACGGCACCTTCGATCTGGTGGTGAGCTACCTCACGCTGATCGATATTCCGGATCTTGCGGCGGCCATATCGGAAATGGCGCGGGTTCTTCGCCCCGGAGGAACGCTCCTGATCGCCAACCTGACGAGTTTCAACACAGCTGGCGCGGACAAGGGCTGGCATCGTGACGACAAGGGCGAGCTCCGCTTCTCGATCGGTCACTACCTTGAAGAGCGTGTGCTCTGGATGAGCTGGCGCGGCATTCGAATCCGGAACTGGCACCGTCCCCTGAGCACGTACATGTCGCTGCTGCTGAGACAGGGCCTCGAACTGCGCCACTTCGCCGAGCCCGTGCCCTACGGTGGAGATCCCGCCAAAGCCGCGCGCTACAGGCGCGTCCCCCACTTCCTGATCATGGAATGGGAGAAGCCCTCCCGGGCGGCAGCGACGGCAATTTGAGGGTAGGCGGAAGCCCTTGGAGCCGCTATGAGCCCAGGCGTCATGAGGGAGGCAAGGCCATGAAGATTCTTCTCATCGGTTCCGGCGGGCGCGAGCATGCCCTGGCCCGTTCCCTCGCGGCCAGCCCTTCATGCGATGCGCTCTTCATCGCCCCCGGCAATCCCGGCACGGCCCGGCACGGGACAAACGTTGCCCTCGATGTCGCGGATCATCAGGCGGTGATCGACTTCTGCCGGGTGATGCAGGTGGGCTTCGTGGTGGTCGGCCCGGAGGCGCCCCTCGTCGCAGGCCTCGTGGACGACCTGACGACGGCCGGCATCAAGGCCTTCGGACCGAGCAGGGCCGCCGCCCAGCTCGAAGGCTCGAAGGCTTTCACCAAGGATCTCTGCGCGGAGTTCAACATCCCCACTGCCGCCTACCGCCGCTTCACCGATGCGGAGGCCGCAAAAACCTATATCCGCAATTATGGCGTACCGATCGTGGTGAAGGCGGACGGCCTTGCCGCCGGCAAGGGCGTTGTGGTCGCCACCTCCTTCGAGGAGGCGGAAGCCGCCATCGACATGATGATCGGCGGCGGCCTCGGGGCGGCCGGAGCCGAGGTGGTGATCGAGGCCTACCTGGAAGGCGAGGAGGCGAGCTTCTTCGCGCTCTGCGACGGCGAGACCGCCATTCCCTTCGGCACGGCGCAGGACCATAAGCGCGTCTTCGACGGCGACAAGGGGCCGAACACAGGCGGCATGGGAGCCTATTCCCCCGCCGCCGTGCTCACCCCCGAGCTTCAGGCCCGTGTCATGCGGGAGATCATCGAGCCGACGCTGGCCGGCATGAGGGCGCGGGGCACGCCCTATACGGGAATTCTCTATGCCGGGCTGATGCTCACCACGGATGGGCCGCAGCTGATCGAATACAATGCGCGCCTGGGCGATCCCGAAACGCAGGTGCTGCTGCCGCGCCTGCAATCGGATCTCGTGACGGCGCTGCTCGCCGCCTGCGACGGCGCGCTGAACGGCCTGTCCCTGCACTGGTCGGACAAGGCGGCGCTGACGGTCGTGATGGCGGCCAAGGGCTATCCGGGCGCAGTCGAGAAGGGGTCCGAGATCAAGGGCATCGGCCGGGCGGAAGAATTGGAGAACGTCATCGTCTTCCATGCCGGCACGAAGCAGGATGCCGAGAGAATTCTCGCCAATGGCGGCCGGGTGCTCAATGTCACGGCCCTGGGGACCACCATTTCGGAGGCGAAGGCCAGGGCCTATGAGGCGGTCTCCAAAATCGACTGGCCGGAGGGCTTCTGCCGCGGCGATATCGGCTGGCGTTCGGTGGAGCGGGAGCGGGGCTGACGAAGCGCCCCTCCTCCCCTAGCTTTAGGAAGGTCCCAGGCATCAACAGCGAGCGGCCTTCCATGAGCGACGATCTCTTTCCCGGTTTCGAGTCACACTGGATCGACACGGAGCATGGCCGCATCTTTGCGCGCTCCAAAGGCGACGGCCCGCCGCTTGTGCTGCTGCACGGCTTTCCGCAGACCCATGCCACCTGGCATCACCTCGCGCCCGCGCTGGCCGAGACCCACAAGGTCGTCTGCATGGATCTGCGCGGCTATGGCTGGTCCACGGCCCCGGAAGGGGACCCGCAGCACGAGACCTATTCCAAGCGCGCCATGGGACGCGACGTGATCCGCGTGATGGAGAAGCTGGGGGAAATCCGCTTCACCGTGATCGGGCACGACCGCGGCGCGCGGGTCGGCTACCGTCTCGCTCTCGATCATCCGGGACGGGTGGAGCGCCTCGCCATGCTCGACATCCTGCCCACCTTCCATGTCTGGGAACAGATGAAGGCAGGCAAGATCCCGGAGGCGCATTGGGGCTTTCTCTCGCAGCCCCGCCCGAAGCCCGAAGAGGAGATCGGCCGGGATCCCCTGTCCTATTTCGAGGGCCTCATGAAGCTCTGGTCGGCCGCAGGCGACCTCGACATCTTCGACCGGCGCGCGATGGAGTCCTACCGGAAGAGCTGCAACGAACCCTCGCGCATCCACGCCTTCTGCGAGGATTACCGCGCCGGTGCGACACGCGACATCGAAGCGGATGAGGCCGACCTTGCGGCAGGCAAAAAGATTCAGTGCCCGGTGCAGCTGATCTGGAGCGACTTCTATCTCGTCAGCGGCCCTGTGGGCCAGGCCCAGCCCCCCCTCGACATATGGCGGCGATCCTTCGCGCCTCACATCACCGGGATCGGAGTGACCTCAGGCCATTTCGTGGCGGAGGAACACCCGAGCGCGACGCTGGAAGCGCTGCAGGCGTTTTTGCGAGATTAAACAAGCGGAGTGCCACTCCAGGGCAGAAAAGCAGGCCCTGCCGCTCTTCCTCTTCCGCCGCATAGCGTTGTGTGCGTAAGCACACGGCTTTCCGCTTGCGCCTCCCTGACAATGTAGATACGACACATGATAACGTTTTTGATCGACACAGGGGCTTCTTATGACGTCCTCCGTTCCAAGCTATGTGAATTTTCAGTCATTCGGCAGTGACGGCTGCCTGACGCAATACACCGATGGGAGCTTTCCAACCGCTTGGACGGAGTTTTCTGCCAGTGGCGCGGCCTATGTTTATGGCAGAATCTTCAAGCCTGACGGCTCAACCCTGCGCGATACCTTCCTGATTGCATCCGATGATGCATCGGTTCATGCGATTTACTCGGAAGTGACAGCAACAACCTTAAGCGATGGGAGAACGGTTGTCGCATGGACCAAGAGCGACAGCAGTGGAAAGTCTGTTGTCGAAAAGGTTCTCAGTGCAGGACAGGCACAACCCGGCGAACTCCTTCCGCTGAGTGAAGGTTTCAGCTCGGCGGAAGCCCCTCAGGTCTATGCGACCCAAGGTGGATTTGGGCTCGCGCTCCGGGGAACATATCAGAATGGGACAGAGACACTCGATGGCGCATTCGCCTTCTCTCTTGCTCCGACGTCAGGAGGCTGGGAAATAGCAGATGCCGACTACCTGTCCGGTATCCCCAACGATCCTAGCACTTCGATGGTTATCCTAGGCTCAGGAGTCGTTGATTGAGGTAGAAGGCCACTGAAGCAG
>NZ_JAJATX010000038.1 GCF_020866965.1 Microvirga roseola
AGGGCTGCCGGCTATGCGTCCGTTTAACCGTCCGATGCTTTAGTCGTTTGTCATGAGATGGCTCATCGCGAGGTCAATCCAAGTCTTTGCCGTGGCTGGAAGATGCTCCCAGTCCTTGCCAAGCGGCGGTTACGCACGAGCCAGGCAAACGTGCGCCCGACAACCCAACACCAAGGCAAAACCGCAAAGCCCGCAGGCATCTCGGGCGCAGGCTGATCAACAGGTACCCAGGCCCAGCGCCGCGACCACTTACGAGGAGCAGCGTCCATCCAGCTCCGTTGCCAGCCAGGCTAGCTAGCCCCTAGAAGCCTATGTTAGCAAACACGCACTCCACATCTGGATAGCGGTTTCTCAGATCATCCAGTACGGCTTCAGCCGCGAGGGTCATGCATCATGAATATCAGCGAGATGGACGAGAACATGCAGGACCAATCCTTGGGTTTCTACCACCAGATGCCGTTGGCGCCGGAGATCCTCTTCCCACCGTCGTAGCCTTGCTAACCGCCGGCCTCGCTCGTGTGCCCGGTCTGGCTGTCGATGATGGCGGCGTACGGCTCCGGACCGCGGCCGGCTAGTATGCGGGTCCGGGGACGGAGAGCATCATTGATGGATCGCCACGTTCCTCCTTGACGCCATCGCCGAAAATGGTCGTATACGCTCTGTCAAGGCGGGAGTTCACGCGGCAGTAGACGCCAAGGTCCTCCGCCCCGAAGGATGTAGAGAATGGCATTCAGCACCTGACGCAGGTCGTGCTTGCGAGGCCGCCCGCAGTATGGAGGCAAGGAGGGGCGCCAGGATCGCCCATTCCGCATCGCTCAGGTCGGTGTCGTAGGTTCGGACTGTCATGCCCTTCAAATGGGCGCAATCCGATTTTCTAGACAATTCTCTAAAGCTTTCTGGAGTTCCGGCTTCCGGACAATGCCTATTCCTCGCAACTGCGCTTTCTACCGCATACCGGCTCCAGTTGCTTGCGAAGAAGGCTTTGGTGAAATGGTGCTGGGCCGTTGGAGCTGTTTTCATCCGCATGTAAACAGCTCCAACGTTGGCACATTCGTTGACGACGAGCCGGAACTCCTTCGCCGCGATGCGCTCTAGCGCTTCGGCTTCCCAAAAATCGAGCTCAGGTTGAATGAAGGAGTTCGGCGGCCCTTCAGAGGCTGACGGCCGGTTAGGACATCGGAGACTTCTGCGAAAGCTCTTGCCGCGGCAGATTTTCCTGTAATCTCGGCGGCCATCTGACCATTGTTTGCTGCCGTTCCGAATTGATGGGCATCGAAGGGAATGCACGCGGTCAGCTCAAGTTGCACCGCCTTAGCGAAATCCCGCGGCTTAATCTCGGGCCTCTTCGGCATTCCGACCTGGTTGAGGATGAGTTTCGGAGGCGGATCATTGGGCCGGGCCTGCTTCAGGAAGTCAATCAGGCTCTTGGTATTCCTGAGGCCGGCGAGATCCGGCGCAGCTGTAAGTACAACCTCATCCGCCGCCTTGAGCATGTTTCGCGACCAGGCAGTCCAGAGATGCGGCATGTCCAGGATCAGGAACGGGACGCTCGCCTGTGCAACCTCAAGCAGTCGCTCAAAGGTGCCCTCGCAAATATCGTAAGACCGGTCGAGGGTTCCGGGCGCGGCCAGCAGGCTCAGGTTGTTGCCGCACTTAGTCAGAAGTCTGTCGAGCAGAACTTCGTCCAGGCGTGCAGGATCCTGAATGGCCTCGCCAATGCCCACTCCCGCGTCGACATTGAAGTCGAGGCCTGCTGTCCCGAATGGAAGGTCCATGTCGGCTATGATGACATCCAGGCTAACCCGACGGGCGATGGTCCAAGCCACGTTGTGCGCCACTGTGGATGATCCTACGCCTCCCTTCGCGCCCATAAAGGCATAGACACGCCCGAGCTTGCTCGATGTCGTCTCTCCGTAGAGGCCCGCAATAGTCTCGACCAGAGAAAATGGCTGAACTGGGGCGAGCATGTACTCGCTGATCCCGCGCCGCATGAGTTCCCGGTAGAAGGCGATATCATTGGTATGGCCGACTGCCAGGACCTTTGTGCCAGCATCGCAAACCTCAGCAAGACTGTCGAGTTCAGTTATGAGGCCTGCGGAGGAGCGGCTCTCGACAACAATTAGGTTGGGCGTCGGAGCTTGCCGGTAGAACTCGATGGCCGCCGCGATGCCGCCCTGATGCACCGTCGTGTTTGCCCGGGACATCACGCGGTCGGCAGCAGCACTCTCGATTGCGGCCGCCACATCCAGGCTGTCGCAGAAGGCGTGGATCGTTACCCGCGGAATGCGGAGGGACTCACGCGCAAGAGCCGGGGGTGGCTCCGCTGCTCGCGGGACTACTGCTTGGGGTTCAACGGTGAAACGAGGTCGAACGTCAGCATGCCGGGAAGGTGCCTTGGGTGACAACTCGTTCAGTAAGTCGAAGGGCATATCGGGCATTTCAGATCCGAACTTCTGGCGTGTTTCTTAGTAAGGCGTTCCGACTACTGCGTTCTCACGATCTCGCTGCGCCCCGCGCGCAGAATGCGAACCACGCCGCCGACTTCGCGTCTCTCGACCGCTATCTCATCGGCGTCCACCACGGAGCGGAGCGCTAAAGAGAGGGCTCCGGTTGCCTGACCAGAAGCGATAACTTCCGCTTGGGCTGGGCTGAGTTCGAGGGTGACGGTCTTGCCCACGACAGCCGCATCGCGTTTCGTATCGTCGGCTCTCTGATCAACTGCCAGAACCCGGATATTGTTGAGCACGGTGCGGGTGAGGTTCTCGCTCTGATTTCCGGGTTGCCGCGCTATAGTTTGGATCACATCCACGCGGTCATTCGGCAGGATGAACCCGCCAGCCGTACTCTCCGCCGAAACACGGATTGCGATTGCACGCTTTCCGGCCGGCAAAAGAGCGGAAAGGAGTCCAGACGAGGAGCGGACTAATTTATCCTCCCGAATGGGCTCACCCGAAACGAGGGAGTTGCGAACGAGGGCCCCCTCAAGGCTGGCCAGAGCGTCCGGCTTTGCTTGACGGCTGATGAAATTCGGGTGGAGGGATCCCTGAGGCCAGGGCTGCCAGCGCAGCTTTCCCTTGGCGATGGCTTGGCCTTGTGCGAGATCCTCGGCGGCCACCAGGATCTCCTCCATGGGTATGGATGGAGCGGAGGTCGTCATAGCGGGAGGTATTACGCTGGTGGTTCGCACGGACAGTGCAAGCCATGCTGCGAGACATCCGGCGCCGATGGCAATTACGAGAACGATGATGCGGAGCATGTCACAATACTTTTTCGCAGGTCATAGGCAGCCCGGCGTCCACGCGGCTTGCAGATCCGTTTATACCAGGGGTTCCATCCAACGGGTTGTCGGGAAAAGGAAGAGAGCGGCCGTGGCGAGAGCAATCCCATATGGCACCCCCGTTTCCTTCGCGTGCAGTCGCGTAATCCAGGATCTGTTGAGACAGAAGGCAGGGAGCGTCATCAGCCTGAATTGAAGGAACGCAAGCGTTAAAACGCCGCCGAAAAGGGTTGTGTAGATCAGGTAGACAGGAGTGTGCTCGGCACCCAACCACAGAGCAACGACCGTGGCGAATTTTGCATCGCCACCGCCAATCCAGCCGAATCCGAAAAGGATGAACGTGCAGGCGAGTACGCCTGTAGCGCTGGCGACACTCATCCCGATCTCCGCCGCAGTCCAACCTGCCAAAGGAGCTAGCCCCGCATAGGCGGCCAGCAGAAAGAGAACGAGCCCGTTGCGGATTTTCATCGTGACGAGATCCATCACACCCGCATATGCCACTGAGGCGACGAAGGCCAAGCCCGCAATGGACACTGTTAGCGCCGCGATCGTCAACGGTGCCTCCTCGCATGTGAGTTGTGCTGTTTCAACGCAAGATGAATGTTGAAGCGGACAGAGGATTTACTCGTCCGCTTCAAGAACTCGACGAGCCTCTAAGATCCTTGGGTCGCCCCTATCCTAGACGCCGGCGGCGGTCGATACTTTGGCGAAGAGGTTTTTGATCAAGGTGTCGACCGGACCGGCGGTCTGGAAGATTGCGATGACGACAACCGCCAGACCGGCAGCGATGAGGCCATACTCGATAGCGGTTGCGCCGGACTCGTCCCTGGCGAAGCGGGTGATGAGAGACTTCATTCTTTTTTCCTCGACCTTGTTGCCTAAGTCCGCCGCCCGGAATGGGCAGCATTGCCACAAGTCCTTGCTCGGATGGTGTTTAGGAACCAGAGCCTTCGCTTGTGCTGTCCCATTTAAGAATAATTTCTGAACTCCGGTCGACTCAGCCTGATAGTCTAGAACGCCAGCCGCTTGAGGTCGGCCAGATGGCCTAACCCGGACTGTTAAAGGACGTGCCTTCACGAGAGATGGGCCTATGGGATGCTCGATTCACCTAGAGTTGCTTACCTTGGCCGACTCCACTCTGTTAATTTTCGCGCTGCATTCGTTAGCAGCAAAGCGGCCCCGCTTCGCCGAGGGCACTCGACCTAGCTAGACCGTCTAGAGCTATAGCGCAGCATCTCCAGGTTGTTGTTGATCGTGAGATTGTCTGGATCTAGCTCATGCGCCTTGAGGAAGTTGCTGTGGGCCTTCGCGACATCTCCCCGCAGCAAATAGGAGTAGCCTACATTGTTGTAGTACTCGGGACGATCCCCTATGAGGCGCGCGGCTTCCGTGTAGGCGCGGTCTGAAAGATCATAGCGGCGGACACGATCATAGGATGCAGCAAGGCCGAGCCACGTCTCAGGATTGTTCGGCATGACCTCCACAGCGCGCTCATAATATCGGGCGGCGTGACCGTAATTGCGAGCGGCGAACTGCTGCTTGGCGACCGAGAGAACCTGAGCGTCTGGGTAGGGCTCGACCGTCGCGGGAAGTTCAATGCCCGGGGTTGTGTTACCGAAACTCGAGAAATTGAAATCTCCGGTGCTGTTGCACGCTGTCAGAAAGGACGCGATACAAGCTAGCAGGCCAGCTCTCCGCACCTGTTCAAATATTAGCATCTCTCGCCCCCGTACTTAGTACGTTATTCACTCTTGTCTCATGCTGCCGCTTTTAATGCCGCAGCCGAAGATTTCATCTAGGAGGCGAACTAGACAGCAAATATCTTTACGTCGCGTTAACCATGGCGCCCCACAAGTTGGAGGTCTAGATCACTCGGTCGAATAGATTTGGACCCTGGAACGACCTAAACCAGCAGATCAATGGCATGAACTGGATACTCTCCATGCTGAAGCACAGTTATTCTTGCGACCGGAGGGGCTTCTGGTCTGCGCTGGCGCTTGTCGTCACGATCTTTGCTAGCGCCCTTTCAGACCCGTCCACTGCTCAGGAACTGGAGCATTTCATACGCTTCAGCAATGGCCGTGCGGTCGGCGGAATTAACGTAGCGAAGGGGCAGTTCCTGACGGCAAGAACCGCGGTCGATGTCGAGAGAGTGATCGTTGGCGATCCTGACATTGCGACGGCCGTTCCATTGACCGGACGCACCTTCTATGTGCTCGGCAAACTTGAAGGCCGAACGAGAATTGGGGTCTTCGGGCCCGGGGATACGATGCTAGGTACTGTTACTGTCGAGGTCGGCGCCGATATGCCGGATCTCGAGGTCTCACTCCGCCAAGCAATTCCGCAGGCCAATGTGCGGGTCGAGACCGTCAACGGACGCTTGCGGCTGAGTGGTACCGTGCCCGATGCCATCGCACTTCGCAAGGCAATAGATATTGCTGATCAGTATGGATCGGGCGGCGTAATCAATGCGTTGCGCGTCAGCGGAGGACAGCAGGTCATGCTGGAGGTGCGCTTTATCGAAGCAAATCGAAATGCGGGGCGAGAACTCGGCGTGAGTTGGAACGTAAGGCGCGGTAACGAGTCTCGAGGACGTGGGTTGACGTCGGGCAGTGTCTACCCGACGACATCGTCGGGCGTCGTGCAATTCAATCCATCATTCCCCAGTGGGAACCAGCCGTTCGGAACGCTGATCGCGCAAGTTCTGGGAGGCGGGGTGAGTGCCGATATTCTCGTGCAGGCGCTCGAAGACAAAGGTTTGGCGCGCCGCTTGGCGGAGCCGAACCTCATCGCGCTTTCCGGCGAGAAGGCGAGCTTTCTGGCTGGTGGTGAGGTCCCGATTCCGATCGCTTCTGACGATAACAAGATTACGGTTCAGTATAAGGAATACGGTGTGCGGCTGAACTTCACGCCGACAGTCCTCGACAACGGCCTGATCAACCTAAAGCTGGAGCCAGAGGTCAGCCAGGTGGATGAAACCGTCACGGTCCGGACCGGGTTGATTGCCATTCCTGCCTTCATTACGCGGCGCGCCAGCACCATGATAGAGGTTCGCGACGGCCAGAGCTTCGCTATGGCTGGACTCCTGCAGAGCACGCACACCAAGAATCAGGACCAGATCCCTTGGCTCGGCCAGGTGCCGGTCCTGGGCGCTCTCTTCCGCTCGTCGTCATTCCAGGAGCAGGAGACTGATCTTATCATCATTGTCACACCGCATCTGGTTAGGCCAGCTAAGCCGGGACAGCCATTGAAAACGCCACTCGACGCGAGTAAGCCTGCTAACGATGTGGACTTCTTCCTCATGGGCAAGCTCGAAGTCGACGAGGATGCGCAGAAGCGCTTTGCCAATGGGGCAGGGATTATCGGGCCTTATGGGCACATTGTCGAACTGCAGCTAGAAAAGCGCAATGCAAAGAAGAAAATTGTTAAGTAGTCGGCACCAGCTCACAGCGATTGCCGTTCTCTTTTCGGCAAGTCTCGGCGGATGCAATGACTATCTGAAGCGGCGCGATACGATCACCCTGTCGGCCGGTGAGGCCCAGTCGTGGAACCGGGCGGTACATGTGACCGATCCCTGGCCTCCGTACGTGGTCAACACCCGCATTGAGGGAGACGGGCAGCGTGTCTCACGCGCAGTGGAGCGCTATAGGGAAGGGAATGTGACCGCCATTCCGGTTCCGGCCGTGCGTCCTCCTACCGAGAAATCCGCGAGCGGTGGGCAGCCGACGAACAGCCAACCTCAGTGACATAGGAGAAGCGCCCTGTGAGAGGCACAGGAGCGCCTCAATCCTGGTGCGTCACATCGGATCGATATCAAGACTGAGCCGGACAGCCGCGACCGGAATGTTCATGATCGTGGCAAGCCGACCTCGCGCGTCGTCAATCACCGTTTGGATGCGCGGATCCACGGCAAATGCAGCCTCTAGGGATGGAGGCGAAAGCTCAATGTCCTCCGGTCGGCCCGGGAGAAACATAACCCCATGACTCTTCCCGCTCGACCACACGAGACGGACAAAAGATGAGTGACCACGCTTCGGAATCGCGAACTCGAACTCATTGGGGAGTACGAGTGGGGCATGGGTGAGGATTTGCGCCCCAGTGCCCGAAATGTTACGTACTGTGCACTCGATGCCGTCTGCCTGGTCACCGATCCAGATGCGCCCTGCAAGAATGGTCGGCGCCCTCTTGCTTGAACGGCGTTCCTCCATCGTATTCCTCAGTCGGTAGTGCGTGGAATGACTAGTGCGGCTTGATTGGATCGAGCCTAGCAAAAGTCATCTGTGCCTGCCAACTAGACCGAATGGTATAGTCGGAGAGCTTGCAGGTAGCCACAGTAGGGCAACAATAACCTGGGTTCGAGCCGCCGACACCGAACTCTTACCAGAATACCTCGTGGGAACTGGCCGATGCCCTCAAAGCCCAGCCTAAACCAAGCGTAAATAGAAGGGTAGTCGAAGTGGGTATGGTGGGCAATCACCAGGTAAGCTGAGATCGTGTCTCCTCGGAGTGATGCAACTGACGACAAGTCGCCGAAATCACCGGCATTCGGTAGCAAACGCCACCAGATTTCGGTGACCTGATCCGGTAATGTCCGCAGCCAATTGGGCAACAAGCCGTTGGTTAAACTGAAGATGCTTGCAGACGCTCCCCGAGAATCGCGCAGAGCCCGGCTCCTAGGTGAGCCCGGCTCTCCCATCATTTCTTGCGCAACCCGTGGATCTCTCAGGCTGCACAGTGACAGCAATTATCTCTCACGGCGAGCTCGCTTCAGGCACTCCTTCCAGACACAGCCATTGGCGTTTCCTATCGGGCCAATGGAGAATCTGGGGAGCGGGAAACTCTCTGTCCTCCAGACAGCCGGCCGATACCGAGAGAGCGCCTGTCAGCGCCTAAGCTCGCATGAATACGACCGATCCGCACGTGGTGCAGAAATGTTGCTCAAGCCATTGCCCGGACGAGTCGGTGCGGCGCCAGGATCGTGGCTCACCTTTCTGGTTGAGCAGCGCCGAATCCGCATAGATTGCTCTGTATGAGAACGCCGATCCGGTGCAGCGCCGGTATGGCATCGCCACTATTCTTGGAGACTGCGTCTGGAGCTTGGGCAAGTCCGTTAGGCATTCAATGGATCGGGGAGCGGTGGTGTGAGGCAGCCACGCCAAGCCGCCTGAACTCTCTCCCTTGGCGACAGTCAGCAGTGACTGCCCTCAGATCCTTAGAGCCCGTTTGAGAATTGCCCGATGGCACAACATTTAGCGCACCGGATCGGCCGCTCTCCCTGCATGTTGGGGTAGGCGCCTATTTTCAAACGGGCACTTAGACGGGATAAATAACTTCCCCGAATCTCACAGACTGCCAGGGCGCAGCTTCCGCTGAAACAAAATTTCTCATTGTCTTCGCGGATCCGGAATCCCTGNTAGACGGGATAAATAACTTCCCCGAATCTCACAGACTGCCAGGGCGCAGCTTCCGCTGAAACAAAATTTCTCATTGTCTTCGCGGATCCGGAATCCCTGGTGTACGTTTCGGAGTTGCCCATACGCCAAGACAGCCACACGTTTAGATGTTAGACATCATCCTACTGTTTCCGTCACCGACCAACCTCCGTTCCGAGGTCCCAGTGCACGCAGCTGCCCAACCTCTAGATCGCCCCGCTCAAGAGTAGAACATGCCGCCACTCATTCTATGCGTAGAGGATGAACCCCATATTCGGGCGCTTATTGCGGAGGAACTGCGGGACAATGGATACAATGTTCTATTGGCCGACAACGGCTCCGATGCACTGAAGGTTCTTAGCAACCACACCCCAGATTTGATATTATGTGACGTCGATATGCCTGATCTCAACGGCCTTGATTTTCTTCAGGAATTTCGACGCCGCTTTCCTAATATGGCCAATGTCCCATTTGTATTCCTGTCAGCACTTGCGGACCGTGCAGATGTCATTTCCGGAAAACAGGCAGGCGCCGACGATTATCTGACAAAACCCATAGATCTTGACGTTCTGCTAGCCACGGTAGAGGCCCGCCTCCGTCAAGTTGCACGTATGCGAGATAGTATCCAAGATAAACTCCCAGACCTGGAGGCTGCATTATCCCAGCTGCGCCATGAAGACACTCACGATGCTCTCTCGGGGGCAGCTGAAGTGCTCAATCAGATCGCACTAGGCATCGTACTGATCGGAGCCAACCGAAAAGTCATCTTCGTCAATCGGACAGCCACAGAAATCGCCAATGGAGCGGACGGGCTGACGATATCGAATGATGGTTTCCTGCGCGGAGCTACGGCCCAGCAAACACAGGAAATCCGTGAGTTGATTGAGCGAGCTCTAGAGGTTCAGGGTCAGTCCTCTAGGGGCCAGGAGGGGGCGATTGCAATATCGCGAGATTCTGGGCGTCGCTCGCTAGCCTTGCTGGTAAGCCCACTGCGATCGTCAGCGGCAGCACGTGATCGAGCGATGGTATGCGTGTTCATTTCGGATCCTGAGCGTCGTCCGCGCCTTCCGGCTGAACTGGTCGCCCGCTTGTACAATCTAACGCCAGCGGAAACGCGGTTAGCTCTTGCGTTGGCTGAAGGAAAGCGGCTGGATGAGATTGCCGCGAGCTTCGGGGTCACGCGTAACACACTGACTTACACCTTAGGCAACTTGTTCCGGAAGACACAAACAGATCGGCAGACGGATTTGATAAGCCTCTTCCTAGGAAGCCCTTTGTCATTTAGTTTGCGCTCTGAAACAGGAGACGACATCAATCCGCGGAAGCAAACGTAGCTGGACCTGCCATCTGGGAGTGGTCGTCCGCTGGCCTATTTGGTAGTCGGATTGTAAATGTAGTCCCAGTACCTACGTGACTTTCGACCTCGATGGCCCCCCCGTGCATGCGGACGATCTCCTGAGCAAAGGCGAGTCCCACACCGGTTCCGGTCGTACCTCTAGCTGTCTTGGCTCGGAAATATCGATCGAAGAGGCGAGGCACATCCTCCGCCGGAATACCGACTCCAAAATCTTGAACTGTCGTAGCTATCCAGTCTCCCTCCACCCAAGCCCGGATATGGACTGATGTGCTGCAATTGGAGTATTTCAGAGCATTCGAGAGCAGGTTGCTAATCACCTGTTCCATCAAGACTGGATCGCATAAAAGAGTGGATGGTAGAGCTTGGCAATCAACCTCGATCCTTCTCCCCGGTTCGAGCATGGTGTAGCGATTTGACACATCAAGGATGAGACTAGCAAGGTCGCATGCAATAGGTTGGAAAGCGATTTCCCCTTGATCGAAGCGGGCTGCATTCAGGGTGCTTTCCATAAGCCTGGTTAGTCGCACCGCTGAATCGCGAATGGCCGCTGTCCGTTTATAGATCTCTTCTTCTGTCATTCGCGTTCCACGCCTCGCTATGCGCTGAGCAGTCATATCGATGACGGTTAAAGGCGTCCGAAACTGATGCGAGACCATTGATACGAACTCTCGATAGAGCTGACTAAGCTCTCGCTCCTTCTGCAATGAGGCTCTTGTCAACGCGACCTTCCGCTGCTCACGAAGAAGGGAAATGGTCAGCACTCCGCAACTGAAGATTACCCCTAAAATATAGGCAAAGACCTGGAGCAGAGCGCTGAAATGGTCATCCCGCAACTGCATCGCGCGATCCCGCTCCACCAGACTGCTCCTGTTCGCGGCATCTCGCAAAGTCGTCACAAGAGGTTGAATGGTAGATCGGATGTCGGCATCGATGTTCCTATCAGTGCGGTGAAGAGTACGGATACGAGCCTCAAGCGCTATCAGAGCCGCAATTTCCGCATCGAGCTTTGAGGTATAGCCGAGGCTTGCCAGGTAGGCCCGAGGCTGGCCATCGCGAACCGCCTCTAGGCGACTCAAAAAAACATCAAGGCGGAGTTCAACTTCTCCGCTATCAACAGCAGGATCGCCTCCAACATAGCGAGAAACCGTATCACACAGCCGGACACCCTCATACTGGGCTTGACTAGCTAACCAGACAATATTCTCGCCAATGCCGCTCTTTAAATCCTGCCCAATATCAATCAGGCGACTACTCGCCAGGACAAGGCACACAAATGAGACGAGGACGGCAATCGAGGACAGAGCTGAAGCACGAATGAAAAACTTGTGCGACATCAGCGAATCTTGAGGCTGTCTAACTGCCAGACCCAGCGGTGATCGTAACGTGCGTCCTGCAGCTCAGGACTGTGGTCGCGGGGATACACAATCCAAATTGGACCTTTGTCTCGACGAAGCAAATCGCGGCCATCCATGCGAAGCGCCAGCAAGACATCGAACTTATCAAAATCAGAGAGTGGAATCTCTGCCGAATAGTCATTGAGTGCAGTTGCTATCGCAGATGTTCCCTTTGCCCCAACTCGCCTCAGAAGATCGCGGACAAGTACTCCCTCGAATGTCCTCACGCCTGTAGTCCAGTTTGTCGAGGTTCTGAGCGTGTGCATGCCAAGGCTTTCGAGGAGCGGGCGGTCAAACACAAACCCTTCCTCGCTGTTCTTAACCTCAATTGCACCAGATATAGTAAGAATAGCCTTATCACGCGACTGAGGTAGTGCGCCAACGAGGGCTGGCAGAGTCAAAGCCGCGAGGAAAGCACTGAGAAATATGAGATTGCGCAGCTTCTCACCTGCCATGATCACCCCCTCAAGAAGCAAATACTTGCTTCGCTTTCATTGCTGCATCTCTCCTCAAGCGCCTATTAGGCTCGGTGACGCAGTCTACGCCGCTAGGTATGTGTTCTAAGCCGCCCTATACGGAAGCAGCCAAACAAGTCAAACGCTACATTGATTGGAGTCGGCTTTTCATCGTTGTAAGCGTTCGAGCATACTACTGGTATTGCGAATCCGGTTGGGAGGCGCAACGGCGTTAACGGCCACCATTCGTATCCCGGGCAAAACTCAGTGTGAATTTTTGCTAATGTTATCACACTATATTTCCTGATTGTCCCGGCACTTGCTCACCGGCAACGGCAGGGCGCGCATAGCTGCACCTAGATCAACTGACGCACCACTGTCCTTCGCACCGAGCGCTAACAATCAAGTCATCCCCACTCGTTTGAGTGGGGCGCGCCGCTGGTCGCCCGAGTAGTCACTGCAGCAGAACATTCGCGATTCGCGAACCGGAGCGGCAGGTCGCCCCTCTTTCTGTTCGCCAGTTGAACCAGGGATTTACAAAACATGGCAACTCCTCAGCGCTGGGGCACGGAAATCCTCATAAATGGACCTGGAGACAACGACGAACCGCATGTAACGGCGCTAGCCGATGGCCGGTTCGTGGTCGCGTGGGTGGATCACGATGCCCAGGAGGTCCGCGCTCAGATCATCAATGCTGACGGGTCACCTCGCGGCAAGCAATTCACCATCAACACGACCTCGGCCGGCGAACAGCAACTTCCGAACATTGCCGCTTTGGCGGATGGCCGGTTCGTCGCTGTCTGGACGGATCAGCGTGCATATCTCGACGATGGTGAGAACGCAGACATTTACGGTCAGATCTTCAGTGTCAGTGGCACAAAGATCGGGACTGGATTCAAGATCAATGACGGCATCTCGGTTCCGCCGGCCCATGCTTTGGTTCAGCCGGACATCACGACGCTCAGCGACGGTGGGTTTGCCGTCACGTGGCGTGACCTTGAGGACCCCGCTCCTGGTGATATGGGCGCCTACGTATGGGTGGCCCGCTATGATGCTGATGGTGACAGCGTCGGCCCAATCAGCGACATTCAGTTCACCTTAGACAATGAGAATGCAAAGCCTGCTATCCAAGCGCTGGAGGGCGGCGGGTATGTGGTTGCCTGGTCGCAGGGAACTGACACGAGTGCCATCAACCTGCAGGCTGCGATCATCTCTAGTGATGGAGATGGACATATCATTCAGGTGGCCGAAGATGATCCCTCATTGGATATTGTTCATGTTCATCCACAGATCACGAAGCTCACTGATGGTGGCTTCGTGGTGACCTGGAAGGTGAATGACGGAAGTTCCGGGGCTGAGGACTATGCAGTTCGGGCGCAGGTTTTCGATGCTGACGGAACGGCGCGAGGTATTGCTTTCGAGGTGAGTTCCATAGCCGGCGTGGAAGTGGATCCCGTCGTGACCGCTCTGAACGACGGCCGCTTCATGATCGCCTGGGCCGATTATCACGTCTACGCGTCACTCAGCACTGAAGTCAAAGGTCAAGTCTATCAGGCGGACGGCGTCAAAGATGGGGAAGCATTCACGATCCACACGCCACACGGTGTCAATGATCGGATGCCCAGCATCTCAACACTGGTAGACGGTCGCGTTGTTGTCAGCTGGTGGCATGATGGAGAGCCGACTATTCGCACGCAGATCATTGACCCGCGCGAGGCCGGGATCACGATGGCCGGCACCTCACTCAATGACGATTATGTCGGAACCCGCTTCATCGACGAGCTGAACGGTGGTCAGGGGAGTGACCAGTTCGACGGTGGTGCCGGAGCAGACGTTATCAACGGCGGGGACGGCATTGATACGGTGACCTTCTCGAGCGCAACTCAGAGGATTGTTGCGAGCCTGACTGGTGGTACGGGCGGTGACGCAAACGGCGACGTCTACACGTCCATCGAACGCCTGATCGGCTCTCGCTTTGGCGACAAGTTCTATGGCAGCGGTGCAGCCATTCTTCAGGGAGCCGGCGGTAACGACACCTACTACATCAGTGGAAGCGATCAGGTGATCGAGACGGCGAGCGGAGGCACTGACACGGTGGTCTTTAGCGGAAGCCTCAAGCTTCCAGCCTACGTCGAGAATCTCGTTGCGACGGGTTCAGCCTCTATCAGTCTGGCCGGTAACAGTTCTTCGAACGCACTTATCGGCAATGCTGGCCGGAATACACTGAAAGGCGAGGCGGGTAGTGATCATCTCGACGGTAAGTCTGGCGCCGATGTGATGTACGGTGGCGCTGGCAATGACACTTTCTACGTCGACCACCGGAGCGACAAGGCCATCGAGGGCTCCCGAGGCGGCACGGACACTGTCGTGTCCTATGTCAGCTACAAACTGGGCACGTCCTCGAGCTATCAGGTCGAGAAGCTGGTCGCCGCTTCGGGCAGAAGCAATCTCGCGCTCGAAGGCAACAAGTACACCAACTACGTCTACGGCAACTCGGGCAACAACAAGCTCGCCGGCGGGCTCGGCAAGGATTACCTGAAGGGCGGCTCGGGCAAGGACACCTTCATCTTCGACACGAAGGTGAGCAGCTCGAACGTGGACAAGATCATCGACTTCTCCTCCCGCTACGACGCGATCTGGCTCGACAACAAGTACTTCACCAAGCTGGGTTCGGGCTCGTCCAGGGGCAAGAAGTTCTCGTCCGACATGTTCACGGTCGGCACCAAAGCGCAGGACCGGGAGGACCGGGTCATCTACGACAAGAAGAAGGGCGTGCTCTACTACGACGCGGACGGCATCGGCTCGAAGGACCAGGTGAAGTTCGCTGTCATCTCCAACAAGACGACGCTCGGCTACGACGACTTCTTCGTCATCTGAACCTGTCGACCTTCGCCTTCTGCTCTCTCCAGCTCGGGGAGAGCAGAAGGATTCATCATTGTAGACCACTGCGCCGACATTACGGGCAGGCGAGAAAAGGGGAGGACCTAGTGCCGCCGCGGCTTGTTGCGGAACTGGATTGCGCCGATGCGTCGACTCCGTGAACCTGGAAGATAGCCTCGCCAGATCCACCCCAATCGTGCGGATCTCGCCCATTTGCGCCTCTCTCTAGTGGTGCTCAACACCTCCACTTTGGCACATCAAGGCAGTAGAGGGCGTCCACCCTCTAGGAGCTAACCTACAGCCCTGGATCGAAATCAGACCGGTGACAGCTAACCTATGGGCGGTTCAGGGACATTCCCTGAGCGCTCTTCGAAAGCACCGTTCCAACCGTTCGCCCCAAGCCGCAACACCGTCCAGCGTATTGATCAGGTCCTGACGGACCTCGATGAGGACACCCGGAAGGCCACGGCCATCCGCATGCACGGGTACTGTATAGTCCTCATCGGGATGGATGTTGTATGGCTCGTTGTCGCCCACTGGGAGGCGAGAATCCTCACGCAACCCGGCCAAGAGTGACCTCGCGAACTCCGTTGCTCCTGCATATAGGACGCCAGCCTCCCATGGTCGTCTCTTGCCAAAATAGACAGGCGTAAAGCTGTGTATGCCGACGACGAATGTCCGCCTGCCGCTTCGTTGAAGGATGTCGAGGCGGCGGGAAACTGCATCCGCGAAAGGCTTGAACAGCGTCTCAATCCTTAGTGCTCGCTCTTCCTCGCAGAGGCCTTGGTTGCCTGGAACCTTGGTGGTCTCGCTCACTTCGGGGATGCAGGATGGGGCGGCGAATGGCCGATTGCAGTCTACGACCAGTCGCGAGTAGTTAGTCAGAAAAAGCGGTGCGTCGAGGCTCCTGCTGAGGTGCTGTGCAAGGGCGCTTGCGCCAATGTCCCAGGCGATGTGGCGTTGCCGCTCATGCTCCGGAAGGCCAATGTCGCCCAGCACCCGCGGGATACGGTTTGAGGCATGCTCGCAAAGCAGCAGGATGGGCGACGTGCCATCCGGATTGATAACCGAATAGGGAGGGGGCTCGTCGATTGCGAGAAGGTGTTGCCGCGAGGCAGTCGACTGCGGGGAGGCAATGGTCCCGGTAGCCAATACGATGCTCATGGTCCGCACCTGTGCATCAGTAGATGGCAGCGTAGCGGGCGCAGAGTTCGTCCGCATTCAGTCCATCCACAAGTTCGATCTCCTTCCGCTTCATCGCAAGATAGCAGTCAAGGAAATCCTCGGAGAACCACCCGGTGACCACCTCGTCCTGTACCAGGCGGTCCAGCGCCTCCGGCAGGCTTGCCGGCAGACGGCGGACGCCGAGGCGCTCCTGGTCAGCCTCCGAAAGTTCGGACGGGTCGGAACTGATCAGCGGCGGATCCTGGAGACCGGCTTTGATTCCCTCTAGTCCTGCCTTCAGCACCACTGCGAGCGACAGGTGCGGGCTCGCGCAGGCGTCGACTGCACGGTACTCCATATTCATTTGCCTCGAGGGATCGCGTCCCGGTAGATCAAGTGTTGGGCAGATGCGCAGCGTCGCTTCCCGATTCCTCTCTCCAAAGCAGGTATATGCCGCGCTCCAGTGGTGAGGAACCAGCCGAAGATATGACAGAACCGAGGGCGCCGTGAAGGCGATCAGGGCCGGGAGGTGCCTTATCACGCCCGCCGCGAAAGCCCCCGCCGTTTGGGAGATCCGTCCCGGCCTGGACGCATCGAAGGTGACGGGCGTTCCTGCAAGGTCTGTGAAGCTGAAATGGAGGTGCACGCCATTGCCAACCCCGTCGGGTTGGGTCTTCGGCGCGAAGCTGGCATTCCACCCGAACAGCGCAGCCACCTCCTTGGTGATCGCACGGATCGTGATGCCGCGGTCGGCCGCCTCCAGGGCCGGGGACGGACTACACGTGATCTCGAACTGGTCTTTGCCGTACTCGGGAAGGAATGTTTCAGGCTCGGCTCCCGCCTCTCGGAGCGCCTGCATCAGCAGGGGGGCGAACGGATCGGCTCTGCGCTGGGCCCGCAGTCCGAAGGAGGGAGCATGCGGCCAATCGACCCCAAGTAGTTGGAACTCCTGTTCGACGGCGGCGACAACCTTCAACCCCACCTTCTCGTATTCTTCGAGAGTGCGTTTCAGGAAGCTCCGGACGCAACAATCCCATGCCTCACCCTTAAGATCCGTGATGTCGGAATGGTAGAAGTGCAGCGGCGATACCCCAGGCAGGCACGTAACCCGTGCCTTACTGTTTGGGTCTGCCATCAAGCGGAGGTCCCCGGACGACCCCCATGGATTCGGGTCGGCGATCACGTCGAACGGTGTTAGAGCCAGATTGGCTGGCACCCAACCCACCCCCTTGCGCAGGTACTCGTCTGTTTGCGCAGCATCGAAGCTGCGCCCGCGCGTGATGCCGGCGATATCGGTGGTAACGAACGTTGCGAGTTCCATCGTCTCGGGAGCCGTTTTGGCTGTTGTTATGTCGGTCATGGGTTGTCTTCCTGTAAGGATGCCGCATTCCGAGCGCGGTCTAGCGCAGGTTCCGAAGGCGCTTGACAACTGTGTCGGTATCAGTGGCCCAGCAGTATCCGGAGTACGCCCTCAGCGCCCCATCATGCCGCTCCTGGCTGTAGGTAGCGCAGGCATCGGTGACCACGGTGACGAGATATCCCCGGTCCGCTGCATCCCGGACGGCCATATCCACACACTGGTCGGTGATCACTCCTGCGATTATGAGATAGCGCGTATCCAGGTTGCGCAGCACGTAGTCGATGTTCGTCGAATTAAAGACACCCGATGACGTCTTCGGAAGGACGATCTCGTTCTCGATGGGTGTCAGCTCTTCTAGAATTCTTCCCTCTGGCGCGCCTCGTGGCACATGCATCCCGGAAAGCTTGTGGTCGAGGGAGCGGTCGCGGCCATCAATCGTGAGGCTCTCGATCACGGTGTGGAGCACGTTGCAGCCCGTCCGGCGGCCAGCCTCCAGAATACGCATCTGGTTCGGGATAACGATCTCACGCAGGCGTCGATGATAGTAGCTATTCCCATCCTGCGGGTGAGTCGGGTCGAGGTTCGGCTCGCACCAGATTCGCTGCATGTCTACGAAAAGTAGGGACGTCCTGCCGGCCTCGTAAAAACTATCTCGGTTTAGCAAGTCATTCCCGAACTTGACTGTGATTCCACTCATCTCTGTCTCTCCGCATTATTGACGCTGTCCGCTGGAGGAACTGACTGCTTCCCGTCAATCAATGGATTGAGGGCGTCTTCCGTGATGGCATAGGTCCGCCGAAGCTCTTCCAGCCGCTCAATTCGCGATCGCGACTGGCGGTCGAGACGAGTTGTCAAGGCCGCAATCAAAGCTTCAGTCTGAGCAACCGCCGGAACCATAGTGTCGTAGGGGGAGGCGGTGTCGACGGACGTGGTCAGTGTGATCTTGGCAAATTCAGAGATTGGCGAGACCCACCGATCGGTAAAGAGCACGATCCGGGCTCCCTGCTCGGATGCCTGACGGGCGAAGCGAAGGGTGCTCACCTGGTAGCGGCGATAGTCATAGACGAAGAGAACATCGCGCTTCCTGAGATCGACGAGATGATCGACTTGGTCGGCTTGGGTGCCGTTTATCCAGTATGTATCGCCGCGCAACTGCCTCATATGCGCCCAGAGTAGTCCCGCAAGGTAGCCGCTGAAGCGCCCGCCGAGGCAAAAAATCCGGGCGTTAGGGTCCGCTGCCGCCTCAATGGCCGCCTCGAAGTCTCCGGAAGGCACCATCTGCATGGCAGATTCGAGCGCATGAATGCTGGCCTGGAGGAAGTACTGGTAGAAATTTCTCTGCTCGGGCGACGGCTTGCGCTCGTCAAGCATGGACAGAGGCGAACTCATGCGCTCCTGGACTTCGCTGAGGAGCGCTTTCTGGAAGTCCGGATGGCCCTCGAAGCCGAGCCTGTTCACGAAGCGCAGAACGGTCGGATTGCTCACGCCCGCCGAAGCGGCCAGGTGTGCCACCGTATTTAAGCCCGCCGCCGGATAATTGGACAAGAGTTGCCGGACGATCTTCAGTTCAGCGCGCGTGAAGACCACGGTCCCGTCGGTTAGTCGATCCCGGATTGACACTACCTGAGCCTCCCAGTGGCGGCGCAACCGCTTCTAATATTCGTTACATTTTCAGTAAATCAATCACGAATTTTGAACAAGATTGACATTCCGTCTCTAGCGGGTAACGTCGATTAGGGAACTGACCCGAGACAAAGCAGGCCGGGTCCGCAGTTGAGGATGCAGGATGGTGCGCGCCAGGCGTGAAACCGTCATCGGGATCGTCGTAACCTCGCTGCCGATAGTGGCGGCAGCCATCATTGCGGCGCTCCTGTTCCCGGGAGGCGGGGAGCGCATCATTGCTCTATTCTCGATCTACTTGGTCGCCGTCCTCGGCATAGGCATCTATGCGGGAAATTCGGGTATCGTGTCGTTCGGGCATGTGGGTTTCATGGCCATTGGGGCCTACGCGTCAGGCCTGCTGACTATCAATCCAGTCATTCAAAAGACCTCGCTGCCTCACCTGCCGCAGTGGCTCGCGGATATGCAGTTGCCGTTCATTCCGGCCCTGGCCGCCGCCCTGCTGGTCGTCGTATTCGTCGCCGTGCTGATCGGGATACCGATCGCCCGGCTCGGCGGCTCGGCAGCGTCAATCGCCACACTTGGCTTCCTCATCATCGTCCATGTCGTTCTCGTCGCATCGACTAATTTCACGCGAGGGAGCCAGACATTCTTCGGAATCCCGAGGGCGGTTGGTCTGTGGATGGCGCTGCCCTTCGCGATCGGAGCAGTAGCAGTGGCGCGGATCTACCGGGATTCGACGGTTGGGTTGAAGCTGCGAGCCTCCCGTGAGGACGAGATCGCCGCGACCGCGGTTGGCGTCAATGTCCGGCTCCACCGTTTCGTGTCGTGGGTGCTGGGTGCAGTGCTCGCCGGGGTGGCCGGCGCCTTGCTCGCGCACTTCATCGGTGCATTCTCTCCCAAAGATTTTTATTTCAACCTGACCTTCATGCTGCTGGCGATGCTTATCCTCGGCGGCGTCACCACGGTGTCCGGGGCCGTCGGCGGCACTGCACTCATCATGGTTTTGGTCGAGATGCTACGGAAATTCGAAAGCGGCCTGGACCTTGGTCCAATTTCACTACCGACTGTCTTTGGATTGACGGACATTGGCGTCGGCCTTGCGATTCTCGTAGTTATGTATCGCCTCAAGGACGGCCTCTTCGGAGTCCGCGAACTCGACGAACGCCTGAAGTTCCTCCGGCGGTTCACCGAAAACCCAAACGGCGTCCGAAGCGGCTCCCCCGAAACCCACATTTCGCCACCTACCGGTGATGGAGCACTTCGTATCGAAAACGTGAGTAAAACTTTCTCGGGCCTGGTCGCCCTTGAGAATGCCAACTTTAACATTGAGCCCGGGATGGTGATCGGACTCATTGGGCCGAACGGGGCAGGTAAGTCGACTCTCATCAACAGCATCTCGGGCATTGTGCCACCGTCCACCGGCCGTGTGCTAATCGATGGTAGAGAGATCGCCTCCCTTCCGACCCACGCAGTGCCTGTCGCTGGCCTGGGTCGCACTTTCCAGAACATCCGCCTGTTCAGGAATCTCACCGTTCTTGAGAATGTTGTAGTGGCCGCAAGTGCGGTTCGCAGGCACGGCGAGGACCCCCGTGACGGAGCGCGGCTGGCACTCGCCGAGGTAGGGCTGGGGGAGTACGTTGATCAACTCGCAGGGGAACTCAGCTATGGTGCGCAGAGGCGGCTCGAGATCGCCCGGGCGCTCGCCCTCAAGCCGCGCTATCTGCTGCTCGACGAGCCTGCGGCCGGCATGAACCCAGCCGAGACCGAGGATCTCATGCACGTGCTCGATCGTATTCGCTCTCGATACCGGCTCGGCCTCCTAGTTGTCGAGCACGACCTAAAGCTGATCATGCGCCTGTGCGACAAGGTGGTCGTCCTGAACAAGGGGCAACAGATCGCAGTCGGCGCACCGGCCGAGGTCCAGTCAGACCCAGCTGTGATCGAAGCGTATGTCGGGCGCCGCCGCCCTGCGGTGTCCGGGCTGGATCCCCGTCCGAAGAATGCAGCCTCGCTATCGGCGGGGCGCAGCCTCCAGCATCCTGCATTAAAACCAGAGGGAGACTTGGGATGAAGTCGAAGATCAAAGCACTTTGCATCACGACGATGCTCAGCGGAATGGCCCTGTCGCCGCTTCCTGCAACCGCTCAGGAACTCCTAATCGGACTGGCCACGGCCCAGACAGGCAATCTCGCACCCTACGATCAGCCCTCGCTTAAGGGTCTCGAGATGGCAGTAGAGGAAATCAACGCCACGGGCGGCATTGCTGGCAAGTTCCCGATCAAGCTCATCATCAAGGACACGCGCTCCGACGCCGCCCAGACAGCGCTTGCTGCCCAGGAACTGATCGACCAGGGCGTCAATATTATGATTACACCGTGCGACGCGGATCCGTCGATTGCTGCGGGCCAAATCACACAGGCGGCTCAGATCCCCACATTCTCCTTCTGCGCGACGACACCGACTATGCCAATTGCAGTCGGCGACTACATGTTCGGGAACTATCCTGCCGACAATGTCCAGGCCGCTGTTCTCGCCAACCACGCGATCGAGCAGGGGTACAAGAGGGCCTATATCCTAAAGTCGCCCGACAGCGCCTATACCCTGAAGCTCCCCGAGTACTTCGCCACCAGCTTTAAGGCCAAGGGTGGCGAGATCGTCGGTGAAGGTACATTCAGTATGGGCCAGCAGGACTTCGGCGCCGAGGTCACCAAGATCAAGGCCCTCAACCCTGCCCCGGACGTGATTATGACAGCCGCCTACGAGCCTGACTTCCCGGCATTCATCCGGCAGCTGCGCAGCGCGGGTGTCGACACGCCAATCTTGGGCAGCGACGGCATTGATTCCCCGACCACGTTCGGTCTCGGGAAGCTCGTCGAAGGCGTCGTGTTCACGGCGGCGGGCTTTGCGACTGAGGGAAGTCCACTCGCAAAATTCAATGCGAAGTACAAGCAGAGGACGGGGCAGGAGCCCGATACGAACTACATCGCGAACGGCTATGACCTCGGAAAGGTAATCGAGGCGGCCGTAACGAAGGCGGACGGAATCGAGCCTACTGCCATTCGCAATGCAATCGCCTCGCTTGAGAAAGTCCCTGGGGTGACCGGGCCCATCACTTACGTCGGCACACAGGGCATGCCCCTCCGCTCCGTCGCCCTCGTACGCATCAAGGATGGCGGCCGTGAATTAGTCAGCCAGGGTGTTCCTGCTGCAGCCGACGTTCCGGCCCCATAATCGCGCCTCGGCCCGTCCCGGGGCAAAGCCACAATGGGCCCGGGACGGGACGCCGTGCGGGAGCCGCCTCCATCGGTAAAGGCAATGCCAAGGAAATGGCACGATGTTGCTTAGCTTGAATCCCTTGCCGGAGGCGATACTCGACGTCAGGGGCCTGAAGGTAGCATACGGACCTGTCGAGGCGCTGAAAGGTATCGACCTTAGCGTCCGGAAAGGACAGATCGTGACGCTGCTCGGTGCCAACGGTGCTGGTAAGAGTTCGACACTAAACGCTATCGTGGGCCTTATCGGAAAGAAGGCAGGAAACATCCTCTTCAAGGGTCGGGATGTAGCCTCGCTCTCTCCGGAGAGGATTGTCCGGATGGGCATGACGCTCACACCGGAGGGCCGGCGCATCTTCCCGAGCCTTAGCGTGGATGAGCACCTCCTGCTCGGCGGAGCAGCGCATTCGTCACGGAGTTCCATCCGCGAGGTTCGTGAGGACATGCTGGAACGGTTTCCAATCCTTCGGGAGAGATTGCACCAAAAAGCAGGCTCTCTTTCGGGAGGTGAGCAGCAAATGCTGGCCATTGCACGTTCGATGATGTCGTCCCCGGAGCTCCTTCTCATGGACGAACCGTCACTCGGACTCGCCCCACAGGTGGTCGACCTGATTTTCGACCTGATTATCGGGCTTCGCGACCGCGGCCTAACAATCCTGCTAGTCGAACAGAATGTGTCCCTATCTCTGGAGGTCGCGGACTACGGGTACGTTATGGCGAATGGCCGCATCGTGCTCTCGGGGACGGCCGATGAGCTCCGCAATTCAACTGAAGTACAGGGCGCCTATCTTGGCGCGTGAGCGGGAGAGGGATCAATCCAATGGACATGTTCCTGCAACAGCTCGTCAATGCGCTCAGCCTTGGCGGAACCTATGCACTCCTGGCCCTCGGCCTGGCAGTGGTCTTTTCCATCATGGGACTGATCAACTTCGCACATGGTGAGCTGATGACCGCAGCTGGTTACGGGCTCATTTTCTCGCTCCTGCTCGGCGTGCCCTTCGCCTTAGCGCTTCCTGCTGCCGTCGTCGTTGCCATACTGCTCGCCGTCCTTATGGAACGTGTCGCATTCCGGTCAGTGCGCGGGGCCAGCGGCACGACCTTACTTCTGACGAGCTTCGCTGTCAGCGCTATCATTCGGGTTCTCTTCCAGAACTTCATCTCCGCTCGGCCGATGGCGGTACGAATCCCGATGGCCCTATCGGGAACCATTGAGATCGCCGGGCTGCACCTGGGCATAATCCAGGCGATCTCGATCCTCGTGACGATTGCTATGCTTGTTGGCCTCAACCTATTCCTCCATCGCACGGTGCTCGGCCGTGCGATGCGTGCTGCGGCAGAGGATTTCGCAATCGTCCGCCTCATGGGCATACGGGCGAATGCCGTTGTGGCGACTGCTTTCGCCATCTCCGGTCTGCTCGCGGGCGTTGCAGGGGTCCTGTGGGTTGCGCAACGAGGGAGCGTAGACCCGCTGATGGGTTTTCTGCCGGTCCTGAAAGCTTTCATCGCAGCCATAATTGGGGGTCTCGGTAGTCTATCGGGAGCTGTCGCCGGAGGATTCCTACTAGGGTTCACTGAGGTCTTTCTTCAGGCTTTCCTCCCGGAAAGCCTTCTTAGCTACCGTGATGCCTTTGCCATCATTTTGGTAATCGCGGTGCTGCTTTACGCGCCGCAGGGACTTCTCGCACGCAGAACGGTCGTGAAGCTCTGAGAGGGAGCCTCACCCGCTTGTCAGTCCGGGCGTGGATGGATGTAGCGGGAAGAGATCGGCAATCCTGCTATGACCGGGTATGCAGCCGAGTTTCGGAGACGACCTTCTCGTCACGCGGATAACTCAGTCGAGAGTTTGCTCAAAGAGGCGCAGCACCTGCGGACTTGCCTGCGCCCTGCGCATCCGAAAATTGCGAGACTCTCATTGTCATCCGCTCCTCCCAATCCACAGTCCCATCCCGCGAGGGTATCGCTTTGCTGACGTTACTCATCCCCGTCTCGCCTGTGGAAGCCAGGCACAATTCAATGAACACTCAGTTTTGGCGCTTGCTTAGCTGGCACCACAACCAAACCGGCAAACTGTCTTTGATAGAGCCGGTATTAGCCTGAATCGCCGCAAAAAAGACTTGAAACAAATAGAGAACATCCGATGCTAATATAGGGAGAGCATCCTCGTCAGTGGTGCCATCCAGCGATAAAGTCGGAGGCTCAGGATTTTTTCCTGGCAGGCGCCATGAACCAGATGAGTCGACCCACACCAGTTGAAAAGAGGTCAGTCCTCGAGACGCTCGCGGGTTCGGTCGAGCGCGTCACCTTCCACAATCCCGATAATGGCTTCGCCGTCCTTAAAGTCCATGCCCGGGGCAAGCGCGACCTCATTACTGTCGTGGGCCACACCCCGGCGGTGTCGGCCGGGGAGTGGGTTACGGCCAGTGGCCTCTGGATCAGCGACCGTACGCATGGGCTGCAGTTCAAGACTGAGGTGCTTAAGACCACGCCGCCGACCGGAGCCGAGGGCATCGAGAAATATCTTGCCTCCGGCCAGATGCGCGGCATTGGGCCAGCCATGGCCAAACGCATCGTGGCCGCCTTTGGGATAGATACCTTCGAGATCATTGAGGCTGCCCCTGAACGCCTGACGGAGGTGCCTGGGATTGGCCCCATGCGCGCCTCCCGCATCGTGGCGGGCTGGACTGAGCAGAAGGCAGTGCGGGAGATCATGATCTTTCTTCACGCACACGGGGTCGGCACAGCGCGGGCGGTGCGCATCTTCAAGACCTACGGCTATGAGGCCATCCAGGTTATGACGGAGGACCCATATCGGCTGGCCAAGGACGTGCGCGGCATCGGCTTCCGGACCGCCGATGCCATTGCGGCTAAGCTCGGGATGGAAAAGACCGCGCCGCAGCGTATCCGTGCGGGCATTTCATTCGCACTGCAGGCAGCCACCGATGAGGGACACTGCGCATTGCCGGTAGAGGCGCTGACCCGTCTGGCCGAGCAACTGCTCGAGGTGGATGGGGCGTTGATCCGCATAGCGATAGTCGAGGAGCTTTCAAAAGGCGACGTCGTCTCGGACACAATCGGCGGCGAGACCTGCCTCTTCCTGAAAGGGCTCCATCTAGCCGAGCAGGCGATTGCGTCCCGACTGATCGAGCGTGCGTCTGGTCCAGCACCCTGGCCGGAAATCGACCTTGACAAGGCTATTCCCTGGGTGGAGAGCCGCACAGGCAAATCCCTCGCCACTTCGCAGCGCGAGGCGCTGAAGCTGGTGCTCGGTTCAAAGATGGCGGTGGTGACCGGTGGCCCTGGTGTCGGCAAGACGACCCTGCTCGACACGGTCCTGCGCCTGCTGATCGCCAAGGGCGTCAAGGTGGCGCTGGCGGCTCCGACAGGACGGGCGGCCAAACGCATAACCGAGCAGACCGGCATGGACGCCAAAACCATTCACCGCCTGCTGGAGATCGACCCGAAGCACGGTGGCTTCTCGCGAAACGAGGAGAACCCGCTCGACTGCGATCTCTTAGTGGTTGACGAGACCTCGATGGTCGACGTGCCGCTGATGAACGCTCTGACTAAGGCCATCCCGCCGCAAGCAGGTTTACTGCTGGTGGGCGACGTGGACCAGTTACCCTCTGTCGGGTCAGGGCAGGTGCTGGCCGATATCATCGCCTCGGAACGCATCCCGGTCGCCCGCCTGACCGAAGTGTTCCGGCAGGCGGCGGAAAGCCGGATCGTGGTGAACGCCCACCGCATCAATAAGGGCCAAATGCCCGAACCGCCGAAGAAGGGGGAAGAAAGCGACTTCTACTTCGTGGAGATCGCCGATCCAGAGGAGGGCGTGCCTAAGATCATCCAGATGATCCAAGAGCGCATGCCGCGCCGGTTCGGCCTTGATCCGATGAAGGACATCCAGGTACTCTGTCCCATGAACCGCGGCGTTCTGGGCGCTCGCAACCTGAACATCCAACTCCAGGAAGTGCTCAACCCCAACCCTCCCGCCAAGGTGGAGCGATTCGGCTGGCGGTTCTCGCCGGGCGACCGGGTGATGGAGACTCAGAACGACTATGACCGGGAGGTATTCAACGGCGATCTGGGGACCGTGGTCCGGATTGACGATGACGAAGGAGCGCTGATCGCCTCGTTCGATGGGCGAGAAGTCTCCTATCCCTTTGGGGAACTCGACACCCTGGTACCTGCCTATGCGACCACGATCCATAAATCTCAGGGCTCAGAATACCCCGCCGTCATTATTCCTGTCGTGACGCAGCACTTCACGATGCTGGCCCGCAATCTGCTCTATACGGGTGTCACCCGCGGCAAGCGACTGGTCGTGCTGGTGGGCCAGAAGAAGGCAGTGGCCATGGCGGTTAGAGGCGGGCGGACGAAGAGACGCTGGACGAAACTGCGGGAATGGCTAGCAGCCCTCTGATCAACAGCTCAAACCTCCTTTCTCGTAACGCGTCCGAAGTGTGGAGCTTCAACGCCATACGTAATCCTAAGATAACATAAGCCAGACCATGCCCCTGCTCGCATACACCCACTCAGGAGAGCCGCTTATTGCTCCACTGATGACCGATGACGAATGGGAGCAGTTGCGAGTAACGCGAAATCGCAATGCATGGATGCCATATGGGAAAGGGCGGGCTATCCCAAAGACATCGTGTCTTGGAACACGCTTCTTCGCCCACCCTCCTGGGCAAGCTCCCGAGGGAGCGAAGGAAAGTGACCTTCATCTCTACATCAAGGCACAGAGCCTGATTGGTGCCCGAGCTGCGGGTTGGGATGCTCTGCCAGAGCAATCTGGGACGACACCGGATGGTCAGGATTGGCGGGCCGATGTCCTGTGCCGCCGGTCTGGAAGACCCTGGACCGTCGCCCTTGAAGCTCAGGTTCAGCTCCAAGGTGAGGACGCCTACCGGCAACGGCAAGAGCGCTATGCGAGATCAGGAATTCGCGCCCTGTGGCTGGTCGCTCACGAGCCTGCAGCCCTGCACCATTTTTGGCTCAGGCCTGACCCGCATCTACCTGCCTTCAAAACCATGACCTGGAAGGATCAGGATGGCCAACCTGGAGCGTACGTGCATATCGACCACCTGTCGCTCAGCATCTCCGACTTCGTCGCCGGTGCACTCACCGGACAACTTCGGTGGTATGAGAATGGCCGACATAGGATTATCCTACTTGTTCTTCGTGAGGACCAATGTTGGCACCGCACATGCCGAAGAAGGATCCTCCTAGCCTACAGGGCCGAAGCGCCGCAGGGGAGGCGCCTTGAAGTTGAGGTGGCCCAAGCGATGCAGGGCTATGCAGACGCTTACGCGAAGGCTCAAGCAGCCCTTCCTGATCTTGCTGAAAGCCCATGGGCCTCCAGAAGGGATCTGGCATCGCGCTGTCCACATTGCAATCGAGAGATCCGGTATAAACGCGAGGACTGGGCAGGCCGGAGCGCCACTTATAAGTTGCCAATCGGCATCAGTATTCCGGAGCAGGAAAGCAACATCGGCCTAGCACCACCACATACCCGATGGCACTGGGGGCCTCAGTCCCGGTGGCCCCACTGGGCTCCCCTCGGCGGCGTTGGCCCGATCTCCCACCAGCCTCCTGAGATGCCGCCGAGGCGGGGAGGGCCTAGGACAGGTTAATGTACGTTGAGCGCCGGGGTTATTGCGGAAGTCACAGGTCCTGCCTCCGGGGTAAGAACCCTGCAGCCGCGCAGGGCTGTGGCAAACTATCGGCAATCAGGAGATCCTTCATGCTGCACGTTCTGGCCTATATCACGGCAAAGCCCGGTATGCGCAAGACGGTGCTCCGGGAGTTCCGGGCGAACATGCCGGCCGTGCATGCCGAAGAGGGCTGTATCGAGTACGTTCCTGTTATCGATCTTCCGGCATTCGAACCTTCCCAAACCGAGCTTGGGCCGGACACCTTTGCCGCGGTAGAGAAGTCGGCGAGCCCTGAAGCGCTCAAGGCGCACGCAGCCGCCCCACACATGCTAGTTTATGCCGAAAGGGCGGCGAACATGATTGAAACCCGCATGATCCACATCCTCTCACCTCTCTAGAACCCTGCCTGACAGTCCCTGCCGAGGCGCGCTTCGATGGATCGGCATACCGCAGGGTCACCCGTCAGCACCTCCCGATGTCCTCCCCAACTGCTGGAGCTCTCCTTTGATTACATTCTACTACAACCTTGCTCCGAACCCGATGAAGGTCGCTCTGTGCCTAGAGGAGATGAAGCTCCCGTATGAGCTCAAGCCCGTGGATACACGCAAAGGCGAGCAGCACCAGCCGGACTTTCTAGCCATCAATCCGAATGGCAAAGTGCCTGTGATCATCGACCAGGATACCGGCGCAAGGGTCTTCGACTCGAATGCAATCCTGCTCTATCTCGGGGAGAGGACCGGACGGTTCCTACCCGACAGCACACCGGTCGCGCGGGGTGAGCTTCTCTCTTGGCTAATGTTCATTGCGACGGGTATTGGCCCATTCTCAGGCCAAGCCGTACATTTCAAGCACTTTGCGCCTGAGCCTAGGGACTATGCCGCCAACCGTTATCTGTACGAAGCGAAGCGGCATTACGGCATAATCGATGCGCATCTGTCCGGGCAGCGCTACATGGTGGGTGAGACTTACACCATCGTCGATATGGCCCTATGGGGATGGGCACGCATGGTGCCGTTCATCTTGGGCGAGAACGCATGGGGCGACTTCCCGAACCTCAAGCGTCTTTTTGACGAGATCAGCGCTCGCCCGGCTGCACAGTCGGCTGCTGCGTTGAAGGAGCGGCATAGCTTCAAAGCTGAGATGGACGACGAAGCACGCCAACATATGTTCCGACATTTGGCCGCCGCGGCTACCTGATTTCTCACGCATGCCCCGTCGGATGCTGAAAATACGGCACCAGATGTGGCGAACGACCCAGGTGCGAAACTACTAAGCTGGCGTTACGTCCCGCAGAATGTCCGATAGACGCGCTGGTGCGGTTCCGGCGGTTCGGAATAATGGGCGAAAGCTGGTTGATCCTCATAGGGATTCGAGAGAACCATCAGAAGCTCCTCGAACGGAGCAAAGTCGCCCTGCACCACTGCAGCTTCAATCATCGCCTCCACTCGGTGATTGCGCGGGATAAAGGCTGGATTCACCGCTCGCATGACAGTTTGGCGCCTGACACCGTCTTGCGGTTCAAGGCTCAAACGCTCGCGCCAGCGGGTGACCCAGGCATCGTAAGCGATCGGATTGATGAAGAGGTTTCGGACAGCCTCATCCCCTTCGGGTCCAGCGACAGCATCGCTCAACCTCCGGAATGTCATGGTGAAATCAGCCTGGTTCTCAGCCATCGCCTTCAGGAGATCCCCGGCGAGTGCCAGGTCTTCCTCTCGCTCCGTCAGCAGCCCAAGCTTGCGCCTGAGCCCCGCATGGTAGGCCGCCTCGAACTTACTCGAGAACGCTTCGAGCGCCTTGCTCGCTTCAGCCATGGCGTTCTCCTGGTCCTCGGACAGGAGCGGCAGAAGCGTCTCCGCCAGCCGGGTCAGATTCCAGAGGCCGATGCGGGGCTGGTTACCATAGGCATAACGTCCCTGCCGATCGATGGAGCTGAAGACCGTCGCGGGATCATAGGTATCCATAAAAGCACACGGGCCGTAGTCAATCGTCTCGCCCGCGACGGACATGTTGTCGGTGTTCATCACCCCGTGGATGAAGCCGATGTGTAGCCAACGGGCAATAAGATCTGCCTGGGCGGCGATAACCTGGTCCAGGAACGCGCGGTAGGGTTGATTGCTTTCGGCAGCCTGCGGATAGTGCCGGCCGATGGTGTAGTCCGCGAGGAGGCGCAGCCCTTCCACATCCTGCCGGGCTGCGAAGAACTGGAATGTGCCGACACGAATATGGCTCGACGCCACCCGGGTGAGCACTGCCCCAGGAAGTGGCGTCTCGCGGACAACCGTTTCTCCGGTCAACACTGCGGCGAGCGCACGCGTTGTCGGCAGCCCAAGCGCGGCCATTGCCTCGCTGAGGAGATACTCACGCAGGACAGGTCCCAACGCCGCCCGCCCATCGCCGCGGCGCGAGAAGGGTGTTGGACCTGAGCCTTTGAGCTGAATGTCGCGGCGAATGCCGTTTCGATCAACCACTTCTCCGAGGAGAATAGCGCGGCCGTCGCCGAGCTGCGGCACAAAGTGTCCAAACTGGTGTCCGGCATAGGCCATGGCGATGGGCTCTGCCGCATCCGGAACTCGGTTCCCGCACAGAAACTCAACTCCATCAGGACCGGAGAGGCGATCAGGGTCGAGGCGGAGGCTTGATGCGAGATCCTGGTTCAGACGAATGAGTTTCGGAGCCGTGACCGCTTCGGGTTCTAAGCGTGCATAGAACCGATCAGGCAGGCGCGCATAGGTATTGTCGAAGGGGAAATGAATTGTCATGGTCCGGGTTCACCATCAGGACCACGTGAAATCGTATTGGGCGCCTCAAAAAACAAGAGTCAGACTTCGAAATCCATACTGGATTCAAGGCGCTCGCACTAAAACCTTGTATAGCTCATCTGCCCACACGCAATTGGGGGCAGACCACCCACTCCACGGTCTTGCTCCCTCTCACATACCTTAAGCATTAACGATCTGGCGACCCGCAGCCTCTAGTCTGCCCCGCTGGGTGCCACGCGTGGGCCTGTCCTGTTGGCGGCGGAGGTTGTAGAAATGCGAGGTCAGGCTGACCTTTTCTTGGACTACGGCGCACCGCCGGGTCAGATCGAGACGATGCCCGCCGGTGAGATCGTCATTAATGCAAAGCATCGCGGCGAGATCTTCAGGGCTCCTGACTGCGAGACCGCTACCCGGATGCTGGAGGCCACAGGCGACTATCGGGTTCTGCGCCGATTGATACCACGCCCTACCGTAGTATCCCGCACCGCTCGCCAGGGCGAGAAGACTGCCGTTATCCTGGACACCGAAACTACCGGCCTGGATCACACGAGAGACGAGGTCATCGAACTTGGCATGGTCGCCTTCACCTATGATGAGGAAGGCCAAATCGGTGACTTAATTGGGACGTTCAATGGCTTGCGCGAACCGAGCATCCCCATCAGTCCTGAAATCACCCGCTTAACTGGTATCACCCTCGACATGGTCGCTGGCCAGATGCTCGATCTCGAAGCGGTTGAGCGTTTCATAGCACCGGCGGAGTTGATCATCGCGCACAACGCCCGCTTTGATCGGCCCTTCTGCGAGAGCTTGTCCAAGGGTTTCCACGTCAAGGCTTGGGCCTGCTCTCATTCCGAGATCTCCTGGAGCATGCTCGGATTCGAGGGGTCGAAGCTGGGCTATCTCCTGACACAGTGCGGCTGGTTCCACCAGGGACACCGCGCAGTTGAGGACTGTCATGCCCTGCTGGAGGTATTGGCCTCCCCCCTGCCATCGGAGGCTGGTCTCCCTTTCAAGCACCTTCTCGCCTCGGCTCGGAAGTCGCTCCTGCGCATCTGGGCGGAGAGCAGCCCGTTTGACATGAAGGACGTGCTGAAGGCGCGAGGCTACCGCTGGAACGACGGGACCAACGGACGCCCAAAATCATGGTGGGTGGAGGTTGAGGAGGAGGCCGGCGAGGCGGAGCTCGCGTTCCTTCGACGCGAGGTTTACCGGCGCGACGTCGAGCCTTACACCCAGAAGATCACTGCCTTCGAGAGATTCCGATCAGCACACTAAGCGGCACCTGCCCGATCTGTATACGGCTGGCCTCAACCGTAGCTTTTCAGCCTTGAAATCTTGACCGTTTGCCGCCATCTCATCGCCCGCCGGAGTAACAAGGTTCATCTCACGCCATGACAACTGCAGATACCACCGCCCCTGAGAGTCACTCCTTCGAGGCTGACGTCGCCAAGCTGCTGCACCTGATGGTGCACTCAGTCTACTCCGATAAGGACGTGTTTCTGCGCGAGCTGATCTCGAATGCGGCTGATGCCTGCGAGAAGCTGCGTTACGAGGCGATCTCCACGCCAGCTTTGCTCGGCGATGACCCCAAGGCTCGGATCACGCTGCTGACTGATGCCGAGAACCGCCGTCTGACCGTCGAGGATAACGGGATCGGGATGAGCCGCGGGGAGATGGTCGAGGCACTCGGTACCATCGCACGCTCGGGCACCAAGGCCTTCATGGACCGAATTCGGGCGGCCCAGGAAGGCGAAGGGGCTCAACTCATCGGGCAGTTTGGCGTCGGCTTCTACTCCGCTTTTATGGTGGCCGACCGGGTCGACGTTGTCTCATGCCGTGCTGGTAGCGACGAGGGCATAATCTGGTCCTCAGATGGTAAAGGATCGTACACGGTCGCGCCCGCAGCACGCGATGAGGCGCCGGCACGCGGCACGCGGGTGATTCTCCACCTGATGGAGGATGCCGCGTCCTACACCGAGCGCTACCGGCTCGAGCGCATCGTGAAGGAGCAGTCGGGCCACGTCCCTGTGCCGATCTCACTTATCGAGAAGCCTGGAGCGGAGCCGCAGGAGGTCGCAGACGGTGCCGCCCTTTGGATCAAGCCGCGCTCTGACATCACGCCTGAGGAGTACACCGATTTCTACCGCAGCGTAGCCGGCCAGTTCGATGAGCCGGCCCTGACGGTGCATTTCCGGGCAGAGGGGCGCCATGAGTACACGGCTCTGGTCTTTGTGCCAGGCTCAACGCCATTCGACCTGTTCGATCCCGATCGTCATGGGCGGATGAAGCTCTATGTGAAGCGGGTCTTCATCACCGATGAAGCTTAGATCCTGCCACGCTACCTGCGTTTCGTACGTGGGCTCATCGACTCGGCTGACCTGCCGCTCAACGTCTCGCGCGAAATGATCCAGGAGAGCCCACTTCTAGCCGCGATCAAGAAGGGCGTGACCAGCCGAGTTCTCCGGCATTCGGTAGCAACGACCACCAAGAAACAGGCAAGTGCCTAGAGGGACAAGGAAATTCCACGCTTGTGGTCATGGAATATTCGGAGCCCTCGGCAAGGGAGCGGTTCCAGCGATGCCAATCGTGGGAGCGGCCACTTCAGCAGTTTCGGTGCCTCAAAGGTCTCATGCCGACCTGAAAACGGCCCTTCCTTTGTTCGGCTCCACTTCTCAGTTTGACCCTAAGACGACCTTCCATAGGGCAAGAGCGAAAGACGTGATCAATGTGCTCAGACGGATGGTTCACGCCTTTGAGGGAGAGTGCGACAATTCTGGCACCGGGGAGCAACGAGTTACCCAAAGCAATGATGTCGGAGGGGCTGGCGAACTCTTTGAGGCACGAGGCGAGTGCCGTTGTACTTCCGTTCGAGCACGTCGCATTTCCCGTTTGCGACAACCAGATCGCTTACGCCAGGGACAACCTCTTTCTGAATCCCTCGTATCAGCCTTGTCCCTTACACAGCGAACAGCACAGAGGCATTCACGCCTCCGAAGCCAAACCCGTTGGACATGGCGTAGCGCACCCGCTTCACCCGGGTAGCCTGCGCCACGAGATCGAGCCCTTCGGCGGCCAGATCGGGATTATAAAGGTTCAGGGTTGGTGGCAGCATCCCGGTGCGAAGTGCTAGGATCGTGAGGACAGCTTCCACTGCGCCTGCGGCTCCGAGCAGGTGACCCGTTGCGGATTTGGTAGAGGTGATGGCCGGCCCGTGTCCGTTACCGAACACCGCCTTCATGGCTGCGAGTTCCCCCGCATCTCCGACTGGCGTCGATGTGGCGTGGGCGTTGAGATGGCCCACCTGATCGGGGCTGAGTTGAGCCTGCGCGAGTGCCGTGCGCATCGCCCGTTGTGCTCCCGCCCCGTCCTCCGGAGCCGCCGTGATGTGGTGGGCATCGGAACTCGTGCCGTACCCGACCAATTCGGCCAGGATAGTGGCACCGCGGGCCATGGCATGGTCCCGGCTTTCAAGGACCAGGGACGCGGCTCCTTCACCCATGACGAAGCCGTCACGATCGCTGTCGAAGGGTCGTGATGCGGCTGTCGGATTGTCGTTGAAGTTGGTAGACAAGGCTCTCGCGGCTGCAAAGCTGCCCAGGCTCACGCGATCGATGCACGCCTCGGATCCGCCGGCCAGGACGACGTCCGCTTCGCCTGCACGGATCAGCCTCGCAGCATCCCCGATCGCCTGGACGCTGGCGGCGCAGGCGGTCACGGGGGCTCCGAGCGGGCCCTTGAAGTGATGCCGGATCGAGACTTGGCCGGCGGCAAGGTTGGCCAGGAAGGAGGGCACGGTAAACGGCGACAGGCGACGAATGCCTTGTGTCTCCGTCGTCCGCGCGGCACTGATGATGGTTTGGAAGCCGCCGATGCCGGAGGCAATGACAGTTGCGGTCCGTTCCTGTTGCTCCTCTGTTTCGGGCCTCCACGCTGCCTGTGCGAGGGCCTCGTCGCTTGCCGTAACGGCGAACTGGATGAAGCGGTCCATCCGCTTCTGGTCGCGGCTTGTGATGGAGTGGTCTGGGTCGAAGCCACCCTCCGGGTCTTCGTTGATCGACGGCACCACACCGGCCACCTTGTTGGGCACGTCGGGGACGACCTCGTCCGGGAGGCGTCGTATCCCTGACTGGCCTGCGACCAGTCGCTTCCAGACGATCTCGGTTCCACAGCCAAGGGGCGAGACGATGCCCATTCCAGTTACGACGATGCGCATTGCGGTATAGTCCATCTTGGTGGCAGGTAATGCTGCATATACAGGATTCGTTGCGGAAGACAAACCATGGATACTGAAACGTTGGCGCTGAGAGCGATGAACGAGTGCCTTGGCTATCAAGCACTCCGGACAGCCCGTATCTTAAGCCGCTACTTCAACGATGCTTTCAAGGCGGTCGGGTTGCAGGGGACGCAGTTCTCCCTGCTGGTGACGATCCGCTCGCACCCCGGCACGTCTGTCGCAGCGCTCGCCGAGCTGTTGGCGACCGATGCCTCGACCCTTGTGCGCAACATCGCAGTGCTGCGTGCCCGTGGCTTGGTGCATGAGGACGCGACGCGGGGCCGAACCGGGAAGCGCCTCAGAACGACGCCGGAAGGCGACCGGTTGCTGGACCAGGCTCTGCCAATCTGGAATACGGCCTTCGAACGGCTCAAGGAGAGCCTTGGGGACGAGTCCACGGCGAAGACCCTTGAGTCGTTGAGGACGTTGGAGAGGGCTGCCGACCGGCCTTCACCCGCAGACTGACGATCGCTTTGCCGATTATGAGCCGCACATTTTTAGAGGTAGCGAGCCTTAAGGTCAGCTCATGCTCCTCCAAGGAACGTCCGCTTTCGATGGCAGTCCAGCCATTTCAAGGGGACAGGGACACTCCGTGACAGAGCTAGATCTTACAGATTCCGATCGACTCCGGCCAAGCTTCCTGGCATAAGCGTGGCCATGCAAAGGCTCATACGACAGCTCTGACCCGAAACGCCCGACCCCGACCGGGGTCGCCAAGCGTAGCCGCTGTCCTAAATACGGCCACTCCCGGCCGCCGGAGCCCGAGCATGCCTCTCGCCATCGTTCCCATGGAGTTCACGATCCCGACCATCGTCGGGGGCTGTGAAATACCATGCTCGTACATCTTCCGCCCCGGGGAGGTGCTGAGCGATGAGCGAGCACTTCCTCCTCTCCCGCCTCGCCAGGGATCTCCCGGTGACCAAGGTCATCCGGATGAGCGAGGACGCAGCCTACAACTGGTTCCGGTGCGCCCGCTGGCCTGAGACCAAGGGCAAGCCGTACTGCCTGCATTGCGGCGTGATGGAGTGCTACGTCCTGACCCGACGGCGCTTCAAGTGCAGCGGCTGCCGCAAGGAGTTCAGCGTCACCTCGGGCACGATCTTTGCCTCCCGGAAGCTGCCGTTCCGCCAGATCCTTGCGATCATCGCGCTCTCCGCCAATGGAGCCAAAGGCAAGGCAGCGCTGGAGCTCTGCCGTGAGATCGGGGTCCAGTACAAGACGGCCTGGGCCAACCTCATGAAGCTCCGAGAGGCTCTGGCGGCCCGCCGGGACGACACCGTCCTTGAGGGCGAGGTCGAAATCGATGGGCTCTATGCCCTCGGCCATGTCCGCCCAAAGAACCGCAAGGAGGAACGGGTCGACCGTCGCCTTCCTGAGAACCAGTCGCCCGACCGGGTGGTCGTGATGGCCATCCGCGAACGTCGGGAGGGCGGCAAGTCCGTCTCGCGGATCACCCGAGGCGAGAACGCCGACTGCGCCTGGGACATGGTTCGCCAGCACGTCGCGCCGAGTGCTCACCTGTTTGCCGACGAGCATGCAGCCTATGACGAGCTCGTCGGCCTCAACAACCTCACGCGCGTGAACCATCAGGTGGCCTACCAGCACGGCGAGGGCATCTCGACGAACCAGATCGAGAGCTTCTTCGCGCGTGTGCGGCGGGCTTACAGGGGCGTCCACCATCGCTTCTCGGTGAAGTACCTGGACTGGTATATCGCCGAACTATCCTGGCGCGAGGATCGCAGCCGCGTCGGCAACCGCGGGCAGACGCTCGAGATGCTCGGGCGTGCCTTGGCCCATCCGACATCACGGAACCTCTGCGGCTATTGGCAGGGGATCAAGCCGCCTGACCTGGTGTGGGAGCCCCGCAGGACCTAACGCGCGATCTCCCAAAGGTTCTTGCGTCCGTCGACGGTACCGACCTGGCGGACGCGTTCGCGCTTCACCAGGGAGCTGAGGCCAGCCGAAATGTGCGTCACGAACCGCGGAAGAGCCGGATCATCGGCTGCCACTCCGTGTTTCGCGACAATCCGGTTCGTGCAATCGGCAGAAGAAAGCGGTTCGCCAGCCTCGCGGAGAACCTCGAGGATCGCCGCCGACTTGTTGAGTTTCACCAAAGCAGCCGGAAGCGGCGCCTCTTGCCTGGCGAGCTTTTGGTTTGCCCTTGCTGCCGATGAATCCCTGTGCGCTGGGTCGTAGATCGCGATCACCTGATCAATGGCAGCAACTTGCTTCTTGATCGTTTCGATCCTGAGAGCCAACTGCTCCATCTCACCAATCAACTCAGTGCGCTTCCGCTTCAATTCCTCTGCAATACCCACGTTTGTCCGCTCCAGAAATGGAGCCGGACGCTAGCAGAAAGCCTGGTTCCAGTCTGGTGGCGTTTGCTACCGAATGCCGGAGTTCTCGGTGAACTCGATAAACCCGCCCAGAACGATGCCGAGACGTACATCAGGGTGTGGGAGACCTTCGGGCCGGTGCTAAAGGAAGGGCTTTACGAGGATTTTGAGAGGCGTCCGTCTCTCCTCGGCTTGGCCCGGTTCAAGACCACGGCTTCCGGTAGCGGGTGGCACTCGCTCAAGGACTATGTTGGCTCGTTCAGGGAGACCCAGACTGCGATCTATTACATGACCGGCACTGATCTCACTCGGCTCGAGGCCTCGCCGCAGCTTGAAGGCTTCCGAGCGCGCGGCATTGAGGTATTGCTGCTGCCCGATCCGGTTGACAATTTCTGGGTCACGGCCGGTATCGAGTACGATGGCAAGCTGCTCAAGTCAGTTACTCAGGGCGCCGCGGATCTGACGAAGATCCCACTGATTGAGGCTCACGAAATTGTGGATGCTCCGGCAACTGAGGCGGTGATTGGCTTCATCAAATCCGTCAAGGCGGCCCTTGGCAATTCCGTCGCCGATGTCCGTGCCTCTGAGCGGCTGACAGAAAGCGCTGTCTGCCTCGTAGCACCTGAGACTGGCATGGACCGGCAGCTCGAGCGGCTCCTAGCACGGACAGGACAACTGGGGGCGGCAGCAAAACCAGTCCTTGAGATCAATCCGCGCCATGACCTCATCGCCGCCTTGGCAAACCTTGGAGATACGGAACAGACACTCCGTGAAGATGCGGCCCATCTTCTTCTGGACGAGGCACGAATCATGGATGGCGAGTTGCCGGAAGACGCAAAGGCATTTTCGCAAAGGCTGGCGCGGGTCATGCAGCGGTGCGTTCCGAACGGATAGACTGAAATGATCATACGCGAGAGCGCAGTTGCAATCGCCACGCCTCGCTGGGTCCAGCAAGACGTATGCCTACCACTCGGCCCCTCATCGCCGGTGACACCATGGCAGCCTGTTCTTTACCAAGGAACACGAGAGAGTTTGGCTCCCTGGAGAGGACAGGTTCGGCCGCGTTGATGTGTGAGTCAACGATGCCACGCCACCTTGTCCATCGGGCGCGATCTGCCGCCAATGTCATAGAGGGCTTGATCTGGTGCCAGGTTTCGTGGGAACTCGGCCTGCATGACAGTGCCTCAGCATATTCTCGTCCCAATCTAACGCAGTGCGCGCTGACCCACACGGTGGATCGTCACCACTTGCAGGATCGGCACACACTTGCGTCCATGGCAGAAGGTACAGGGATATGGGGAGGATGGGGAATGGAGGCGGCTCTTCCGCGGGGTGCGCCGTAGCAGGTCTAAAGCAGATTCGATTTAGACGGGCTCATATCCGCATTTCCT
>NZ_JAJATX010000004.1 GCF_020866965.1 Microvirga roseola
CCGTTCTTCACGACCAAGGAAGCCGGCAAGGGAACTGGATTGGGCCTGAGCCAGGTGTATGGCTTCGTCCGGCAGTCCAACGGTCATGTAAGGATCAACAGCGAACTGGGCGAAGGCACGACGATCAAGATCTACCTGCCCCGCCTGATCGGCTCCGATGAGGAGCCTGCCGAGATGCCGGCAAAGAGCCCAGTCATGGTGCGGGGGGCAGGCGAGACTATCCTGGTTGTGGAGGACGAGCCCGATCTGCGAGCCTACACCACTGAGACACTCCGTGATCTTGGGTACCGCGTTCTTGAGGCGGCCGAGGGTCGGGAGGCTCTAGAGATTGTCGAGCGGCATCCGGAGATCGACCTACTCTTTACCGATGTCGTTCTGACCGGGGGGATGAACGGGCGTGCGCTTTCTGACGAGGTTTCCCGGCGCAAGCCGGGGCTGCCGGTTCTGTTCACCACGGGCTACACCTCGAACGCCATCGTCCACCATGGTCGCCTTGACCCTGGGATGCATCTGATCGGGAAGCCTTTCACCTATGCCGAGCTAGCCACCAAGGTGAGGCGAATGCTGGACAGAACCGTGTAATGGTTTCCTCTACCTCAAGACCCAGTGCGTCCCGAGCAATGGACACAGCGAGCAATGTTTGGTGAGAGATGCTGAGAGGGCATTTCTCCGTAAACACAAACGCGATGTCCCCCATAGGGCCGCCTTCCTCAAGTCGTCATGTTGTAAGCAACTGGTCCGCTTGCTTCTGACCAGTTCAGTGTCCGAAGTTCCCCCCGTAGGAGGGCCGGTGCTGAGAACACCCCGCTATCTCTATCATGGCACGATGTTCGCACGATTGAAGGCGATCTACCGTGATGGTCTGAAGCCCGGCGAAGTTCCGATCTGGCGTGACGATGCAGAACTTACTCAGCGTTGCTCAGAAGCTGTCTTCTTTGCAGATTATTGGCGTGGTGCCGCGTTCTTCGCTGAGATCGCATACTACCGTTCCCGTGGCCGCAGAGAGGGACTAGGGAGGCGCCCCGTCATCATTCGCATCAGCGCGAGCGAGCATGTGGCATCGCAGAGGTTATTGACTATTTAAGGGATGGCGGCGACACGCTCGCTGCTAATTCTGTAGCAGTTCGCTTCAGATCAGCAGAATGTGTGCAGTGGATCAGCCTGAGTTGCTGCTGGTTGGGAGATGCTCGCACTTAGCCGCAAGTAGTCTCGCCCAATCAAATCCCCGCGCCATTCTCGAAGGTTCGCCCCCACCGCTCCTCGAACTCCTCTTCCTCTCGAATGATGCGGTTGAGTTGGCCGTCGAGTTCGTCCCGCAGTTCGTGGATGCTGCGGCGGGGTTGTTCGGGCTCGCCATAGGGATCGTGCTCCGGATAGGCCGGGCGGACATGCTTCTCGATCTCGCCGAGGACGCGGGTGATGCGGGCCAGCGGCTGGAGGGAGCGCTGGGCGATGTCGAGGGGCTGCTCCTCGAGAGCCGCCGCGTGGCGCTCGGTGAGCCGCCAGAGCTTTTCGGTGACCCGCTCCCGGGCATGGCCCGAGCGGTCGGGCCGGTTGACGACCCGCGCCGGAGCCGCCGCGCCCGGCGGACGCCGCCAGCCCCCTTGCGTGGCGTAGCGGGACACGGTGGCGGCGGAAACGCCGACCTCCTGCCCGATGCCGCTGGTAGGATTGCGTCGTGCCCTCCACCAGATTCCGCATCTGCCCGATGCGGTCGGCCGACAGCTTCTCCCGGAACCCGGCGGCGAGATCGGCGGGCTTGCCGGGCGGGGACGGGGAGGATGCGTCGGTCATGGCCATGGCTCTTCCGGCTTTCGAACAAAACAAGAACAAAATAGCGGTGCGGTGAAAAGAGTCAAGCTTGGAGCGGGGATCGGTTTTCCCTCGCCCGTGCGGGAGAGGGAGTCGGGCGTGGCCTCCTGGTCCGGCCTCTCGCCCGGTCGGACCACCCCCCTAGCCTTTCCCGAATACGGGGAGGGAGTGGCGCTTGCGTCCCGCGACGGCCTGCGGCCTCGCGCCGGTTCGCGCCGGGGTCTCATCCGAAAGGGCGCTCTAGGCATCGCCCCGTGGACCGGAACCGGGATTTGCGGCGCCGATCAACCCGAAGAGGAGATTCGCGATGAAGGCCCTGGCGTCCGCCACGTTTCTTGCCGCAGCCCTGACCGCCGTCGGCGCCCAGGCGCAGGAGAAGGCAGCCGGTTCGCAGACCAGGGTGGACCCCAAGGCCTATGCGGGCCTGTGGTACGAGGTCGCCCGCACCCCGACGCCGTTCCAGGAGCCCTGTGACGGCGGCGTGACCGCCTCTTACGAGATCGTCGATCCTCGGACCGTGCGGGTGCTCAACCGCTGCGACCGGCCCGACGGCAGCGTGAACCGCGTCGAGGGAACGGCCAAGGTCGTGGGCGACGATTTCCGCCGCCTCAAGGTCGACTTTCCGCAAACGCCGGACGACGGCGAGGCGAATTTCGTGATCGAGGCGGTCGGCCCCGGTCGAGGACGGGCGCTATTCCTGGGCGGTGGTCCGCGGGCCGGGCGAAGGGTTCGGCTGGATTCTCTCCCGCTCGCCCGACCTCGACGAGGAGGCGCGCGAGGCGGCGGAAGCGGCCATGGAGGAGGCGGGCCTCGATCCGACGCGGCTCGAGGAGACCGATCAGCCGCCCGAGACCTACCGGCCCGGCCAGCAGTAACCGCCTGCGAAGCGCCCGTCCGCCTTCCGACGGGGCTCATCCGAAAGGGACAGAGCGCAGACGTGTGGCTGCCTCTATGATGGCGGCGGGGAGGGGGCTTTGCCGGAAAGGGGGCCGCGATGCCGCGCCTGGAGGAGATACCGGATGCCTTCATGGAGGCGTGGAACCGGCACGACATGAACACGCTCGCCGGCCTGTTCGCCGAGGACGCCCATTTCGTCAACGTGGTCGGGATGTGGTGGACGAGCCGCGCCGAGATCGCGGCCGCCCATGAGGCCACCCACGCCACCCTGTTCAGGGACAGCCAACTCTCCGGCGTTCTCGCCGCCATGACGCCCCTCGCCCCGGGCGTCGCCGCCCTGCACGTGACCTGGACGCTCGAAGGCCAGCTCGAGCCCGACGGCAGCCGCGGCGGGATCAGGCGGGGCATCCTGCTCCTCATCGCGACCGAGGCGGCGGACGGCTGGACGATCCGGGTGGCCCAGAACACCGACATCGTGCCGGGCCTGGCCGCGCCGCCTGCCCTGGAGCGCTGAAACGGGGCTGTAACGGATTTCAGGGCCTTTCAGGGAATCTTGCAGGGCATTACAGGGCATTGCCATGAAACGTTTCATCAGCGTTTCAGGAGCAACCGATCATTTTTCATCATTTGTGCTGATGGGGGGTTCGGGCTTAAAGCGGGGGTGCATCACCACATCGGAACGACCATGACCCAAGCCGCCCTTGCCCCTGCCGCAGCCCCCGCGCCGGCGCGGATCGACGGGAGCACGCTCGGCCTTTATGTGGCCACCGTGTTCCTGTGGGGCGTGAGCTGGATCGGGATCAGGGCCCAGCTCGGGATCGTGGCGCCGGAAATGTCGGTGCTGTGGCGGTTCCTGCTCGCGGCCGTTCTCATGTGGGGCTGGGTTCTCGCCACGGGACACCGGGTGCGGTTCGCGCTCGGCGATCACCTGCGCTTCGCCGCGGTGGGGTGCTGCCTGTTCTCGTTAAACTTCATCTCGTTCTATTACGGAGGGCTGAGCATTCCCTCGGGCCTGCTCTCGGTGGTGTTCTCGCTGGCCTCCGTGTTCAACCTCGTCCTCGGCTTTCTCATCTTCCGCCAGAGGGTCGAGCCGCGGGTGGCGCTGGGCGGCGTGATCGGGTTTGCCGGGATCGGCCTTCTGTTCTGGCCGGAGATCGCGGGCGCGGGCTTCAATACGGCGGCCTTGTGGGGGCTCGGGCTCTGCGTGATAGGCACGCTGTTCTTCTGCTCCGGCAACATGGTCTCGACGGTCGTGCAGCGCCGGGGCGTGCCGCTGCTCTCGGCCACCGCCTGGGGCATGACCTATGGCTGCGTGGTGCTGCTGGCGCTGAACCTGGTGCGCGGCAACGCCTTCATCATCGAGCCCACGGCGAAGTACATCGGCTCGCTTCTGTATTTGTCCGTGGGGGCGTCCGTGCTGGCCTTCATGTCCTATCTGACGCTGCTGCGCCGCCTCGGGGCCGCGCGGGCGGGCTATGCCACGGTGCTGTTTCCCATCGTGGCTCTCGCCGTCTCGACCGCGGTCGAGGGCTACGCGTGGACGCCGCTTGCGGTGATCGGCGTCGCCTGCGCGCTCGTGGGCAACATCCTCGTCCTGCGCCGCCCGGCGGCGAGGTAAGGCTACTCCGCCGCGACCGGGAGCGGCGCGCGGGCCGCGCCCAGATTGTCCAGCGACTGCTTGATGTGGACGCCGAGCGCATCGGCGAGCGGGTTCTCCGCGCCGCGGGCGCGGATGAGCCCGATCTTGCAGGAGGGCAGGGCGGGATAGCCGTCGGAGGGGCCGAGGATCCGCATGCCGGGGCGCACCGCGCTCTCCGGCAGCACCGAGACCGCGAGCCCCGCCAGCACCGCCGCGCCCACGGCGGTCGAATGCCAGCTCACATAGGCGATGCGGTAGGGACGGTTCGCGCCCTCCAGCGCCTCCGTCGCGGAGTGGCGCCAGTCGCAGTTGGGACGGCCCATGGCCAGCGGAGTCGGCGATTCCTCATGCACCCCGTGGCGGGCGGAGGTGACCCACAGGAGCTGCTCGATCCGCACGATCTCGGAGGGGCCGCGCCGGTCCATGTGGGTGATGATGGCGAGGTCCAAGTCGCCGTGCTGCATGCGCTCGATCAGGTTGTGCGTCGGTTCGCACACCACCGTCACCTCGGCCTTGGGGTTGGAGCGCGAGAAGCGGGCCAGGATCTCCGGCAGGTAGCGGTCGGCGTAGTCGTCCGGGAGGCCGAGCCGCACCCGGCCGGTGAGTTTGTTGTCCTCGAAGGAGGCCATGCATTCCGCATTCAGGCGCACGATCCGGCGGGCATAGTCCAGCAGGCGCTCGCCCTCGTCGGTGAGCTTGGAGAGCCGCCCGTCGCGCTCGAAGAGCGGCTTGCCGACCCGGTCCTCCAGCCGCTTCATCTGCATGGACACGGCGCTCTGCGTCTTGTGCACGGTCTCCGCCGCGCGGGTGAAGGACCCCGTATCCGAAATCGCGACGAAGGTCCGAAGCTGGTCGATATCGAGAAGGTGCATGCCTTTAGCCCCATCATCAAGATCAGTGATGATACATATCTCAAACAATCGCTTCAAGTGATGAAATGGCCCGTGGTATAAAATCTGTGGATGTTGAAATCCAATAATCATTTCAGCGGACTAGGCGAAATATCGATGTGGAATGCTTCGGAAGATTTCCGGCAGTCCTCTCACCTTTCTCCGGCACATCCTTGAAGCCATTCCACCGCTTCACCGCGGCAGAATTGAGATTGAACGCGAAGGAGACCACCGATGAACCGGTCTGCAAACCCTGTGATGAATGTTCCCGGATCGAGCGTCCTGGGCCAGGTGACGCGCACGGTCCTCCGCTTCTTCGCGGCCCTCAAGGACCGCCGGGAGGTCCTGCACCTCGCCGAGTTCGACGACCGGATGCTGCAGGACATCGGTCTGTGCCGCAGCGATGTGGATTCGGCGCTGTCGGAACCGCTCATCCGGACGCCCTCCGCGGTGTTGGTTCGATGTGCGGAGCAGCATGGTCGGACGAGGCGGGCAGCCCTTTCTGTCCGCGCCGGACGGCCGGTGGTTCCGGTTGTGAAACGGTCGACGCTCAGGGCTTCTTGAGGTCGATCTTCCAGGCATCCGCAAAGATCGACTGAAGGGACGCGATGTACTGCGCCTGCATCTCGCGCCCCTTCTCCATCATCTCCTCCCAGGGAGCAGCCGGCCCGGCCGGGTTCGGCTGCTCCTCCGGTTTCGGAGCCTGGGGCATCTGCATGAAGGCCGTCATCATCCCCTCGAAGGGATTGGCCGCGGGGGTCGCCCGTTCCTGCCCGGACGAAGCCTTGCTCTGCTCGTCCGGAGATGCGGTCTTCATCCAGCCGCCCCAGAGATCCATCGGGGGATTGGCGGCTTTCTGATCGCCCTGGGCGGCTCCGGCCTGAGGGGCGAAGGCCTGCATCGCCTGGGTCTGAGCCATCGCCCATTGCGACATCGCCCCGGCGAAGAGCCCGGCAAAGACCGGCAGCAACTGCTGCATGGTCTCGACGCTGATCCCCGCAAAGTCGGCGGCCTGATGGGCGACGCGGCGGCTGACCTCGTCAGAGCCGAAGATCTGATCAAGGACCCTGCGGCCCTCCTGCTGCGCCTGTGCCGCGAAGGCCTGCCCTGTCCCCTGCCAGGGATTCGGGAAGGCCCCGCCCATCATCGACTGGAAGAACTGGGCAGGGTTGGAGGCTATGTTGTGCTGCAGCCCCATGGCAAAGGCCGGCATGATGGCCGCCATGGCCTTCTGCATCTGATCGTTCGAGAGCTGGAACTGCCGGGTGAGGGCGCTGAGGCCCGCATGCGCCTGGGCCTGCTGCACGAGATCGAACCAGTTGAACATGGGCGGCCTCCCTGAAGGCGACGCTTCGCCCCCTGCTGACTTACAACGCCGGAACAGCTTGCCTCTCCAGGCGCCTGATTGTCCAGAACGCCGTTAAGATGGCTGCAATGCCAAACGCGACAGACCCGATACCGATCCCGAGGAGGGCGCCCTTGGGCCCGCCGATCTGCGCGCCGAAATAGGCGAAGGGGATCATGCCGAGCGTTGCCCGTCCCCAGTTGAAGAAAGTCGAGAGCAGCGGATAGCCGAGATTGTTGAAGGAGGCGTTCGCCACGAAGACCAGGGCGACGAAGAACCAGATGAACCCGCTGAGCTGGCAGAAGAACTGCACCAGCTCCGCCGTCAAGGGAGGTGCGTTGAAGATCTGGGTCAGCGGGACGCGCACGAGGAACAGGATCAGCCAGACCACGCCGACATAGACCACCGTGAAGGTGAGGGCGTCCTTGAGGACCTGTTGCATCCGGTCGTAGCGCTGCGCGCCCCAGTTCTGCCCGAGCACGGGACCGATGGCTCCCGCGAGCGCGAAAAGGCCGGCGAAAGCGAGCGGCGTCACCCGGTCGATGATGGCGGAGGCGGCGATGGCCTGATCGCCGAACTGGGCCATGACGCCGGTGAAGAAGGCGTTGGAAGCGGGCGCCGCGATGTTGGTGAGGATTGCCGGGACGGCGATGGCGAAGAAGGCGCGCGCATCGGCTGCGACCGCGTGCGGATGCGGGTAGGCGAGCAGCTTGTGGACTCGCGTGACATAGCCGTATGCAACGGCGAGATAGGCGACCCGGGCGATGTTGATGGTGATCGCCGCGCCGTCGGATTTGAGGTCGAGGCCGAAGATCAGAAGTGGATCGAGCACCACCGTGACGGCCGCGACGGAAAGCGTGGCATACATGCTGCGCCTCGCGTCGCCCGCGGCGCGCAGGACGGTCGAAAGCCCCATCCCCAAGGCCATCAGCACGTTGGTCGGCAGTGCAATCCAGAGAAAGCTGCTGGCGACGAGGTAGGTCTGTTCGTTCGCGCCGAGCGCATGAAGCACCGTCGGCAGCAGAGGCAGGATAATTCCGCTAACGGCCGCGGCGACCAGGGCCATGAGAATGGTGCCGGAGGTCGCAAGCCTGCGCGCATCGTCGAGGCGTCGTGCGCCGAGCGCCCGCGAGACCAGGGCGCCGATGGGGATCATCAGGCCGACATTGATCGAGACGGTGAAGAACATCACCACCGTGGCGAGACCGACGCCCGCCGTCATGCTCGGATCGTTCAGCCACGAGATGTAGAGAAGCGAAACGAAGTCGACGATGAAGATCGCAATCAGCCCGGCCGTCGCCGTTCCCGTCATCACGAGGACATGGCGCATGGTCGAGCCGACCACGAAGCGCGGAGCCGTCGCGTGCCCGTCGAGCGTCCCCGGCTTGGGTTCCGCGTCCATCAGACGACCCCTTCGCCGAGAATATCGCGGGTCTCTGAGCTGAGCGCCTTGGCGCGCTTCGCCGGAGCCGCCAGGGGTTCGGGGGCGATCTTCGCCCCGACCATGAGTTCCGCGCCGCCCATGGCACCGATTTCCTTCTGCAGCACGAGGCGCGCGACATCGCGCTTGCGCACGTCGTTTGCAGTCTCGCCGGCAGTCTCGGGCGCAATCCCGAGTTCCTCTAGCGCCACCCGGCCGAAGACGATGGCGGATTCGAACACTTCCCTGAGCTGGTAGTCGACTTCGAGCTTCATCAGTTCGATGGCGTGGATGCGGTCATAGGCGCGCACGAAGCTGCGGGCGTTCCTGAAGTTCTCGTGGATGATCTCAACGATCTTCGCCGTGGTCTCGGGATCGTCGGTGCAGACGCAGATCATCTCGGCCTTCTCGGCCCCTGCGGTGCGCAGCACGTCGAGGCGGGTGCCGTCCCCGTAATAGACCTTGAGGCCGAATCGGCCCGCGTCGCGAATGCGCTCCACATCCCGGTCGATCACCGTGGCGTCGATGCCCTGAGACAGGAACACTTGGTTCACGATCTGCCCGAAGCGCCCGAAGCCGATGACGAGAACGCGGCTCGACAGCTCGCCCTCCTGGACGTGCAGGCCCTTGAGGTCGGGATGGGCTTCGCTGCCGTGGCGGTTGCGCAGCATTCTCTCGATCAGGGTCGACATGATCGGCCCGAGGAGCATGGTGAGCGCGGCAAGCGCCGTCACAGGCTGGGCGATCTCGGGAGCCATGAGCCCGAGGCTGGTGGCGACGGGCAGCAGCACGAAGGCGAACTCGCCGGCCGTGCACAGAAGCGCGCCGGAGCGCAGGCTCTCGCGCCAGGTCGAGCCGAAGAGCCTCTCCAGAAGGGTGATGAGGATGGTCTTGCCGAGGATGACAGTGGGAGCCGCGATCGCCAGCATGACCCATTGCTCGCGCACCAGGCCGAGGTTGATCGACATGCCCACGCTCATGAAGAACAGGCCGAGCAGGATGCCGCGGAAGGGCTCGATATCGGCCTCGAGCTGGTGGCGGAAATTCGATTCGGCCAGCAGGAGTCCTGCCAGGAATGCGCCCATCGCCATGGAGAGGCCGACCTCGTCCATAAGGAGGGCCGCGCCGAGCACCACGAGGAGGGCGGCGGCGGTCATGACCTCGCGCGCGCCGGTCCGGGCAAGGATGCGGAAAAACGGGTTCAGCCCGTAGCGTCCGACCAGCACGACGGCGGCGATGGCCGCCACGGTTTCCCCGACGGCGAGAAGCCGGTCGAGGAGGGATCCTCCCTCCGCGGCCGTGCCGGTGGCCAGCAGCGGCAGGATGGCGAGAATCGGCACGACCGAGATGTCCTGGAAGAGCAGGATCGCGAATGAGCGCTGCCCATAAGGCGTCTGGAGGTCGTTGCGCTCGCCCAGCATCTGCAGGGCGATGGCCGTGGCCGAGAGCGCAAGGGCGATGCCGGTGACGAAGGAGGCCTGGGGCGTGAAGCCGAGACTGAGGGCGGCGGTGCCGAGGCATAGGGCCGTGAGCCCAAGCTGGGCGAGGCCGAGCCCGAAGATATCCCGCTTCATCGACCAGAGATGGGAAAGCTTGAGCTCGAGGCCGATGATGAACAGCAGGAGCACGACCCCGAGTTCCGCGACGGTCGCGATGTCTTCGGGATCGCCAACGAGCCCTAACCCTGAGGGGCCGATGACGACGCCTGCAGCGAGATAGCCGAGAACGGCGCTGAGTCCCATGAACCTGAAGACGGGCACGGCCACGGCCGCCGCTCCGCAGAAGGTCAGGATGGGGGGAAGAAAGCTGACGTGGGAGGCTGCGTTCGCCATGGGATCAGGGCAGAATGAGAGAGTATTCACCTTTCTAGGCAGTCTTTGCGGGAAGAGCGAGCGTTTCTTGCGGGGGAGCCGATGGGTCTTGTGTCAAAGCGCACGGGACGAACGGAAGCCGGATTTTTTCTCGTGAAACGACACATTGCGGAAGCTGCGCCATTTCCTGCAGGAGCAAACGGTCCTAAGCTTGGCCGGGAATAAGCGTCGCTCCCGCTTGACAGGAAGGGCCCGCTCTCGCCACATCGCCGGATCATGACGAAGCCACCCCTCGACATCCTGCTCTGCGCCCCGCGCGGCTTCTGCGCCGGGGTCGTGCGCGCCATCGACGCCGTCGAGAAGGCGCTCGCAATCCACGGCGCGCCGGTCTATGTGCGCCACGAGATCGTCCACAACAAATACGTGGTGGAGAACCTGAAGCGGAAGGGAGCGGTCTTCGTCCGGGAACTCGACGAGGTGCCGGATACCGATGCGCCCGTGATCTTCTCGGCCCATGGAGTGCCCCAGTCGGTTCCCGAGGCGGCCAGGGCCCGCAATCTCTTCGCCATCGACGCGACCTGTCCGCTGGTGACCAAGGTCCACCGGGAGGCGCAGGTCCATTTTAAGAGGGGCCGCCATATCATCCTGATCGGCCATGCGGGACATCCGGAGGTTATCGGCACCATGGGCCAGCTCCCGGAAGGGGCCGCGACCCTGGTCGAGACCGTGGAGGACATCGCAAGGCTTCAGCCCGCCGATCCGGACAACCTCGCCTTCGTCACGCAGACGACCCTCTCGGTCGACGACACCCAGGACATGGTGGATGCGCTGAAAAAGCGCTTCCCCTCCATCGTCGGGCCGCACAAGGAGGACATCTGCTACGCCACCACCAACCGCCAGGGGGCGGTCAAGCGCGTCGCCCCGCAGGTCGACGCCATGATCGTGGTGGGCTCTCCGAACTCCTCCAACTCCCAGCGCCTGCGGGAAGTGGCCGAGCGTGAAGGCTGCTCGCTGGTGCGCCTGATCCTGCGCGCCGAGGACATCGACTGGTCGCTCTTCGGCGGCATCCGGAGCCTGGGCATCACGGCCGGGGCCTCCGCGCCCGAGATCCTGGTGGAGGAGGTCATCGACGCCTTCGCCGAGCGCTACGAGGTGAATGTAGAGAGCGTGTCGACGGCGGATGAGAGCGTGTTCTTTCCTCTCCCGCGCGAGCTGCGCGAGCAGGCGGCGGAGTAGCCCGTGGCAGTCTATACGGAAGTCAGCGACGAGGAGCTCGCAAGCTTTCTCGAAACCTACGATATCGGCACGGTTATGTCCTATAAGGGCATTGCCGAGGGCGTGGAGAACACGAACTACTTTCTCCACACGACGAAGGGTTCCTACATCCTCACGCTCTACGAGAAGAGGGTGCGGGAGGCGGACCTGCCCTTCTTCCTCGGCCTCATGCAGCACCTGGCGCTGAAGGGCCTGAACTGCCCGCTGCCGGTCAACAACCGCCGCGGCGAGCCTCTGGGCCGGGTGGCGGGACGTCCCGCCGTCATCATCACGTTCCTGGACGGCATCGCGGTGCGCCGGCCGATGGCGCAGCATTGCGGAGCGCTTGGGGCGGCGCTGGCGAGGCTGCACCTTGCCGGCGAGGGCTTCTCCATGAGCCGGCCCAACGCGCTCTCGCTTCCCGCCTGGCGGCCGCTCTTCGCTCAGGCCGAGGCCCAGGCCGACACCGTGTCGCCGGGCCTCGCCGAGCGCACGCGGCGGGAACTCGCGCTCCTCGAGGAGGCTTGGCCTGTGGGCCTGCCCACCGGCATCATCCATGCCGACCTCTTCACCGACAACGTGTTCTTCATCGGCTCGGAAGTGTCGGGGCTGATCGATTTCTATTTCGCCTGCACCGACGCTTTCGCCTACGACGTCGCGATCTGCCTCAACGCCTGGTGCTTCGAGGCCGACGCCTCGTTCAACCTGACGAAGGGACGGGCGATGCTCGCGGGCTACCAGTCCGTGCGGCCTTTGAATGCGGAGGAGAGGGAGGCGCTTCCCGTGCTCTGCCGGGGCTCGGCCATGCGCTTCATGCTCACCCGTCTCGTCGACTGGCTCAACGTGCCGCCGGGCGCGCTGGTGAAGCCGAAGGACCCGCTGGAATACGACCGCAAGCTCAACTTCCACCGCCATGTGCGGCACGCGCGCGAATACGGGCTCGAGGCATGAGCGGACGGGACATAAGCGGGATGGGCCGCGTGACGATCTACACGGACGGCGCCTGCTCGGGAAATCCCGGGCCGGGCGGCTGGGCCGCGATCCTCTCCTTCAAGGGAAAGGAGAAGGAGGTCTCCGGCGGCGAGGCGCATACCACCAACAACCGGATGGAGATCCGCGCGGCGATCGAGGGGCTGAGGGCGCTCAGCCGGCCCTGCGCGGTCGATCTCTTCACGGACTCGCAATATGTGCGCCAGGGTATCACCCAGTGGATGCACAACTGGAAGCGCCGCGGCTGGCGCACGGCGGACAACAAGCCGGTGAAGAACGAGGATCTCTGGCGGGAGCTCGACGAGACGGCGTCACGCCATCAGGTCACCTGGCACTGGGTGAAGGGGCACGCGGACGATCCCACCAATATCCGCGTGGACGAACTGGCGGTGGCCGCCATGAAGCCCTTCAAGAAGGGGAACGGAAGACCCTCGCGCTGAACGGCAGGGCGAGGGCCCTTTTTGGGATCAGAGATCCTTGAAGATGTTGTCGGCGCCGGAATTCTGGGCCTTGGAAGGCGCATCCTCCACGTTGATCGCCTTCACGACGCCGTCCTCGACCACCATGGAATAGCGCTGGGAGCGCGTGCCGAGGCCGAAGCCCGAGCCGTCCATGGAAAGGCCGATGGCGTTGGCGAAATCCGCATTGCCGTCGGACAGGAACTCCATCTCCTCGGCTCCGGTGGCCTTCGACCAAGCGTCCAGCACGAACACGTCGTTGACGGAGGTGACCAGGATCGAATCCACGCCCTTGGCCATGATCTCGTCCTTCTTCTGCACGTAGCCCGGCAGGTGGTTGCGGTGGCAGGTGGGGGTGAAGGCACCGGGAACGGCGACGAGAACGACCTTGCGGCCCTTGAACAGGTCGTCCGTGGTCTTGGCCACGGGGCCTTCGGGGGTCATGACGCGGAAAGTGACCTGGGGCAGGCGCTCGCCAACCTGGATGGACATGGGCAGTTTCTCCGAAGCTTTGCCGATAAGGGAGCTATCCCTAGCGCGGCTGTCCGCCGCCGTCGAGGCTCACCTCCGTCTCCACCGCCTTGTCGCCGGCGACAAGGGTCAGGCGCAGGGGAACGGGACCCGCGGTGTTCTTCGGTTTCTCCTCGACCGTGACGGTGAAGCGGTTGTCGCCGTCGGGGAGCGTGGTCGAGAGATACCAGTCCTCCGGCCCTTCGGCGAAGAGGGTGGGCTTTGCGCCGTCCGGTGCACGGACCTTGACGGAGAGGCCGGGCTTGTCCTGCTTCAGGGACTCGACGGAAACCACGGACAGGTCGCCCTCGGCGCCCAGCGCCTGCGGGCGCGGCACCTTGGCCAGCGCCTTCCTGATCGCGGCGCGGTTAGCCTCGTTGCCGGAGAGAACCGTGTCGATCTCCGCATGGGCCGGGATGCAGATGTCCTTGCAGATCCCGTAATCGGCGGTGAGCTTGAGCTTGACCGGCTTGCCCTGCTCCTTGGCCTTCACCAGCACCGGCAGGACCACTGTCCCGCTATAGGTATGGGCCACGCCGGCCGCGTCCTCGGTGCGCGAGGGGGCGGGCCATTGGATCTCGATGGAGGAGGCGTTCTCCGAGCCCGACCAGTCGAAACGGGGCGGCAGGCCGGAATCGCCGGCGTTGCGCCAATAGGTCTTGAAGCCGGGATCAAGGGCGATCTCGATGCCTGCGAGCCAGGTGCCGTTCTCCTGTCCGCCGGAGATCAGACGGGCGCGGGAATGGAAATTCTGGGCCGAGGGGGAAGCGAGGGACTGTCCAAGAACGGAAAAAACCGCGAGGATCGAAAATGTGATGACTGAAAAGGTGCGGAACATGATTGCCATGGAACTGACGCCTCCCTGACGCGCTTCCCTTATGCGGATTATCCCCGGGGCTGCCATCCACGATCCTGTGATCGAGGGGCTGCCCGCAAGGCAGATGCGAGACATGAGCTTTCCTTCGTCCCCTTACGATGCCGAACCGACCTTCCTCGATGGCCAGTGCCTCGTGGCCATGCCCGGCATCGTGGACGAGCCCTTCGCCCGGTCCGTCATCTATGTCTGCGCCCACTCTGCGGAAGGGGCCATGGGCATCGTTCTCAACCGGCCTGCGCCGAACGTGAGCCTTCCCGATCTCCTGGTGCAGCTGGAGATCGTGCCTGAACCCGACCGCATCCGCCTGCCGCAGAATGTCGGCCGGATGCAGGTGCTGATCGGCGGGCCCGTCGAGACGAGCCGGGGTTTCGTGCTCCACACGCCCGATTTCCACATCGCCCAGTCGACCCTGCCCATCGATGCAGGCGTGTGCCTGACCGCCACCGTCGACATCCTGCGGGCCATTGCCAGGGGCGATGGCCCGAAGAACGCGGTTCTGGCTCTCGGCTATGCCGGCTGGGGCGCGGGGCAGCTCGAGCTCGAAATGCAGGCCAATGGCTGGCTCAACTGCCCGGCCGATGCGGACCTGATCTTCAATACCGCCGCCGATGCCCGCTATGAACTCGCCCTGCGCCGGATCGGGATCGACCCGGCCATGCTCTCTGTCGAGGCGGGACACGCCTGAGGGTTTGACGAAGCTCAGGCCGCTTCCGGAGCCGCGCCCACGAGCTGGCGGGCCTGAAGCACCGACATCGGCTCCCCGAAGACCGGACCCTGCGCATATTCGCAGCCGAGCTGGTAGAGCTCGATGGCCTCCGACTCGCTGTCGGCGCCTTCCGCCACGATCTCCATCCCGAGCTCGTGCGCCATCTTGATGATGGAGCGCAGGATCACCGGCTTGCCCGAGGCCATCTGGCGCACGAAGGACTCGTCGATCTTGATCGTGTCGAAGGGGAAGCGCAGCAGGTAGGAGAGGGCGGAATAGCCGGTGCCGAAATCGTCGAGCGAGAGCCCCGCGCCGAGGTCGCGAAGCCGCGCGAGCATCTGCGCCGAATATTCCGGGTTCTCCATCACGAGGCTCTCGGTCATCTCGATCTTGAGCGAGCCGGGGAGGACTCCCGTGCGGGCAATGACGGCCTTCACGTCCTGGAGCAGGTCGTGCCGCAGAAGATGGTGGCTCGACATGTTGACGCTGGCGAAGATCGGCGGATCGACCTCCAGGGCGTTCTGCCATGCGGCGAGTTCCCGCGCGGTCTGCTCCAGGAGGAAGACGCTCAGGCTCACGATCTGCCCGGTCTCCTCCGCGATCGACAAGAAGTCTTCGGGGCCGATGCGGCCCAGGCGCGGATGATCCCAGCGGAGCATCGACTCGAAGCCTGCGATGGTCCGGTCCTCGAGGCGCACGATGGGCTTGAACAGCACCTTCATCTCGTTGCGCTCGAGCGCCTTGCGAAGATCGCTCTCCATGGCGAAGTGGTCGCTGCGGTCCGAGCGCATGGTGGGGCGGAACACCTCGATGCGGTCGCCGCCGCTGCGCTTGGCATGGGCCATGGCGATCTCGGCGTTGCGCAGCACCTCCTCGCGCCGGGCCGCGATCTGCGGATCGTGCAGGGCAATGCCGATGGAGGCGGTGAGGAAGATCTCGCGCTCGGCGAAGGTCACGGGCGTCGTGACGACGCGGCGCACCATGTCGGCGAAGGCGATGATGCGGTCGGGCTCGCGCTCCGAGAGCAGGATGATGGCGAACTCGTCGCCTGCGATGCGCGCAAGGGTGTCCTGAGGCTTGAGCAGGCGGCTCAGGCGGCGGGAGAGGGTGAGCAGGATCGAGTCGCCTGCGGCGAAGCCCGCGGCATCGTTGGTGTTCTTCAGCTTGTCGATGTCGATGACGAGCACCGTGGGACGCAAGGAATCGTCCTGGCTTGCGAAGGTCAGCGCCGCTTCGAGCCGGTCGTAGAAGAGCTGGCGGTTGGGCAGGCTCGTCAGGTTGTCGTGCACCGCGTCATGGAGCAGGCGCTCCTCCGCCGTCTTGGTATCGGTGACGTCCGAGAGCGTGCCGACGATGCGGTTGACCTCTCCGTCCGAGCCGATCACCGGACGGGACTTGAGGCGGAACCAGTAATGGGAGCCGGAGGCCGTGCGCAGGCGGAAATCCTGGACGAGGCGGCCGCGGCGCTGCTCGATGACCGCATCGAGGGCGGCTCGGTAGCGGTCCTTGTCGAAGGGATGGATCAGGTCGAGCCAGTCGGAGGCTGGGCCTTCCAGCGCGCCGCGCTTCAGGCCGAGCTGGTGCTCCACTTCCGGGCTGACGAAGATGTGGTCCGATACCACGTCCCAGTCGAAGACGATGTCGCCCGCACCGGCGAGCGCCAGGGCCCGGCGCTCGGTATCGGGCACGAAGCCCTTCGCAAAGGGTCCGCCCGCGAAGGCGTGCTGCATCACCGTGAAGCCGATGAGCATGACGATGAGCACGAGGCCGCCGACCAGGGCCGAGGGGACCAGATCCGAGGCGAGCTGCCCCACGACGGTGAAGCTCGCGGCCGACACCCAGGCGATGAGGAGCAGCCAAGTGGGCACCAGCATGATGGCCCGGTCGTAGCCGTGGGTCGCCAGATGGATCACGAGGACGAAGCCGATAGCCGCGACCGCCGCGATCGAGATGCGCGCCACGCCCGAGGCCACGGGAGGGTCGAAGATGGCGAGCCCGATCAGACTCCCGAGGAAGACAAGCCAGAAAGCCGCCACATGGCTGTAACGCACGTGCCAGCGGTTGAGGTTGAGATAGGCGTAGAGGAAGACGAGGAGGGTCGCCGCCAGCACCGCCTCCGCGCCTGCGCGGTAGATCTGCTCGGTCGCCTCGGTGATCGGGAAGACCCGCTGGAAGAAGCCGAAATCGATGCAGGCATATGCCAGCACCGCCCAGGCGAGCGCAGCCGCCGCCGGGAAGATGAGGGCGCCCTTCACCACGAAGACGATGGTGAGGAACAGGGCAAGGAGGCCCGCGATGCCGATGATGATGCCCTTGTAGAGGGTCAGCCCGTTGACCCGCTCCGTATAGGCTGCCGCATCCCACAGGTGGAGCTGCGGCAGGTTGTTGGAGCGCAGCTCCGCGACGAAGGTCACGGTCGTGCCCGGGTCGAGGGTGATCAGGAAGATATCCGCATCCGCGCTGTCCTCGCGCTCGGGCCGGATGCCCTGGCTGGCGGTGATGGCGGCGATGCGGGTCGAGCCGAGATCGGGCCAGAGGACGCCGGAATTGGTGAGGCGGAAGTGGGGAGCCACCAGAAGGCGGTCCACCTGCTCATCGGAATCGTTGGTGAGGGCGAAGACGATCCAGTCGGGGCGGGTGCCCGCCTCGCGTGCCTTCACGGCGATGCGGCGCACAATGCCGTCGCGGCCCGGAGCCGTGGAAATGCGGATCTCGTCCCCGTCCGAGTTGTAGCGCTCGATGGCGGATGTGAGGTCGATGGCCTTCATCTTGGGATCGACCCGCACCGATTCCACCGCCCAGCCGCTGGACGGCCAGACGAGACCCACGAAAGTCGCCAAGAGAAGGGCTATGGCGAAAGATACGATCCGCAATGCTTCGGTCTTTCGTCCGGTACGAAACGGTGGAGCTGGATTGGTACCGGTCAGGAGGCTCGAGGGCAAGGCGCGGCCGGGGAGGGGGGCCACTTGTCCGCAAGACTCGATGGATATCGTTAACCACGCGGCCATGGGGGCACTTTGCGGCGGGATTGAGGAGAGTCGGGCATGACCAAAGGTCAGCTGCGACGGAAAGCCCTCAGGCCCGCAGCCGCGATGCGATGCTCTCCAGGGTGGGCAGCCCCTTGATGGGACCGATTGCCGCCAGGGTCGGCGGCCCCTGCAGCAGACGGCGTCCCGCTTCCTGCACCTGGTCGGCGTCCAGGGCGTCGACCTTGCGGACGATCTCCTCGCTCGGCACGATCCGCCCCCAGGACAGGAGCTGACGGGCGATGCGCTCGATGCGCCCGCCGGGTGTCTCCAGCGCCGTCAGCAGGGCCACCTTCATCTGGGCCTTGGCGCGGGTGATCTCGACCTCACCGATGTCCTCCGTCGCCTCGCGCAGACAATCGAGAGTGACGTCCATCAGTTCGGCCACGTCCGGGCCGGCCGTGCCCGCTCCGATGCCGAAGAGGCCCGTATCGGAGAAGGGCCAGTGGAAGGCGTCGATGGAATAGGCGAGGCCCCGGTTCTCGCGCACCTCGTGCCAGAGGCGCGAGGTCAGGCCGCCGCCGAGAATGTGGGCGAAGAGATGGGCCGCGTAATAACCCTTCTCCTTGAAGGAGAGGCCCGGCAGGCCCAGGACGATGTTGGCCTGTTCGAGCTTGCGCGGGATGCGCCTCTCGCCGCCCGTATAGCGCCCGGGCTCCGGCTGGCGCTGGATCTCGACGGCAGGCATACCGCCGAACAGCTGTCCTGCGAGATCCACGATCTGCGCGTGCTCCACGTCGCCTGCGGCAGCGAGCACCATCTTGCCCGGGGCGTATTCCCGTCCCATGAAGGCGCGGATGGTCGCTTCGTCGAAGCTTCTGATCGTGTCCGGCGTGCCGAGGATCGGGCGGCCCACGGACTGTCCGGGGAAGGCCGTCTCCATGAAGGCATCGTAGATCAGGTCGTCGGGGGTATCCTCGACGGCAGCGTATTCCTGCAGGATCACGCCCTTCTCGCGGGCCAGTTCGCCCGCATCGAAGGCGGAGTTGGTGAGAATGTCGCCCAGCACGTCGAGGGCGACATCCACGTTCTCGCCCAGCACCCGTGCCGTGTAGCTCGTATACTCGACGCTGGTGGCCGCGTTGATGTCGCCGCCCACATTCTCGATATCCTCGGCGATCTGCCGGGCGGAGCGCCGCGCCGTGCCCTTGAAGGCCATATGCTCGATCAGGTGCGAGAGGCCATGCTCGCGGGCCTCCTCGTGCCGGGAGCCGGTACCCACCCAGACGCCGAGGGTCGCGGTGGCGATCTCCGGCATTCTTTCGGTTGCGACGATCAGGCCGTTGTCGAGCTTGGTGATGTCGATCCGCTTCTCGTGGACGAGATGCTGGTTCATGCGGCTGCGCCCCGGTGCGCGCGGGCGCGTTCGCGGATGAAGCGCTCCACGGCGGCCTGGTCGTTGGCGACGATCGTGAAACGCTCCTGGCGCTCCATCAGGTCGGCCATGTGCGGCGGGAGGGCGGGGCGGATGCCGGTCGCGCGCTCGACCGCATCGGGGAACTTGGCCGGATGGGCCGTGGAGAGCGCGACCACAGGCACCTGTGGGTTCTCGCGAAGCAGGGCGCGTCCGGCGCGGGTGCCGACGGCGCTGTGCGGATCGAGGATGTAGCCGGTCGTGCGGTAGGTCTCGGCCATCTCGTCCGTCACCTTGGCTTCGTCCATGGCTGCGGCCGAGAACTCCTCGCGGATGCGCGCCAGCGGCCCGGCCTCGATCAGGAAGGAGCGGGACTGGTTGAGGTTCGCCATGAGGCGGCGGATCGCGCCCGCGTCACGGTCATAGGCCTCGAAGAGCAGGCGCTCGAAATTGGAGGAGATCTGGATGTCCATGGAGGGCGAGGTCGTAGGCTGCACGCCCTTGAGTTCGTAGGCTCCGGAGCCGAGGGTGCGGGCCAGGATGTCGTTGGCGTTGGTGCCGATCATCAGCCGCTCGATGGGAAGCCCCATGCGCTTGGCGGCCCAGCCGGCGAGGATGTCGCCGAAATTGCCCGTCGGGACGGAGAAGGAGACGGGCCGGTGGGGCGACCCCAGGGCCACGGCTGCGGTGAAGTAATAGACCGCCTGAGCGGCCACGCGGGCCCAGTTGATGGAGTTCACGCCCGAGAGCTGGAGCTCGTCCCGGAAGCGGGCATGGTTGAACATGCCCTTCACCATGTTCTGGCAATCGTCGAAGGTGCCCTCGACCGCCAGGGCATGGACGTTGGGCGAAGCCACGGTCGTCATCTGACGGCGCTGCACGTCCGACACGCGCCCATGGGGGTAGAGAATGAAGATGTCGACCTGATCGAGCCCCTTGAAGGCCTCGACCGCCGCGCTTCCCGTATCGCCCGAGGTGGCCCCCACGATGGTAGCGCGGGCGCCGCGCTCCTTCAGCACATGGTCCATGAGGCGGCCGAGCAACTGCATCGCCACGTCCTTGAAGGCGAGCGTCGGGCCGTGGAAAAGCTCCAGGACGAAGAGGTTGTCGCCGATCTGGGTCAGTGGGCAGACGGCCGCATGTCGAAACGAGGCATAGGCCTCGTCGATCATGCGGCCGAGGTCGGCTTGGGGAACGTCGCCGTCGACCAGCGGCCCCAGCACGGCCTTGGCGACCTGGGCGTAGGACTGCCCGGAAAAGCCCTTGATCGTGTCCGTCGTCAGCTGCGGCCAGCTCTCCGGCATGTAGAGGCCGCCATCCCGGGCGAGGCCGGTCAGCAGGGCGTCGGAAAAGCCAAGCGCGGGGGCTTCTCCCCGGGTCGAGACATGGCGCACGGTCGATCTCCTGAAAGTCGGCGGGACATTAGGCGCGACGACCGGTTGCGGCAAGCCGCAACCGGTGCTCTGCGGCTCAAGGTTTCACCCGCGCCATGCCATAGGCGTCGACGAAGGCGCCTTCCCGGAAGGCGAAGGCCTTGTGGGTGCCCTCGATCTCGAAACCGTTGCGCTTGTAGAGCGCGATGGCGGGCGCATTGTCGACATAAACCGTCAGCTCAATCCGCTTCAGGTTGAGCCAGTCGTCGGCGATCATGATGAGTTCGCGCAGGAGCCGGGAGCCGATGCCCCGGCCGCGGAAGTCATCGTGCAGGCCCATGCCCAGATAAGCCACGTGGGCGCGCCGTCCCTGCAGGCGCTCGAAACCGCCATTTCCGATGATGCGGCCCTTGCATTCCACCGTGAGGCTTGGGTTTCCGGGCGGATTGTTCTCGATCCATTTCCGCGTCGCCTCGGGCGTCTGGTAGGGCAGGCGCAGGGTGCCCCGGCGGTAGCCGGGCAGGTCGCCAAGCGCGGCGATGCCCTCACAGTCATCGGGCCTAGTTGCGCGGATGATGATGTCATCGGCAGGTTGGGGTGGTTCGGATTCGGTGTCCATGTCGCTCTCCTTGGAAAAGGCGGAGGCGAACGGAACTCTCGAAGCCCTGCTCGTCTCCGCAGGGCTTCGGAAGAATGTTCACGCTTCTAAACGCGCAAAACCTCTCCCGTGCGCCCTGCAAGGCGCATCGTGAGATGGGTTACGGTCATGACGAGCGTGAACATGGACGCTATGGTACAGTGTCGCGGGCAAGATGCCAAGCTCGTCCCGATGCGGAGGTCCGGACCGATGCGCATGACACGAACCGACTGGATCCTGCTTCCCATCCTGGTGGGCGTGCTGGCGGGGATCGCGCTCGGCGCTTTCCTGATCGTGGGCTTCCTTGGGCTCGGTATCCTGGGGCTCATCATCGGAGTCATCGTCCAGCGAGTCGAGCTGGAGAAGGATGGGGCGGTGAGCAACTACATGACCACCTCCCTCTATGCGGATCAGTTCAGGGCGCGGGAGAGGATGGGCCATGCGGAACGCGCGGAGCGACATGCCGAGACGCAGTCGCTGCTGAGGCCGCTCTTCATCGCCAAGGTGGTCAGCGCGGGGCTGGTGATCCTCGGCTTCGGCTTCTTCTTCCTATTTCAGCTCCCCTGAGACCGGTCCCTTCACCCGCCGCCAAGCGAAGGCCGTGAAGACGCCGATCAGGGTGAGCGCAATCCCGAACCAGGTGACGGCATATTGCAGGTGGTTGTTGGGCAGGCTCAGCGGGGTCTGCCCGCCCTTCGGCCAGCCGCCGGGATTGGGGGTGGCGTCCGCATCGATCAGGAAAGGGGCGACCCGCTCCAGGCCATGGGCCTGGGCAATGGTCTGCGGATCCCGCAGGAACCACGTGTTGCGGGCAGGATCGTTCTCAGGCGTGAACAGGGTTTCCGCCTCCGGCGCGCGCACCAGGCCGGTTACGGTCACCTCGCCCGCAGGCTGGCTTCCCGGCCGTGTGGCCGGGTCCTTCAGCTCCATCGGCACGAAGCCCCGGTTGACCGTGACGATGGCCCCGCCCGGGAGCCGCAGGGGCGTCAGCAGGTAATACCCTTGAGCGGGCGAGCCCCGCTGGGAGCCGGGAGCAAGGCCGTAGACGGGAGTTTCATAAGGATGCAGGAAGGTGCCGGTGACCCGCACCTTCCTGAACTCGTCCCGTTCCGCGCTCCAGGCCGGCCATTCCGCTTCCGCGACGATATCGCCCGGCTCGCCATAGGCGCGAGTTTCGATTTGGGAGATCAGGTTCTCCTTCCAGGCCAAGCGCTCGAGCTGCCAGGTGCCGAGCCCGATCAGGATGGCGAGAGCGACGAGCGCGGCGAGACCGGGCAGGAGGAGCGACCGTCCGGGATGGACGCTGACGGGCCGTGTCACTTCTCGAAGCGTCCTTCTTCCGCCTTGTGGTGGTATTGTAGGGCGACCAGGACGCCCTTCGAGGGACGGACGAGGAGGAGGCTCAGCACGATGCTCAGGGCCGACCACAGGACGAGGTGGAGCCAGATCGGCGGCTCATAGGCGAACTCGACCCAGAGGGCGAGCGCCACCACCACGATGCCCACGATGGACATGACGAAGAAGGCGGGCCCGTCGCCGGAGTCTGCGAAGGCGAAGTCGAGACCGCAGACTTCGCAGGAGGGCCGTACCGAGAGAAAACCCTTGAACAGGTATCCCTTCCCGCAGCGGGGGCACAGACCTTTTAGGCCCGTGATGACGGGGGAGGGTGCCGAATGATCCTGGGCCAAGACGATTCTCCAGAGGCTTCCTTCAGGCCGTGGCTGCCCGACAGATGGTGATCCGGTGGGCAAAAACGAAGGGCGGCTCCTGAGAGCCGCCCTTGTTGAGTTGTTGCGATGAGCGGCGTCAGTGCGCAGCGCCGGCCACCGGTCCGCCGTAGCCCCACACGTAGATGGCGGCGAAGAGGAAGAGCCACACCACGTCGACGAAGTGCCAGTACCAGGCGGCGAACTCGAAGCCGAGATGCTGCTGGGGCGTGAAGTCGCCACGATAGGCGCGCAGCAGGCACACGGCCAGGAAGATCGTGCCGATGATCACGTGCGCGCCGTGGAAGCCCGTCGCCATGAAGAAGGTTGCGCCGTAGATGTTGCCGCTGAAGCCGAAGGTCGCGTGGCTGTACTCGTAGGCCTGGACGCAGCTGAAGATGAAGCCGAGGATGATCGTCAGCCACAGGCCCGCCTTGAGGCCCTGGCGGTCGTTCTCCAGGAGCGCGTGGTGCGCCCAGGTGACCGTGGTGCCCGAGGTGAGCAGGATCAGGGTGTTGAGCAGCGGCAGGTGCCAGGGATCGAAGGTCTCGATGCCGCGGGGCGGCCACACGCCGCCGAGCGCCTCGACGCGCGAATAAAGCTGCGGGTCGTTGGCATAGAGGGCGGCGTCGAAATAGGCCCAGAACCACGCGGCGAAGAACATCACCTCGGAGGCGATGAACATGATCATGCCGTAGCGGTGATGGAGCTGGACGACGCGGGTGTGGAAGCCGGTATTGGCCTCGCGCACCACGTCGCTCCACCAGCTGATCATGGTGTAGAGCACGCCGATGATGCCTGCGCCGAAAATGTAGGCGCCGATATCCATCCCGGCGATGTTGATGTCCTTCCACCAGGTCACGAAACCGGACGCCATGAGGAAGGCGCTGAGCGAGCCGATGAGCGGCCACGGGCTCGGTTCGAGAATGTGGTAGTCGTGATTTTTGGCGTGGGCCTCGGCCATTTCGTGTCGTCTCCGTACCTCGAAGGTGTGCTCGCTTTAAGACGTTTCAGTCCAGCTTGTCACGTCCCTTATTGAGTGGTGGTCCTGGTTGATGAGGTCGCCTCCGCCACCGGCTGTCCCCCCTTGGAAGGGAAGTAGGTGTAGGAGAGGGTGATGGAACTGAGGTCCTTCACGTCGGGATCCTGCGCGAGGCGGGGATCCACGTAGAACACGACCGCCGATTCCAGGGTCTCGCCCGGCTGCAGGGTCTGTTCGGTGAAGCAGAAGCATTCGAGCTTCGAGAAATAGGTGCCGGCCAGGTCGGGCTGCACGTTGTAGGTGGCGATGCCCGTGGCCGGCTTGTCGCTTGTGTTGGTGACCTTGTAGAGGACGGTCGTGGTCTCGCCGAGCCTGACCTTGATCTCCGGGGTCTCGGGCGAGAAGCGCCAGCTGAGGCCCGGCGCGACATTGGCGTCGAAGCGGACGGCGATGGTCCGGTCCAGCACCTGAGACCCGTTCTCCGCCCGGGCGATCGGCGTGCCGCCGAAGCCCGTCACCTTGCAGAAGAGATCGTAGAGCGGCACGGACGCATAGGCGAGGCCGACCATGCCCACGACAAGGCCGGCGCAGGCGACGGCCGTGCGCTGCATCTTCCGTTGGACGTCCGGTGTCGCCGTCATGGCATCCTCACAGGGGGCGTTGCAGGATCTGGGGGCCGAACTTCGCCATGGTCACCACGTAGAAGATCAGCACGAGCGCGCCGAGAACCAGCGCCAGCGCCACTGAGCGATTGCGGCGGCGCTTCTGCTCTTCGGGGGTCAGGCCGGACGGAGGTTTCTGGTCCACCATGATCTCACCCGAGAACCGGCCTGAAGAAGCCGAGGCCATGCTCCGCGAGCAGCGTCGCGAAGAGCAGGAAGAGGTACAGGATCGAGAAGCCGAAGAGCTGCTGGGCCACCCGCATGGCCGGCTCGCCCTTGCGCAGGCGGTAGACCTGGACGGCCAGCGCGAGCATGCCGAGCCCGCCGACGAGCGAGATGATGGCATAGGCCAGGCCGCCGAAGCCGAAGAAGACCGGGCTCATCCCCAGGGGAGCGAGGAGCAGGGTGTAGGCGAGGATCTGCGTGCGGGTCGAATCGGGACCGGCCACGTTCGGCATCATGGGAATGCCCGCGCGCTCGTAGTCGCCCGACTTCACCAGAGCCAGCGCCCAGAAATGCGGGGGCGTCCAGATGAAGATGATCGCGAAGAGGATCAGCCCCTCGAGGCCGACATGACCGCTCACCGCCGCCTGCGCCACTATGGGGGGCAGGGCGCCGGCCGCGCCGCCGATCACGATGTTCTGCGGCGTCGATCGCTTCAGCCACATGGAATAAATGACGACGTAGAAGAAGATGGTGAAGGCGAGCAGTCCCGCGGCGAGCCAGTTGCTGGCGAGCCCCAGCACGATCACCGAGCCGACGGAGAGGATCGTGCCGAAGGCCAGGGCCTCGCCCGGCTGGATCTTGCCGGCAGGAATCGGCCGCTTGCGCGTGCGGGTCATCACGGCGTCGATATCCGCGTCCCACCACATGTTCAGGCATCCCGACGCTCCGCCGCCGACGGCGATCATCAGAAGGGACACCAGGGCCAGGACGGGGTGAACGTCCGGATGCACCACGACCATGGTGACGAGCGCCGTGAACACGACGAGGAACATCACTCGCGGCTTCAGGAGAGCGAAAAAGTCGGACACCTCGCCCTGGGAAAGCCCGCCGTTGGCGAGGCTTTCGGTGCGGCTGTCGGTCAAGCTGTTCGATACGGTATTCATAATACTCGCTGATCTTCTGAAACACCCGGACGCTCGTTCCAGGCTCCACGATCGTAAGCCCCTCGCCGGAAGGCTTGGGTTGTACCAAGCCCTCGGGGGAGAGGCGGGCGGCGTGACGCCGCCCGGCCGCTTCGTCTTAGTGGCCCGTATCCGCAATGCGCGGCAGGGTCTCGAACTGGTGGTAGGGCGGGGGAGAGGACAGGGTCCACTCCAGGGTGGTCGCACCCTCACCCCACGGATTAGCGCCAGCCTGCTCCTTGCGGACGAATGCGTACACCACGCCGAAGATGAAGATGAACAGCCCGGCGAAGAAGATGTAGCCGCCGATCGAGGACACGAGGTTCCAGCCCGCGAAGGCGTCCGGATAGTCCGCATAGCGGCGCGGCATGCCGGAGAGGCCCAGGAAGTGCATCGGGAAGAACAGCACGTTGGAGCCGATGAAGGCGACCCAGAAGTGCAGCTTGCCGATCCACTCGGGCATGATGTAGCCCGTGATCTTCGGGAACCAGTAGTACATGCCGGCGAAGATGATGAACACCGCGCCGAGGGACAGCACGTAGTGGAAGTGGGCCACCACGTAATAGGTGTCGTGCATGTAGCGGTCGACCGGAGCGTTCGCGAGCACGACGCCGGTGACGCCGCCGACCGTGAACAGGAAGATGAATCCTACCGACCAGTACATGGCCGCCGTGAAGCGGATGGAGCCGCCCCACATGGTGGCGAGCCACGAGAAGATCTTCACGCCCGTCGGCACCGCGATCACCATGGTGGCGAACACGAAGTAGGCCTGCGTCTGAAGCGACAGGCCGACCGTGTACATATGGTGCGCCCACACGACGAAGCCGACCACGCCGATCGCCACCATGGCGTAGGCCATGCCGAGATAGCCGAAGATCGGCTTGCGCGAGAAGGTGGAGATGATGTGGCTGACGATGCCGAAGGCCGGCAGGATCATGATGTACACTTCGGGGTGACCGAAGAACCAGAACAGGTGCTGGTAGAGCACCGGGTCGCCGCCGCCCGACGGCTCGAAGAAGGTCGTGCCGAAGTTACGGTCGGTGAGCAGCATCGTGATCGCACCGGCAAGAACCGGGAGCGACAGGAGCAGCAGGAACGCGGTGACCAGCATGGCCCAGGCGAAGAGCGGCATCTTGTGCAGCGTCATGCCCGGAGCGCGCATGTTGAGGATCGTGGTGATGAAGTTGATCGCACCGAGGATCGAGGCCGCACCGGCAAGGTGCAGGGCTAGGATGCCGAAGTCGAGCGCCGGGCCAGGATGGCCGGTGGTCGAGAGCGGCGGATAGACCGTCCAGCCGCCGCCGAAGCCCAGCGAGCCCGGAGCGCCCTCGACGAAGAGCGAACAGAGCATCAGGGCGAAGGCCGAGACGGTGAGCCAGAACGAGATGTTGTTCATCCGCGGGAAGGCCATGTCCGGCGCGCCGATCATGATCGGGATGAACCAGTTGCCGAAGCCGCCGATGAGGGTGGGCATCACCATGAAGAAGACCATGATGAGGCCGTGGCCCGTCACGAAGACGTTGTAGGCCTGCGGATTGGCGAACCACTGCAAGCCGGGATCCTGAAGCTCCAGCCGCATGGCGATCGAGAGCAGACCGCCGACGATACCCGCCGTGAAGCCGAAGATGAGGTAGAGAGTGCCGATATCCTTGTGGTTCGTGGAATAGAACCACCGCCGCCAGAAGGTCGGGGTATCGTGGTGATCCGCATGAGCGGCATCAGCTGCATGTGCCATGATGAGACCTCTATGGTCCTTGTTCCAGATTACTGAGCGGTTGCGAGCTTGAGCAGAGATGAGCCGTCGGTGGCAGCATAGCGCTCCTTCGCCTCGGCCAGCCAGGCGGCATATTGCTGCTCGCTGACAACGCGGATTTCGATCGGCATGTAGGGGTGACCGTTACCGCAGAGCTCCGAGCACTGGCCGTAATAGACGCCTTCTTTGTCGGCCTTGAACCAGGTCTGGTTCAGGCGGCCGGGAATGGCGTCGATCTTCACGGCGAAGGACGGCAGCGCGAAGGCGTGGATCACGTCCGCCGCGGTGACCTGAAGGAGGACGACCTTGCCCACCGGCACCACCATGGCGTTGTCGACGCCGAGCAGCCTGGGCTGATCCGGCTTCAGGGCGCTGGTCTCGGTGATCATGTTCGAATCGAACCGGAAGCCGCCCTGATCCTCAGGGTACTCGTAGCCCCAGTACCAGGAATAGCCGGTCACCTTCACCACCACGTCGGCCTGCGGGGGAACGAGCTGGAGACGCAGCAGGCGGAAGGAGGGAATCGCGATGGCGACGAGGATGAGCACCGGGATGATGGTCCAGCCGACCTCCAGGAGGGTGTTGTGCGTGGTGCGCGAGGGGACCGGGTGCTTGCGCTCGTTGAAGCGCACGACGATCACGAGGATCAGCGCAAGAACGAAAAGGCAGACTGCTGCGATCAGCCAGACGAGATAGGTGTGGAAGTTGGCGACGCCCTGCCCGACCTCCGTGACCATCTCCTGCATGCCCGTTTCCCAGGGGGTGGGCTGGCCAGTGCCGGCCCATGCCGCACTTATGCCCAATACAAATGCGACCGCGGCCGTGGAGAGGGCAGTCACCGATCGAAGTCCTGTCTCGATCCGCATTGGCGTTCCAAAGCTCCTAGATATGGTGGCCAGCGGCCACGAAAGCATCGGGGGAAGGTGCAGGCGTGCGGAATTGGGTGCCCGGCCTGCGCCACCACCTTTTTGATCTGCGTCAAAGATCACAGGACGCGCACAAGCGCAACGGTACATACGTCGCAATCTGTGCGTCATAACCGCCAAAAACCGCTTTGAGGCCCCGATTGTCGCGTCTCGCTTGACATTCCGGCCCCTGCCATGGTCCGAACGGGCCCAATAGAGATTGGATCGGAGCGGCCAGGCCGCTGCCCTGCAAAGGGCTCAGGAAGGGAGAGACCGATGGGCGTGTCACGATGGGTTCGTTATGGGGCGCTCATGCTCGGGCTGTGGACCCTGTCCGCGACCGGCGCCGCCAATGCCCAGGGCATGGTCAAGAACACGTTCGGCGACTGGCAGATGCGCTGTGAAACCCCGGCGGGGGCGACGGCCGAGCAGTGCGCCCTCGTGCAGAACGTGGTGGCGGAGGACCGCCCCAACATTACCCTCGTCATTATTGTGTTGAAAAATGCCGATGGCGTGACCCGGCACCTGCGCGTGGTCGCGCCTCTGGGTATTCTCCTGCCGTCGGGCTTGGGCCTCAAGATCGACGACACGGATATCGGCCGCGTCGGATTCGTGCGCTGTCTGGCCGCGGGCTGCGTCGCCGAAGTCGTGATGGAGGACGCGCTCATCGAGCAGATGAAAACCGGCAAGTCGGCCACCTTCATCGTCTTCCAGACGCCGGAGGAGGGGATCGGGATTCCCGTGTCGCTGAACGGGTTCGCCGCCGGGTTCGACGCACTGCCGTAAGGGCTGAAGAAGAGTTGGGGGACACCATGCGTAACGGATTTGGCGCAAAGGCCGGCTGGGCCGTGGCTCTGCTCGGGGTCTCGGTTCTGGCCGGGTGCAACACGCCCGGCGAGGGCGGGATGGGCGTGGGAGACATGCTGCTGACGGCCGGGACGAGCCTGCCGCCCGCCCAGTCGGCGGTGATCGAGGACGTCTACTGCCCGCCCGTGACCATTACCGAAGGCGGGGCGGCCCTTCAGGTCTATGCGGGCGGCCGTGCCGGAGACGCGGGGGCCCTGCGCAGCCAGGTCGCCCTCGGCCAGCTCGCCCGGGAATGCGTGGGCCAGCCTGACGGCTCCACCCTGGTCAAGATCGGGGTCCAGGGCCGGGCGCTCCTCGGCGCCGGCGGCTCGCCGGGGCGCTACGACGTGCCGGTCCGCATCATGGTCAAGAAGGGCTCCACCGTCTTCGCCAACCGCTCGCGCCGGATGGCGGTGGCGATCCCGCCCAACGACACCCAGGCAAGCTTCACGGTCGTTGAAGAGGGGATCGTTGTCCCCGCCGCCAACGCCAACAACTTCGAGATCGAGGTCGGCCTCGCGGGCCGCCAGGGCTGAAGTCCCTTTACGCAAGGATGGCTGCGGAGCCGGCCCTCTGGTTGAGGGGAATGGCGAGGACCTTGTCGATCCGGCGGCCGTCCAGATCCACCACCTCGAAGCGCCATCCGAGGGCGTCCACATGCTCGCCCGTATTCGGCAGGTGCTGGATCTCGCTGATCACCAGCCCGCCGACCGTGTGGTAGCTGCGCGGCTCGGGTAGGATGACGCCCAGGACCTCGGCCATCTCGTCCACCGGCATGGAGCCCGCGAGCAGCCATGAGCCGTCGCTCCGGCGCACGGCATCGGGATCCGGCGTTTCCGCGTCGGCGCGGAACGCGCCGACAATGGCTTCCAGGGCGTCCGCCGGGGTCACGACGCCTTCGAAATGGCCGTACTCGTCGTGGACGAGGGCCATCGGCACCTCGGCGTCGCGCAAAACCGCAAGGGCATCAAGGGCATAGAGGGTGTCCGGCACGACCGGGGCCTGCCGGACGTGGTCGCGGATGTTGAACTCCTCGCCCGAGAGCATGGCGGCCAGAAGTTCCCGCGACTGGACGACGCCGATGACGTTGTCGGGCGTTCCCTCGCTCACCGGCAGCCGGGAATGCGGGGTCTCGATCAGGAGCGTCCGGATCGCCTCCAGGTCGTCGTCTAGATCGATGCGGTCCACATCTGTGCGGGGCGTCATGAGGCCCCGGACCGGCCGGTCACCGAGGCGCAGCACGCCTGCGATCATCCGGCGCTCCTCCTCCTCGATCACGCCCGCGCTCTCGGCCTCGCCGACGAGCATCTTGATCTCCTCTTCCGTGACCGTCGCCTCGTTTCCCGTAGCGGGGCCGAACAGGCCGAAGATGAGGCGGGTGGAGGCGTTGAGCAGCCAGACCGCCGGGGCTGCAACCTTGGAAATGACCAGCATCATCGGCGCGACCGCGCAGGCGGTGCTCTCCGGATGGCGCAGGGCGAGCTGCTTGGGAACGAGTTCGCCGATGACGATCGAAAGATAGGTGATGAGCCCGATGACGAGGCCGTAACCGAGGGGCTCGGCCGCGCCCTCCGGCATGCCCTGATCCAGGAAAATCCTCGTCAGCCGGGCTCCGAGCGCCGCGCCCGAGAAGGCGCCCGCCAGGATTCCGACGAGGGTGATTCCGATCTGGACCGTGGAAAGGAACCGGCCCGAATCCTCCATGAGCGCCAGGGCCGTGCCGGCGCCGGAGCGGCCCTGTTCCGCCATAGCCTTAAGGCGGGGGCGGCGGGCTGAGACGATGGCGAGTTCCGAGAGCGCGAAGACGCCGTTGAGGGCGACGAGAGCCAGAGCGATGATCAGTTCGAGCAACGATGTCAGGAGCTGCCGACCGGATCGGGCCGCGTGTCTCCCCTTCTGTGACAGATGGTCCCAAGATGCGGCTTCGGAGGGCTGCCGTCAATTAAAGCGGGAGGAGGCCTGTTGCGGCGGCGTGCTTTATTGACAGGATCGCAATTCCTCTTCAGAGGTGGATCAGCCGCTGATCCCCGCGGAAGAGACCGGACCTCGGGTCCGGCGCCGAAGGCGCAACCGCCCCGGAAACGCTCAGGCCAAAGGACCGCGCGGGAGCTGGCACTCTGGAAAGCGGCGACGCTTCATAGCGTCGCCCACCGACGGGCGTAACCTTTTGCCTTTGGCATTGGGGAAATCTCTCAGGTCTCGGGACAGAGGGGGCGCACAGCAACGGGCCGCAAGGTCCGATGAAACGCGCACCTTTGAGGGAACCTGATGGCCGAGCCTGCGCATAGCGACGAGCCGCTCCTGCAAACCCCGCTTCATGCCGAGCATGTAGCCCTCGGCGCCCGCATGGTGCCCTTCGCCGGCTACGACATGCCGGTGCAGTACCCCACCGGCATCCTGACCGAGCATAACTGGACCCGCGAGCATGCGGGCCTGTTCGACGTCTCCCACATGGGCCAGGCCTTCCTCGTGGCCGAGGACAAGAGCCACGAGACGGCGGCCAGGGCGCTCGAGGCGCTCATCCCCGCCGACGTGCTGAACCTGAAGCCCAATCAGCAGCGGTATTCGCAGCTCCTCGCCGATGACGGCGGCATCCTCGACGACCTCATGGTCACCCGCCTCGGGGCCCCCGGCCACGAGGGCTGGCTCTACCTCGTCGTCAACGCCTCCATGAAGGAGGCCGACTACGCCCACATCCAGGCGCGGCTGCCCGAGGGCGTGACCTTGCAGCGCAAGGACGGCCTCGCGCTCATGGCGCTCCAGGGTCCGTCCGCCGCGGGCGTCCTCGCCAAGCTCGCGCCCGAGACGGCGGATCTCGCCTTCATGATGTCCGCCGACGTGCAGATCGACGGCACCTGGTGCCATCTCTCCCGTTCCGGCTACACGGGCGAGGACGGGTTCGAGATTTCCTGCAAGGCGGAGGACGCGGCAAAGCTCTGGAACAAGCTGCTCGCCGATCCGGAAGTGAAGCCCATCGGCCTCGGCGCGCGCGATTCCCTGCGCCTCGAGGCGGGCCTCTGCCTCTACGGCCACGACATCGACACCACGACCTCGCCCATCGAGGCCGGCCTGATCTGGTCGATCCAGAAGCGCCGCCGGGAGGAGGGGTGCTTTCCGGGAGCCGAGCGCGTCCAGCGCGAGATCAAGGAGGGGCCCGCCCGCGTCCGCGTCGGCATCAGGCCGGAAGGCCGTGCGCCGGCCCGCGAGGGCGCCGTCATCACCACGCCCGACGGGCGCGAGGTCGGCATCGTGACCTCCGGCGGCTTCGGGCCGACCGTGAACGGCCCCGTCGCCATGGGTTATGTGGCGAAGGACGTTTCCGCTGTGGGAACGGATCTTCATCTCGTGGTGCGCGGCAAGCCGATCCCGGCCAAGGTCGCGGCCATGCCTTTCGCACCTCACCGTTACAAGCGCTAAGATTCCAGGGGGACAACCATGACCACGCGCTATACCAAGGATCACGAATACATCCGCCTCGAAGGCGATACCGGCACGGTCGGTATTTCCGACTACGCGCAGTCGCAGCTCGGCGACGTCGTCTATGTGGAGCTGCCGGGCGTGGGCAAGAGCCTCGCCAAGGGAGCGGAAGCCGCCGTCGTCGAGAGCGTGAAGGCCGCAAGCGAAGTCTATGCGCCCGTCTCCGGCGAGGTGGTGGAGGTGAACAGCGATCTCGAATCCTCTCCCGGCACCGTCAACGAGGACCCGGCCGGCCGCGGCTGGTTCATGAAGATCCGCGTGAAGGACGAGGGCGAGCTCAACGATCTCATGACTGAAGAGCAGTACCAGGAATTCCTGAAGTCCATCTCCTGAGGGCTCAGCGGCCATGACGCACGAATACAAGGCGACGATCCGCTGGACGCGCGGGGCTGAGGAGGCTTTCTCCGACAACCGCTACAGCCGCGGCCATCTCTGGTCCTTCGATGGCGGCATCGAAGTCCCTGGCTCCGCATCGCCCTCCGTCGTGCCGCTGCCGCTCTCGCGGGAGGAGGCGGTCGATCCGGAAGAGGCTTTCGTGGCGGCTGTCTCCAGCTGCCACATGCTCACCTTCCTCTCCATCGCCGCCAAGAAGCGCTTCGTGATCGATCGCTATGAGGACCAGGCGCTCGGCGTCATGACCCCGAACGCCAACGGCAGGCTCTTCATCTCGAAGGTCACTCTCGATCCGGCAGTCGAGTTCTCCGGCGAGAAGCGGCCGACGCCGGAGCAGATCGCCGAGATGCATCATCTCGCCCATAAGGAATGCTTCATCGCGAATTCCGTCCTGACGGAGATCGTGGTGGCGGGTCTTCCCTCACACTGACGAAAAGGCGATCCGCATGAGCTTCGACATACATTTGATTGATGCAACGCAATCCAAAAGTACTGCCGAAGTCCAGCGGGTTCTCGGGGAAGTTTTAGCCCGACATGGTGCGCGAATTGTTCGCAAGAACGTGATCGAGCATGTCACACCAGAAGGTAAGACCTTGAAGGTGGCGGTCGAGGATATCGAGGGGCCAAATGATTTGCGCATCGAGTGGTACGGGCCGTCCCTTGAGAGGGACGTGACCTCCGCCACAGCGATTCCGCGCGATGGATCCCTCAAGGATACCTGTCGCGTCATCTATGACATGGCCGCTCATGTTCCATGGATCATTGCCCCAACCATGGAAGGAGAGGTTTTCCTTCAGCTAATAGAGAGTCGGGATATCCCTATTGCCTACGACGATTTTCCGCCTGTCACCATCATCGAGAACGCCGAAGTTCTTGAAGCGATTTTGTCAAAAGGGCTCGACCAGTGGTTGGGCTATCGAAACAGGGTTCTCGGGATACCGCAGAACAAATAAGCCAGGACCGTCTTATGCGTTACCTTCCCTTATCCGATACCGACCGCGGCGAGATGCTCGCGCGGATCGGCGTCAAGGCCGTCGACGATCTTTTCGCCGATGTGCCGAAAAACCTGCTCCTCAAGGAGCCGGTCGATCTGCCCCGCCGCAAGGGCGAGCTGGAGGTGGAGCGCATCCTCTCCCGCATGTCCGCGAAGAACATCTCGGCCTCCTCCGTGCCGTTCTTCGTCGGCGCCGGGGCCTACAAGCACCATGTGCCCGCGACCGTCGATCACCTGATCCAGCGCTCCGAGTTCCTGACGAGCTACACGCCGTATCAGCCGGAGATCGCGCAGGGCACGCTGCAGTACCTGTTCGAGTTCCAGACCCAGGTCGCCGCGCTCACCGGCATGGAGGTGGCGAACGCCTCCATGTATGACGGCTCCACCGGCACGGGCGAGGCGGTGCTCATGGCGCATCGCGTCACGAAGCGCCGCAAGGCCGTGCTCTCGGGCGGCCTGCATCCCCATTACGTGGACGTGGTGCAGACCCTCTCCGAGATGGCGAGCGACGAGGTCGTCGCCATGAAGGCGGATGTGGGCGGTACGGAAGACATCCTCTCGCAGATCGACGACAGCACGTCCTGCGTCGTCGTGCAGTCGCCGGACGTGTTCGGCAATGTACGCGACCTGAAGCCCATCGCCGAGAAGGCGCACCAGCACGGCGCGCTGCTCGTCGCTGTCTTCACGGAGGCCGTGTCGCTCGGCCTCCTGCAGTCGCCCGGAAGCATGGGCGCGGACATCGTGGTGGGTGAGGGACAGTCCATCGGCAACGCGCTGAACTTCGGCGGACCTTATGTCGGCCTCTTCGCCGCCAAGTCTAAGTACATCCGCCAGATGCCTGGCCGCCTCTGCGGCGAGACGGTGGATGCGAACGGCAACCGCGGTTTCGTGCTCACGCTCTCGACCCGCGAGCAGCATATCCGCCGCGACAAGGCGACCTCGAATATCTGCACCAATTCAGGGCTTTGCTGCCTCGCCTTCACCATTCACATGACGCTGCTGGGCGAAGCGGGCCTGAAGCGCCTCGCGCGCATCAATCATGCGAATGCAGTGAAGCTGGCGGATCAGCTTTCCGGCGTAAAGGGCTTGGAGGTTCTCAACAAAACCTTCTTCAACGAGTTCACCGTGAAGCTCCCGCAGCCCGCCGCCGAAGTGGTCGAGCGTCTGGCCGAGAAGGGCGTTCTCGCGGGCGTGCCCGTCTCGCGCCTCCTGCCGGGGGCAGGCCTCGACAACCTGCTGCTCGTAGCCTCCACCGAAGTGAACACCGATGATGACCGCGCGGCCTTTGTCGCCGCCCTGAAGGAGGTCCTGTGATGTTGAACCGCCAGGGACGTCCCAGCGCTCCTCAGGCCCACGGCGTGGCGGATCCCGCCGCCGGCATGGGCGATCAGGCTGCCCGCCTGCAGGGCGATGCCAGCCGCGCCGGCGCTGACGCCGGAAGCCATCCGACCTTCACCGGCAACAAGGCGTTGGCGCAGATCGAGCCGCTGATCTTCGAGATCGGCCGCTACGACACCACCGGGGTCGATCTCGACGAGCCGGACGATTTCAAGCCGCGCCTCGGCGGGCTGGAGCGCAAGGAGGCCATTGGCCTGCCGGGCCTCTCCGAGCCGGAGACCATGCGCCACTACGTTCGACTCTCGCAGATGAACTACGGCATCGACACGGGCCTCTTCCCGCTCGGCTCCTGCACCATGAAGCACAATGCGCGCCTCAACGAGCGCATGGCGCGCCTGCCGGGCTTCTCGGACGTCCATCCGCTGCAGCCGGTCTCGACCGTGCAGGGTGCGCTGGAGCTGATGAACGAGCTCGGGCGCTATCTGCTGACGCTCACCAACATGACGGCCGTGGCGCTCTCGCCGAAGGCCGGCGCGCATGGCGAGCTCTGCGGCATGATGGCGATCAAGGCCGCCATCGAGGCCAAGGGCGAGGGCAAGACCCGCAACGTGGTGCTGGTGCCCGATTCCGCCCACGGCACGAACCCGGCGACGGCCGCTCTCATCGGCTTCGTGGTGAAGCCGGTTCCGGCCCGCGATGACGGCTACGTCTATGTCGAGGACGTGAAGAAGCTCCTCGGTCCCGATGTCGCGGCGATCATGCTGACCAATCCCAACACCTGCGGCCTCTTCGAGCCCCAGGTGGCGGAGATCGCCAAGGCCATCCACGATGCAGGCGCGTACTTCTACTGCGACGGCGCGAACTTCAACGCCATCGTGGGCAAGGCGAAGCCGGGCGATCTTGGCGTCGACGCCATGCACATCAACCTGCACAAGACCTTCTCGACGCCCCATGGCGGCGGTGGTCCGGGCTCCGGCCCGGTGGTGCTCTCCGAGCGCCTCTCCCCCTTCGCCCCGGTGCCGTTCGTGCGCGCGGGCAAGGAGGGCTTCGAGCTGGTGGAGCACGAGACGGATGCGGCGGAGAAGCCTTTCGGCCGCATGACCGCCTTCCATGGCCAGATGGGTATGTATGTGCGCGCGCTGTCCTACATGCTCTCGCATGGGTCCGACGGCATGAAGCAGGCGTCGGAAGACGCAGTGCTCAACGCCAACTACATCCGCGCGGGCCTCTCCGACCTGATGTCGCTGCCCTTCGGCAACAAACCCTGCATGCACGAGGTGCTGTTCGACGATGCGTGGCTGAAGGACACGGGCGTGACCACCCTCGACATCGCCAAGGCGATGATCGACGAGGGGTATCACCCGATGACCATGTACTTTCCGCTGGTGGTGCATGGCGCGATGCTGATCGAGCCGACGGAATCCGAATCGAAGGCGTCGCTGGACCTCTTCATCGCGACCCTGCGCGACCTCGCCATGGCCGCGACGACGGGCAACGACAAGGAGCGCTTCACCGGCGCGCCCTATCACGCCCCGCGCCGCCGCCTCGACGAGACCCGCGCCGCGCGCAGCCCGGTCCTCAAATGGACCCCGCCCGCTCCGGTTGCTGAGGCGGCGGAGTGAGGCTGGACCATCCTCCTGCAGAGGAGGATGGCTTGCCCTGTGCTGTCCATGAAATAGAGTGGTGCCATGACCATCATGGCGCCACTTGATTGTGAACTCGCCGCAGGCGTCCCGAACGTGGACGATTACCTGCGGCTGCGTCGTGTCGCGGGCCTGGACGAACGTTCCTCCGAGGCCGCAGCGGCCGGCCTGCCGAATACGTGGTTCGGCGTTCTCATGAGGCATGAAGGTCCGGTCGTCGGGATGGGCCGCATCATCGGCGATGGCGGCTGCTTTTTTCAGGTCACCGACGTGGCGGTCGATCCCGGGCATCGGGGCAAGGGCCTGGGCCAGTGCATCGTGAGCGCTCTGGCGCCCATCTGAACGCGCATGCGCCCGAAAGCGCCTATATCAGCCTGATCGCCGCGCGACGGGCCCAGAGCCTTTACGAGCGCTTCGGTTTCAGGCCCACGCGCGGCCTGGGAATGTCGCTCACCTCAAGCTGAGGCGGACCGGCAACTCGCCTCACGGCAGCGTCCGCACCACCTCCGGCAGATCCGCCATCCGCCCGACGATGATGGATGCGCCTGCGTGCCGGAGCTTCTCCCCATGCTCCGGTCCGCAATGGCCGCCGCCGGTGAAGCCGATCACGCGCATTCCGGCAGCGCGGGCAGCCTGGACGCCGGCGGGTGAGTCTTCGATCACCAGGCAGGCCTCGGGAGCAATCTCCATCCGCCGGGCTGCATGGAGGAACAGGTCGGGCGCCGGCTTGCCGCGCGCCACTTCCGATGCGCTGAAAACGTGGTCGAACAGGTCCGCGAGACCCGTCACGCGCAGTGACAAGGCGATCCGCTCCGGGACCGAGGAGGATGCGACGCAGCGCTGGAAAGGGAGCGTGAGGATTGCGTCCCGCACGCCGCCGACAGGCTGCAGGTCGGTCTCGAAGCGGGAGAAAAGCTCGCGGTTAAGCCTCTCCCCGAAATCGGCGGGCAGCGTGCAGCCGTGCTCCGCCTCGATGCGCGCGACCATATCCTTCAGGCTCGCGCCGACGAACTGGCGCATGATGTCCTGAGCCGTATAGGGCAGGCCGATCTCGGTCAGGATTTCCGCATCGATCTGGCAGGCGAGCGTTTCGGAATCGACCAGAACTCCGTCGCAATCGAAAATCAGCAGCATGGCGCTCCCCGGATCGGCCCGTCCCCAGTAGCCGGACCGGCCTCATGCCCGCAAGCCTACCTCTTTCGAGCTATGGTATATCTCTTTCGAGACATTGTGCGCCGGCAAGCAATCTCTAAAAGTCGGGATGTGAATGATTCCTCGCCGTCCTAGGGCGCAGCCAAGAATGCGCCCGGCAGCGAGGACAAACAACAAACGAACGACGTCTTTATTGGCGGGGCAGATCATGGATTATCGGGTAGAGCTTGTCGCTCGCGCGTTTTACGACGCCGAGGAGGATGGTTATTCTTGGGATTGCGAGCCCGAGATCCTGCGTGAGGAGTTCCGCAGGCTTGCCCGGAACGCCATCGCGCTCATGGGCGACGAGATCGGGGTGCTGGTGCTCGAACTTTCGCCCGGCGACTACCTCAAAGCGGCTTGATCGAACAGGCGGAAGCGGGCGGCAGTTCATCCGTGCGCGCCCGCTCCCTCCGTATCGTGGATTTGGCCGTTCCCATGGCAGCCGTGTGCGGTCTTGGGCGCCTCAGCCAGGGGAGATCGCTTGAAACCCCGGCTGAGGCGTATGCCGTGTCGAAGACCACCACAGCGATCCCAGTCTACCTCTAGGGCAGGTCACATCAATCCACGGGCTGCCGCTCTTTTGTTCAGGGGCTGCGGGAAAAGCGGACATCTGCTCAAGATGTGCCCGTGCGAGGGTGCGTCCCCGGCATTGCGGTTCGCCGGTCCGAACCCCATCTCCCGGCTCTGATGAACAGCAACGATTCCCGCTTACCCGAGGCGCTCAGCCCTCCTGTCCTGGTGACCTCAGGCGGCGCATTGCGGCGGGTCGGGATCGAGTTCGAGTTCCTGGGGCCGAGCGCCAGAGGCGCCGCCGGGGCGATTGCGCGTGATCTCGGCGGCTCTATCGAGGCGGAGGACCCGAACGCGTTCAGGATCCGAAATACCCGCCTGGGCGATCTCGCGGTGGAAACCGACCTGCGGTATCTCCATCCCGAACGCCACCCCGGTCTCGGCATCCGGCTCGGCGCCGGTGCGGCCCGGTGGCTGGGCGCCGCGCTTTCTCCCGTCGTCCCTCGCGAACTCATCACCGGTCCGATGCCCATCGCGCGGCTTCCCGAGGTCGACGAGATCGTCGGCGTCCTTCGCGGCGCTGGCGCGCGGGGCCACGGAACGGTGCTGTGGGACTCGCTCAGCCTCCACTTCAACATCGATCCGCCGAGCCTCGATGCGGCGACCCTGACCGCCTTCCTCAAGGCCTTTCTCCTGACCGGCGACCGGATCAGGCAGGAGGTCTCGCAGGGAAAATGGTGGCTGGCTCACGTCCTGCCGCAGGATTACCCGCCAGCCTACAGGCAGCTCGTTCTCGATCCGGACTACTGGCCCGACCTCAAGACTCTGGCGGACGATTATCTTGCCGCCAACCCGACGCGGCGGCGGGCGCTCGATCTCCTGCCGCTTCTGGCCCATCTCGACGAGGAGCGCGTGCGCGCCGTGCTGTCCCATGAGAAGATCGGCCCGCGGCCGGTCTTTCACTACCGGCTCGCCCTGTCCCATGTCAGCGATCCCCGATGGAGCATCCTGCCCGATTGGGAGAGATGGCTGATTGTGGAGCGTCTCGCTTCGGACCATGAGCGCCTCGGGGCCGCCGGGCGGATGGCTGCGGGCTGAGGCGCTAGAAGGCCCAGTGCTGCGCCTTGGCGACGAGGAAGTCGCGAAACACCTGGACGCGGGCGACGGAGCGCATTTCTTCCGGATAGACGAGATAGCTGTCGAGGGTCGGCATCTCCACGTCCTTGAGGACCTGCTTCACGGCCGGACTGCCGCCCAAGGCATAGTCAGGAGCCATGCCGATGCCGGCGCCGGTCTCGATGGCCTGTCTCAGGGCCAGGCTGTCATTGACGACGAGCCGGCTGGGCCGCGGGTCCTTCGGATTGCGGCCCCAGGTGGTGAGCTGATGCAGGTCGAGGATGAAGGAGGGCAGATCGCCGCCCAGGCACACGATGTGGTGCCGGTCGAGATCCTCCACCGTCACGGGCTCCCCATGCCGCTCGATATAGCTGTGCGCGGCATAGGCATGGTAGTGAATGGTGAAGAGGCGCCGCTGAATCAGGTCCGGCTGGGCCGGGCGGCGCAGGCGGATCGCGATATCGGCCTCCCGCATGGCGAGATCCAACTCGTCGCTGGTGAGCAGAAACTCCACATGCACCTCGGGATAGAGATCGAGGAACTCCGAGATGCGCTGGGCAAGCCAGATCCCGCCGATCCCGACCGTTGCCGTCACTTTGAGAACCCCGCTCGGCCTCTCGCTCGTCTCGGTGAGGCGCTGGCGCATCGAGTCGAGGCGCAGGCGAATGTCCTGCGCCGTGTTGTAGAGCATCTCGCCCTGCTCGGTCAGGAGAAGCCCGCGGGCATGCCTGTGGAAGAGGGGCACCTTCAGGTCGTGTTCAAGGGCGCTGATCTGCCGGCTGACGGAGGACTGGTTGAGGCCGAGCTTCTCGCCTGCGCGGGTAAAGCTCCCGGCCGCAGCGACCTCATAGAACAGTCTGATCTTGTCCCAGTCCAAGGCAAGTCCTTCAAAAGAGTGCGCGCTAGGCAGCGTGCTCCCGAGCGGGCCGGAAATCCAGCGGTTCGGCACGAAGCCGGTCCGGGACACCCGATATCACGGGCATCCGGACACTGTCACGCTTGCCTCAACCGGGGATGGCTCCCGCCCAGCCGGGGACCGCTTTCAGGGCGAGCCAAGGGCGAGGATCGAGAGCGCGAGCGCCTGGGCGCGGGGGACGAGGGTGTCCAGTTCCAGATACTCGTCGGGGCTGTGAGCCTTGCCGCCGCACGGGCCGGTTGCGCAGAGGGTGGGCACGCCGAGCGCCGCGGCAAATCCGGAATCGGCACAGCCTCCGGTGAACTCTTCCCCTACCGTGAGGCCGATGCGCTCCGCACAGCCGGCATAGAGCGCGAACAGTTGCCGCGAGGCATCGGTCGAAACGAGAGGCAGGAACTCGCCAAGGATCTCCAGCTCGGCGGAGGTGCCGGGCACGAAGCTCGTGGCGACGATCTCCTGGATCTGCCCAACGATCCGGGAGTGGTCCTGCGGCTCGATGTAGCGCAGGTCGATCTCGGCCCGGGCGTTCGGCGCAACCGTGTTGACCGACTGCCCGCCCGAGACGAGCCCGACATTCACGGTGATGCCTTTCTCGAGATCGGTCAGAGCGTGGATCGCCGTGACCTTCCGCGACAGCTCCTCGATGGCGCTGACGCCCTGCTCGAAGTTGACGCCCGAATGGGCCGGAACGCCGCGGATCTCCATCCGAATGAACACGCCGCCCTTGCGGCCGGTCACGACATTGCCGCTCGGACGTCCCGGCTCCGCATTGAAGACGGCGCGGGCGCGGCGCGCCTCCTGCTCGATGAGCGCGCGTGAGGAGGGCGAGGCGATTTCCTCGTCGCTCGTGTAGAGGCCGACGATGGGACCGGGGGCACCGAAACGGGCGAAGGCTGCCAGCACAAAGCTGTTCATCACGAGGCCGGCCTTCATATCCGCGACGCCCGGGCCGTAGGCGAGATGATCTTCGATCCGGAAGGGCCGTTGCCCTGTCTCGCCTTTCGGGAAGACCGTATCGCGATGTCCCATGAGCAGGATCGGCTTCTGCCGCTCGTCGGGCGTGCCGAGAGTGGCCCGCAGCCCGTCTCCGTAACGCTCACTGACAAAGGTCTCGCAGGTGAGGCCTGCTCCTTCGAGGAACGTGCGCAGATGCGCGCCGACGCGGTCGACGCCCTCCTTGTCGTAGCTCCCGCTATCCGTATCGACGAGCAGGCGAAGCTGGTCGATCATGGCCTGTCTTTGGCTGGCGAGCCATTCAAGGACTTGCGCTTCCAGATTCGTGCTCAACGGTCGTCTCCTGTTCGAAAGGACATGTCTGACTCTACCCAGAGCGCAGTTTCGTTGTCAGTGCAACGGCCGAACTCCGATCTTCCGCATGGGTCATGCAAGGGGAGGGCGGATCGCCTCCGGCCGCCGCAGTTCCGAGACCACAAAGGCGATGAAGTCCTGTGCGCTCTGCGGCAGGGTGCGGCCGAGCATGGTCTGGATCTGCAAATTGCGTTTGAGAAAGCTCGTCTCTTTCAGGGGGACGATGGCGATGTGCCCGTCGCGCACCGCTCTGCGGACCGAGATGTAGGTGGAGAAGGTGATCGCGCCGCCCAGCCTGCAGAAGCTCAGGAGGCTGGCGATGTTGGTGGAGCTGACGACAGGCGCGAGCGTGATGCCTTTGGTGGCGCAGAATATGTCGAGCACCTTCTTGATCGTCGTCGCATCGTCGAGAATGGCGATGGGATACTCAAAGAGCTCCGTCGTCGAGACGGGACCGCGCCCGACAAGGGGGTGATCGGGGCTGGCAATGGCATAGGCCAGCATGGGTTGCTGCCACTGGACCTTGACCCCGCCATCCGGTGAGAGCGAAAAGCTGATGCCGATATCGACCTCGCCGTCCTGAACGCTGCGCACCACGTCGCCGGGCGCCAGAACCTTCAGATCGAACAGAACCTGGGGGCGCTCCGTCCGAAAGGCGTGGATCATTTCCGGAATGAAGCTGACGGCGAGACCTTCCGTGACGCCGAGGCGGATGTGACCGCGCGTGGCGCTGTTGAGCTCCCGGATCTCGCTGACGATCTGATCGCTCTCCAGCGTGGCCCGCTGTGCATAGGATTCCAGCAGGCGTCCTGCATGGGTCAGCGTCATGCCTCGCGAGCGTCGCTCGAAGAGAGGCGATCCGAGTTCCTCCTCCAGCTTCGAGATCTGCCGGCTGACGGCCGATGCCGCCACATGGAGCCGATCGGCGGCCGCGCTGACCGATCCGGTCCGGGCGACCTCCAGAAAATAGCGCAAAGCGGATTGCTGCATGATGGGAGATTGGTCCGTTGCCGAAAAGGCAATGATCCTTTCGAATCATTCTTATGGAAGCAAGATCTCTCTCTTGGCACATTCGATATGCTGCCGTCTCGTGTGTTGATCGAATCGACAATCGAGCACGGATTTCAAGAAACAAAACAACATTCATAACTCCAGAGGACCAAACATGAAGTTCATGCACAAAGCCGCTCTCCTCGGCTTGGCCTCCACGGCCCTTGTGTCGGTCGCATTCACCGGCACTGCGCTGGCGGGCAAGGCCGACAACACCATCCGCTTCGCCTACGATCAGGCGCCGGAGAGCGTCGATCCTTACTTCAACAACGTGCGCATCGGCGTCATCATCGGCCAGCACGTCTGGGATACGCTGGTCTACCGCGATCCCAATACCAACGAATACAAGGGCCAGCTGGCGACCGCCTGGAAGCAGGTCGACGACCGCACCATCGAGTTCGACCTGCGCCAGGGCGTGAAGTTTCACAACGGCGAGGAGTTCGATGCGGATGACGTCGTCTACACGCTCAACTTCATCTCCAAGCCCGAGAATAAGGTCGTCACCCAGAATAACGTAAGCTGGATCGAGAAGGCGGAGAAGCTGGACAAGTACAAGGTCCGTCTCACGACCAAGGAAGTGTTCCCGGCGGCCATCGAGTATCTCGCTGGCCCCATCGTGATGCACCCGAATGAATACTACGAGAAGGTCGGCCCGAAGGGACAGAACGACAGGCCCGTGGGATCGGGCCCCTACAAGGTCACCAACTACGTTCCCGGCAAGTCGATCACGCTCGAGAAGAATGACCAGTACTTCAAGGACTCGCCGAAGCCGCAGCCGAAGATCGCGAAGATCGAGATCCGCTTCATTCCCGACCGCCAGACCCAGATGGCGGAGGTGATCTCCAACGGCATCGACTTCATCATGCACGTGCCGAAGGATCAGGCGGACCAGCTTGAGGCCGTGCCGTCCCTTCAGGTGGTCTCGGGCGAGACCATGCGCATCGTGTTCATGCAGATGAACCTGCTCGACGGTTCGCCGGCTCCGGCGCTCAAGGACGAGCGGGTGCGCAAGGCCATCATCCATGCCATCGACCGCGAGAGCATGGTCAAGAACATCGTCGGATCGGGTTCGCGCGTCATCAACACCATCTGCTTCCCCTCGCAGTTCGGCTGCACCGACGAGGGCGCGATGCGTTATCCGTATGACCCGGCCAAGGCGAAGCAGCTTCTGGCCGAGGCCGGCTATGCCAACGGGCTCAACCTCGACATTCTCGCCTATCGCGAGCGCAACCAGACTGAGGCCCTGATCGGCTACCTCCAGGCCGTCGGCATCAAGACCAACCTGCGCTTCCTGCAATATGCGGCGATGCGCGAGCAGGTCGCCAGCAACAAGGCGATGCTGACGCACCAGACCTGGGGATCCTTCTCGGTGAACGACGTCTCGGCCTCGACGCCGAACTACTTCGCCTTCCGCTCGGAGGACATCACCCGCGATTCGCAGGTGCGCGACCTTCTGATGAAGGGCAATACCTCGGTCGATCCGCAGGTGCGAAAGGACTCCTACAAGGGCGCCCTGAAGCTCATCGCCGACAAGGCCTATGCGGTGCCGCTGTACTCGCTGCCAGTCTATTATGTCGCAACGTCGGATCTGTCGTTCAAAGCCTATCCGGACGAGCTGCCGCGCTTCTGGGAAATGACCTGGAAGTAAGGCAGGCTGCCTTCGGTATGGAGCGGCCCGCACCGGACCGCTCCACGAAGGCCTGAAGCAAGACAATCCGGAATCCGGCCGCGCCTGTCGCGGCGGACCTTGCAGGTGGGCCCGTATTGCGGGTCAACACGGAGCAGCGCCGTGATCGGCTATATTCTCAAACGCCTTGGCCTGGCGCTCCTCGTGGCGCTGGCGGTCTCGATTATTGCCTTCTTCCTCCTCCGGCTTTCGGGCGACATTGCCGTCGCCATCGCGGGCGAGGGGGCCCAGGACGAGGATCTGAGACTCATCCGCCAGACCTATGGTCTCGACCGGCCGCTGGTCATTCAATATCTCGACTGGCTCTGGCAGACCATCAGGGGCGATTTCGGCACCTCCATCTACTTCAAGACCGAGGTCAGCAAACTCGTCCTCGAAAAGCTTCCGACGACGATCATCCTCGGTTTCTCGGCGCTCGGCTTCGCGCTGCTGATTTCCATTCCGCTGGGCGTTCTGGCCGCCGTCTATCCGAACACCTGGATCGACCGGCTGGCTCTCGGAATTGCGGTCGTCGGTCAGGCGATGCCGAACTTCTTCTTCGCCCTGATCCTGGTGATGATCTTCTCGATCTCCCTGCGCTGGCTCCCGGTCTCGGGCTCGGGAACGTGGCTGCACTTCGTCATGCCCACGATTGCGCTGGGCTATTACGTGGCTCCGGCCTTCATGCGGCTCATCCGCGCCGGCATGATCGAGGTCCTGTCGGCAGACTACATCCGCACCGCGCGGGCGAAGGGGCTGCCGGCCGGAAAGGTCATCTTCAAGCACGCCCTGCGCAACGCCGTCGTTCCGGTGGTGGCCCTGACCGCCGTTCAGCTCGGGTTCCTCCTCGGCGGCTCCGTCGTCATCGAGACGATCTTCGCTCTCGATGGGCTCGGCTACCTCGCCTACCAGAGCATCACGTACAAGGACTTCCCGGTGATGCAGATCATCGTGCTGCTGCTCTCGGTTCTCTACGTTCTGCTGACGCTCGCCTCCGACATCGCCAACGCGTGGCTCGATCCGCGCATCCGGGTGGCCTGACATGACCGACACCGCTCTCTCCCTCCCCACCGTGCCGGAGCCCTCGGCCGGTCGAAAGCTCGCCCGCCGTTTCTTCGGCCAGAAGGCCTTCGTGATCGGCGCCGGAATCCTGGCCGTGATCGTTGCGCTGGCGCTTCTGGCTCCGGTGATCGCGCCGCATGATCCCTATGCGCAGAACCTAGCCATGAGGAACGTGCCTCCGTTCTGGTACGAGAAGGGCTCCTGGCTCCATCCGCTCGGCACCGACCAGCTCGGTCGCGACTACCTGTCCCGCGTTCTCTACGGGGCCCGGATCTCGCTGCTGATCGGCGTCAGCGTCGTGGCCATTTCAGGCCTGACCGGCACCGCCATGGGCCTCGCGGCCGGCTATTTCGGCGGCAAGGTCGATCTCCTCGTGACCTTCCTCGTCACCACGCGTCTCTCGATGCCGGTGATCCTGGTGGCGCTGGCCGTCGTGGCCATGGTCGGCGGTTCGCTCTGGATCGTCATCCTGGTGCTGGGCCTGCTCAAGTGGGACCGCTTCGCCGTGGTGATGCGAAGCGCCACCCAGCAGGTGCGCTCGCTCGACTATGTGGCGGCGGCGGAGGCCGCCGGCGCTTCGACCACCCGCATCATCGTGGGGGAGGTGCTGCCGAACATCGTGCCCCACCTCATCGTGGTCGCCACGCTCGAGGCCGCCAGCGCCATCCTGCTCGAAGCCGCGCTTTCCTTCCTGGGGCTCGGCGTTCAGCCCCCGCTGCCGTCCTGGGGTCTCATGATCTCCGAGGCGAAGGCCTACATGTTCTTCTCGTTCTGGCTCATCGCCATCCCGGGAACGGCGCTCGCGCTGCTGATCTTTGCCATCAATCTCGCGGGCGACGGCCTGCGCGACGTGATCTCGCCGGAAGGACGGGCCTGACCATGAGCGACACGATCCTTGGGGTCGACGGCCTGAGCGTCGACATCGCAACACCCCGCGGCACCTTGCACGCGGTGCGCGACATCTCCTTCTCCATCAAGCGCGGCGAGACGCTCTGTCTCGTGGGCGAGTCCGGCTGCGGCAAATCCATGACGTCGCTTGCGATCATGGATCTCCTGCCCAAGGCGGCAAAGCGCCAGACCCGGCGCCTCGCCTTCGCGGGCGAGGATCTCGCCGGTGCGTCCAAGCGGCGCATCAATGCGCTTCGCGGAAACCGCATGGCGATGATCTTCCAGGAGCCGATGACGGCGCTGAACCCCGCCTACACGATCGGCAACCAGCTCATCGAGGCCTACCGTCTCCACCGCAATGCCAGCGAGTCGGAGGCGCGCGAGCGGGCCGTCTTCCTGCTCGGCAAGGTCGGCATCGCCTCGGCGGCGGAACGCCTCGGGCAATATCCGCATCAGCTCTCCGGCGGATTGCGCCAGCGCGTCATGATCGCCATGGCGCTGATGTGCGGGCCGGATCTCCTCATCGCCGACGAGCCGACGACCGCTCTCGACGTGACGATCCAGGCGCAGATCCTCCGGCTTCTGGCGGACCTGCAGCGCGAGCTCGGCATCGCGATGCTGCTCATCACGCACGATCTCGGCATCGTGGCGCGCATCGCTGACCGGGTCGCAGTCATGTATGCGGGCCAGATCGTGGAGGAAGGGACGACGGAGGCGCTGTTCCGCAGTCCGAAGCATCCCTACACCCGCGGCCTGATCGACTGTATTCCGGTGCCGGGTCGCACGGTTCCGGGCGGCCGGCTCGGCGTCATCCCCGGCGTCGTGCCCTCTCTCGTCGGCGACATTCGCGGCTGCAGCTTCCGTGACCGCTGCAGCTTTGCCCAAGACATCTGCGCCCAGGCGCCGCCCATGCGTGGGACCACGGACAGCCAGAGCTGGCGCTGCATTCTGGAGAACGCAGCATGAGCGCGCTTCTCGAAGCTCAAGACCTCACCCGCTCCTTCACCGTCGGCCAGGGCATGTTCAAGGCCCGGCGGACCCTGCATGCGGTGAATGGCATCAGCCTGGATATCCGCAAGGGCGAAGTGCTCGGCATCGTCGGGGAATCCGGCTGCGGCAAGTCCACGCTCGCCCGCATGCTGCTCGGCCTCATGCCGCCGACCGGTGGCCGGATCACCCTCGACGGAACGGATATCCGCGAACTCGGCCGCAAGGGCATGGCCCGGCGCGTGCAGCCCGTGTTCCAGGATCCCTATTCCTCGCTCAACCCGCGCCGCACCATCGCCTCCATCGTGGCCCTTCCGCTGGAGGTTCACGGCATCGGCACGGCGTCCGAGCGGCGCAGGCAGGCTCTGGAGATCCTCGACAAGGTCGGCCTGCCGCAGCGCTTCGCCGACCGCTATCCGCGCGAGCTGTCGGGCGGCCAGCGTCAGCGCGTGGCGATCGCCCGCGCGCTCATCATGAAGCCGGAGATCGTGGTCTGCGACGAGCCGACCTCCGCCCTCGACGTGTCTGTGCAGTCCCAGATCCTCAACCTCCTGATGGACCTGCGGCGCGAACTCGGCCTCACCTATGTCTTCATCAGCCACAATCTGGCGGTGGTGGAGCATATCGCGACCCGCGTGGCCGTGATGTATCTCGGCCGCGTCGTCGAACTCGCCGAGACCGAAGCGCTCTTCAGGACGCCGCGTCATCCCTATACGAAGGCGCTGCTGGCGTCGGTCCTGACGCCCGAGCCGGGCGAGGGGATTCCCGAGACGGGCCTCGGCCTCGCCTTCCCGGATCCGCTCAATCCGCCGCCCGGGTGTCCGTTCCACCCGCGCTGCGCCGAGCGGATGTCGCAATGCAGCTCGATCGCGCCGCGCTTCACCCAGCATGGCCGGGACGTGGTGGCCTGCCACCTGCACGATTCCGAACAGGTGGCCGCCATCAGCGCATGAGCGGCGAGCCTCTCCAATCCTAACGATAACCAAGAGGAAATATTCGAGATGACCCGCGAAGCGGCCATTGCAAGGGCAGAGAACTATTTCGAGTCCGGCGCTCTCAAGAAGGACCTGGCGCGCCTCGTCGCCATGCCGACCGAGAGCCAGAACCCGGACCGTGCCGAGGTTCTCACCGCCTATGTCGAGAACGAGATGCGGCCGCTGCTGGAAAGCCTCGGCTTCACCTGCAGGACTCTCCACCACCCCAAGGCAAAGGGGCCGTTCCTGTTTGCGGAGCGCATCGAGGATCCCTCCCTTCCGACGATCTTCGGCTACGGGCACGGGGACGTGATCCGCGGTCTCGACAAGGATTGGAGCGAAGGGCTTTCCCCCTGGACGCTGACCGAGGTCGGCGACCGCTGGTACGGTCGCGGCGTCGTGGACAACAAGGGCCAGCACGTCATCAACATCGCCGGAATGCGGGCGGTGCTCGAGACGCGCGGGAAACTCGGCTTCAATGCCAAGTACCTCATCGAGATGGGCGAGGAGATGGGATCGCCCGGCCTGCGCGAGCTCTGCACCGAGCAGAAGGAGCTCTTCAAGGCCGACGTGCTGATCGGCTCGGACGGCCCGCGCCTCAATGCCGAGCGCCCGACTATCTTCCTCGGCTCGCGCGGCGGCGTGACCTTCGATCTCACCATCAAGGCCCGCGAGAGCGGCCACCATTCCGGGAACTGGGGTGGCATTCTCTCCGATCCCGCCATCCAGCTGGCGCATGCCATCGCGAGCATCGCCTCGCCGACCGGGCAGATCCGGATTCACGAATGGGTCCCGAAGGAGGTTCCCGTTTCCGTCCGCCGGGCCCTGGCCGATTGCGAGGTCGATGGCGGACCGGATGGCCCGACCATCGATCCCGAATGGGGCGAGCCCGGCCTGACGCCCGCCGAGCAGGTTTTCGGCTGGTGCTCGTTCGACGTGCTCGCCATGAAGTCGGGGAACCCGGAGACGCCGGTCAATGCCGTTCCGCCGAGCGCCTGGGCCCGCTGCCAGCTGCGCTTCGTCGTCGGCATCGACCCGGGTGAGGTTCTCCCGGCCCTGCGCCGCCACCTCGACCGCCACGGCTTCCCGATGGTCGAAGTGGCCAAGAGCCGGGATGAGATCTTCCACGCCACCCGCCTCGATCCGGAGGATGCATGGGTGACGTGGGCCGTGAAGTCGCTCGCCAGGACCACGGGCAAGAAGCCTGCCATCCTGCCGAATCTCGGTGGATCGCTGCCCAACGACATCTTCTCGGAAATTCTGGAGCTGCGCACGATCTGGGTGCCCCATTCCTATCCCGGCTGCTCGCAGCACGCGCCGAACGAGCACCTGCCGGTGGCCATCGCCCGCGAGGGGCTGGCGATGATGGCTGGCCTGTACTGGGACATCGGCACCGGCGACGTTCCGCCTCTCGACTAAGCGTCAGGCGATAATGAAGCGGGCGCGAGGGACGCTTGCGCCCGCTTCATCATTTTTATCGAGAGCGCCTGCCCGTGCCTTTCGCATGAGGGGACAGGCGTCCGTTATCGGAATTGAAGGTAGGGATGACTGCATTCATCAGGCGTGAATGGTACACGCTGGCGATCTTCGGGATGCTCCTACCCGCCGCCATTCTCCCGGTCCAGGGCGATGCGGCCGCGATCTTTTCGGTCCTCACGAAGATCGCGGTCATGCTGCTCTTCTTCCTGCATGGCGCTCGCCTGTCGCGGGATGTGGTGATTGCAGGGATGACCCATTGGCGGCTGCACCTCTTCGTGCTCGCCACCACCTTCGTGATCTTTCCGATCCTCGGGCTGATCATCATCGCCGTTCCGGGTCTCACCACGGCGGCGCTCGGCACGGGCATCCTGTTTCTCTGCGTCCTGCCGTCCACCGTGCAGTCCTCGATCGCCTTCACCTCCATCGCCGGCGGAAACGTGCCGGCCGCGATCTGTTCCGCAACGGCCTCGAACATTCTCGGCATGTTCCTGACGCCGCTGCTGGTCGGGCTCCTGTTCAAGACCCAGGGCGGCGGCGTATCGCTCGATGCGGTTCAAAGCATCGTCCTGCAGCTTCTTGCTCCCTTCATTCTGGGACAGATCCTGCAGCCGTTCATCGGGAAATGGGTGGCGCGGCACAGGGCCTTGACCCTGACGGTGGACCGCGGCTCGATCCTGATGGTCGTCTACGCCGCATTCAGCGAGGCCACGATCACCGGCCTGTGGTACAGGCTCTCGGCAAGCGATCTGGTAGCCATCATCGTGATCGATGTCGTGCTCCTGATCGCGGTCCTGTGCTTCACCTATTACGGCAGCGGCTGGCTCGGCTTCAAACGCGAGGACCAGATCGCGGTCACGTTCTGCGGCTCCAAGAAAAGCCTGGCCTCGGGCGCTCCGATGGCGAACGTGATCTTCGCGGGCCAGAACGTCGGATCGATCATTCTGCCCCTGATGATCTTCCACCAGATCCAGCTGATGGTCTGCGCCATCCTCGCCCGGCGCTTCGCCGCCGATTGGGAACGGCCGAACGCTACGCTCGCGAAGCGATAGGCCTACCGCTTCGCGAGCGTTGACAGCAGCATTGCTTGTGCCGGATCAGTGCGCCCCGTCCGCCTGAAGGGCTTCGGCGCGGATCTCTTCCGTGAGCTGCGCCTTGAGTTGCGAGAATTCCGGGCTCGTCTTCATGGTGTAGTGGCGCGGATGCGGAAGCTCGACCGGGATGTCGGCCTTGATCCGCCCGGGGCGCGCCGTCATCACGATCACGCGGGACGCCAGGAAGATCGCCTCTTCGATGTCGTGGGTGACGAAGAGCACGGTCTTGCGCTCGCGCTCCCAGATCCCGAGCAGCAACTCCTGCATCAGGGCGCGGGTCTGGTTGTCGAGGGCGCCGAAGGGCTCGTCGAGAAGCAGGATGGCAGGATCGTTGGCTAGCGCACGGGCGATGGCGGTGCGCTGCTGCATGCCGCCCGAGAGCTGCTTGGGATAATGGTGCTCGAAACCGCGAAGGCCGACCTTGTCGGTGTAGGAGGCCACGATGTCCCGGCGCTCCGACTTCGGAATACCCTTCTCCCGCAGGCCATAGGCGATGTTCTCCGCAATCGTCAGCCACGGAAATAAGGTGTAGGACTGGAACACCATGCCCCGGTCTGCGCCGGGACCCTTGATCTCGCGCCCGTCGAGGAGCACGCGTCCGCCGCTGGGCCGGTCGAGGCCGGCGACGATGCGCAGCAGCGTCGACTTCCCGCAGCCGGAGGGGCCGAGGATCGTGATGAAGTCGTTCTGAGCAACCTCGAGGCTCGTCGGCTCCAGCGCCCGCACGGGAGCGCCGCCCCGCACGCCGGGAAAGGTGCGCGACACGTTTTCGATGGTGAGGATCGTTCTGGTCATGCGAGCTTCCACGGAAAGAGCTTCCGGTTGCAGGCTTTGAACAGGAAGTCGGAGATGAGGCCGATGATGCCGATGACGATGATGCCGAAGATCATCTGGCCCGTCGCCATGAGCGCTTGGCTGTCGATGATCATATGGCCGATTCCGGCTGAGGAGCCGATCAGCTCCGCGACGATGACATAGGTCCACGCCCAGCCGAGCACGAGCCTCAGGATCTCCGCGATGTCCGGAGCATTGGCCGGAATGAGCACCCGGTTCACGATGCCCCGGTCGGAGGAGCCCAGCGTGTAGGCCGCCTCGACGAGGTCGCGGCGCGTGTTGCCGACGGCGACCGCCACCATCAGGATGATCTGGAACACCGAGCCGATGAAGATGACGAGCAGCTTCTGCATCTCGCCGATGCCCGCCCACAGGATGAGGAGCGGAATGAAGGCGGAAGCCGGAAGATAGCGGGCGAAGGACACGAAGGGCTCGAGGAAGGCCTCGATGGGCTTGTAGGCTCCCATCAGCACGCCCAGCGGCACGGCGACCGCCGCCGCGATGACGAAGCCTCCTACGACCCGCCAGACCGTGATGCCGATATCGGAGAGAAAGCCGAACCGGGTGAGCAGCATCCACCCGTCATGCAGCATGGTGATCGGATCGGCGAGAAACGTGCGTGAGACGTAGCCGCCGAGCGTCGCAATGGACCAGGCGGCGAAGAAAAGCACGAAGAAGGAGATGCCAAGCACGATGCGCGTGCTGTAGCTGACAGGTTCGAGAGGGCGATGCATGGGAGGTTTATCCTGCCACCGGGGCCGCGCTGGAGCCGGCCGGGATGGCACCGGAGAATGGTGAAAGAGCAGTGGCCCGCGCTGCGGGCCACTGTCGGAAGTCCTGGCGTCTTACTGAATGAAGCTCGTGTCGGCCAGAGCGTTCATGTCCGGCTTCTGCTTGATGACACCGATTTCCAGCAGCAGGTCGGCGGCTTCGTTCGAGAAGGTCTTGAACTCGCCCTCGAAGAACTTCTTGTTCGCCTCGCGGTCCTGCCAGCGCAGGAACTGGGCCGACTTGCCGAAGGCTTCGCCGGTCTGCTTCACGTCCGCGCCCATGATTTCGTAGGCCTTGGTCTGATCCTTCTTGATCATGTCGAGGGCTTCGAAATAGCTGTCGGCGAGGGCCTTGGCGGCCTTCGGATTGTCCGACAGGAATTTCGGCGTGCAGCCGAAGGTGTCCATCACCACCGGATAGTCGAGGGTGGTGGCGATGATCTTGCCGGCCTGCGGGGCGGCGCGCACGGACGACAGGTAGGGCTCGTAGGTCATGGCGGCGTCGTTCTGGCCGGCGATGAAGGCCTGGGCGGCCGGTCCCGGCTCCATGTTGACGATGGTCACGTCCTTGGGCGTGAGGCCGTTCTTCTTCAGCATCCATGCCAGCACGAAATAGGGCGACGTGCCCGGAGCGGAGGCCGCGATGGTCTTGCCCTTGATGTCCTTGATCGAGCCGACGTCGTTGCGCACGACCATACCGTCCGCGCCGTAGCTCTTGTCGAGCTGGAAGATCTGCTTGGTGGCCACGCCGTTCGCGTTCCACACGATCCAGGTCTCCACCGTGGTTGCGGCGCATTGCACGTCGCCGGACTGGATCGCGAGGTGGCGGCTGGCCTGCGGGATCTTCTTGATCGTGACCTCGAGGCCGTTCTTCTTGAAGATGCCGGCTTCCTTCGCGAGCGTCAGGGGCGCGAAGCCCGTCCAGCCCGAAATGCCGACCGTAACCGGGGTCTCCTGTGCGGAGGCCGAGCCTGCCGCCAGCGCCAGCAGCGCCAATCCACCCATTATTGCTTTCATTGCAGCCTCCTGTTTATCCACCTTGCTCGTTCGGGCTCGACGGGTTCCCTCTGGAAGGTCCTGATCCGTCCTCTTGTCAGCCGCTGAATGTGAGCGGGCGAATGGCATCACGCCCACGCTCCGATGTCAAATGTATAGACAAGATGAGGTGCCGCCATTTTCAGCAAGATGAGCCCGAACTGCACTCTCATTGCGCAGCTTCGGGGGCGATTTCAATCAGGATCGCGCGGCCGGATCCTGCAAGCTGGATGATTTCCTGAGTGGAGGCGAGAGCGAGGGTGTCGAGTCTCTGAAGCGAATGGATCGCATCGCCCACGGTGACGTCGAGTGCGGCATCCATGGCGACGATGAAAGCGGCGTCCGTATCCTCCGACAGCAGCGCGATGCCCGATTCCATGATCCGCGTGCGGTGATTGAACCGTCCGCGCCGCGTCATCACGTTGAGGTCGCGGATCGGGCCGGACGGAAGCCGTCCCACGGTGGCGTCGTCGCCCGCAAACGAGAGCTTCGGGAATGCGCTGTCCAGGCGATAGGAAACGCCTTCGATATCGAGTTCGATGCCGCTTCCCTCGACCAGGATCAGGGTCCTGTCGATTCCCGGAAAGACCGAGAAGGGGCCGTCGGATGCCACATCGGCCATGCTGATGCGCCACCCGAAGGTCTCGAAGCCCGAGCCCTCCGGGAAGGCGGCGACTTCCGCGGTCGTGCCGCCGCCGTTCTTCCACGGCACCCGGACAAGGTCGCCGTTGCGGATGACGCGGGCAGGCATCAGCCCAGGCTCGGCAGATTGAGTCCGTGCTCGCGGGCGCAGTCGATGGCGAGCTCATAGCCCGCATCCGCGTGCCGCATGACGCCGCTGGCGGGATCGTTCCAGAGAACGCGTTCGATCCGCTTGGCGGCCTCCGGCGTGCCGTCGCAGACGATCACCATGCCGGAATGCTGCGAAAAGCCGATGCCGACGCCGCCGCCGTGATGGAGCGACACCCATGTCGCGCCGGAGGCGCAGTTGAGAAGCGCGTTCAGGAGCGGCCAGTCGGAGACCGCATCCGAGCCGTCCTTCATGGCTTCCGTCTCCCGGTTCGGGCTTGCGACCGAGCCGGAATCGAGATGATCGCGTCCGATGACGATGGGAGCCTTCAGCTCGCCCTTCGCCACCATCTCGTTGAAGGCGAGCCCGAGGCGGTGCCTGTCGCCCAGGCCCACCCAGCAGATGCGCGCGGGCAGGCCCTGGAACTTGATCCGTTCCTTGGCCATGTCGAGCCAGTTGTGCAGGTGCTTGTTGTCGGGCAGCAGCTCCTTCACCTTGGCGTCTGTCTTGTGGATGTCCTCCGGGTCGCCAGAAAGCGCCGCCCAGCGGAACGGGCCGATGCCGCGGCAGAAGAGCGGACGGATATAGGCGGGCACGAATCCGGGGAAGTCGAACGCGTCGTCAACGCCTTCCTCCTTCGCCATCTGGCGGATGTTGTTGCCGTAGTCGAGAGTCGGCACGCCCGCCTTGTGGAAGTCGAGCATGGCGCGCACATGCTCCGCCATGGAGCGCTTGGCGGCATGCTCCACCGCCTTCGGATCGCTCTCGCGTTTCGCTTCCCAATCGGCGAGCGACCAGCCCTTGGGCAGGTAGCCGTTGATCGGATCGTGCGCGGAGGTCTGGTCCGTGACCGCATCGGGACGGATGCCGCGGCGGTAGATCTCGGGGAAGATCTCGGCCGCATTGCCGAGGAGGCCGACCGAGACCGGCTTCTTCTCGCGACAAGACTGCTCGATAATCGCAAGCGCCTCGTCGAGGGTGTCGGCGCGGCGATCCACATAACCTGTCTTCAGGCGCATCTCGATCCGGCTCGCCTGGCACTCCACCGCAAGGCAGGATGCGCCGGCCATGGTGGCGGCGAGAGGCTGCGCGCCGCCCATGCCGCCGAGGCCAGCCGTGAGAATCCAGCGGCCCGCGAGATCGCCGCCGTAGTGCTGGCGTCCCACCTCCACGAAGGTCTCGTAGGTGCCCTGCACGATGCCCTGGCTGCCGATATAGATCCAGGATCCGGCCGTCATCTGGCCGTACATCATGAGGCCCTGGCGGTCGAGCTCGTGGAACTTGTCCCAGGTGGCCCAGTGGGGCACGAGGTTGGAATTGGCGATCAGCACGCGCGGAGCGTCCGGGTGAGTGCGGAAGACGCCGACCGGCTTGCCGGACTGCACGAGGAGCGTCTCGTCGGCCTCGAGGTTCTTCAGCGCCGCCACGATGCGGTCGAAGCTATTCCAGTCGCGAGCCGCGCGGCCGATGCCGCCATAGACGACGAGCTCGCCGGGCTTCTCCGCCACGTCGGGGTCCAGGTTGTTCATGAGCATGCGCAGAGGCGCTTCCGTCAGCCAGCTCTTGGCTGCAAGCTCGCCGCCGTGGGCTGCGCGGATCACGCGGGCATTGTCGATGCGGGTCATGGGGCGTCCTCGATCAGGCTTTAGAACGGGCGAAGGTGAGACAGGTTTCGAGAATGAGAGCCAGCGCCGCGCGCATGGGGGCGGCATAGGTCTCGCTGTATTCGGCGGGCCACTGGCTTTCGGCGACAGGACCGAGCGGCTCCTTCATGTAGCCTCGGCAGGCGAGCTCCATCTGGATGGCGTGGACGCCGTCCTGCGGCTGCCCGAGGCTGCGCGTGATGTAGCCACCCTTGAAGCGGCCGTTGACCACATAGCTGAAGCCGCTGCCGGCGCTGATCTGCTCGATGGCGCCGCTCAGCGCGGGCGCGCAGGTCGTGCCGCCATTGGTGCCGATGTTGAAATGGGGCAGGGTGCCTTCGAATAGGCGCGGGATCACCGAGCGGATCGAGTGGCAGTCATAGACCACGATCTTGGGATGCATCCCGCGAAGCCGCACGATCTCCTCACGCAGGACCGCATGATAGGGGTTGAAGAAGCGTGCGCGGCGCTCGGCGATCTCGTCTGCGCTCGGCTCGGCCCCCGATCGATACAGCGGCTCGCCGTCGAAGGTGCTGGTCGGGCACAGCTCCGTCGTCGCCTGCCCCGGATAGAGCGAGACGCCGGAGGGATCGCGGTTCACGTCGATCACGGTGCGCGAGATCGACGTGCGAACGACGGTCGCGCCGAGACCGGAGGCGAAGTCGTAGAGGCGCTCGATCCACCAATCCGCATCCTTGCGGGCAAGCCATGGCGAGACGAGTCCGTGCTCATATTCTGCGGGTATTTCGGTGCCCGTATGCGGCAGGCTCACCAGGAGGGGAGCATCGCCGCGGATCACCGTGAGCCAGGAGGGGTGTTCGGCGCTCATCGCGCGACCTCTTCCGCGACGAGCGGCAGCACGTCGTTTCCGATAGCCCCCTCCAGCGCTCCGGATGTGACGAGGGCCGTCGCCTGTTCCATTTCCGGAGCCATGTGCCGGTCGTCGTCGAGATACGGAACCGATGCGCGTAAGAGCGCGCGGGCGCGCTCCAGGCGCTCGCTCGAGCGCATCGGCGCATGGAAGTCGCAGCCCTGAACCGCGGCGAGCAGTTCGATCCCGATCACGTTCGCCGCATTGGCCGCCATCGGCAGGAGGCGGCGCGCCCCGTGGGTCGCCATGGATACGTGATCCTCCTGATTGGCGGAGGTGGGAATCGAGTCGACGCTAGCGGGATAGGCCCGCTGCTTGTTCTCGGAGACGAGCGCCGCCGCCGTGACCTGCGGAATCATGAAGCCGGAATTGAGCCCCGGCTTCGGCGTGAGGAAAGCCGGCAGGCCGGAAAGGGTCGGGTCGACCAGCATGGCGATGCGCCGCTCGGCGAGCGACCCGATCTCGCACAGGGCCATGGCGATCATGTCGGCGGCGAAGGCGACGGGTTCCGCGTGGAAGTTGCCGCCGGAGATGACCTCGCCCGAATCCGAGAAGACCAGGGGATTGTCGGAGACGCCGTTCGCCTCGGTCGCGAGCGTTGCGGCGGCTTGGCGCAGCAGATCGAGCACCGCGCCCATCACCTGCGGCTGGCAGCGCAAGCAGTAGGGATCCTGCACGCGGTCGTCGTTGGTGAGATGCGAGGCGCGGATGGCGCTGCCCTGCATCAGAGCGCGCAGGGACTCCGCCACCTCGATCTGCCCTCGATGCCGCCGAAGCTGCTGGATGCGCGGGTCGAACGGCCCGTCCGATCCCTTGGCCGCATCGGTCGCCAACGCGCCGGTGACGAGGGCGGCGCGGAGCACGCGCTCGGCCTCGAAGAGCCCGGCCAGCGCCAGCGCCGTCGAGACCTGCGTGCCGTTGAGAAGGGCGAGGCCTTCCTTGGGGCCGAGAACGAGAGGCGAAAGACCGGCCTGCGCAAGCGCGTCCTCAGCCAGCATCCGCTCGCCGCCCACGAAGAACTCGCCGACGCCCATCAGCGCCGCCGTCATGTGGGCAAGGGGTGCGAGATCACCCGAAGCGCCGACCGATCCCTGGCCGGGAATGACCGGAACGAGCCCGACCTTCAGGCACGAGGCCAGATGCTCGACGGTGGACCAGCGTATGCCCGACGCTCCTTGAGCGAGACTCGCGAGTTTGAGCGCCATGACCAGTTTCACGACAGGAACCGGGAGAGGCTCGCCGACGCCCGCTGCATGCGAAAGCACGATATTGCGCTGGAGCGTCGCCAGATCGGAGGCGCCGATGCGCACGCTGGCGAGCTTTCCGAAACCCGTGTTGATGCCGTAGACGGGGTCGCCCTTGGCGACGATGGCCTCGATGGTCTTGGCTCCGGCCTCGATGGCCGGACGGCAGCCCTGATCGAGGGCAACATACGCGCCGAAATAGACGCGCCGCCAGTCGGCGAGGGGAACGGAGCCGGGAATGAGCGTTACGGTTTCTGTCACTGGCCCCTCCAGATGCGGGCATGAAGCGGGTTGAAGCCGATGCGATAGGCGAGCTCTGCCGGGCGCTCAATATTCCAGATCGCGAGGTCGCAGGATTTGCCGGGCTCGAGCGTGCCGGTTTCGTCGAGACGGCCGAGCGCGCGCGCCGCTTCGCGCGTGACGCCGGCCATGCATTCCTCGACCGTGAGGCGGAAGAGGGTTGCGCCCATGTTCATGGTGAGCAGAAGCGAGGTCAGCGGCGAGGTGCCGGGATTGCAGTCCGTCGCAATCGCCATGCGGGTCCCGTGCCGGCGGAAGGCACCGACCGGCGGCAGCTTCGTCTCGCGCAGCATGTAGAACGCACCGGGAAGCAGCACCGCGACCGTGCCGGCCTTTGCCATGGCGGCCGCACCGTCCTCGTCCGTATGCTCGAGGTGATCGGCCGAGAGCGCGCCGTACTCGGCGGCGAGCTTGGCTCCATGCAGGTTCGACAGCTGGTCGGCATGCAGCTTGACCTTCAGCCCCAGCGCCCTGGCGGTGGCGAAGACCCGCGCAGTCTGCTCCGCCGAGAAGGCGATTCCCTCGCAGAAGGCATCCACCGCATCCACCAAGCCCTCGCGGGCGAGGGCGGGCAACATCTCCTCGCAGACCTTCGCAATGTAAGCGTCCTTGTCGCCGTTCGCCTCCGGCGGAAGCGCATGCGCGCCGAGGAAGGTCGTGGTGACCGCAACGTTCCGCTCACGGCCAAGACGCCGCGCCGCACGTAAGGACTGCGCTTCCGTCTCCAGGTCGAGGCCGTAGCCCGACTTGACCTCGATGGTGGTGCAGCCTTCGGCGATCAGGTGATCGAGTCGGGGCAGGGCGCTCGCCACCAGCTCGTCCTCGCTCGCAGCACGAGTGGCCCTCACCGTGGAGACGATGCCGCCGCCGGCCCGGGCGATCTCCTCATAGCTCGCGCCTTTCAGGCGCAGCTCGAACTCGTGCGCCCGGTCGCCGCCGAAGACCAGATGGGTGTGGCAGTCGATGAGGCCTGGGGTGATCCAGCGTCCCTCGCAGTCGATCCGCTCGGCCGCGTCCCGTTGGGAGGGCAGATCCTCGACCGGACCGGCAAAGGCGATGCGGCCGTCCTTCGCCGCAACGGCGCCACCCTCGACGATCCCGAGATCGTCGCCGGCAAGGGTGGCAAGGCGAGCGTTGAACCAGATCCGGTCGAAGCGCATGGGTTCTCCTCCGGTGGGCTTGGGTTAATGTCTATACATAATCCCGAAAAGATGGATATTGTCTAGACGTATTCGATCCGCTCTGATGATCTAGCGCGCAGCCGGTCCCCAGCCAGCCGCCATCCTCCCTGCGGATGCATGGTGCCGATGAACCAAGAGGGTTTCAACGATGCGCAAGCTCATTCTCGATCATGCCCTGCTGCCGAGCGGATGGGCGCGGAATGTGGCGGTCGATATCGAAGGCGGCATCATCCGCGCCGTGCGGTCCGATGCCGCTGCAGAGGGGCGTGAGCGTATCGCCGGCATCGCGCTGCCGGGGCTCCCGAATCTCCACAGCCACACTTTCCAGCGCGGCATGGCGGGGCTTGCCGAAACGCGCGGACCGGAAGGCGACAGCTTCTGGACATGGCGGCAGGTCATGTACCGTTTCCTCGACGACCTGACGCCCGACGACGTCGAGGCCATCGCCGCCTTCGCGATGATGGAGATGCTGGAGGGCGGCTTCACGTCGCTCGCGGAGTTTCATTATCTGCACCACGACACCGACGGCCGAGCCTATGCGGACCTGGCCGAGCTCTCGGTCCGCATCGCTGCGGCGGCGGGGGAAACCGGCATTGGGCTCACGCTCCTGCCCGTCTTCTATGCGCAGGGCGGTTTCGGCGCGGCTCCTCCCACGGAAGGGCAGCGGCGCTTCGTCAATGACGTCGAGCGCTATTCCAGCCTGCTGGAAGGCGCGCGCAGGGCCGTGGCGGGTCTCGACGATGCAGTTGTCGGCGTCGCGCCCCACAGCCTGCGCGCCGTCACGCCCGAGAGCCTCGCCGAGGTCGTGGCCCTCGCAGGCGAGGGGCCGATCCACATCCACATCGCCGAGCAGGTGAAAGAGGTCGAAGACTGCATTGCCTGGTCCGGCCAGCGCCCGGTGGCGTGGCTGCTCGACCATGCCCCCGTCGACCGGCGCTGGTGCCTGATCCACGCCACCCATCTCGATCCCGCCGAGACGCGGGGCATTGCGGTCAGCGGAGCCGTGGCGGGATTGTGCCCGATCACTGAAGCAAATCTCGGCGACGGCATCTTCGAGGGCGTCGATTTCCTGGCGGCAGGCGGTCTCTTCGGCGTCGGCTCCGATTCGAATGTCGAGATCAGCGCCCCGGGAGAGCTCAAGCAGTTCGAATACAGCCAGCGCCTCAAGCACCGCGCCCGCAACGTGCTGGCCCGCCGCGAAGGACAATCCACCGGGCGCAGCCTGTACGACGGGGCGCTCGAAGGCGGAGCGCGCGCCCTGGGACGGCGAATCGGAGCCATCAAGGTCGGCCACCGGGCGGATCTCGTCGTGCTCGATGCGGCGCATCCGGATCTTGCAGCCCTCGCAGGCGACCGCTGGCTCGATGCTTACGTCTTCGTGGCCGGCAAGGCTGTCGTCGACACCGTGATCGTCGGCGGCAGCTCGGTGGTTTCGGGAGGCCGGCACTGCAGCCGCGACTCCATCGCTGCGCGCTTTGCCCGCACCATAGCCCGCCTTCTAGCGTGATCGAAGGAAGAGCAGCCCGGCATGAAGCATATCTACCAGCGCATCCGCGACGATATCGAGGCCCGCATCATGTCGGGGGAGTGGCCGCCGGGACATCGCGTGCCGTTCGAGCACGAGCTGATGGCCGAATATGGCTGCTCGCGCATGACCGTGAACAAGGTGCTCTCGACGCTCGCCGCCAACGGCCTGATTCTCCGGCGGCGGCGGGCCGGATCGGTCGTGGCGGAGCCGAGCACCGAGCGCGCTGTGCTGGAAATCCAGGATTTCGCGCTGGAAGCCGCGCGGGCCGGAAGCGCCTACCGCTTCCAGATCCTGCGCCGGGCCATCGAGCCCATCGACTCCGCGGCGGCGCAGCGCACGGGCCAGCCCGCTGGCACCGAGATGCTCAGCATCACCACCCTGCACCTGATGAACGATGTGCCGGAGGCCTTCGAGCAGCGCCTGATCCATCTCGACACGGTCCCCGAGGCCGCCGAGGAACCCTTCGACGACCTTCCGCCGGGCACATGGTTGCTCCGTCGCGTGCCGTGGACCGATGCCGAGCACATCGTCCGCGCCGTCAGCGCAGACAGCGCGCTCGCCAAGCGCCTTCATATCGAGACCGGAGCCGCCTGCCTCGTGCTGGAGCGGCGCACCTGGCAGGCCGGTTCCTTCGTGACGGAGGCCCGCATTGCCTATCCCGGCGACCGGCATCACCTCGTCGGCCGCTTCTCCCCGGTGGGACAGGGGGCGGTCGCATAAGCCGTCCCGGCGCAGCAGCCTTCAGCCGCGTGATTGCAATGAAAAGGCCGCCCTGAAAGGCGGCCTTTGAAGCTTTTGGGTGCGTGACGGAGCTTATTGAAGCTTCGTGCGCATGTCGTTGAGGCCCTGCGTCACGAGGGAAGTGGCGGTGGGGCCGGTGATCTCGTTGCGCAGGATGCGCTCGGAGGCCTTGATGGCGGCATCGACCGCAGCTGCGCGCACTTCCGCGGAGGCCTGAGCTTCTGCCTGGGCGATCTTCGCCTCGGCGGAAGCGGTGCGGCGCTTCACGAAGTCGGCCATCTTTTCCTGCGCCTCGGCGGCCAGGCGCTCGGCCTCGGCCTTGGCAGTGGAGACGATCTCGGCGGCTTCGCGCTCGGCGGCGGCCCGCTTGCTCTCGTACTCGCGCAGCAGGCGCTCGGCGTCCTCGCGCAGGCGCTTGGCCTCGGCGAGTTCGTCGGCGATGCGCTGACCGCGCTTGTCGAGCTGGTTCACGACGTTCTTCGGCACTCCGTAATAGGAGAGGAGCACCATGAAGATGACGAAGGCGATGCCGACCCAGAAGGTGGGATTAGCCAGAAGCGCTGACATAGGGCTCTCCTTACGCCTTTAAATCAATCGAGGGCGGCTTCGACCGCCTGCGGAGCAGGGGTCTTGCCGGTCAGGCGCTCGACGATGGCCGCGGCCGTCTCGGCGGCGATGCCGCGGACATGGCTCATGGCATCCGTCTTCTTCGCCGCAATGGTCGCTTCGGCCTCGGCGAGACGCTTGTTGAGGTCTGCCTCGAGCGCCTTGCGCTTGGCGTCGCTCTCGGCGGCGAGCTTCCCGCGGGTTTCCTGGGCAAGGGCCTGAGCACGGCCTCTGGCTTCGGCCAGTGCCTTCTCGTAGGCCGCGCCGGCCTCTTCCGCGCGGGTCTTCATCGCGGCGGCATCGTCGAGGTCCCTCGCGATCGTAGCGCGACGATTCTCGATGATGCCGGTAAGACGCGGCAGCACAACCCTGGAGAGGAGGGTGTAGAGCACCACGAAGGAAATCGTGAGCCAGAGAAGTTGGCCGGCGAAGGTTTCCGTCGCGAAGGGCGGGAAGGTGGCGTCCGCTGCGTGAGCGTCGCCGGGGACTTCCGTACCAGCCTGTGGGGTCTGAGCCTGGGCCTGAGCCATGGGAATGGTCCTGGAATGTGTAAATGACGGCGGATGGCCCGCCGTCACTGTCTAACAGCAAGGCGCATGGGGCGCCTTGCCCTCCCGATCACCAAATATGTTGATTAGGTGAACAGCAGGAGGAGGGCGACGACGAGGCAGAAGATGCCGAGACCTTCCGCGAGCGCCGCACCGATGAACGCGCGAGCGAACTGGCTGTCGGCAGCCGACGGGTTGCGCAGGGCGCCCGAGAGGAAGTTGCCGAAGATGTTGCCGACGCCGAGAGCGGCGAGGCCCATGCCGAAGCAGGCAATGCCCGCGCCAAGAGCTTTGAAAGCGATAGGATCCATCGTGATCTCCTAGGGTGATGATCGGGAGGGGAAGAAAGGGACGACGCCGTGCCTTAGTGTCCCGGATGCAGGGCGTCGTTGAGGTAGATGCAGGTCAACACCGTGAAGACGTAGGCCTGCAGGGCGGCGACGAGGAACTCGAGCGCCGTAAGACCAACCGCCATGATGAGCGGAAGAGGGGAAAGAAGCGCGATGCCCACGCCGGCGGTGCCGAGCGAGACCACGAAGCCGCCGAACACCTTCAGGGCGATGTGGCCCGCGAGCATGTTGGCGAAGAGACGGAGGCTGAGGGAGATCGGGCGGGAGAGGAAGGAGATAATCTCGATGACCGAGATGAAGGGAAGCAGCCAGCCCGGCACGCCCGACGGCACGAAGAGGTGAAGGAAATGCAGGCCGTGCGCGACGAAGCCATAGATGATGACGGTGCCGATGACCAGGAGGGCCAGGGCGAAGGTCACGACGATTTGGCTGGTCACGGTGAAGAAGCCGGGCACCATGCCCAGCAGGTTCGCCGTCAGCACGAACATGAAAAGGGAGAAGACGAAGGGGAAGAATTTCATTCCTTCGCGACCCGCCGTGTCGGTGAGAGTGTTGGCCACGAAGTCATGGAGAATTTCGGCGACAGACTGAGAACGTCCGGGAATCAGGGCGCGCTTGCGAGAGGCGTAAAGCAGGCCACCGACGATCAGGCCCACAGCACCAATCATGAACAGCGATGAATTGGTGAAGTTGATGATCGGAATGATGGGCTTGACCTGGAATTGCTCGATCGGGCTCGCCATGATCCGCTCTTAATCTCGCTGTTGTTCGCTTTTGCTCGGCCGTCGAAAGTCAGGCTCGTCACTTTTTGTCGTCATACCGGGCGGGTTTCACCGCGCCCGATGCTCGCAGGAGATTGAGCATTCCGGCGCAGAAGCCGAGCAGAAGACAAATTATGAGACCCCAAGGGGAACTGCCGAACAGATGATCGACGAGCCAGCCTACGATCCCGCCCGCGACAACTCCTGAAACGAATTCGGCCGAATACCTGAAGGCTTGGCCGATTGCGTTGGAATCCGTCTTGGAGTGGGCACGAGGTTCAGATTCTGCTCTTTGAACGGACGCTTTATTGATCCGTGCATCGAGAGATTTCAGCCTCGCCGATAGGTCGGCATCGTCGGCACCGTCCGGTTTCCGCTCATCTTCACCGCTCCGCTTGTGAGGGTCCGCCATTGCGATCTCCTTAAAAGCGTTGCGGGAAAAGTGCTTGGAAGCCTGGCCCCGAAAGCCGGGCGCAACATATGAGCGGGGGTCCCCCCTGTCAAGGACTGTCGGAAAAGACTTAAGCAGCTGAAACCTTTACTTAAAAAGCGTTTCGGGGCTGGCTTGGCCTTAAAGCGCACACGTTTTTGAGGCTGAAGGAAGGCGAAGCCTGAAAGCCTTAGGCTACTTCGAGAATGCGCTCGGCGCTCTGCAGGTCGACGGAGACGAGCTGCGAGACGCCTCTTTCCGCCATGGTGACGCCGAAGAGGCGGTCCATCCGCGCCATGGTGATCGGGTTGTGGGTGATCACCACGAAACGGGTTTCGGTCTGGCGCGCCATATCGTCGAGCAGGTCGCAATAGCGCTCGACATTGGCGTCGTCGAGCGGCGCGTCCACCTCGTCCAGCACGCAGATGGGCGAGGGGTTCGTGAGGAACACGGCGAAGATCAGGGCCGTCGCCGTGAGCGCCTGCTCACCGCCGGAGAGCAGGGTCATGGTCTGCGGCTTTTTGCCGGGCGGACGGGCCAGGATATCGAGACCGGCTTCCAGCGGATCGTCCGAATCAACCAGGGTCAGTTCCGCCGTGCCGCCGCCGAAGAGGGTGGTGAAGAGCCGTTGGAAATGGGCGTTGACCACGTCGAAGGCGGCGAGCAGGCGCTCGCGGCCCTCGCGGTTGAGGCTGCCGATGGCCTGGCGCAGGCGCTTGATGGCCTCGACGAGGTCGTCCCGCTCCGTGGTGATGCCGTTGTACTTGGTCTCGAGCTCCGTCAGCTCCTCGTCCGCACGCAGGTTCACGGCGCCGAGGCGCTCCCGGTCCGACTTCAGGGAATGGAGCTTGCTCTCGATCTCTCCATGGGACGGCAGTTCGACGCCGTCCTTGAGGCCTGCCAGTTCGATAAGCCCGGCCGGGGTCGTCTCCAGGTTCTCCGCGATGGCGCGGGTGATCTCGGCGAGGCGCTGGACCGCGGCCTCATGGCGCGCCTGCGACCCGGCGCGGGCCTCGCGGGCGGCGGACAGCGCCTCCAGCGCCGCGCGGGCCGTGCGGTCGGTCTCGGCGAGATTCGTCTCGGCATCGGCGAGGCGGTCGGCCGCCTCCTTGCGCCTGGCCTCGGCCTGCTCGATCTCGGAGAGGAGCGAGCGGCGGCGCAGGAGATAGGTGTCGGGAGCCTCCAGCAGGCGCTGGTGCTCGTCCTGGGCGCGCTCCAGGCGCTCGCCCAGATCCTCGAAGGCCTTGGCGGCGCGGGCGGCGCGCTCGGTCCAGAGGCGGATGTCGGCGGCAATCGAATCCTGCCGGCGGCGCCGCAGTTCCACCTCGTGCATGAGGGATTGCAGGGCGGCCCGCGCCTCGGAGGCAGCGGCCCGGCGCTCGGCGACCCAGGTGCGTTCTTCCAGCAGGCGGCTTTCGAGATCGGGGGCGGGCGCGAGGTCCTGAAGGGCGCTCTGCGCATCCTCCACCCGCTGCTGCGCCTCCGCCTCGCTCTCCGACAGGCGGGCGAGACCTTCCTGCAGGGCCGAGCGGCGCTGGCCGAGCTCGGCCTCCTTGCGCTCGGCGGCGGCAAGGCGCGTACGGGCGGCATCGAGAGCCTGACGGGCCTGACGCGCGGCCTCGATGGTCTGCATCTCGTGGGAGGCGGCGTGGCGCACCGCTTCGAGGGCCTCTTCCGCCTCGCGGCGCAGGTTCTCGGCCTCTTCGCGGGCCTCCGCCGCGTCTCGCTCCAGATCGCCCAACCGATTCTTCTCCGCCAGGCGGCGGGCGGCGGGCGAGGGCGCTTCGGCGGCGGTGGTGAAGCCGTCCCAGCGCCAGAGATCGCCTTCCTGGGAGACGAGGCGCTGGCCGGGCTTGAGAAGGCTGCGCAGGCGCAGGCCCTCTTCCTTGCTCACGACGCCGATCTGCTTCAGGCGGCGCTGAAGCTGAGGCGGGGCGATGGCGAGATCGGCCAGGGAGCGGACGCCCTCCGGCAGCACCGGATCGCCCGCGCCGGACGAAGTCTCGCCCCAATGGGCCGGGGCGGAGGGATTGGTGGAGGCTTCCAGGTCGTCGCCGAGGGCTGCGCCCAAGGCCGTCTCGTAGCCCTTCTGCACAGTGATCTGATCGAGGGCCGGGGGCCAGAGATCGCCGGTGGCGGAGGTCACGAGCTTGGCCAGGGTCCGCGCTTCGGTTTCGAGGCGCTGGGCCCTCCGCTCAGCCTCGTTGAGGGGCTGGCGCAGGCGGTTCTCGGCATCGCGGGCGAGGCTCAGGGTCTCGCGGGCCTCGGTGACGGCCTCTTCCGCCGATTGCACAGCCTCCTCGGCGATGGCCGCTTCCTCACGCAGCTCGTCGATCGGAGGCGCGTCGTCGCCCGAGGTGGAAAGGGCCTCGATCTCGCGCTCCAGCCGCTCCTTCTCGGCGGCGAAGCGCGCGGCGCGCTCCATCTCCTCGCGCACGGAGCGTTCGAGCGCGGCGCGGCGGGCGTTGAGGTCCGAGGTCTGGGCCTGGAGGGCGCTCAAAGCCGCTTCGGCCTCGGCGAGTTCCGCTTCCGCATTCTGCAGGCGCTCCTCGCTCTCGGCGCGGGCGTCGTCCGCCCCGTCCGTCGTGAGCGACAGTTCGGCGGCCTCGGATTGCAGGCGTTCGATGGTGGCTTCCGCATCCGTGCGCTGGGCGGCCTCGCGGGCCAGGTCCCGGTTCAGGTCGGAGATATGGCGCTCCAGCTCCACGACCCGGTCCTTGGAGCGGCGCTCTTCCGATTCGAGCTCGTTGCGGGCATGGGTCAGGCGCTGCAGCGCTGCGGCCGCCTCGGCCTCCGCCTGGCGGAGCGCCGGAATGGAATGGGCGGCGACCGCCTGGGCCGTGGCGGCCCGGGTCTGTTCTTCGGTCAGGTCGGCAACGGCCTTGAGGTCCTCCGCCACTTGGCGTTCGGCGGTGGCCGCCTGCTCTCGCGCCTCGGCGAAGCTGATGGCGTACATCAGCGCTTCCAGACGGCGGATCTCGGCGGAGAGGTTCTTGTAGCGCGAGGCCTGGCGGCCCTGGCGCTTGAGGCTCTCGATCTGGGTTTCCAGCTCGCGGATCACGTCCTCGACGCGGAGAAGGTTGTCTTCCGCCGCTTTCAGCCGCAGCTCCGCCTCATGGCGGCGGGCATGGAGGCCCGCGATGCCGGCCGCGTCCTCCAGGATACGGCGGCGGGATTGCGGCTTGGCCGAGATGATCTCGCTAATCTGGCCCTGGCGGACGAGGGCGGGCGAACGCGCGCCGGTGGCGGCGTCCGCGAACAGGATCTGCACGTCGCGGGCGCGGACTTCCTTGCCGTTGATCCGGTAGGTCGAGCCTTCCTCGCGTTCGATCTTGCGCGAGATTTCAAGAATATCGGCGTCGTTGAAGGCGGCGGGCGCCGTGCGCTCGGCATTGTCGATGGTGAGCATCACCTCGGCCGAGTTGCGCGCCGGCCGGTTGCCCGAGCCTGAGAAGATGACGTCGTCCATCCCCGTGGCGCGCATGTTTTTGTGGGAGTTCTCTCCCATGACCCAGCGCAAGGCTTCGACGAGGTTCGATTTGCCGCAGCCGTTCGGCCCGACCACGCCGGTGAGACCCGGCTCGATCAGGAACTCCATCGGCTCGACGAAGGTCTTGAACCCTGCAATGCGAAGGCGCGTCAGCTTCATGGACGCGCCTTTCCGGCCCGCCCCATCGGGGCAGGGTGGGAGATGTTACTCTCCGAGCATCGGCTTGATGATCGTCTCAAGCTCATTGATTGACAGGCTTCCAGGGTGACGCTGACCATTGATGAAGAAAGTCGGGGTGGAGTCCACCTTGAACTGCTCCATACCCCGGTTCTTCACCGCATTCACCGCGTCATAAAGTTTCTGGTCCTGGAGGCAAGCATCAAATTTTTCCTGTGAAAAACCTGCCTGCTTCATGATCGCCCGCAGGGCATCCAGAGGCTTGTCCGTGAAAGCCCAGTTCCGCTGCTGCTCGAAGAGCAGGTCGGTGATGGGGTAATACTTGTCGTTCCCGTCGCAGCGGGCGAGCATGAAACCGGCCGTGGCCAAGGGATCGAGCGGGAATTCGCGCAGGATGAAGCGCACCTTGCCCGTGTCGATGTAGCGCTTCTTCAGCTCCGGCCACGTCGTTTTGTGGAAGTTCGCGCAGTGCGAGCAGGTCAGCGAGGCGTACTCGATGATCGTCACCTTGGCGTCCTTGGGGCCTAAGGCCACGTCACCGAGCGGGCCCTCGGCCGTGAGCTCCTCGGTGGAGACGTTCTGGGCGAAGGCCGGCAGGCTCGAGGCGAGAAGGGCGGTTGCGGCTGTGGCTCCGAGAAGCTGAAGCGTGTGGCGACGGCTGATCATCTCAAACTGGCTCCCTTGGGAATGTCTTTCTGCCTAGATGGTGACGGATATGGAGACAAGCACCGGATATGTCACGCTTTCGTGCGCGATCCGGTTCCGACCACCGCCTGCCCGAGCCTGTCGAGGGCGGCTTTCAGGGGCTCCTCCTCGATGGGCGCGATGGCCGCATTGACCTTCTCCCTCTCGGCCGGGGTAAGGCTGCGATGGACGGGCTGCTTCTTCTCGATCCGCCGCACGGGCCCCTGCTTGAGCACGAGCTTTCCGATGCAGCGCCAGCCGTAATAGGTGTTCACCCGGTCGATGATGGTGGGCGCGAGGTGCTGGAGTTCGAGGGCGAACGCGCTCTCGACCCGGATCACGAGGGTGGCCGGCTCGGGCCGTGCCTCGGGGTCGGCATGGGGAGGTTTCCGCTTCCACTCGATCTTGAGGGGCTGGGTGAAGGCGGCCAGCCGCTCGCCCACGATATCCGCCCAGGCCATGATGATGTCGGATGTGGCGAATCCCTGCGCCGCTAGGCTCGGAGAGAGGCAGGCGTCCAGAAGCTCGGCGAGGGGGCGGGCCAGGGGCCGCGGGCGTCTCATGTTGAAGGTCCAAAAGTCACGTTGGAATATGCGGTGAGGACAGTTATTCCACGTCACATGTTAACGCCCGCTTCGAGCGTCACCAAGCCCGACCCCGAAAGCCTGCTCGCCTGGTACGACCGTCACCGGCGCGAACTGCCCTGGCGCGCGCGTCCGGGAGAGGTCGCGGATCCCTACCGGGTCTGGCTCTCCGAGATCATGCTGCAGCAGACCACCGTGGCGGCTGTGAAGCCGTTCTACCTTCGATTCCTGGAGCGTTTCCCGACCGTCGAGGCGCTGGCCGAGGCGCCCACGGATGCGGTCATGCAGGCCTGGGCGGGGCTCGGCTATTACTCCCGCGCCCGCAATCTCCATGCCTGCGCCAAGGCGGTTGTGGACAAGTGTGGAGGACGCTTTCCCCCGACCGAGGCCGAGCTTCTGAAGCTTCCCGGCATCGGGGCCTATACGGCGGCGGCGGTGGCGGCCATCGCCTTCAACGAGAAGGCGGCGGCGGTGGACGGCAACGTGGAGCGGGTCGTCTCACGCCTCTACATGGTCGACGAGCCGCTGCCGAAGGCCAAGCCCATCATCCGCAGCCTGACGGACGAGCTGGTGCCATCGGAGCGGCCGGGGGATTTTGCCCAGGCCATCATGGATCTCGGCGCGACGATCTGCACGCCCAAGCGCCCGGCCTGCGCTCTCTGCCCCTGGATGCCGCCTTGCCAGGCCAGGGCTTCGGGGCTGCAGGAGAGCTTTCCGCGCAAGCAGAAGAAGGAGACCGGGCAACTCCGGAAAGGGGCTGCCTTCGTGGTGCTGCGGGCCGACGACACGATCCTGCTCCGGACCCGCCCGCCTCAAGGGCTCCTCGGCGGCATGGCCGAGCCGCCGACGAGCGAATGGACGCCGGATTACGAACCTTCCCGCGCCGTGCTCGACGCGCCCATCGAGGCCCGCTGGCAGCGCCTGCCGGGAACCGTGCGCCACGTCTTCACCCATTTCCCGCTGGAAATGACGGTCCTCTTCGCAAAGGTGCCGAAGGGCACGCCCGCGCCCGAGGACATGCGCTGGGCACCCCGTCCGCAGCTGCAGGAGGAGGCTCTGCCGGGTGTCATGAAGAAGGTGCTCGCCCATGCGCTGGGCGACATGCCGGGAGGGCAGGCGAAGGCTCCGGCAAAGCAGAAGGCCTGACGGCAGTCAGATTCCGGCGAGCGCCTTCCTCTCCCGCCTGAACAGGTCAGCCAGCGCATCCGCCACCCGCCGCACATTGGGCCGGCTGCGGCTGCGCTCATGCATGACGAGGAAGACGTCCTCGAGCAGTTCGGGTTCGGGGCCCGTGATGCGCACGAGGTCGGCGTCGGAATCGCCGAGCCAGCAGGGCAGGAAGGCCGCGCCGAGGTCGGCTCTCGCGGCCTGATGCCGGAGCGGCGTGTCGCCGATGCGGGCGACCACGGGGCGGCCCGCAGCGATCCGGGCGACGAAGGCGGCCTGCCGGGACAGGCTCGGGTCTTCCGGGGGCGCGATGAAACCCTCTGGATCCGGCGTACGGCTGTAGATCGCGAAGGCGACCTCGCCGATCTTGCGGGCGATGAGATGGTCGGCGCCGGTGAGCCGGTACATGCGAAGGCCGATATCCGCCTCGCCGTTCGCAAGGTCCAAGTGACGGCGCGTGGGAAGAAACGCGATCTCGGAGGGCGAGGCGGCTCGCGCCAACCCGGTGGCGTGAAGCGTCAGAAACATGGCGACCGAAGCCGTCGCGGTGATCCGCACCGGGGCGTCCGGATCCGGCCGGTAGGCAGCCGCCGCGCGCTGGGCCGTCTCGGCGGCCTGAGCCATGGGAGTGGCCGCCGCCAGAACCGCCTTGCCGGCTTCCGTCAGCTCGAGGCGGTTGGGGCCGCGCTGAAACAGCTCGATCCCGAACCCATCCTCCAGAACCTTGATTCGCCGCGCGACCGTTGGCTGGCTCTGGCCGAGCGCGCGTGCCGCCGCATTCATCGATCCATGAGCCACCACGGCCAGGAAGATCCGGAGATCGTCCCACGAGGGCGCGGCCATGCCGTTGGAAGGAGAGTCGAGAGGAGCTGGATCCATGAGACGATGCTAAATCGTTGGCTGGGTGTCGGCATAGGGGCTGCCTGAAAATCCTGGACAGGAGAGAACCCGAGCATCGCGCAAGGACCGGCCCGCCGCAGCCTGCCAGAAACATGGGAGCGCTCTTCAGTTTTGGAGAGCGCGGAGGAGGCTCTTCACAGGCATGCGGCTTTGAGGCAATCAGGGTCGGTCACACCAAGGACATCGACCGTGCGCCTCATCCGTTAGCGACGCTATCCGAACGAAATGAGCTGACAGGCCATCCGCATCTTCGCGGTCGTTTCGTCATGCCTTTCTCAGGGCCGGACCCCGGTTCGGCCGGACTGCATTCGTTGACACATGAAGGAAATCACCATGTCCGACCTTGGACAGACACATCGTGCCCTGGAGCGCGGCACCATCCGTTCCGGAAAATTCACCTTGAGCTACGCCGTCGAGGGGGAGGGATTGCCTGCCCTCGCGATCGGCAGCGCCGTCTATTACCCAAAGACGTTCTCGGAAGACCTGCGACGCTCGCTGCAACTGATCTTCGCCGATCACCGGGGCTTCGCGCCTTCGTCAGGCGATGCGACGGTCTCGGAATACGCGCTCGACATCATCCTTGCCGACATGGATCTCGTGCGCCGGCATCTCGGTCTTGAGCGCATGATCGTCATCGGTCATTCCGGTCACGGCTACATGGCGCTGGAATACGCCAAACGCTATCCGCAGCATGTTTCGCATGTGGTGGTGATCGGCGCCGGCCCGAGCCATAGCGCCCTGCACATGCAGGCGCTGGAGCGGCACTGGCAGGACTCGGTCTGCCCCGAGCGCAAGGCGATCCTGGAGCGCGACCTCGCGCTTCTGCCTGCCGAGATCGAGGCGGCGCCGGACCGGCGCTTCATCGCCTATTGCCTGAGGATGCGCGCACGGAGCTGGTACGATCCCGCCTTCGACGCCGCGCCGCTCTGGGAAGGCGTGCATGTGAACATGCCCGCCTTCAATCATCTCTGGGGCGAGGTCTTCCGCGACATCGATGTCAGGCAAGGTCTCGACCGGCTCGACGCGCCGGTCTACCTCGCGCTCGGGCGGTACGATTATCTCGTCGCGCCCTATGAGACCTGGACGCCTTACAGGGACAGCTTCCGCGATCTCACCGTGCGGGTGTTCGAGAAGAGCGGGCACACGCCGCAGCTGGAGGAGAGCGACCTCTTCGATGCGGAGCTGCTGAACTGGCTGGCGTCCCGCCCTTGAGTGCCTGAGGGCGGGCCTCGAGCCTTGTCATGGCCGGGAAGTATCCCGGCCATGATTGCAGAATCATATGCGGCCGAGCGCCGTGTCGGGCTGCAGCTTCATGAGGCGGCGAGCGCGGGGATGGGCCGGTCCTGCCACATCGTCCTGAACGGACAGCTCTTTCGCTCCGCATTCCCACGGCAGGGCTCCTGTCGGCAGGCGCCGACCGAGCGCATCGAGCGCCAGCATGGCGGCGGCGATAACGGCGATCGTGACCATGGCGACGGCGGCGGCCTCGCTCGCAAGGCCGGCCTCTTCGAGATTGTAGAGCACGACGCCGATGGTCTCCGTTCCCGCCGACCAGAGCAGGGCGGAGACGGTGAGTTCGTTGAAGGCGAGCAGGAAGGCCATGAGCCCGCCGGCCGCCGCCGCAGGCAGGAGCGAGGGGAGGATCACGTCCACGATCCGTCGCATCGTGCGGGCGCCGTCGAGGGCGGCGGCTTCCTCCGGCGCGATGTCGACCTGCGCCATGCCGGCCAGAACCGGCTTGAGCACCACCGGCAGGAAGCGAGCGAGATAGGCGAAGACGATGATCCAGGGCGTGGCGTAGAGCGACAGGCCGATGAGCGGCAGCGGCTTGAGGAACAGCAGGATGCAGGCGACCGCCAGCACGATCCCCGGCATGACATAGGGGATTTCGAGCAACGGCGGAACGATCCATCCCGCCGGTCCCGCGCGGCGGACCAGCACATAGGCGATGGGTACGGACAGGATCGCAAGCAGGCAGGCCGCGCCGCCGGCATACATCAGCGAATTCGCGAAGGCCCGAACCGTCACCGCCTGCCGCACCAGAACTTCCATGAAGTTGCCGAGGGTGATGGTGGAGGGCGTGAGCGGCATGCCGTAGGACGGCACGAGGGCGGTCGTCACCAGGGACAGGACCGGCAGCGCCAGCGCAACGGCCAGGATGCCCGCGACGAAGGCCTGGGCGAGAACGCGAGACCGCCCAAGACGCCAGAACGGCTGGAGCGGCGCATCCTCTTCCAGCTGCAGGCCGTCGCGTCGCGTGAGCAGCTGACTGATCAGGACGCACAGTCCCGCCAGCGCTGCAATCAGGATCCCGAGCGCGGCCAGATCGCCGATCACGCCGGGGCCGAAGCTCGACATGCGGCGGTAGATGAGAACCGGCAGCGTCAGGTAGTTCACCGGCGCGCCGAGGAGGGCAGGGATGCCGAAATTGCCTGCTCCGGCCACGAAGGCGAGCAGCGCCGCGCCGATGATGTGCGGGCGCAGCAGCGGGAGCAGGATGTCCTTCACGATCCGGCGCGGGGTCGCGCCGTCCATGCGGGCGGCCTCGATCACGAAGGCGGGAACGCGCTTCAGCCCCGCTGTGAGCACCACATAGACCAGCGGCGCGTGGTGAAGTCCGAGAACGAGAATGATGCCGCCCCGCCCCAGCATCGGATTTTCCGTTCCGACCGGAGGCGCCAGTCCCAGCGTGTTCAGGAGCGGCGAGGCGGGACCCGCAAGGCTCAGGAAGGCGAGCGCCACTACCTGGGGCGAGATCATCATCGACAGGAAGAACAGGAACGATGCAGGCCGACGGCCGCGAATGTCGGTGACGCCGAGGACGAGCGCCATCGCGCCGCCGATCGCGAGCGACAGGAGACACGAGGCGAGGGCCGTTTCCAGGGTCGCAAAGGTCGCGCGGATCGCCGACCGGCTCCCGATGACGGACAGTGCGTTCTCCGGCGCGAAGACGCCGCCCGGAAAGAGGGCGGCCACGATCAGCCGCCCGGCGGGAAGAATGTCGAAGACGAGGACGATCAGAGCGAGAAGAGCGAGGAGGCCGAAACCTCCCCGCTCCAGGAACGGTCTGATCTGATGGGAGCGTATCACTGACCGAAGATGTCGGCGAAGGTCGCCTTGTTCTTCGTCTCATCGGCGAGCGCCTTGGCGGCGTCGAAGCTCATGATCTTGATCTGATCGCGCGAGGGATAGCCGGCGGGTATCGCGACGGCTGGATGGGCGGCGATGTAGCCCTGCTTGAGGGCCAGTTCCTGACCTTCCTTCGAGAGCAGGAAGTCGACGAAGGCGCGCGCAGCCTCGGGGTTCTTCGTGTTCTTCAGGATGGCGACAGGCTCGGACACGGCCGACACGCCCTCCTTCGGAAACACGAACTCCACGGATGCGCCCTTCGCCTTCTCGCGGATCGGCATGAAGTCGACGATCACGCCGTAGAGCTTCTGGCCTCCGGCGACCTGCTTCAAGATATCGCCGTTGCCGCCGCCGGCCATCGCATCGTTGGCCTTGAGTGCTTCGTAGTACTTCCAGCCGCCTTCCATGGCGCCGGTCAGGGTCGCGGCGTGGATGAGGGCGGCGCCGGAGGTGAGGGGGCTCGGCATCACGAGCTGGCCCTTGACCTCCGGCTTCGTGAGATCGAGCCACGACGTCGGCTTGAAGGAGGCCTTCGTGTTGTAGGCGATGCCGGTCGTGATCAGCTTGGTGGCGAACCAGAATTTCTGCTGATCGTGGATGCCTGCGGGATAGGCCGACACGTCGGCCTTTTCGTGGGCCATCAGGCGGCCCTGCTTCTTGAGGCCTTCCATCGTCACGCTGTCGGCGATCAGGAGCAGGTCGGCCTGCGGCTGACCGGCCTCGAACTCGGCGTTGAGCTTGGCGAGGATCTTCGGCGTTCCGTCGCGCACGAAGGTGACGTTCACGCCCGGATGCTTCGCCTTGAAGGCATCCACGGTCTGCTGCGCATCGGTGTTCGGCTGGCTGGTGTAGAGCACCAGGTCGCCGGAGATTCCTTGCGCCTGCGCCAGGGCAGGAACGAGCGAGACGAGAATGGGAAGAAGGCGCTTCATCAGCATGGATCAATTCCTCGTTTGGGGCGGTCCTGCCCTGGCGCTAGCGGCCTTGGGTGACGTCCATGTGACGAAAATCTGTTGCCTCAGACGCGAATGGCCGGCGCGAGCCGGCCACCCCCGAAATCTTGCCTATGCGTGAAGTCACGCTGCCATGTCAGCCCGCACCTTGGCGCGGAACTCGTCGATGGAGACGAGTTTGCCTTTGCGCTCCACGTTCCAGAACGTCCAGCCGTTGCAGGAGGGGAAGCCCTGCGTGAGTGCGCCGATCTTGTGGATCGAGCCGACGATGGCGCCGAGCGCCAGCGTTCCGTCGGCGCGCACCACCGCCTTGTGACGGCGGCGCTCGTCCACGAGCGTTTCGCCTGCCTTCACGTAGCCGCTCTCGATCAGCGACAGGAACGGCACGCGCACTTCCGTGCGCTTCTCCGGCGGAGCGGCGACCGACACGTCGTCGAGCGGCACGACCGCGTCGATGCGCTTGCGCGCAGCCTTGGCATAGGTGGGATCGCGCTCGAGGCCGATGAAGTTGCGGCCCAGCATCTTCGCGACCGCACCCGTCGTGCCGGAGCCGAAGAAGGGATCGAGCACCACGTCGCCGGGGTTCGAGGAGGACAGCAGCACGCGGGCCAGCAGCGATTCGGGCTTCTGGGTCGGGTGCACCTTGCGCCCGTTCGCATCCTTCAGGCGCTCTTCGCCCGTGCAGATGGGAATGAACCAGTCCGAGCGCATCTGCACGTCTTCGTTGCCGGCCTTCAGCGCATCGTAGTGGAAGGTGTAGCCCTTCGAGTCCGCGCTTTTCGAGGCCCAGATCATGGTCTCGTGCGCATTGGTGAAGCGGCGGCCCTTGAAGTTCGGCATCGGGTTGGCCTTGCGCCACACGATGTCGTTCAGGATCCAGAAATTGAGATCCTGCAGGGCGGCGCCCACGCGGAAAATGTTGTGGTAGGAGCCGATGACCCAGAGCGTCGCGTTCTTCTTCATCACGCGGCGCACGGCATGCAGCCAGGCGCGGGTGAACGCGTCGTAATCGGCGAAGCTCGCGAACTTGTCCCAGTCGTCGTCGACCGCGTCGACGAGGCTCTGGTCCGGGCGCGTCAGCGCCTGTTCGAGCTGGAGATTGTAGGGAGGATCCGCAAAGACCACGTCCACGCTTTCGGGAGGAAGCTTCTCGAGATTGGCGATGCAGTCGCCGAGAAGGATCTCGTTGAGAGGAAGAGTTTTCGGCAGGACGGAGAGGGGAGCTTTACGCCCCGTCCGAGGAGCCGGCGCAGACCGCCCGGTACGCGAGACACTGATCCGGGAGGCGGCGCCGGCAGCCCCGGTACGCAAGGTACCCATGGGTAATCACCGGTTACGCAACTGACACTCAGGATCATGCGCCGTTAGGGTAAAGAGGAGGTTTCCAAATGCGGAAAAGTGCAAAAAAAATGCCTCGGCAAAACTTGCCTAACTTTTGAAAAGATTGAGCTTTTTCGTTAATCAGCGTTAAGGGAGGTTACAGGTCCAGTAACCCTTGGCGCAACGGCGCGAAACTCATGCGGTGGAACGGGCAGGGACCCTCGCTCGCGACCGCCGTGAGATGCGCCTTGGTGCTATAGCCCGCATTGCTCGCGAATCCATAGGCCGGATAAACCTCGCCGAGGCGTGCCATCATGCGGTCCCGAATCACCTTCGCGACGATGGAGGCGGCGGCAATGGAGGCGATCTGCGAATCGCCCTTCACGACGGCTTCCGTGAAGCAGGGCAGATGCGGCGGATCGTTGCCGTCCACGAACGCCATGTCGGGCGTGCAGGGAAGCGCCGCGAGTGCGCGGCACATGGCGAGCAGGGATGCCTGCCGGATGTTGATGGTGTCGACCTCCGCATGGGACACGGAGGCGATGCCGACCTGGCATGTGGCCAGGATCTCCGCGAACAGCGCCTCGCGCCTGTGCGCCGGAATCGCCTTCGAATCCCCGAGCCCCTCCGGCACGCAATCGAGATCGAGCACTACGGCCGCCGAAACGACAGGTCCTGCCAGCGGCCCGCGACCGACTTCGTCGAGCCCGGCGATGCAGACGTAGCCCCGCGCACGGGCGGAAAGCTCGCGCTCGATGCCGAGGCCGGTCTTGCTGGGCAGGCGAATCGGTGTGCTCATGGAGGGATCAAAGCGGCGAGGCGCGCCTTTGTCACCCCCGACGGCTCTAAGAGCCGGAACCATTGTGACGCATCTGCACGACGGCTTCCTTCTCCCCTGTCTCGCTCCGGCGACGGGCGTGCTGAAGGAACAGTCAGAACAGGCTCAACTGCCCCGTCTCCTTGGCGGGCGGGCTGAAGAGGTCCGTGCGCAGCCGCAACGACCGCTTGTTGAGGCCGAAGCGTTCGGCGGCCGTCTCGAAGCGGCGGCCGATCATCCAGGCATAGGGGCCGACGCCCGCCTGCCGCACGCCCCATTCGGCGTCGTAATCCTTGCCGCCGCGCGCCTCCTGCAGGAGCGAGAAGACGTGCTTGAGCTTGTCCGGGTAGTGCTCGGCGAGCCAGTCGCGCATCAGGTCCTTCAGATCATAAGGAAGGCGCAGGAGCACATAGCCCGCCTCCTGCGCGCCGGCGGCGGCCACCGCCTTGAGGATCTCCTCGATCTCGTGGTCGTTGATCGCCGGGACGATCGGCGCCACGAGCACGATGACCGGAATGCCGGCGTCCGAGAGCTTGCGGATCGTCTCCAGCCGCTTGGCGGGGGAGGCGGCGCGGGGCTCCATCCGGCGGGCGAGCTTGGGGTCGAGGGTCGTGACCGAGATCGCCACCTTGGCGAGCTGCCGGTCGGCCATGCGGCTTAAGATGTCGATGTCTCTGGTGACGAGGGCGGATTTGGTCACGATCCCGACCGGATGGTTCGTCCGGTCCAGAATCTCCAGGATCGCGCGGGTGATGCGGAAGCGCCGCTCCACCGGCTGGTAGGGATCGGTGTTGGAGCCGAGCGCAATCGTCGTCGGCCGGTAGCCGGGGGCGCGCAGCTCCTTCTCCAGCAGTTCCGGGGCGCTCGGCTTGGCGAAGATCTTGGTCTCGAAATCGAGCCCGGAGGACAGGCCCTGATAGGCGTGGGTGGGCCGCGCGAAGCAATAGGAGCAGCCGTGCTCGCAGCCCCGGTAGGGATTGATCGACTTGTCGAAGAGGATGTCGGGCGAATCGTTCTTGGTGATGATCGTCCGAGGCTTCTCCACGATCACCTCGGTCGGGATCGGCGGCAGCTCCTCCTCGATGGACCAGCCGTCGTCGAATCCCTCGCGCTGCGCGGGCTCGTAGCGCCCGGACGGATTGGCCGCAGCGCCCCGGCCCCGGCGGCGCTCCGCCTCGACCCGGTAGGAGGGATCGTCCATGCGCCGGCGCGCCGCTTCCGCCGCCTCGATGGGGGAGCGGACGGCAGGCCTGGAGAGGACGGGATCGCGGGCATTGCCCCTGGTGCGAATGGTCATGGCGGCCTCGGACGAATCTGGAATGGAAGCGTCCGGCCATTACTGAACAAAACAGGAACAAAATCAAGCCGCCGGTGGGGCGACGGCGCGGAGGAAAAGAAGTATGCTGGCGAAATGTTGACTGTCCTCATTCGCGTCAAACAGGGGCCGGAGGCCCTCGCCGTCACTTTGAGCGCCCTCGTTCCCGCCGTGGCGGCGGGTCTGGTGGGCGATGCGGTCGTCTTGGCGGCAAAACCGGACGATGTCGTCACCCAGGTGGCGGATGCGGCGGGCGCGACGCTGATCGTGACGGAAGATCCCTCCTGGCGCCCCGGCGCGCAGGCCGCCCGGCGCGACTGGCTGCTCTGCCTCGACGACGGCGACATCCCGCAGGAGGGCTGGATCCGGGTGCTGGAGCGCTTCGTGGGCTTAGGCAAACCGGAGAAGGGCCTGGCGCGCCTGCGCCGTCACAGGTCCGGCCTCCTGGAGGCGGCGCTCGGAGCCGTCATGGGCCTGATCCCGCAATCCTCCGTGCGCGCCGGCGACCTCGTGCATCGCCGTGTGCTGCTCGACGAGGTGAAGGCCCGCGCGCCCGTGCGCCTGTCGGCCACCATTGAGCGCGATCCGGTTTTCGGCTGACCCTCAGGCCTTGAGCTTTCCCCGCTTCAGGTGCTCGTCGAGGCGCGGCATGATCTCCACGAAGTTGCAGGGGCGGTGCCGGTAATTGAGCTGGGCCTGCAGAATGCCGTCCCAGGCGTCCTTGCAGGCGCCGGGCGAGCCCGGCAGCACGAAGATGAAGGTCGCGCCCGCGACCCCGGCCGTCGCCCGCGACTGGATCGTCGAGGTGCCGATCTTGTCGTAGGAGATGCGGTGGAAGACGGCGGAAAAGCCCTCCATCCGCTTCTCGAACAGGGGCTCGACGGCCTCCGGCGTCACGTCGCGGCCCGTGAAGCCCGTGCCGCCCGTGGTGATGATCACGTCGATGGCGGGATCGGCGATCCAGGCCTGCACCTTCCCGCGGATCGCCTCCACGTCATCCTGCACGATGGCCCGGTCGGCGAGCCGGTGCCCTGCCTTGGTCAGGCGCTCGGCAAGGGTCGAGCCGGACTTGTCGTCCTCCAGCACCCGCGTGTCGGAGACGGTCAGCACCGCGATGGAGAGAGAAACGAAGGGGAGATTCTCGTCGATGCCGGGCATGGGCAGGCCTTGTCCTGGAAACGTTCACCTCTTGTCATAGCCGGCCTCGTGCCGGGCATCCACGTCTTGTTGAGCGAACTCGTCGGCGTTCTCGATTGAACGAATTCACGCGACCGCGGGATCGCTGGAAATCGCGGACTTGTATTTCTGGCGCAGGCTGAACAGACGCCCCGCAAACATGCCCGCGATCAAGCCAGTCGATCCCACATCGCAAATCAGGAACCACAATCCCGTAGGAGCTTCCGGCTGAATGGCTGAGAGAACAGCCAAGGTGTACTTGATGCCGAAGACCAGCAGCGATGAGGCGAGAGTGAACGTACTGCCGGGAAGATCGAAAACCTGTCGCTCTTTCTCGAAGTGCACTTCGATGGCGGCTGTGCGTGCTATCCCGAACGCGGTGCCGAGACAGAAACTGACCACCCAAATGGCGATGCTGAGACCGCTTCCGTGAAAGCGGTCGAACACAGTCCAGAGGCCCCACAATGCAAAGGCGACGGGCATCGTGGAAAGGCGCAGGAATGTGGTCTGCCCGCCCTTCATGGCGCGAAGCCCTTGAACGATCAGGTAGGCAAGAAAAGCCCAGCTCCACCAAGGCGTATTGCTGAGGACTGCAAGGATGAATCGTCCCGTGTCCGCCATGACCTTCTCCCCACGTGCAGCATGGCTTATGCCGCAACCTTACCGTGCGAGGGGAGGGCGGGCGAGGAAAAATTCGCCAACAGGAGAAGTGCTCAGCTTAAAGCCTATTCGCCCGAAACGTGTCGCAGGCCTCCACCTGTCCGGTTCGCAAGCCCGTCGTGAGCCAGCGCATGCGCTGCTCGGAGGATCCGTGGGTGAAGGAATCGGGGACGACCCGGCCCTGGGACTGCCGCTGCAGCCGGTCGTCGCCGATGGCTTCCGCCGCGGCGAGCGCTTCCGCGATGTCGCCCTGCTCGAGGGACTGCCAGCGCTGGTTCGAGTGATGCGCCCAGACGCCCGCCAGGCAATCGGCCATCAGCTCGACCCGCACGGAGAGCTGGTTGGCCTCCGTCTGCCCCACTTGGCGCTGGCGCTCCTGGATGCGGGGCAGGATACCGAGCTCGTTCTCCACATGGTGGCCGACCTCGTGGGCGAGCACATAGGCATAGGCGAAGTCGCCGCCCGCGCGGAAGCGGCTCTGCATTTCCTGGAAGAAGGAGAGGTCGATATAGACGGTCTGGTCGAGGGGGCAGTAGAACGGCCCCATGGCCGATTGCGCCCCGCCGCAGCCCGAGCGCGTGGCGCCGGAGAACAGCACGAGCTTGGGTGGATTGTACTGCCGGTTGACCTGCTGGGGCAGAACCGTGCCCCACACGTCCTCCGTATTGCCGAGGACGGCGGAGGCGAAGCGGCCCATCTCGTCCTCCGGCACGCCCTGGCGGCCCGGACTCTGCTCGTAGCCGGACCCGCCGCCCGCGACCATCTCGGCCCCGCCGATCAGGAGGCGCGGGTCGATGCCGAGCGCCCAGCCGATGAGCCCGAGCACCACGACCGTGCCGATGCCGAGACCGCCCGCGCGACCCGGCATGCCCATGCCGCGACGGTCTTCCACATTCGACGAGGTTCTAAAGTTGTCCCAGCGCATGGCCCACCCTGAAAGCGCGGCCTATCGCGCCGCAGAGCCTTAAGGCGGGAGCATATGGCCCGGTTCCAGTCGCCGCCGGAAGAAGCCCTTATTCCTTGCCGTCGAGGGCGCGACGCAGGGCCGTGAAGTCCCGCCACCCCAGGCGTTTCTGCAAGGGCTGGCGCAGGAGATAGGCCGGGTGGAGGGTCGGCAATGCGCGGATCTCCCTGCCGTCCTCGGTCTTGTAGGCGAACCAGCGGCCGCGCGTGCGCAGGATGCCGTCCTTGACGTTCAGGAGGTTCTGGGCGGCGGGACCGCCGAGGCAGAGGAGGAATTCGGGGGAGGCCAGCTCGATCTGCCGGGCGATGAACGGCTTGCAGATCGCGACTTCCTGCGGGGTCGGCGTGCGGTTGCCCGGCGGACGCCACGGCACGATGTTGGCCACGTAAACGTCGGAGCGGTCGAGGCCGATGGCCGCCAGCATCCGGTCGAGGAGCTGGCCCGAGCGGCCCATGAAGGGCTTGCCGATCCGGTCCTCGTCCGCGCCGGGCGCTTCGCCCACCAGCATCACCCGGCCTTCCGGATTTCCGTCGGCGAAGGCGAGGTTCTTGGCGGAGAATTTCAGGGCGCAGCCCTCGAAGCCGGCGAGAATGGATTCCAGCTCCTCGAGCGACTGGGCATGGCGCGCCTGCTCGCGGGCAAGGCTCGCCACCTCATCCGGCGCACTGGCCGCAACCTTCGGCAGGGCGCGGGGCGGGGGAGCTGCTCGGGCAGGATCGGCTTTGGGGGCAGGGGCCTGCGCCTGAGCTCTTGAAGGGACCGGCTCGGCCTTCGGCTCCGCAAAGCGATTGTGCGGCGTCTCGTCGAGCGCAAGGTCCACCCCCGCCTCGACATGGAAGTCGAGGAGCGCGTTGAGAGCATCGCGGTCGGTGGGGAGATCCTGCATGGCTCGTATGTAAGCATCCTGAGAGATGTGGACAACTCGGGATGCTCCGGGACGGCGCAATTGTCGCCCGGTTTTCGCTGGCGTCGAATGGAGCGCGGGCCTTTCAGCCCCACCGGTTCGGCAATGATCGGCTTTCGGCATAACCTTATGCCGAAACAGAACTTTCAGGGCCGCAACAATAAAGCTAGGAAGGTGGCTAGTTCAGAATGACTTGAGAAATCGGACAGATTGTTCATATGTAAACCATCTGTCCTTTCAAGCGTTGAAGCCGCGTATCAGGAGGAAACCATGTCCGATCTGCCCGCCCGTGAATCGATGGAGTTCGACGTCGTCATCGTGGGCGCGGGTCCCGCGGGCCTGGCTACCGCCATCCGGCTCAAGCAGAAGGCGGCCGAAAACGGCGGGGACATCTCCGTGGTCGTGGTGGAGAAGGGCTCGGAGGTCGGCGCCCACATTCTCTCCGGCGCGGTGGTCGACCCGATCGGCCTCGACCGGCTCATCCCGGGCTGGCGCCACGAGCCGGACCGGCCCCTCAAGACCCAGGTGACCGCCGACGAGTTCATGTATCTGGGCCATGCGGGCGGCGTGACGCTGCCCAACGTGTTCATGCCCAAGCTCATGAACAACCACGGCAACTTCGTCGGCTCGCTCGGTGACGTCGCCCGCTATCTCGGCCGCAAGGCGGAGGAGCTTGGCGTCGAGATCTATCCCGGCTTTGCGGCGACCGAGGTCCTGGTCGAGGACGGCAAGGTCATGGGCATCGCCACCGGCGACATGGGCATCAGCCGCAACGGCGAGCCCAACGCCAACTACACCCGCGGCATGGAGCTGCGCGCCAAGTACACGATCTTCGGGGAGGGCGCCCGCGGCTCGCTCACCAAGCAGATGGTCGAGCGGTTCGGACTGAACGAAGGCCGCGACCACCAGAAATACGGCATCGGCATCAAGGAGCTCTGGCAGGTCCGACCGGAGAACTTCCAGCCGGGCCTCGTGCGCCATTCCATGGGCTGGCCCCTGCCGAACAATGCGGGCGGCGGCTCCTGGCTCTACCACTTCGACGACAATCTCGTCTCCGTCGGCTTCGTGGTGCACCTCAACTACAAGAACCCGACCCTCTCGCCCTTCGAGGAGTTCCAGCGCTTCAAGACGCACCCGATGGTGCGCGACGTGTTCGAGGGGGCCAAGCGCATCGGCTACGGCGCACGCGCCATCATGGAAGGCGGCTGGCAGTCGGTGCCGCGCCTGTCCTTCCCCGGCGGCTGCCTCGTGGGCGATTCGGCAGGCTTCGTGAACGTGCCGCGCATCAAGGGCAGCCACAACGCCATCCTCTCCGGCATGCTCTGCGCGGATCACCTCTTCGAGGCGCTGCAGGCGGGCCGGGCCAATGACGAGATCGCCTCCTACGAGGAGGCCTGGCGCTCCTCGCCCATCGGCTACGACCTGAAGCGCGTGCGCAACGTGAAGCCGCTCTGGTCGAAATACGGCACCTTCGCCGGCGTGGCGCTGGGCGGCCTCGACATGTGGATGACGGAGCTCCTCGGCTGCTCGCCCTTCGGCACTATGAAGCACGGCAAGCCCGACCACGCGTGCCTGATGCCGCTCGATAAGGTGAAGCCGATCAAGTACGACAAGCCCGACGGCGTGCTGACCTTCGACAAGCTCTCCTCCGTGTTCCTGTCGAACACGAACCACGAGGAGGATCAGCCGCCCCACCTTCAGGTCAAGGATATGGGCCTGCAGAAGGGCTCCGAGCACGATGTCTATGGCGGTCCGTCGCAGCGCTACTGCCCGGCGGGCGTCTATGAATGGGTCGAGGCCGAGGGCGGCGGCGTCCGCTACCAGATCAACGCCCAGAACTGCGTTCACTGCAAAACCTGCGACATCAAGGACCCGAACCAGAACATCAACTGGGTTCCGCCCGAGGGCGGCGGCGGGCCGAACTACATCAACATGTAAATTTCCTTCTTTTCCGCCGTTTCCGGCCCAGAAACGGCGGAAAGGCCGCCAGCCGCATCAACCCTTGGCAGCCCGGCCTCTTCAAGAGACCGTGTCCAGCGGCAATTGTCCCCTTGCCGCAGGAGAAGGGAACCGCCATTCTCCGGCCTGATTTGGCGCACATCTCCACATGAGAGATGTCGCGATGATTGGAGCCGCGCTTCGTGCCAACCTTTAGATTGCCTTTGGCCCGCAAGGGCCTGCCTGCGATTGCATTCCTGGCTGCCGGCCTTCTGGCTGCGCCCGCCCTGGCGGCCAACACGGATCCGAACGTGAGCTTGGTGCCAGCGGAGAGCCTGGAAGGCAACTTCCTGTCGGCCTATGTGGCCGGGTCCGCCCGCGATACGGCGGCGGCCAGCGTCTTTTACCGCGAGGCGATCCAGGACGATCCGCGCAACCAGGAGCTTCTGGAGCGCGCCTTCGTGGCCTTCCTCGCCAGCGGCGCGATGAACGAAGCGGTTCGGGTGGCGGAGCGCCTGACGGCCCGCGATCCATCCAACAACCTGGCGCAGTTCGCCCTTGCGGTCCGCTCCCTCAAGGACAAGAAATACGCCGATGCCCGCGCGCGCCTGGACAAGGGAAATCGCGAACGCGCGGCGGATCTGACGGCCACGCTGCTTTCGGCCTGGACCTATGCGGGTTCCGCCAAGAACGGCAAGAAGGCTCTTGAGACGGTCGACCGGCTCAAGAAGGAGCAGGCCTTCAACCAGTTCCGCCAGTACCACGCCGCCCTGATCGCGGACGTGACCGGCAACACGAAAGAGGCCGAGAAACGCTTCAAGGCGGCCTATGAAGGCGAGCGCAACACCCTGCAGGTGGTGGACGCCTACGGTCGCTTCCTGGCGAAGCAGGGCAAGCGGGACGAGGCTCTCAAGGTCTACCAGACCTTCGACGAGACGGTGCCGCGCCATCCCATCGTCCGCACCGCCATGGAGGCTCTCAAGGAGGGCAAGCCCCTCAAGCCGCTCGTTTCCAACCCGCAGGAGGGCGCAGCCGAGCTGCTCTACGGCCTCGGCGTGGTGGGCAACACCCAGGGCGACGAGCTGACCGCGATCATCTATCTCCAGCTCGGTCTCGCCCTCGACCCGGACCATTCCCTGGCGCTGGTCACCCTGGGCGACGTCTATGAGCGCCTGAAGCAGTACGAGCAGGCGAACGCCGTGTTCGACCGCATTCCCAAGGACGCGCCAGTCCGTGCGAGCGCCGACATCGCCATCGGACAGAACTACGAGCTGATGGAGCGGGGCGACGAGGCGATCAGCCATCTCCAGCAGCTGATGAAGGAGCGTCCCGATGACGTCGAGGTCGTCATGGCGCTCGGCAACGTGCAGCGCTCGCGCAAGAAATTCGCCGAGGCCGCCGAGACCTACAGCAAGGCCATCGACCTGATCGGCGAGCCGGACAAGGGCCACTGGATCCTCTTCTTCTATCGCGGCACGTCCTATGAGCGCGCGAAGCAGTGGGACAAGGCCGAGGCCGACCTGAAGAAGGCACTGGAACTCGTTCCCGATACGCTGCCGGCCGGAAAGGCCCAGGTGCTGAACTACCTCGCCTATTCATGGGTCGACCAGAACATGAATATCGACGAGGCCTTCAAGATGCTGAAGCAGGCCGTGGAGCTGGCCCCTCGCGACGGCATGATCCTCGACTCGCTCGGCTGGGCCTATTACCGCATGGGCCGCTACGAGGACGCCGTGCGAGAACTCGAGAAGGCCGTCGAGCTGAAGGCCGGAGACGCCACGATCAACGATCACCTTGGCGACGCCTACTGGAAGGTCGGCCGCAAGCTCGAGGCGAAGTTCCAGTGGAATCACGCCAAGGACTCCGACCCGGAGCCGGAGGATCTCGCGAAGATCCTCAAGAAGATCGAGGCCGGCCTCGAGGACGAGGTGAAGCCCGCCGCGGCGGAAACCGCTCCCGCGCCGGAGCAGGCGGCGAGCAAGCAGGGCGGCTGATCCAGGCTTTAGCCTTCCATTCGAATGGCCGGGCTCGTCCCGGCCATTTTGCTGTGGGGCCAAGCTCTTCCCATCCGCGCTTCACTCGGGCATGGAAATCCCATGCCCCAGCCCCTCGCGACCCGCGCTCCCGCCAAGATCAACCTGACGCTCCATGTTCTCGGGCGGCGGGCCGACGGTTATCACGAGCTGGAAAGCCTCGTGGCCTTTGCCGGCACGGGCGACGATCTCCGGCTCGAACCCGGCCCGGGCCTTGCTCTGCAGGTCGGCGGCCCGACGGCGCCTCTCGCCGGCAGCAACGCCGACAATCTCGTGCTGAAGGCGGCCCGGCTGCTCGCAGAGCGCGTGGAGAACCTGGCGGTCGGGACGTTTCACCTCACCAAGCGCCTGCCCGTCGCTGCCGGGATCGGCGGCGGCTCCTCGGATGCAGCGGCGGCCCTTCGGCTTCTCGCCCGCCTCAACGGCCTCGGGCTGTCCCATCCGGCCGTGCGCGAGGCCGCCCGCCTGACAGGCGCGGATGTCCCGGTCTGTCTCGAACCGCGGGCACGCATGATGCGCGGGGCAGGGGAGAGCCTTGGGCCTGCCCTCGACCTGCCGCGCCTTCTCGCCGTGCTGGTCAATCCCCGCGTGCCGGTCGAAACGCCCGCCGTCTTCAGGGAACTCGGCCTGCAGCCGGGGGAGAGCCTGCCCGGAGCGGCGCATCCCGCCATGGAGACATCCTCGTCCGACCCGATCTTCGCCGCGCTGAAGGCCGCGCGCAACGACCTGGAGCCGCCCGCCCGCCGGATCGAGCCGCTGGTCGGCGAGGCGCTGGGCCTGATCGGGGCGACGGGCGCCTGTCGCCTCGCGCGCATGTCGGGCTCGGGCGCGACGTGCTTCGGGATCTATGACGATTGCACCGCAGCCGCCGAGGCCGCCAGGCGCATCGGGCGTGAGCGGCCGGACTGGTGGGTGAAGGCGACGAGCCTGCGGTAATGGCGGGAGGATGAGGCTATGGACGAGCCCCTCATCCTCCTCGTTCCTATCTCAGCGGCAGAAAGATATCCGTGACGGCCCGATGCTCCGGGACGTCCGGGAAGAACTCGATGCGCTGGCAATAGAGCGGAAAGTCCCGTGCTTCCTCTCCGCTTTCCGGCAGCCAGACGCTGTACAGATAGGCAATGGCCTCGCCCAGGCTGCTCTCCGGGCCGGTATGGCGCAACACGGCGCAACGGCCGCCGGGAATGGTCTTGGCGATGATACCTGCGCCATTGGGAGCCACATCGCGGTCTGTCTCCGCGCAGAGAACGAGACGGAAGTCTTCCGCAGGCGTAGTGTCCGGGTCATCGTAGAGGATGTTGAGGGTCGCGCTGTGCTTCGGGGAGAGGCCAGCCTCCTTGCGCCATCCGATGAACCGGCGCACCGAGTCGCCGATTGCCGAGGGATCGCCGCGATGTTCGAGAGCGGCGACGCGTAGGTCCCCGACCTCTCGAACTCCGACCTGCTCGTTGCTCCATGTTCTGGCCATGTGGACCTTCCTTGTCTGGCTGAAGGGTTGATAGGCTTCGTGCCAAGAGGTCCATCGCGGCTGGTCTCTGAAATCGCTCGGGGTCTGTCCGAACCGCTGCTTGAAGGCCCGTGAGAAGGCTTCGGGTCCCTCATAGCCGCTGTCGAGCACGATCTGGAGGATCGGCTCCTCGCCTCTGAACGCCAGCTTATAGGAGGCGCGCCTGAGGCGGGCGAGCTGCACGTAGCGGTGCAGGCTGATCCCGAGGAGTGCGGAAAACTGCCGGTGGAAATGGTAGCGTGAGAAGGCGGCAACGCTGCTGAGCACGTCGAGGCTCAGATCGCCGGAGAGGTTCTCGTCGATATGGTCGAGAACCCTCCGAAACCGGGCATGATAGTGCGTCCTGGCTGGTGCCGTCACAGGAACCTCCGTCTTGGCGCTCGGAGGTCTAACCGGCTGCGCCAGGCCTTGCCTGACGGATCTTGCTGATCTGCTTGCCTCAATAGGCGCGGGCGATGCAGAAATCGACCGTTTCCAGCAGCGCCTGCTTCATCGGACCGTTGGGGAAAAGCGCCAGGGCGTCGCGGGCCATGGCGCCGTAGTGGCGCGCCCGCTCGACCGTGTCCTCCAGCGCCTTGTGGCGGCGCATGATGGCGATGGCCTGTTCGAGATCCTTGTCCTCGATCTCGCCCTGTTCCAGCACCCGCCGCCAGAAGGCGCGCTCCTCGTCGGAGCCGCGGCGGAAGGAGAGGACCACGGGAAGGGTGATCTTGCCCTCGCGGAAATCGTCGCCCACGTTCTTGCCCAGGGTCGCGGCCTTGCCGCCATAATCGAGGGCGTCGTCCACGAGCTGGAAGGCGATGCCCAGATTCATGCCGTAGGAGCGGCAGGCGGCCTGCTCGGCCTTGGGGCGTCCGGCGATGACGGGGCCGACCTCGCAGGCGGCGGCGAAGAGCTCCGCCGTCTTGCCGCGGATGACGGCGAGATATTCGTCCTCCGTCGTCTCGGTGTTCTTGGCGGCGGCGAGCTGCATGACCTCGCCCTCCGCGATCACGGTGGCGGCGGCGGAGAGAATGTCGAGGGCGCGCAGGGAGCCGACCTCCACCATCATGCGGAAGGCCTGACCCAGCAGGAAATCGCCCACCAGCACGCTCGCCTCGTTGCCCCACTTGATGCGGGCGGCGATCCTGCCCCGGCGCATGTCGCTTTCGTCCACCACGTCGTCGTGGAGGAGGGTGGCCGTGTGCATGAACTCGACGGAGGCTGCGAGCTTCACATGCCCGTCGCCCTCGTATCCCACGAGGCCCGCAGTCGCCAGTGTCAGCATGGGGCGCAGGCGCTTGCCGCCGGACGAGATCAGATGATTCGCCACTTCCGGGATCATCGTGACCTCGGAGCCCGTGCGCGACAGGATCATCGCATTGACCCGTTCCATATCGGAGGCCACAAGGGAGACGAGCTTCTCGATGCTCGCATTCTTCTCGGGATGCTTATCTTCGAAAGGAACGACAACGCCCACGCTTCAGACCTGGGTTGCCGGCCCAAGGGCCGGTAGGAATATGAGAACACCGTGGCATGGGGGGTCCCATGCTGCAATGCAAAAGCTTTACCGCAGGGAAGGAACCCGACCGCGATGGTCGAAATCGTCCGAACCAACGATCTCGTTCTGATCGGCTTCCTACAATCCTTGTTGGAGAACGCCAATATCCCCGTTCTGGTGGCAGACATGCATATGAGCGCCCTTGAGGGGATGATCGGCGTCTTTCCGAGGCGGATTCTAGTGCCCGAGGATCACGTCGCCCAGGCCCGCCGCCTGATCCGCGATGCGGGGCTCGATTCCGAGCTGCGGCATGCCTGAGGTCACGGAGGATGCGCTCCTCGGCGGCCGCGTAACCCTGCTGCAGCCGGGCAGGGGCCACCGGGCCGGCACGGATGCGGTGCTCCTCGCGGCATCGGCCCCGGTCTCCCCCGGCGACGTCGTGATCGACGTGGGCGCGGCCACCGGCGCCGTGGGCCTCATGGTGGCGGCGCGGGAGAGAGGGATCGACCTCGTCTTCGTGGAGCGTGACCCGGACCTGGCCGATCTCTGCCGCCGCAACTGCAGCCTCAACGGTGTCGATGGGCGGGTCGCCGTGGCGGACGTGCTGGACAAGTCCTCGCGCCATGCGGCGGGCCTGCGGCCGGAAAGCGCCGATTGCGTCCTCACCAACCCGCCATTCCTGGAGGAGGGCCAGGCCCGCCTGTCACCGGACCGGGGCCGCGCCGCCGCCCATGCTCTGCCGCCGGGAGGGCTCGAGGCGTGGCTGAGGGCCTGCACCGGTCTCCTCAAGCCGAAAGGGAGCCTAGTCCTCATCCACCGGGCCGACCGCGTGCCCGAGTGCCTGTCCTCCCTGGGGAACGGCATGGGCGGCGTGGCCCTGCGCTTCATCCACCCCGCCGCCGACCAGCCGGCGATCCGTTTCCTCCTGTCGGCCCGAAAGGGCAGCCGGGCTCCTCTCACCATCCTGCCGCCCCTAGTCCTCAATAGCCCTGATGGACGATTTACTCCTGAAGCCGAGGCGCTTCATCGGGGTGATGCAATGCTCCAGTAAAAAAGGGCGCCGAAGCGCCCTTTTCTGGTCAGAAGCGGTAAACGGGCCTGCGCACCGTGCGGCAGACCTCCACCGGGCGGCGCACCCAGCGGTAGCCGTTCCAGATCCGCTGCGGCTGGATCCAGCAGCGCTGGACCGTGCGGAACGGGCGATACGGCCGGTAGGCGCGGTGTGGCCTGTAGCCCCGATACGGCCGGTGATACTGGACATGCTGGACGACGGGTGCGCTGTAGCCATAGCCTGTGCGATAGGACTGGTGGGCCTCCGTCGGCTGGGCGGACAGGGCTCCGAGGCCGAGGGTGGCAAACCCCAAAACACCGAAAAGCAATCGACGCATCTGATTTCTCCTTAAATCCGGCCGGTTGCCGAAAACGAGTCGGCAAGGCTGCTGCTCAGGATCAGAGGCTATTCCCGCCCACATGAACGCGATCCGACAGCTTCCCTAAAGGAACGTTCATCTTGGGAATGGCCGCCTCGCGCCCTACATGGACGCCATGGCCCAACCCATCGTGTCGCTCATGCTTCCAGAACGCCTGCAGTTTCTCCTCCCCAGCCGCTATCGTACCTACCGGCACCCCATCGTGCCCGTCGTGCGCCTCTCAGGCCCCATCGGAGCCGTCATGCCCATGCGGCCCGGGCTTTCCATGGCGAGCGTCGCACCGGTGCTGGAGCGCGCCTTTTCGTTTCCGGGCGCGAAGGCGGTGGCGCTGGTCATCAATTCCCCCGGCGGATCAGCGGCCCAGTCGCACCTCATCTTCAGGCGCATCCGCGCCTATGCGGAGGAGAAGAAGCTGCCGGTCTTCGCCTTCGTGGAGGATGCGGCGGCCTCCGGCGGCTACATGATCGCCTGCGCGGCGGACGAGATCTTCGCCGATCACACCTCCATCGTCGGCTCCATCGGGGTGGTCTCGGCGGGGTTCGGCTTCGACAAGCTCATCGAGCGCTTCGGAATCGAGCGGCGGGTCCATACGGTGGGCGAGAACAAGTCCATGCTCGACCCGTTCCGGCCGGAAGACCCTGAGGACGTGGCGCGGCTCAAGGGCCTGCAGCAGCGGATCTACGAGGTTTTCACCGGCCTCGTCCGCGCCCGCAGGGGCGCAAAGCTCGACGAGGAGAAGAGCGATCTCTTCACCGGCGCCTTCTGGGTCGGGGCGGAGGCCATGGAGCGCGGTCTCATCGATGGCCTGGGCGATATCCGCTCGGTGATGCGGCTGCGCTTCGGGGAGAACGTCCAGTTCCGCATGATCGAGCCGGCCCGCACGCCGTTTCTGGCCCGTCTCCTCGGACGCCGCGTTCCCGGCCAGGCCGGCAGCCTGGTCGATCCCGGCGAGATGCTGGGGACGCTGGAAGAGCGGGCCGCCTGGGCGCGGCTGGGATTGTAGGCACCGCGGAAGCTTCATCCCGAGAGTCTGGCTCGTCATGCGCCTACCGGCTCTCCTCCCCACAAGGGGGAGGGGTATTCGCGTGTCATCCCCGGCGAGCGCAGCGAGGGAAGGGGATCCCACGCACAGACGCGGCGCTGTGGATTCCCTTCCCCTCCGATGGCTGCGCCATCTCCGGCCGGGAATGACGGGAGGCGCCCCAGCGCTTGACTTGGAAGCCCTCGCATCCCAAGGGTGCGCCTGAGATTTTCAAAGACCGGACGCGATTTATGACGAGCGAACCCGCGCATATGAATCCTGCGCGCTCCTTCCAGGGCCTCATCCTCACGCTCCAGCGCTACTGGGCGGAGCAGGGCTGCNGGGAGGCGCCCCAGCGCTTGACTTGGAAGCCCTCGCATCCCAAGGGTGCGCCTGAGATTTTCAAAGACCGGACGCGATTTATGACGAGCGAACCCGCGCATATGAATCCTGCGCGCTCCTTCCAGGGCCTCATCCTCACGCTCCAGCGCTACTGGGCGGAGCAGGGCTGCGTCATCCTCCAGCCCTACGACATGGAGGTCGGCGCGGGTACCTTCCACCCGGCCACCACCCTGAGGGCGCTGGGTCCCAAGCCCTGGCGCGCGGCCTATGTCCAGCCCTCGCGCCGCCCGAAGGACGGGCGCTACGGCGAGAACCCGAACCGGCTCCAGCATTATTACCAGTTCCAGGTGATCCTGAAGCCGAACCCGCCGAACCTGCAGGAGCTCTATCTCGGTTCGCTAAAGGCTATCGGCATCGACACCGCCGTCCACGACATCCGCTTCGTGGAGGACGACTGGGAGAGCCCGACCCTGGGCGCCTGGGGCCTCGGCTGGGAATGCTGGTGCGACGGCATGGAAGTGTCCCAGTTCACCTACTTCCAGCAGGTGGCGGGCTTCGAGTGTGCGCCGGTCGCGGGTGAACTCACCTACGGCCTCGAGCGCCTCGCCATGTACCTCCAGGGCGTCGAGTCGATCTACGACCTGAACTTCAACGGCCTGGAGGGCGACCGGAAAGTCTCCTACGGCGACGTGTTCCTGCAGGCCGAGCAGGAATATTCGCGGCACAACTTCGAATATGCCGATACCGAAATGCTCTTCCGCCATTTCCGGGATGCGGAAGCCGCCTGCCGCAAATATCTGGAAGACGGCGAGCCGAAGCCGGGCTCCAACGATAGCCGCCATCTCATGGCGCAGCCGGCCTACGATCAGTGCATCAAGGCCAGCCACATGTTCAACCTGCTCGACGCCCGCGGCGTGATCTCCGTCACCGAGCGCCAGAGCTATATCCTGCGCGTCCGCGAACTGGCCAAGGCCTGCGGCGCGGCATGGCTGAAGACCGAAGGGGGAGGCGTGAGCGCGTGAAGCGCTCCTCCCGCCCCGATCCGACAGCCTTTTAGAGATCTCTCATGCCCGACCTCCTCCTCGAACTCTTTTCCGAAGAAATCCCTGCCCGCATGCAGCGGTGTGCGGCGGAGGATTTGAAGAAGCTTGTCACCGATGCGCTCGTGGAGCGCGGCTTTCTCTACGAGGGAGCGCAGGCCTTCGCCACGCCGCGGCGGCTGGCGCTGAACATCGTGGGCCTGCCCGTGAAGGGCGAGGACGTGCGCGAGGAGCGGAAAGGCCCGCGCGTGGGCTCGCCCGATGCGGCGGTCCAGGGCTTCCTGAAGGGGGCGGGGCTTGCCTCCATCGACCAGGCGAAGATCGAGAGCGACCCGAAGAAGGGCGAGTTCTACGTCGCCGTGATCGAGAAGCCCGGCCGCGCGACCCAGGACGTGCTGGCGGAAATCCTGCCCGCCATCGTCAAGAGCTTCCCCTGGCCGAAATCCATGCGCTGGGGCGCGGCCTCCAAGGAGCCTGGCTCGCTCCGCTGGGTGCGTCCGCTCCATTCCATCGTCTGCACCTTCGGACCCGAGACCGAGGAGCCGGAGATCGTGCGTTTCGAGGTCGACGGCATCCAATCCGGCGACGTCACCTACGGCCACCGCTTCATGGCGCCGGAGCCCATCCGCGTGAAGCGCTTCGAGGACTACATGCAGTCGCTCGAGCGCGCGAGTGTCGTGCTCGATTCGGACCGCCGCAAGGACATGATCCTGCACGACGCCAAGGATCTCGCCTTCGCGCAAGGCCTCGAGCTCGTCGAGGACGAGGGGCTTCTGGAGGAGGTCGCAGGGCTCGTGGAATGGCCCGTGGTGCTCATGGGCTCCTTCGATGAGGCGTTCCTCGATATCCCGCCGGAGGCTATCCGCACGACCATCCGTGCGAACCAGAAATGCTTCGTGCTGCGCGATCCCGCCACCGGCAAACTCGCCAACAGGTTCCTGCTCACCTCCAACCTCATAGCAAAGGACGGCGGCAAGACCATCGTGGGCGGCAACGAACGCGTGGTGCGCGCGCGTCTCTCCGACGCCAACTTCTTCTGGAAGACGGACCAGCAGGTGAAGCTCGAAGACCGGCTGGAGAAGCTGAAGACAATCGTCTTCCACGAGAAGCTCGGCACGCAATACGAGCGCGTGGAGCGCATCGCGGCCTTGGCGAAGGAGCTGGCTCCCATCGTCGGCGCGGATCCCGCTCTGGCGGAGCGCGCCGCGCGCCTCGCCAAGGCCGATCTCGTCACCGAGATGGTCGGCGAATTCCCCGAGCTGCAGGGCCTCATGGGCCGCTACTACGCGATGCTGCAAGGCGAGCATCCGAGTGTCGCCGCCGCCATCGAGGAGCACTACAAGCCCCTCGGCCCCTCCGACCGCGTGCCGACCGATCCGGTGTCGGTCGCCGTGGCGCTCGCCGACAAGATCGACACCCTCGTAGGCTTCTGGGCCATCGACGAGAAGCCGACGGGCTCGAAGGATCCTTACGCGCTGCGTCGTGCGGCGTTGGGTGTGATCAGGCTGGTGATCGACAACGAGCGTCGAATGCCTCTCGCTAATCAGACCAAGAAAGCTCTCTTCGGCCTCGACGCGATGGAGAGAGGCATGTCCGTAAAGGATAGAGGCAATCTCCCTGCAGACCTCCTCTCCTTCTTCGCCGACCGCCTGAAAGTCTATCTCCGCGACCAGGGCGCGCGGCACGATCTCATCGACGCCGTGTTCGCGCTCGAAGGCCAGGACGACCTGCTCATGATCGTTCGCCGCGTGGAGGCGCTCGGCCGCTTCCTCGATACGGAGGACGGCAAAAACCTGCTCGCGGGCTACCGACGCGCGGCCAATATCCTGCGCATCGAGGAGAAGAAGGACGGGCGGGCCTACGACGAGGCCCCAGATCTGCAGATCGTCAACGATCAGGGGCAGATCGAGGAGAAGGCGCTCGCGGTCATTCTCCACCAGGCCAAGCAGGAGGCGGCGGCCGCCATCGAATCGGAGGAGTTCGAGGGGGCGATGCGCGCCCTGTCCCGCCTGCGCCAGCCGGTGGACGCCTTCTTCGACAAGGTGACCGTCAATGCGGAAGACCCAGGCTTGAGGGCCAACCGCCTGCGGCTCCTCAACGACATCCGCGAGGCGACGCGTACTGTGGCGGACTTCTCGAAAATCGAGGGGTAGTCTTACATTCGTACCGAACTGTTGCGGCCGGGGCACAGCCATGTCGCCTGCGAGGCGCTAGGCAGCCGGCGTCTCGTTTTTTCGGTACTCCGCCATGATTCGACGTCTTATGATCGGCGCGCTCCTGGGTGCGCCTCTTGCCGCTTGCCAGTCCGTCCATGAGCCGCCGCAGCCCTTCGCCGTGGCGACGCCGAGCGATGGCGGCTGGTATATCGGCTCGATCCCCGACAAGCCCTACGACATCCCGCTCGTCGACCGCAGGAAGATGGACCCGAAATACGCCCGGCAGACGGTGGAGTATACCGGCCCCGAGAAGCCCGGCTCCATCGTGGTCGATATCGACGAGCGCATGCTCTATCTCGTCCAGCCCGAGGGCAAGGCGATCCGCTACGGCGTCGGCGTCGGCAAGCAGGGCTTCTCCTGGAGGGGCGTCGCCTCCGTGGGCCGCAAGGGCGTGTGGCCGGCCTGGTCGCCCACCAAGACCATGGTCCGCATCAACCCGGACCTGCCGGGCCACATGGAGGCGGGCCTCGGCAACCCGCTCGGCGCGCGCGCCCTCTATCTCCACCAGAACGGCGCCGATACGCTCTTCCGCATCCACGGCACCAACGAGCCCTGGAGCATCGGCGAGCAGGTCTCCTCCGGCTGCGTGCGCATGCTCAACGAAGACGTCGCCGACCTCTACGAGCGCGTCCCGGTGGGGGCCACGGTCTATGTGAAGCGCAACGGGCGCTACCGGGTCTGACCGGATAAAATACCAAGGACACAGAGGCCGGGCTCGTCCCGGCCTTTTGTTTGGCGTCTTCAGAACCCGGCCCCCGAAATGACGCCCTCCTTTGCTCCGATATTCAATTAAGGAACCTTGGCTGTTCAGGTTGCGTTTTGTTTCCGCATGCTTCAAGCCAACACCTGCCTGCAGCAGGGCGTTAGAAAGCCAAGGGGTCGAGCGATGACGCAGTGGGTCTACACCTTCGGTGACGGAAAGGCCGAGGGCCAGGCGGGAATGAAAAACCTGCTTGGGGGCAAAGGCGCGAATCTCGCCGAGATGTCCAATCTCGGGCTGCCGGTCCCGCCGGGCTTCACCATCACCACCGAAGTCTGCACCTACTACTACGATCATGGCCGGGCCTATCCGCAGGAGCTGAAGGATCAGGTGGAGAATGCCCTGACCTTCGTCGGGCGGCTCACCGGCCGCACCTTCGGCGATCCGGAAAACCCGCTTCTGGTCTCCGTCCGCTCCGGCGCCCGGGCCTCCATGCCCGGCATGATGGATACTGTGCTCAACCTCGGCCTCAACGACGTCACCGTTGAAGCCCTCGCCAAGGGAGCGGGCGACGAGCGCTTTGCCTATGACAGCTATCGCCGCTTCATCACCATGTATTCCAACGTGGTGCTCGGGCTGGAGCACCATCACTTCGAGGAGATCCTCGACGAGTACAAGGACCGCCGGGGCTACAGCCTCGACACGGACATGACGGCGCAGGACTGGAAGGCCATTCTTCCGCGCTACAAGTCCCTGGTCGAGAAGGAGCTCGGCAAGCCCTTCCCGCAGGAGCCGCAGGAGCAGCTCTGGGGCGCCATCGGCGCCGTGTTCGGCTCCTGGATGAACAACCGCGCCATCAAGTACCGCGAACTCCACGGCATCCCCGCGAGCTGGGGCACGGCGGTGAACGTGCAGGCCATGGTCTTCGGCAATATGGGCGAGACCTCCGCAACCGGCGTCGCCTTCACCCGCAATCCTTCGACCGGCGAGAAGGAGCTCTACGGCGAGTTCCTCATCAATGCGCAGGGCGAGGACGTGGTGGCGGGCATCCGCACGCCGCAGGACATCACGGAGGCCGCGCGCATCGCATCCGGCTCTGACAAGCCTTCCATGGAGAGGGCGATGCCGCAGGCCTATGCCGAGCTGGTGCGCATCTACGGCATTCTCGAGAAGCACTACCGTGACATGCAGGACATGGAATTCACGGTGGAGAAGGGCAAGCTCTGGATGCTCCAGACCCGCAACGGCAAACGCACGGCGAAAGCGGCGCTCCGCATTGCGGTGGAGCTGGCGTCGGAGGGCCTGATCTCGCAGGAGGAGGCGATCACCCGCGTCGACCCCGCGGCCCTCGACCAACTGCTTCACCCCACCATCGACCCGAAGGCCGAGCGCAAGGTTCTGGCGACGGGCCTGCCGGCCTCGCCCGGCGCGGCCTCCGGCGAGATCGTGTTCAATTCCGACGATGCGGAAGCCGCCAAGAAGGCAGGCCAAAAGGTCATCCTCGTGCGCGTCGAAACGAGCCCTGAGGACATCCACGGCATGCATGCGGCTGAAGGAATCCTCACCACCCGCGGCGGCATGACCTCCCACGCGGCGGTGGTCGCCCGCGGCATGGGCAAGCCCTGCGTCTCGGGCGCAGGTTCGATCCGCGTGGATTACGGCGCACAGACCCTGACGGTGGCAGGCCAGACCCTGAAGAAGGGCGACGTCATCACCATCGACGGCTCCAACGGGCAGGTGCTGCTCGGCCAGGTGAAGATGCTGGAGCCGGAGCTCTCCGGCGAGTTCGCTACCCTCATGGGCTGGGCCGACAAGGTGCGGCGCATGAAGGTGCGCACCAATGCGGAGACGCCCCTCGACGCGAAGACCGCGCGCAATTTCGGCGCGGAAGGCATCGGGCTCTGCCGCACGGAGCACATGTTCTTCGAGGGCGACCGCATCGTGGCGGTCCGCGAGATGATTCTCTCCGACGACGAGGCAGGCCGCAGGGCTGCGCTCGCCAAGCTGCTGCCGATGCAGCGCGCGGACTTCGTCGAGCTCTTCACCATCATGAGCGGCCTGCCCGTCACGATCCGCCTGCTCGATCCGCCTTTGCACGAATTCCTGCCGCACTCGGAAGACGAGATGCAGGAAGTGGCGAAGGCGATGAACGCCTCGGTCGAGAAGCTCAGGCACCGCGCCCGCGAGCTGCACGAGTTCAATCCCATGCTCGGCTTCCGCGGCTGCCGTCTGGCCGTGGCCTATCCTGAGATCGCCGAGATGCAGGCCCGCGCCATCTTCGAGGCGGCGGTGGAGGCCGGGAAGAAGACCGGCCAGCCGGTCGTGCCCGAGGTCATGGTGCCGCTGGTCATGACGAAGGCGGAGCTCGATCTCGTGAAGGCGCGCATCGTCGCCATGGCGGAAGCGGTGGCGAAGGAAAGCGGCGTGAAGGTGGATTACCAGGTCGGCACGATGATCGAGCTGCCCCGCGCCGCCCTGCGCGCCGGCGAGATCGCGGAAGCGGCGGAGTTCTTCTCCTTCGGCACCAACGACCTGACGCAGACGGCGCTCGGCATCTCCCGCGACGATGCGGCCTCCTTCCTCGGCTCCTACACGCAGAAGGGCATTCTGCCGGCCGACCCCTTCGTCACCATCGACCAGGAAGGCGTGGGCGAATTGATCAAGCTGGCGGCCGAACGCGGCAAGAAGACGAGGGGCGACATCAAGCTCGGGATCTGCGGCGAGCATGGCGGCGACCCGGCTTCGATCCACTTCTGCCAGGAGGCCGGGCTCGACTACGTGTCCTGCTCGCCCTACCGCGTGCCGATTGCCCGCCTTGCCGCAGCGCAGGCGGCGCTCGGCAACAGGGCGGCGAGCCAGGCGTGAGCACCATGGCCCTGTCCCGCAGCCGCTTGCTCTACCTCGTCGCGATGCTGGTCTCCGGCATCGCGATTGGCCTTTTCGTGGCGGATCGGCCGGATTTGCAGGATGCGGTCATGCCGCCTGCCGCCTGGCCCTTCCTTGTTTCGCTGGTCCTCGACGTTCTCATCATGCAGGCCGCCTCGCGCGGCAAGGCCGAGCCGCTCACTATGGGCGACCGCCTCACGGGCGTGATCGGGGCGGGTCTCATCGTCATCGCCATTCTGGAAATGGGGTCCTAACGTCGAAATGGGGGGAATGGATGCACAAGGGTTCTTGCCACTGCGGGGCGGTGGCTTTCGAGGTCGAGACCGATCTCGAACAGGTCATCGAGTGCAACTGCTCCATCTGCCGGAAGAAGGGCTATCAGCTCACCTTCGTGCCGCGCAGCAAGCTGAACGTGATCCGGGGCGAGGACAATCTCGCCACCTACACCTTCAACACGCACACCGTTCAGCACCGCTTCTGTGCCACCTGCGGCTGCGCGCCCTTTGGCGAAGGCAAGAAGCCGACGAGGGAAGCGACGGCGGCGGTCAACATCCGCTGTCTCGACGACATCGAGCTGTCCGACATCAAGACGATTCCGTTCAACGGGTGGGACGCCTGAGGCATTCCTCAAACAGCCATCATCCTCGGGCCTGTCCCGAGGGCTACGTCTTCTGAGTAGCGAGATAAAGACGTGGATGGCCGCAACGAGTGCGGCCATGACGCGCGGGCGTTTTTCGATCCTGCTCACGCGGCAGTCGCCTCCGACCGCCGCAGGCCCACATACTGGAACTCGGCATACATCAGCACGACGAGAGCCTGAGCGATGACGAAGGCATAGCCTGCGCTCGTCGGAGCAACCCATTCGCTGACCAGGAGCAGGATGCTGTCGGCGGCCCAGACCGCATTGGCGATCACGATGGCCCACACGAGGGGACGGGAAACCTGTTGCCGCAGAGCGAGAACGCTCAGCAGCGCCGCAAAGGGGAGCAGGATTCCCCCCGACACGCGAAGCAGCATCTCCGGCAGGCCGAGGAGGGGGCTCAAGGGGCCGGCCGCGAGCAGCGCCAGCAGACCGAAGGCGGCGCTGGTGGCGGCATCCGCCAGCAGGGCCTGGCGCAGGAGCGGGGAAGGATGGATCGTCGTCATGGCAGGCTCCTCATCGTTGCTCGGTCGATACAGATCGACCTTGCCGGTAAGGATCGCGCGGTCCCCGAACGCCGTCGATTACCTCGGAGGTCATGGAACAGGCCTTCGTCTCGCGCTATGGTCCGCCCATGAAGCCCGTGCCCCCCATTTCCCATGTCGGCGATTATCTGCGTGAATGGCGTCAGCGCCGGCGCATGAGCCAACTCGATCTCGCCCTGGAGGCCGACATCTCCACGAGGCACCTGAGCTTTCTGGAGACAGGACGCTCGCAGCCGAGCCGCGAGATGGTTCTGCTGCTTGCCGAAAAGCTCGACATGCCGCTTCGCGAACAGAACATCATGCTGGTGGCAGCGGGCTATGCGCCGGTCTATTCCGAGCGCTCCCTCGACGATCCGGCCCTTGCCAGCATGCGCCAGGCGGTGGATCTCGTCCTTAAAGGCCACGAGCCCTATCCCGCGCTCGCGGTCGACAGGCACTGGTCGCTGGTCGCTGCGAACGACGCGCTCTTCTCGCTCATCGGGGAGATGGATCCCGCCCTGCTCAAAGCCCCGGTCAACGTGCTTCGCCTGAGCATGCACCCGGCGGGACTCGCGCGGCGCATCGTGAATTTCAGGGAGTGGCGGGACCATCTGGTAGCCCGCCTCGAGCACCAGGTCGATATGACAGGGGATGCGGCGCTTGCCGCCCTCGTCGAGGAACTGCGCGCCTATCCGACCCCCGACGCGGCTGCCCGCGGCCCTGCCGTGCGGCACGACTATGCCGGCATCGTGGTGCCGCTTCAACTGACGACAGGGGAGGGCATGCTCACCCTTTTCAGCACCACCACGGTGTTCGGCACCCCTGTCGACGTCACTCTGTCGGAACTCGCCATCGAGGCCTTCTTTCCCGCCGATGCGGAGACGGCTGAGGCCCTGCGGCGGATGGCGGAGAGGCGCTCTGCAGCATCGTGAAACTCCGGTCTTAACGCCTCATCAACCCTAACCGGCGATAACTTTACCGAGCCGGAGCATTCCTGCCAGATGCTCCAATGTCGGTTCGGTCAGGGTGTGTCGCGTGCGTCTTCGGAATCGTCGCTCTCGGATGAAATGGATCTGCGCCACAACTGCGCCCTGGGCGCTGGCGGGCGGACTCCTGATCTCGTTCACGGCCTCGGCCAGCAACGATCCGCAATCCGGCATCAGCTTCGCACCCCGAGGCCCCCTGGCCCATCTCACCGAGACCGCGCTCGTTCCACCCATCGACGGCGCCGTCGGGCGGGGCAGACTCGATCTCGGGCGCGACATCCTGCGCTCGCTGCCCCGCTACGATCTGCCCGAAGAGGCCGCTCTCGAGGGTGCGCCCCTGAAGGATGAGATGAAGGCGGAGTTCGTCGCCTATCCACAGGTCGACCGGTCCCGCAAAGGAAATCCTTGGGTGGAGCCGGACGTCGCCCTGTCCGATCACGCGGGCGAGATCCGTCCGGTCCTTCAGCGGGCGGCGCAATCGCGTCTGCTCTTCGGCCGGGACGAGCGCCTCCTGCCGCCGACCATCCTCATGGAAGGGCAGATCGAGGGCCCGGACATGGACCAGGGCTTCGAGCCCTGGCAGGCTCCCGAATTCACCACGACCCGCCAGGCGACCTCCGTGCAGTCGCCTGCCGCCGCCGCGGCAGGCTCGACGGGTGCGGCGGGCAGCCTCACGACGCCCATCGTGAAGCGCGCGGTGACGCTGTCCTCGGCAACGCCGGCTCCCATGGACGCCATGCCTATCGAGATCGCCGCCGCTCCCGTCGTGCTGCAATCGCCGCGTCTCGACCGCGACGGCGGCGTGAGTGCAGTGCCGAAGGACGATGGTGCAGAACATCCGCGCTATGCGGATCTGATCGATCCCGACAACCTGAGCAAGGAGCAGCGCTGCCTGGCGGAGGCTGTCTATTTCGAAGCCCGCAGCGAGTCCGCGGAAGGGCAGGCCGCCGTCGCTCAGGTGGTGCTGAACCGGGTGAAGAGCGGTCTCTATCCCTCCACCATCTGCGGCGTGGTTTATCAGAACCGCCACCGGCACCTCGCCTGCCAGTTCACCTTCGCCTGCGAGGGCAAGGCCCTGCGCATCCGGGACGCTGAGTCCTGGGATCGGGCCAAGCGGGTCGCGAGCGCCGTCCTCGAAGGCAAGACCTACCTGACGGATGTGGGCGGAGCCACCCACTACCACGCCAACTATGTGCGCCCCTATTGGGCGAAACGCCTGAAGAAGATGGACGTCATCGGCCGTCACATCTTCTACAAGCTGCGGCCGGGGCAGACCTGAGGAAATTTCCCGGTTGTGCGCCAAGGCACTACGAGTTGTGGGATGAAGTTGCTATGACTTCCGAGCGCTAAGCTTCGGCGAGGATGACCATGGCAGACATCAGAACCTCCGTCCCCGGCTCCGGCTATGGGAGCATTTATATCGACTCGCTGGTCTGGGGCGGGACTGCCTGGGATCTGACGAAGGAGCCGATCAAGGTCTGGCTCGGGATCGGCGAGGATTTCGCGGAAGCCAGCCAGGCTCACGGTGGCCCAAGCGATGTCCTTGAGAGCGCCGATGATGCCGCAGACGAGTGGACCCAGGACGAGGTCAACGCTTTCGGGTATGCTCTCGGCCTCTACGAGAGCGTGTGCGGTCTGCGGTTCACGGTTGCTGAATCGGCAGGAGAGGCCGACATCGTCTGGTGGAAGGTCCAACTCGGCGGCGGCGCGGTAGGCCGCCATGAGATCCCGGTCCCGGGACAGCGCTGGGGCTATTTCGATCCTTCGGCGGAATCCTGGCAGTACCTCGTTTCGGTGGCGACGGCCTCCACACGATCATCCAAGAACTGGGGCATGGCTTCGGGCTTGCGCATCCACACGATGGCGGGGAGGAGGACGATCATTCGACCTTCCCGGGCGTCGACGGGGAGTTCACGATCGGAACCCATGGCCTGAACCAGGGCGTATGGACGGTCATGTCGTACAACACGGGCTGGAACGTGACCCAAAACGGGATCGATCATGGGGCCCAAGGTGGGTTGGGCGCCTTCGACATCGCCGCCTTGCAGGCTCTGTATGGGCCTAACATGTCGACGGCGACGGGCGACAATACCTATGTGTTGCCTACATTCAGCGACTACGTCGGTGAGGAGGGCTGGTTCTGCATCTGGGATGCCGGCGGACAGGACATGCTCGATGCCGGGCATGCCCTGGGACCCGTCGCGCTCGACCTGCGTGCGGCGACACGTCAGAGCCATGATCCCAATGCGGGCGGCTTCATCTCCTGGGAGGTGGGGGTCGCCGGCGGCTTCACGATTGCAAACGGTGTAGTCATCGAAAATGCGACGGGCGGGTCCCACAGCGATGAACTGTACGGCAACTTCGCTGCCAATGTGCTGAAGGGTAACAGCGGTCAGGACCGCCTGTGGGGGGATGCCGGCGATGACATCCTCTATGGCGGGACGGGAAAGGATACTCTGACCGGCAGCTCCGGCCGGGACGCCTTCGTCTTCGATAAGAAGCCGAGCAAGAAGTCGAATATGGACCGGATCTCAGATTTCAACAGAAAGGATGACACGATCCGGCTCGACAATGCGGCATTCAAGAAGATCGGTAAAGCCGGGAAGCTGAAAAGCAAGTATTTCGAAGCCGGCAGCAAGGCCGATGACCGGAACGATTACATTGTCTATAATAAGAAAAAAGGCATCCTCTATTACGATGCCGACGGTTCGGGGAAGGGCAAGGCGCTCGAGATCGCCTCTCTCAAGAAGAAGCTCAAGCTGACCTACGAGGACTTCGCGGTCATTTGAGGGCTCGGCTCAAAACCTCAGCATGTTTTTTCAGGGCGGCATCCGGCCGGATGCCGCCCTGAATCCATCACGGACGCTCATGGCATTCGTGATAAACTTTCAATATTGCTGATGCGCGGTTTGCGCTAGTCTCCGGCTCCCGATTGCTGCCGAAGGCTGCCTTCATGTCCGCATCCTCTGCCTCGTCTTCCTCCTCCCGCATCTCCCCGGAACTCATCGTCCTTTCCGGCTGCCTGATCGCCCTCATCACCTTCGGGCCACGGGCATCCGCCGGGCTGTTCCAGATTCCGATGACGGCCCAGTACGGCTGGGGGCGTGACGTCTTCGGCTTGGCGATTGCCGTCCAGAACCTGCTCTGGGGCGTCGGACAGCCTTTCGCGGGAGCGGTGGCGGACAGGTTTGGCGCGATTCGGGTGCTCTGCGTGGGCGCTCTTCTCTATGCCGTCGGGCTCGTGGTCATGGCCTATGCGACGACGCCGGGCCTTCTGCAGCTCGGCGCGGGCGTGCTCATCGGCTTCGGCCTGTCCGGCTGCTCGTTCAACCTGGTGCTGGGGGCCTTCGGCAAGCTCCTGCCGGAAGAGTGGCGGCCCATGGCCTTCGGCGCGGGCACGGCGGCGGGCTCCTTCGGGCAGTTCCTCTTCCCGCCCATCGGAAACATCCTCATCGATTCCTTCGGCTGGCAGCAGGCTCTGGTGGTCTTCTCCTTCAGCGTCCTGCTCGTCATGCCCCTGTCGCTGGCGCTCGCCACCCGGCCGAGCGGAGGGTCCGCCACCCTGAGTGGACCTGCTCCGGTGCCGGGCCAGTCGATCCGGCAGGCCCTCGCGGAGGCCTTCCGCCACCGCTCCTACGTGCTGCTGGTGCTGGGCTTCTTCACCTGCGGTTTCCAGCTCGCCTTCATTACGGCCCACCTGCCGGCCTACCTGAAGGATGCCGGGCTCTCCGCCACCATCGGCGGCTGGACGCTCGCCGTCATCGGCCTCGCCAACGCCTTCGGCTCGCTTTCGTCCGGCTGGCTTTCCACCCGCATGTCGAAGCGCTGGCTGCTGGCCTGGATCTATCTCGGCCGCTCGGTGGCGATCGCCGCCTTCATCCTGCTGCCGGCCTCGCCCGTCACGTCGATCCTCTTCGGCATCTCCATCGGCCTTTTGTGGCTCTCGACCGTGCCGCCCACATCCTCTCTTGTGATGCTGATGTTCGGCACCCGCTACATGGCCATGCTCTACGGTTTTGCCTTCTTCTCCCACCAGGTCGGCGGGTTCCTCGGCGTCTGGCTCGGCGGGATCCTGTACGAGGTCTATGGCAACTACACCATGGTGTGGTGGCTTTCCATCGTTCTCGGCATCGCCTCGGCCCTCATTAACCTGCCGATCAAGGAGCAGCCGGTGGAGCGGACACCCGCTCTCCAACCTGCGGAATAGCCGCCTCGTCCGAAGGAATGAGGCTGTCGCGCTTGCCCTGATCCTCCCTTGCGCCACAAATGGATGGCGCAAGGGAGGAGACTGGAATGGGCACGTTCAAGGCCATCGTCATCGACAAGACCGATACCGGCCAGAGCGTCGGCTTCCGCGAATTCGACGAGGCCGATCTCATGGAGGGGGACGTCACCGTTCGGGTGTCGCATTCAACCCTCAACTATAAGGACGGGCTGGCGCTTACCGGCATGGCCCCGGTGGTGCGGCGCTTTCCCATGATCCCCGGCGTCGATCTGGTCGGCACCGTGGAGGCCTCCTCCAATCCCGAATTCAAGGCGGGCGATCCGGTCATCCTCAATGGCTGGGGCCTGGGCGAGACCCATCTCGGAGCCTATGCGGAGAAAGTCCGCGTCAAGGGCGACTGGCTGATTCCGCGACCCGAAGGCATCTCGCCCGAGCAGGCCATGGCCATCGGCACGGCGGGCTACACGGCGATGCTCTGCCTCATGGCGCTGGAGCGGCACGGCCTCAAGCCGGATCGCGGTCCCGCCAGCGTGACCGGAGCGGTCGGCGGCGTCGGCTCCGTGGCCGTGGCGCTCCTCGCCAAAGCAGGCTGGCATGTGATCGCCTCCACCGGGCGGCCTGAGGAAGCGGACTATCTAAAGGGCCTCGGCGCTGCGGAAATCCTCGAGCGGAGCGAATTGACCGGTCCGGTGCGGCCGCTCGGAAAGGAGCGCTGGGCTGCGGGCGTCGATACGGTGGGCTCCGCGACGCTCGCCAATTTGCTCTCGATGACGAGATACGGCGGGGCGATTGCCACCTGCGGACTTGCCGGAGGCATGGACCTTCCGGCCAGCGTCGCGCCCTTCATCCTGCGCAACGTGGCGCTGCTCGGCGTCGATTCCGTCATGGCTCCGAAGGCGTTGCGGATCGAGGCCTGGGACCGTCTGGTGCGGGAGCTCGACCATGCCAAGCTCGCGGCCATGACATCCACGATCCCCCTGGACCGGGTCATGGAGGCCGGGCAGGAGATTGTTGCCGGTCGCATCAAGGGCCGGGTCGTGGTGGAGATCGGTTGAGCCTTAGGAGGCGAGGGCCCGCTTCGCCGTGCCCTCGATCCACCTTTTCTGCTTGGCGATCTCGGCGGCCATGAAATCCATGAAGGCTCTCACGCGGGCCGACTGGCGAAGGTCCGGGTGGGTCAGGAGCCACAACCCCGCCGAGAAACCCGGGTTGACCTCCGAGAGCCGGACGAGGTTTCTCTTCTCGTCCGCGATGAAGCAGGGCAGGGGGCCGATGCCGATTCCGGCCTCCACCGCCTCTGCAAGACCGAGGACCGTGTTGACCCGATAGGCGATGTTTTCCGGCGCCACACGCTCTCGCACGAAGCGCGCTGCCTTGAGAGTTGCGAGGTTGTCACCCAGCGCGACCCAGGGCCGCTCGTAGAGGGCAGGGGATTCGAGGTCCTGCGGCTGGCCGTGGTCCGGGAATTCCTCCGCCCGGCCGTAGAGCGCCCAGCCGATGGTCGCAACCCGCCGCCCGACCAGGGTCTCGGGCGGGTTGTCGGTGGCCCGGATCGCCACGTCCGCATCCCGTTTCGAAAGGTTCAGGGCCTGGTTGGCGAGCACCACGTCCAGCCGCATCTCGGGGCAGGTCTTGACGAAGCGCGCGAAGATGTCCGTCAGCAGGTGGACGAGCAGGGTGTCGTTGGTGGTGACCCTCAACTCTCCTGCGGGGGCGACGGCCTGACCTGCCAGCTTGCGGGTGAAGGAGGTCACGTTCTCCTCCATCTGCTCGGCGAGCGCCGTCATCTCCTCGCCCGCCGGAGTCAGGATATAGCCGGTCCGGTGCCGCTCGAAGAGCTTGACCCCGAGGTTCTCCTCCATCTGGCCGAGTCGGCGGAAGACGGTGGAATGGTTGACGCCTAGGCGCTCGGCCGCGCCGGCCAGCCCGTTCGCTTCGGCAATGGTTTTCACCAGCCTGAAATCGTCCCAGTCGAGATGCTGCTGCTTGGCCATCTCTTTGCATCCTCGCAATGGATCTAGTGCATATCTAGCGCTGGTATTGCAGAAAGGAAAGAATATCTTCGGTCGGCAATCTTAGCGGTAGCGGGTTTCCTCAACCTTTCAAATGAGCAGAAAGGTGGCCCTGTGCCGCGCCAAGAATCCGTTGGAGATCATTATGACCAAGGTTCTCGTCCTGTATTACTCGTCCTGGGGCCATATCGAGCAGATGGCCTATGCGGCGGCCGAAGGCGCGCGCGAGGCCGGCGCCGAGGTGTCCGTGAAGCGCGTGCCGGAACTCGTTCCGGCGGAAGTAGCCCAGGCCGCCCACTACAAGCTCGACCAGAAGGCCCCCGTTGCGACGGTCGAGGAGCTGCCGGAATACGACGCCATCATCTTCGGCACGCCGACCCGCTACGGCACCATGACGGCGCAGATGAAGAATTTCCTCGACCAGACCGGCGCTCTGTGGGCGAAAGGCGCGCTCATCGGCAAGGTCGGCTCGGTCTTCACCTCCACCGCCACCCAGCACGGCGGCCAGGAAGCCACCATCCTCACCACGCTGCCGGTGCTCCTGCACCACGGCATGGTGGTGGTCGGCCTGCCTTACTCCTTTGCGGGCCAGTCGGGTGTCGACCAGATCCGCGGCGGCTCGCCCTATGGCGCCTCCACGATCGCAGGCGGCGACGGCTCGCGCCAGCCGACCGAGATCGATCTCGACGGCGCCCGCTTCCAGGGCCGCCACGTGGCGCAGATCGCGGCCAAGCTCGCCGCGAAGTAAGCGGCCTACCGCTCCGCGGCGGCGCGGCGGAGGCGGTCGTTGATCGCCTCGCCCAAGCCCGCCTCCGGGATGGGCGCAACAGCGATGGTCGAAGCGCCCGACGCGTCGAGTTGCCGGAGATAGGAGAAGAGATGAGCGGCGGCCTCTTTGAAGTCGCCGTTTTCGCTCAGGTTGAGAGTCGCGTCCGCGCTCTGGGTGCCTGAGGGCGGCGTTGCCCCAAACAGAAGTGCGGCCTCGCCCGACTGGATCCTCGTCGCATTCAGGCGCACCTGCGCCCTTGGCGCATAGTGGGAGGCCAGCATGCCTGGCGCGAGGGGGCTTGCTCCTCCCTCGGAGCCGGTTTCCAGCTTCTGCCCGATGAGGGCTTCGATGGCCTCGCGCGGCACGCCGCCGGGGCGCAGCAGGCGGGGAGCGCCGCCGAGGCAGGCGACGATGGTCGATTCGACCCCGACCTCCGATGCGCCGCCGTCGAGCACCGCATCGATGCGCCCATCGAGATCGCCCAGCACGTGATCGGCCGTGGTCGGGCTCACCCGCCCGGAACGGTTGGCGGACGGCGCGGCGACAGGGCGTCCGGTCCTTTCGAGCAGGGAATGGGCAAGGGAATGGGCGGGCACCCTCAATCCCACGCTGTCGAGACCCGCGCGGGCAAGGTCGGAAATGGTGCAGCTGGGAGCCACCGGCACGACGAGGGTGAGCGGACCAGGCCAGAAGGCTTCCGCCAGCTGCCTGGCCGTCGCATCGAAGACGCCCTGCTCCTGGGCGGCTGCGAGGCTGGCGAGATGTGAGATCAGCGGGTTGAAGCTCGGACGCTCCTTCGCGGCGTAGATGCCCGCAACCGCCTCCGCGTTGGTCGCATCGGCTCCGAGGCCATAGACCGTCTCTGTCGGGAAGGCCACGAGGCCGCCACGGCGCAGGATCGCTGCCGCCTCGGAGAGCCCCGCCTCGTCGGCCGCCAGACGCGACGTCTGGAGCATTGACCCATGATCGTTCACGTCTAAACTATTCCTTGCCCGAAGGTTGTCAGCGCTTGCTGGGCGGGTTTAACGGCGCGAGGATATGCGTCAACATCAAAAGCCGTTCGGTTGAGAGGAAACACCATGAGCTACCGTGCGCCAGTCTCCGACATCGTCTTTACCATGCGGCATGTGGCTGGCCTCGACCGCGCCATCGGGGAGGGGCTCTACGGCGACCTCTCCGCCGACTTGGCGGCGACGATCCTGGAGGAGGCGGGCCGCTTCGCCAATGACCTGATCGCTCCCCTCAACCGCGAAGGCGACAAGCATGGGGCCACGCTCAAGGACGGCGTAGTCACCACCGCGCCCGGCTGGAAGGAGGCCTACAAGGGCTGGGCGGAAGCGGGCTGGAATGCGCTCCCGGGCCCGGTGGAATATGGCGGCCAGGGCCTGCCGACTCTGTTGAACTCGGCCTGCGTCGAGATGTGGAATGCCGCCTCGATGGCCTTCGGCATCGGCCCCGTGCTCACCATGGGCGCGATCGAGGCGATGGTCGCGCATGGCTCCGAGGATCTCAAGAGCCGCTACCTGGAAAAGCTCGTCTCCGGCGAGTGGACCGCGACCATGAACCTGACGGAGCCGCATGCGGGGTCGGACCTGGCGGCGCTTCGCTCCCGTGCCGAGCCGCAAGGCGACGGCACCTACCGGATCACGGGCCAGAAAATCTTCATTACCTATGGCGAGCACGATCTCACCGACAATATCATCCATCTCGTGCTCGCGCGCCTGCCCGATGCGCCTGCCGGCACGCGCGGCATCTCGCTCTTCCTCGTGCCGAAAATCCTGCCGGACGGCACCCGCAACGACGTGCGCTGCCATTCCATCGAGCACAAGCTCGGCATCCATGCCTCGCCCACCTGCACCATGATCTTCGGTGACAATGGGGGAGCCATCGGCTGGCTCGTCGGCGAGGAGAACCGGGGCCTCAACTGCATGTTCACGATGATGAACAATGCGCGCCTCGCTGTCGGCCTGCAGGGCGTCGCCATTGCCGAGCGCGCCTATCAGCAGGCGCTGTCCTACGCCAACGAGCGCAAGCAGGGCCGTGCCATCGGGGCAGTCGAGGGCATGAGCCCCATCGCCGCGCATCCGGACGTCCAGCGCCATCTGCTCACCATGAAGGCGCTTACCGCAGCTTCGCGCGCCATCTGCTACATGACGGCGGAAGCCATCGACCGCGCGCATCTGGAGGAAGACCCGGCGCGCCGGAAGAAGGCTCATGAGCGCGCTTCGCTGCTCACTCCGGTGGCAAAGGCCTTCTCCACCGATATCGGCATGGAGGTCGCCTCCCTCGGCGTCCAGGTCCATGGCGGCATGGGGTTCATCGAGGAGACGGGCGCGGCGCAGCACTACCGCGATGCACGCATTGCGCCGATCTACGAGGGCACCAACGGCATCCAGGCCATCGATCTCGTCGTCCGCAAGCTGCCGCTCTCCGGCGGCGAGACGGTGCGGGCGCAGATCGCTTCCATGCGCGCCACGGTAACCCGCGTGATGAAGGAAGGCACGCCTGCCTTCGGGGCAACCGCCGCGCGCCTGCGCGATGCCATCGAAAGCCTCGACCGGGCAACGAGCCATCTGCTCCAGTCGGTCTCCTCCAATGCGCAGGGCGAGGCGCTGGCCGGCGCGACGCCGTATCTTCGCCTCTTCGCCCTGGCGCAAGGCGGCGCGGCTTTGGCCGATGCCGCTCTTGCCGCCAACGCGCTTATGGCCGGCGGCGATCAGGATTCCGCCCATACGGGCCGCATTGCCCTCTGCCGCTTCTTTGCGGAGAACATCGCCGTAGGAGCGAAGGGCCTGGAGGACATTGTCCTCTCGGGCGCAGGTTTCCTGCAGGACGCAAATCTGGCCCTCGCGAGCTGATCCCATGACCCTCAACGGAAAAACCCTCTTCATCACCGGCGCCTCGCGCGGCATCGGTCTCGCCATCGGCCTTCGCGCAGCCAAGGACGGCGCGAATGTCGTCATCGCCGCCAAGACGGCCGATCCGCATCCCAAGCTCCCCGGCACGATCTACACGGCGGCCGAGGAGATCGAGAAGGCCGGCGGCAAGGCGCTCCCTCTCATGGTCGACGTGCGCGACGAGGAAGCGGTGAAAGGGGCCATCGAGAAAACGGTCGAGACCTTCGGCGGCCTCGACATTGTGGTCAACAATGCCAGCGCCATCAGCCTCACGCCGACCACGCAGACCGACATGAAGCGCTTCGATCTGATGCACCAGATCAATACGCGCGGCACCTACATGGTCTCGAAATACGCGATCCCGCATCTGGAAAAGGCCGAGGACCCGCACATCCTCATGCTCTCGCCGCCGCTCGACATGAGCGAGAAATGGTTTGCGCCCCATGTCGCCTATTCCCTGGCGAAGTACGGCATGAGCATCTGCGTGCTGGGGCTTGCGGGCGAATTGCGGGGCAGGGGGATCGCCGTCAACGCGCTCTGGCCGCGCACCACCATCGCCACCAGCGCCATCAAGAACCTGCTCGGCGGCGAGGAGATCATGCAGGCGAGCCGTACGCCGGACATCCTGGCCGATGCGGCCTATGCTATCTTCCACAAGCCCTCGCGGAGCTTTACCGGGCAGTTCCTTATCGACGATGTGTTTCTGCATGGCGAGGGCGTGAGGGATTTCGAGAAGTACCGGGTCGACCCGACCAAGCCCCTTGCCCCGGATTTCTTCGTGCCGGACGATACGCCGCCCCTCTCGCAGTTGTCATGAGAGCTGGGTTAAAGCATACCCGCTAATGGGAGACGGGTATGATTTTAATCCACAGGCCAGCGCAGGATACGGGACCGGCAGGGCAGTCCCTCGATCGTTACGTTCTGCCCCCCGGGGCGCCGATCCCCGACGATGCGCTGTGGATCGATCTCATCGAGCCGACCCGGGAGGAGGATCGGATTGTCGAGCTCCATCTCAATATCGAGATCCCGACCCGGGAGGAGATGGCCGACATCGAGCCCTCGGAGATCCTCTACCACGAGAACAACGCCCGCTACATGACGGTGCGCGTGCTCTGCAGCTCCGAGTCGGATGCGCCGAAGCTTATCGACGTATCTTTCATCCTGACCGAGAAGGCGCTCGTGACCGTTCGCTACGGCGAACCGCTCTCCTTCCAGATGTTCATGTCCCGGGCCGGCAAGCCGGGCGGGTGCCGGCATCAACCGGAAGCCGTTCTCGATGGGCTGATCGAGACGATCATCGACCGCGCGGCCGAGATCCTGGGCACGATGGGCATGCGCATTGACCGTCTGTCGCAGGCGATCTTCGAGAACGAGAAGCGGGGCGCGCGCCGCGCGGCGTCCTACCGCGCGGCATTGAAGTCCATCGGCCGGAAGGGCGACATCATCTCCAACGTGCGCGAGAGCATGGTCTCGGTCGAGCGCATGCTCCTTTTCCTTTCGGCCAGCATGCAGAGGCCGCAGCGCGCCTCCGGCTTCCAGGCCGAATGGCGCACCGCGCTTCGCGACGTGCAGTCCATCGAGGAGCACGCGACCTTCCTCTCCAACAAGATCCAGTTCCTGCTCGATGCGACGCTGGGCCTCGTCACCATCGAGCAGAACGACATCATCAAGATCTTCTCGGTCATGTCGGTGATCTTCCTGCCGCCGACCCTGGTTTCGTCGGTCTACGGCATGAATTTCGAGATCATGCCGGAACTCCAGTGGGACTACGGCTATCTCTGGGCGATAGGCCTCATCATCCTCGCCGCCGCGCTGCCCTATCTCTTCTTCCGCTGGAAGCGCTGGCTTTAGGAGGGAACTATGTGTGGGCGCTATGCGATCACGCTTCCTCCCGAGACGTACCGGGAGTTCTACGGTTATCCCGAGCATCCGAACTTCCCGCCGCGCCACAACGTGGCTCCCACCCAGCCGGTGCCCATTGTGCTGGAGGATCGGGGCGAGCGGCACTTCATGCTCGTGCGCTGGGGCTTCCTGCCCTCCTGGGCGAAGGATCCCAAGGAGTTCCCGCTCGTCATCAACGCACGCGGCGAAACGCTGGAGACAAAGCCTACCTTCAAGGCGGCCCTGAAGCGTCGGCGCTGCATCTTTCTCGCCGACGGGTTTTACGAATGGCGACGCAGCGGGCGCGAGAAGACACCCTTCCTTATCCGTCTGCGAAGCCGCAAGCCGATGCCGCTGGCAGGTCTTTGGGAGACCTACAGCAGCCCGGACGGCGGAGAGATCGACACCGCCGCCATCGTGACGACGGACGCCAATGGCACGCTTTCCGCCGTGCACGACCGGATGCCGGTGATCCTGTCGGAGAGCGACATCGCCGCCTGGCTCGACGTGCGCGATGAGCGCGCCGACGTCATGCGCCTCGTCAGGCCCTGTCCGGACGACTGGCTCGACATAGTGCCGGTCTCAAGCCGCGTGAACAAGGTCGAGAACGACGATCCCGGCCTGATGGAGCCCCTGAGCGCGCCCGTGGCCGCGCCGGTTCCTGCGGCAAAGCCCAAGGCGAAGAAGCCACTCTCCAGCGACGAGGACGGGCAGGGACGGCTGTTCTGAAATTGTCTCGGGCGTTCCGGATCGCTCCTATGCCTTGCAAGGCGGCTCGCCTCCGCCTCAGGGCTCTGTTCCGAAGAAAGCTGGAGTTCGCCAGGAGCGGGCAGGGTCAATGATCCAGGAAGGAACGGTTCCGGTCATCCGTGTAGATGTCGTAGGGCTCATTCTCGAGCCTGCCGGACAGGTAGAGCACGCTGGCGACCTTTCCGGTCTGCGTCTGCGGCAGGATCTGGCGCGTGACGAAGGGAAATACGCTGCGGATCGTGGCGTCGATGCTGCGGCTGAACCGGTCGGCGAAGGTCGGTGACGTGATGATGTTCATGATCACCTGACCGCCCGGGGCCAGCGCCTGTTTGGCCGCCGCGAAAGCTTCCTGGGTGATCAGGTCCGGCGGCAGGTTGATGCGGTTGGTGAAGGCGTCGAGCACGACGACGTCATAGGTCTGTTTATTGCGGCGCAGGAATGCGCGGGCGGATTCGGGGACGAATGTCTTGTTCGGACCCAGGGGGCGGTGCAGGAAATGCTCCTCGCTCACGTCACGAAGGGCAGGGTCGATATCCACGTAGGTGTAGTCGTTGAAGCGATCCTCGAGGCCGATGGTGAACCCTCCGGCCCCGATCACGAGAATGCGTTGCGGCCTGGCGGAGTCGAGCTTCCTGATCACCTCTTTCTCGATGAACTTCACATAGGCGAAGCGGTGCTCGGGATGCGCCGCCACTTTGGACGAGGGACTGTTGTTGATGATGAGAAGACGGCTGTCCTCGGCCGGATTGGCGACGACCCGGACCTCGCTGTAGAGGTTGTTGCTGACGATGCCGTACGCCTCGACCGATGCAGGACTGTTGATGAACGCAATGTAGAGGCCGAGTGCAGCGCTCGTGAGAGCCAGTCTGCTCCGTCCCTCCATTCGCCAGCCGATCAGCGCAGCGAGCAGAACCAGGAGTCCGAGGGTGATGGCCACCGTGATGTGGACGCCCAGAAAGGTCATGAACACCAGGGTCGACACCACCGAGCCGAGAAACGATCCGAGGGTGGAAAGAAAGAGCATCAGGCCCGTAGAGCGCGGCAGGTTTGCGCCGGTCGAGCAATAAGCCACCAGCGGAAGGGTCTGGCCCAGGAGATAGATCGGGTAGACCAGGAACAGGCACGCATGAACCGAGGCCTGAACCAGGCGGTGCGTGAGCCCGAGGCCGTCGAGGATCTGGAAGAAGGCCGCCAGAAAAGGATGGGACAGCCCGAAGCTGAGGACGAGGGCTGCAATCAGGAGATTTCGGGTCAGCTGCCGGCGAACTCCCGTCTCATCGCCCTGAGCGAGGCTCGCCCGGCCGCCCGCTTCGTAGCCGAGAGCGAGCGGGAGCAGGACCGCGGCAATCACGATGGCGACCGTATCGGTCGCATTGCCCACGTAGGGCGTGAGCTGACGGATGGCGAGGAGCTCCACCGCGAGGACGACGTAGCCCTCTATGGCGATGGCGCCGAGTAGCAACGGGGAGGAGAGCATGAGTGGTCGGTCGCCATTGATGGTGGAACGGTAGTCACCTGCAGCAGACTAGAGCCGTTTCCGCGCAAGTGGAATTGCTCCGGGCGGGTATACATCCTTCCGCCGTTCGGCATTTCCACCCCGATGCGCTCAGGAGTGAAATGGCGTTACAAGTGGGCCGGTGCGCAGCCCGTCCGCAGCGGACAGAGGCTCGGATGTGACGGATCGTCACAACTTCGCCTCGGCATCCTCCTCCAATGCTTATTTTCAAAGACGTTGAGGCAAATTTGCCTATCATAGCCCGTTGCCCGCCTACAGGATGTACCGTAACGGAAACAATGGTAATTGGGCGCGCCAATCCGTTGTCGTACTGCGCCGGTGACAGGCAGTTCAGACCGGCAATTGGATTCTGAACGCGCGCCCGGGACCGCAGTATCGGACGAAAGGCGTCCGGCCGTATCCGGCGGCCGGCTCAAACAATCGAAGCTCTTCATCGGGCGACTGCGCGAGGCAGTACGGGGCAATCATGTTTGCATTGAACGGGAGCGATCTCCTGCGCATGGCAGTTTTCAGCGGTGCGCTGGGATTTGCGGTCTTCTGCGCTTCCTACGGCGTCTTGGTCTGGAGGAAGCGCAACAAGTCCCGTGACCGACAGCCGAGCTGGATGCGACGCATCTCCTATGCCTCCGTGATCCTCGGTGCCTTGTCTCCTGATCACGTGGGCCTTCAGCAAGCTTGAGAGGCGCGACGGTGTCGCCGGCGGCAATGACCTCTTTGTCGTGCATGCCCGTCGCGACAACACGGCCCTGCGTCTGACCTCGCGCGACGAAATCGAGGCCGGGGAGGTGATTGCGGAGTTCGTTCCGCCTGCCAACGAGACGCAGCTTGCCGTCAAGGATATTCAGCAGGCGCAGGCACAGGCGAAAAAAGAGGTCGTTCGTGCCCAGCCCCTTCCGATCGATCAGGGGCTCGTCCAGCGCGAGCTGCAGATCCGCACGCAGATCACGCAAGCCGAAGGCTTTCTTCTCGAACTTCAGAAGTTTCGCAACGAGATCGAGAGGGCGCGCGCGGCGCTCCTGACGGAATGGACGCGTGAGAAGACCAGGATCGAGGGTGAAATCGCAGCCACGGAGAAGTTTCTGGCGGCTGCCCTGAGCCAGCTGGAGATTGCACGCTCTGCCCTGCAACAGGCGTCCGACTCCTTCAAGAAGCAGATCATCACGCAACCGGTCTATGACGCGCGGCGCTCGAACCTGATCAATGCGGAGCGTGAGGTCGATGGCCAGCGGGTGGCGCTTTCCTCGCTGAAATCTCGAAGTGAGGCGTTGGAGGATCAGTTCAGGCGTTCCGATGCGGCCCTGGCTCAGCAGCTTGTCCAGATCGGCGAAAACAACGCCAGGTTCAGCGCCTCGCTGGAAGAATACAAGGCGCAGCTCGCCGAGACCGAGCGCCTCCTCAACGATGACCGTGCTCGCGCAAGGGCGCTGGTCGCGCGCGAGATCGAGGCCGCGGACCTCGAGACGTCGATTGCGGCGGCCGAGAAGGACCGCGCCATCGAGACGACCCAGCTGAAAGCCCCGTTCTCAGGCCATGTCGTGTTCCGCCACCCGACGCCAGGGCTCGCCGCCGACGGAGCGCCGGTCCTGGCTCTCTCCTCCGGCACGGGCTTCCTGGCCCGGGTCCGCCTGACGCGGGCTGAGGCCGACAAGCTCGCAGCTCATGGGCAGCCGGTTCCGCTGATGCTGGATCACTCCGTGCTGCGCAACGTCATCACGGCAACCTTCGTGCGGGTGGACCCAGTCCCCCTGGTGAAGGACCAAGTGATTGCTCTGCTGGAATGCACGCTGCCGGCGGAGGTTGTCGCGGGGCTCGGAAATTCCAACGAGCCGATCAAGGTGCGTCTGCTCTGGAGGCCTTCCCTGCTGGAAAACACCGGGGCTCAGGCGAGCGCTGCGCTGGCCCTGTTTGGTCTCCTTGGCGGCATGTTCAGCGGCTCCCGCGCGAGGCAGGAAGCCCAGCCCGACGTGGTATCGGAAGCCCCGTCCTCAACGGCCGATCAGGTCAAGGCTGGAGATGACGCGACAGCGCCGGGCGAGAGCATTGAGGTCGAGGAAAAGACAAGCCGGATCGTCGACATCAGAAGCCGAAAGACTCTGGTGCAGCATCACGGCGGGCTCGTTCCCAAGGATTCCGTGACGGGCCTCCTTGATCGCGACCAATTCCTGACCATCGCCGAATCCGAAGTGAGAGTCGCGTCGGAGGCGGGCACGTCCCTCACCATATTGATCGTCCGCATCAATCAGCTCAGGGAGACCAACGCCTTCTATGGACGCAAGGTTGGCGACGAGGTCTTGAAGGACTTGGCGGATGTGTGCCGCGGTTCGCGCGAGCGGGATATCACCGCGCGCTGGACGGGCGAGGAGTTCGTCGTGCTGCTTCCGGAAACGGATCTTGCGGGGGCCGCAATCGTCGCGGACCGGCTGCGTCTGAAGGCGAAGCACCTGCAGGTCGGCGATCTGCCCCACATGCAGAACTCCATCAGCGTCGGCATGGCGCAGGTGCTTTCCGGAGAAACGACGGTCCTGCAGGCGCTGGAGCGAGCGGCTCAGGACCGGCAGGCCGACGAGGATGACGACGGCATGCAGACCGCCTCCGTGACGGCCTGAGGCGCAGCAGGAAATTCGCAAGACTGGCCGGAGCCCGTTCGGTATGGCTCGCAGCCAGGACAGTTCTGCCGATCCGTGAGCGAAGCTTAAAATGTCTGAGATGGTGGAACAGGCGGGGAATGCCGGCGGGTTCAGGGCGCGCCGCCGGATTGTTCCGCGAGCGCTGGTCAACTTCCTTGCTGCGGCCACCTTCACCTACGGGGTGGCCCTGTCGGTGACGCTGCCGTGGAGCATGAAGGAGGCCGCCTTCGCCGAAACCGGGCTTGCCGCCACGGGACCTCTGGGCCACATCCAGGCCATTCTCCTTGTGGCCACCGGAGCCTTCATCCTGGTGCGCTGGCTTTTGATTCAGGGGCTGGCATTCTTGGAGCTCGACCGGATGCGGTGCTCGACCCCGGCCGAGGTCGACGATCCGCCCTTCGTTTCGATTCTGGTGCCAGCGTACAACGAGTCGGAAACCGTTGTCGCCGCGCTCCAATCCCTCATCCGCCTCGATTATCCTTCCTACGAGGTCATCTTCATCGATGACGGATCATCGGACGATACGAGCGCTGCACGGTTCAGGTGCATACCAAACCGAATGGGGGCAAGTGGAGCGCGCTGAACTTCGCCTATCAGAAGGCGAGGGGAGATCTGGTTCTCTTTGTCGATGCGGATTCAGGGCTCGCGCGGGATGCGCTGAAAATCATGGTGTCCCGACTCCTGGAGTCCAATGCCGCGGCGGTATCGGGGCAGGTCACGATCCGCAACCGGATCAACGTGCTGACCCGGTTCCAGGCCATCGAATACCTCCTCGGCAACGGCGGCATGAGGACGGCGCTCAGTTCGCTGGGCGTGGTCACCGTCGTGCCCGGCCCCATCGGTCTCTACAGGCGGGAGGTTCTGGAGAAGGTCAGGCAACTGCCCGGAAACCAGCCGAAGGGGTCTGCCGGCAGCAAGCCCGGCGACGCCTTCGGCCCGCTCTCGGGTGAGACGTTTGCCGAGGATTTCCAGCTCTCGCTCTCGGTGCTCTCTCTGGGCGGCCGCATCGTCTACGAGCCGCGCGCCTACGCCTATACGCGATTCCCGGAGGACATCAGCACCCTCATGAACCAGCGCTATAGATGGTTCCGCGGCACGTGGCAGGTCTATGCCGTCTACTGGCGGCAGCTGCGCCACCTGAAGAAGGAGAAGCTTCGCTTCCTGCCGACGATCATGGCGCTGTTCTATCCCTTGGATATCTACGTCGTCCCGATTCTGAACTTCATCTTCTGGAGTTCGATCGCCCTGTCCGCGGCCGCCGGCGCGTCGCTGAACGATGCCGCAGCCTGGATCGGATCGGTGAGCCTTCTGAACATCATGACGGCGATGATCTATGTGCTCGAGCAGGACGACGAGTTCGATCTGCTGCCCTTCGTCCCCTTCCTCGACATCTACCAAAGCTTCCTGGTGAACAGCGCCTGGATCGTCGCTGCCATCGATGAGGTGCGCGGCGCCCGCATGAAGTGGTCCTGAGAGACCAACCTCCCGCTCCATGCGCGGATCATGAACGGCGCGACGGCTTCTTCGCCACGCCCCGCCGCAGGATCCCGACGACCTCGAGATGCGGCGAGTGCTTGAACTGGTCGACCGGGATGACGCGCTCCAGGCGGTAGCCGCCTTGCATGAGGATTGCAGCGTCGCGGGCGAAGGTAGCGGCATCGCAGGAGACGCTGACGACGAGCGGCACCTTCGAGACTGCCAACTGCTTCGCCTGCGCCTCCGCGCCTGCGCGCGGCGGATCGAGCACCACCGCGCCGAAGGCGTTCAGCTCCGGTGTCAGCAGAGGACGACGGAAGAGGTCGCGCGCCTCCGTCGCGATGCGCCGCAGGCCGGGCGTCGCGCGAAAAGCCTTGTCGAGGGCGGTCATCGAGCCCTGGTCGAATTCGACCGCGTGGACCTCGGACTTCTCCGCGAGCCTCAGCGAGAAGGGGCCCCATCCGGCAAAGAGATCGGCCAAGCGCTTGGTCTTCGCGCAGGCCTCTGTGACGAGGCTGGCAAGCGTCTCCTCGCCGAGCCGCGTCGCCTGCAGGAACGAGCCCGCAGGCGGCACCACGGAGGCGCGGCCCATGACGATGGCGGGCGGACGCCGCTCCACGATGACGTCCCCATGGACCGACAAACGCGAGAGATCTAGGCTGGCCGCAAGGTCGATGAGGCTCAGGCGTTCCTTGTCCTTCAGAGGGCCATGACCGCGCACGTCCACGTCGAGGCCGGTTTGCGTGTTCGTGATCTGAACATCGAGCGGCTTGCGCGCAGCGCTCAGGTGCTCGCCGATGGCGCGGGCGACGACGGGCGCGCGCTCCTTCAGTCCGGGCTCGGCGATGGGGCAGAAGGCGATCTCGACGATCCTGTGGCTCCTCGGCGCCATATAGCCTACATGCATGGCGCGCTCGGGAAAGCGCACATGGAGCGTCACGCGCCGCCGGCCTTCGCCGTGGGCGTCGATGAGCGGCTCGATGGGAGCCTCGATCCGAGCCTGTCTCAGGGTATGGGCAAGAATGTCCCGCTTCCAGGTCTGGTAGAAGCCGTGCTTCATGTGCTGCGTGGCGCAGCCGCCGCATTCGTCGAAGTAGGGGCAGAACGGCGTCTCGCGCTCGGGCGATGGCGCATCGACGCTGACGAGGCGCGCATGCGATCCGTCCCGTTCGATGGTGACCGTCTCGCCCGTCAGCACCTTCGGCACGAAGACGGGGCCGGATGCGCTCTCCGCGATGCCGTCGGCCTTTGCGCCGAGGCGCGTGATCGTCACCTGTTCAGCCACGGCGTGCTCCCAGCAGGAATTCGCGATTGCCGTCCCCGCCCTCGATAGGGGAGGAAACGAGTCCGATAATCTCGAAACCGAGAGACGCAACGAAGCCCTTCATGTCCTCGCATACGGCCCGATGCACCGCCTCGTCACGCACGATGCCTTTCTTGACACGATCGCGTCCCGCTTCGAATTGCGGCTTCACCAGAACGGCGAGCTCGGCGCGGGCAGCGAGGCGTGCGACAGCGGCCGGAAGGACGAGTCTGAGCGAGATAAAACTCACGTCGGAAACCAGAAGGTCCATGGCTTGAGGAATGAGTTCAGGTGTCAGGGAGCGGGCGTCAGTGCCCTCCAGATTCGTCACGCGCGCATTGCCGACGATGGTCGGATGCAACTGGCCGTGCCCGACATCGACCGCATAGACATGCGCCGCCCCGCGCTGGAGCAGCACTTCCGTGAAGCCGCCGGTGGAGGCGCCGATATCCAGGCAGATCCTGTCCTTCGGATCGATGTGGAAGGCGTCGAGGGCCGCCGCCAGCTTCACGCCGCCGCGCGAAACGTAAGGATGCGGCTGCTCGGCCGTGATGACGGCTTCTTCCGGCACCGTGTCGGAGGCCTTGCGGATCGTCGCGCCGTTCACGGTGACGAGGCCCGCGGCGATGGCCTCCTGCGCCCGGGCGCGGCTTGCGAAGAAGCCGCGCTCGACGAGAACCACATCGGCGCGCTTGCGGGTCATGCTGCCCTCGGGATGAAGAAAATCGGTGCGCCGGTCAGGCCCGGGCCTGCTGCGCCATGTCCTGGCCGAGCGCTTCGAAGACCTTGGTCACAATGCCCACGGCATCGAGACCGGCCTTGGCGTACATCCGCTCCGGCTTGTCCTGGTCGATATAGGTGTCGGGCAGGATCATCGAGCGAACCTTGAGGGTGCCGCCGTCGAGCGCGCCTTTGTCCGAGAGAAGCTGCAGAACGAAAGAGCCGAAGCCGCCGACGGAGCCTTCCTCGATGGTGATGAGCACCTCGTGCTGGCGGGCGAGCTGCAGGATCATCTCCTCGTCCAGAGGCTTGGCGAAGCGGGCATCCGCCACGGTGGTGGAGAGGCCCCGCGCCTCCAGCTCTTCCGCCGCCTTCAGGGCTTCGGAGAGGCGTGTGCCGAGCGACAGGATCGCGATGCGGCTGCCCTCGCGGACGATGCGTCCCTTGCCGATGGGAAGCGGCACGCCTTTCTCGGGCATGTCGACGCCGACGCCTTCGCCGCGCGGATAGCGGAAGGCGATGGGACCGTCGTTGTAGGCCGCGGCCGTCGCGACCATGTGGACGAGCTCCGCCTCGTCGGCGGCGGCCATCACCACCATGTTCGGCAGGCAGCCGAGATAGGCGATGTCGAAGGAGCCTGCATGGGTAGGCCCGTCCGCGCCCACAAGGCCTGCGCGGTCCAGCGCAAAGCGCACCGGCAGGTTCTGGATCGCCACGTCGTGCACGACCTGGTCGTAGGCGCGCTGCAGGAAGGTGGAATAGATTGCGCAGAACGGCTTGTAACCTTCCGTCGCCATGCCGGCGGCAAAGGTCACCGCATGCTGCTCGGCAATGCCGACATCGAAGGTGCGCGCCGGGAACTCCTTGGAGAAGTGGTCGATGCCCGTGCCGGAGGGCATGGCCGCCGTGATCGCTACGATCTTGTCGTCGGCCTGCGCCTCCTTGATGAGGCTCTCGCCGAAGACCTTGGTGTAGGCGGGCGCATTGGCTTTCGCCTTGGTCTGGGCTCCCGTGATTACGTCGAAGGTGACGACGCCGTGATACTTGTCGGGCGCAGCTTCCGCCGGCGCGTAGCCCTTGCCCTTCTGCGTCACGACATGGACGAGGATCGGGCCCGTTTCCGTGTCCCTGACATTCTTCAGGATCGGCAGCAGGTAGTCGAGGTTGTGTCCGTCGATGGGGCCGACATAGTAGAAGCCCAGCTCCTCGAACATGGTGCCGCCGGTCCAGAACCCGCGGGCGAACTCCTCGGCGCGCTGGGCCTTCTCATAGAAGAATTTCGGCAGCTTCTTCGCCAGCTGCTTGGCGGTCTCGCGGATGCCGCGATAGGTGCCGCCCGAGACCAGGCGGGCGAGGTAGGACGACATGGCGCCGGTGGGCGGCGCAATCGACATGTCGTTGTCGTTGAGGATGACGATAAGGCGCGAATGCATGGCGCCGGCATTGTTCATGGCCTCATAGGCCATGCCGGCGGACATCGCCCCGTCGCCGATCACGGCGATCACGTTGTTCTGCTTGCCCTCCAGGTCCCGCGCCACGGCCATGCCGAGCCCGGCCGAGATCGAGGTGGAGGAATGGGCTGCGCCGAAGGGGTCGTACTCGCTCTCAGCGCGCTTGGTGAAACCCGATAGCCCGTCTGCCTGGCGCAGCGTGCGGATCCGGTCGCGCCGGCCGGTGAGGATCTTGTGCGGATAGGCCTGGTGTCCCACGTCCCAGATCACCCGGTCGCGGGGCGTATCGAAGACGTAATGAAGCGCCACCGTCAGCTCGACGACGCCCAGCCCTGCGCCCAGGTGCCCGCCCGTGACGGACACGGCGCTGATCGTCTCGGAGCGCAGCTCGTCCGCCACCTGCTTGAGCTGATTTTCGGGAAGCTGACGGAGATCTTCCGGGATCTTGATGGTGTCGAGGAGAGGTGTGGACAAATTGCTCTCGCCAGGCGCTCGCAGGGATCTGATCTAGTGCAGATAGGGTCTCACGGGGGCCGGGTCAAACGCAGGGTTCAGCATTCCCTTGAGAAAGCTCGACTATTCCCCGACACCAAGCGGAGCCGTTCCGGAGGCCTGGCCGTCCGGGCCGACGGTGATCTTCTCGATTCGGGCCTCGGCCTTTTTCAGAAGCTGCTCGCAATGCTTCTTCAGGGCTTCCCCGCGCTCGTAGATCGCAATCGAGTCCTCGAGGGGCACATCCCCGCGCTCCAGGCGGCGCACGATCTCCTCCAGCTCGGCCAGGGCCTTCTCGAAGGGGAGCGTCTTGATGGAAGTGGTATCGGTCATGGAGCTATCCGCCAGTGATTTCGTTGCTCCGCCCTCTCACGGTGAGAGGGCGGCATGGCTCGGTCGTTGCGCGAGGAGCCTTTGATAGACCAGACCGATGCCGATGAGAACAAGCCCGAGGCCGATAAATGACAGGGCCCGCATCACCCCTTCCAGGTTGGCCAGGTCGATGATGAAGACCTTGAGCACGGCGAGCACGAGATAGACCGCCGAGGCGAGGCGGGCGAAGCGGTTGCCGCGGAGAAGCCCGAAGCCGAGAAGGGCTATTCCGGTGACGAGCAGCGCTACGGAGTATCCCCACTGCTCGCCTTGGGTGAAGCCGCGCCACAGGCCTGGCTCCGGCCCCTGGAAGAACAGCCGGATTTCCAGCGCCACAAAGCCTGAGAACAACAGCAGGCTCAGGACGGCTGAGGACAGGGAATAAAAGCGAGGCCGCGCCTCCCGCTCGACCAGGGCGAGAGCGCCTGCCAGGAGGGACGGCATCAGATAGGCGAGGATCAGGACGTTGAAGAACGTGCCGCCGGAGATCTCGTCGTTCCCGAACAGCGGGTTCTCCACAATCAGGAGGCCGCCGGCGCAGAGGGCGAGCGACAGGAGTTTGAAGATCAGCGAGCCCCAGCGATAGACCGGATCGGCCCTGCGCAGGTCCAGCCGTGTCAGGAGGATCGCGAAGACGAGGCTTTCTGTCGCAATGAGCCCGACCTCCAGGAGATCGGTCGTGGCAGCGAGCGGGTCTCCCATCCAGAGCACGTGGCGGATCTCGAAGAAGATCAGGAACGCCCCAAAGACGATGCTCAGGCTCTCGGCGAGCCGGACGATCCGATCGCGCCCGGTCCGCTCCATCAGGCGGCTGGCGAGGAGGAACGAGAGGGCCGGGACGCCGTAGCCCCAGAGCAGCCAGTTGAACAGGAGGGGGCCCGGGTCGCCGCCCACGATGGTGGGGTCCCAGATCAGCCGTCCCAGGATGACGAGGCCGATAGCGCCGACCGCGTAGCGGAGGGCCGGAATGGCGACCCGATCCGCGATCCAGGCCGTACCCAGAGCCGTCAGGGCGAAGGCGACGGTGAGCATGCCTCTGTCGAGTGCGAAGGTCAGGCCCAGGGACAGGGCGGCCAGGACCGCCGAGGCCGTTGCGCCGAGCGCCAGATGGGCGGACGGTCCGTTTTCGCCCTGTCGGCGCGCAAGCCAGCTGGTGGCGGTGACGAAGGCGAGGGCGAGCCCCCCGGCGACGAGGGAGAAGGACAGGCTGCGCTCGAATTCCGCGATCCGCCAGTAGGAAGCCACCAATGCGAGAAGCGGGCCAGTCGTGGCTGCGCCGACGTACCAGGCGGCGGCAGGCAGGCGGAGGTGGGGCGAGCGCGCCAGCCGGAGCAGCGAAATACCGGCGATGATGGGCGGAAGCGCGAAGGCAACGGCCAGATAGAGCCCGAGGGAGTGGGGGCGGACCGCGAAAATATCCCCGCTCTGGTAGAAGAGATTCTCGGGATTGCCGCCGATCTCCGCTTCGATGGGCCAGACCAGAAGGGTGCCGATGGCCGTCAGAGCCGCCCAGGCTGCGGCGGGTGCTGCCGGCGCGAAACGGATGCCGGTGGCGAGGAGAACAAGCGCGATGGCTGCGAGGAGGACCGGGCGTCCCTCTCCGGCCGCGATCGAAGCGGAGACGATGACCGCAGCGAGGGCAAAGGCGAGCAGAACGGCGCTCGCGGCCCAATCGGTCCGGGCTTCCGGGTCGGGAACATGGCGGTAGGGCTCGGCTCCCAGGAAGAATGCGGCCAGAGCCGTCTGGAGCACCAGGTGCACCATGGCCGGCATCACGTCCGACGGCTCCATGAGGAAGACCGGCAGGGCCCAGATCAGCGCGCCGATGGCGGCGGCCAGGGCAAGCCTACGCCACAGGCGCAGCCGCGCGACGCCGTAGGCGGGGAGCACCACGAAGGCGAGATAGATCACGAGCGCCCAGGGCTGCGGTTTGTCCGACGACACGAGAAGCGGGCTTGCCATCGCGGCAAGCAGGCCGAGTGCGGCCAGTGCGGGCCCGTGCAGCATGGCGGCGATCATCGTCAGTACGGCGATGACGCCCAGAAGCACGAAGGCCGTCGCAGGGCCGATCAGGCTGTAGAGCGCATAAGCCGCATAGGCCGAGGCGAAGGCGGTGCAGGTCCCGGCCGCCGTGAGGATGCTCGGCACATTGGCGTTGGGAATGCCCGGCAGGGCGAAGCTGCGTTCGCGGCGGCGCAGCCACTCGCCCGCGCCGATCAGGGCCAGCGCAAACAGCCCGCCGAGGGCGATGCGGGTCGCGGGGCTCAGCAGGTTCTGCTCGATGGAGTACCGGACGAGGAAAATCCCGCCGAGCGCCAGCGCTACGCCGCCGACCCAGATCGCCCAGCGGGAGCCTATCGTCTCCTCGAGATCCTGCCTGTCCCGGACGGGCCGGGCCGCAGCGGCCGGGATGACCGGAACGGGGGCAGTTGTCTGGGCTATCGGTTCCGGGGTTGGGGGCGGGGATGCTTCAGGCGCGATGGGCTCTTCGTCCAGGATTTCAGGGGATGATGCTTGGGCCGCTGGTGGAGCATCTCGGGTGGCCTGTTCCCTGATGGCCCGCAGCTCGCTTTCCAGGACGGCGAGGCGGCGACTCAGAACATCGAGCCGGCTTCGCGCCGACAGGCCGAGCACGAGGCCCGCAATTGCACAGATCGGAATGCCGAGAGCCAGCAGAGCGAGCAGCACCATGTCCAAGAAGAAGCCCTCAGGTTCACGCCAGGGGCCAAAGCCGCTCCGAGGGAATCGGCTAGTCCCTGTTAACCTGTAACATGAAGGGCGTGCCCTCCATAGCCTCCGCGCCCCGGCCGATGGCGCGGATGGAATCGACCATCCTGCCCCGGCGTCCGAGGATGTCGTCGGCGAGCGCAACGAAGCGGGCGTTCGGCGTGGCCGAGGGGGATGCCTGGCGCAGGGCGCGGGCGATCTCGGCCTCGTCCCGCTCGGGCGTCAGCGCGCAGGCCGCAATATAGGCGGCTGCCGTCGAGCGGCTGATGCCCGCCCAGCAATGGATGACAAGGGGACTTTCGCGGCCCCAAAGCCGCACGAAGGCGAGGAGCTGCTCGATATGCTCGGCCCCCGGCAGGATGTGCCCGTCCAAAGGCTCCACGATGTCGCTGACCCCGATGAAGAGGTGGCGGTCCGCCGTGATGGTGGCAGGCCTTTCGACCGCAGACCCCGTATTGATGAGGGTCACCACATGGCTGGCGCGGGTCTCCGCCACGGTGTCGTGCAGGCGGGAGAGGGGGCAGACGTGCAGGGTCGGCATGGGCTTGATCTCCGCTTGCGGTGGGGCAGCCTTACACGATTCGGGCGGTCTCAATGAGACAGCGCGGCTGTGACGTGATCCCGGTAGCGCTCCTCCGCCTTCGCCACGGGCCAGGGATCGAGGAAATCCTGGATCGCGCGGGGCAGGGGCTTGGGGCGGCCGAAGAACTTGACCGCCTCTTCCCGTCCGAAGCCGGCGAGGTTCGTCGCTTCGAGAAAGGCCGCCTGCCGGTCCGCGCGCTTGATGAAGCGCTTGAGGGCGGCTGTCGGTTCGGCGGGCAGGCCGAAATGCAGGTGGATCGCGCCGAGCAGGCGCGCCTCGATGGTCTTGTAGGCATCCCCGATCACCGCCTTGAAGGGCGAGATGATGTCGCCGATCACGTATTCGGGCGCATCGTGCAGCAACACCGCAAGCCGCGCGGGGCGGGTCATGCCGGGGTCGAGATGATCCGCAATCGCCTCCACCAGCAGGCTGTGCTGCGCCACGGAAAAGATATGCGCGCCTTCCGTCTGCCCGTTCCAGCGGGCGACGCGGGCAAGCCCGTGGGCGATGTCGTCGAGCTCGACGTCGAGAGGCGAGGGATCGAGGAGATTGAGGCGCCGGCCCGAGAGCATGCGCTGCCAGACGCGAGGCTCCTTGGCCATCTATCGGGCCTCGGCGAGGGCGGCGCATTCCGCGTGGCGATAGCAGCCGGTGAGATGATCGTTCGACATGCCGACCGCCTGCATGAAGGCATAGACGATAGTGGGGCCGACGAAGTTGAACCCTTCGGCCTTCAGGGCCTTGGAGATCTTCCGGGAGACATCGGTCTCCGTCGGCACGTCCCTGCGAGTCCTCGCATTGGTCTGGACCGGCCTTCCGTCCACGAAGTCCCAGAGAAATTTCGAGAAGCCGCCGCGCTCCTGAATCGCCAGCCAGACGCGCGCGCCCGCAATCGTCGCCTCGATCTTGGCGCGGTTCCTCACGATGCCGGAATCGAGCATCAGCGCCTCGACCTGCGCCTGGTCGAATCGGGCGATCACCGCGGGCTCGAAGCCGGCGAAGGCGCGGCGGAAGTTCTCGCGCTTGCGCAGGATCGTGATCCAGGAGAGGCCGGCCTGAAACCCGTCGAGGATGAGCTTCTCGAAGAGCGCCCGGTCGTCGAATTCCGGCACGCCCCATTCGGTGTCGTGATAGGCGACATAGAGCGGGTCCGTGCCGGGCCACCGGCAGCGGGCCCTCTGGTCGGGATGAAGGATCAGTCCGTCGGTCATGGCCACCTGTGTAGCTGGGCCGTGCGCAAACGGAAAGATCCGCTCCTGACGGAATGCCTCAGGAGCCCGGCAGCAGCTTGCGGAAACAGACCACCCGTTCCGTCTCCTCGAAGCCGAGGGCGGCATGCATCTGCTGGGAGTCCCGGTTGTGCAGTTCCGTATCCGACGCCAGTTCCCGGCAGCCGAGTCTGACGGCCCATTCTTCCACGGCCCGGACCAGCAGCCGGGCGAGGCCCTGCTTCCGGAAGGCCGGCTGCACGTAGATGCCCTCGACAAACACCACCGGGGAGCTGGCGCAGCCATTCACGTAATCATGCCGCAGGGCAGCCTCGGCGAAGCCGGCGGCCACGCCGCCCGGCACCCGCGCCAGGAAGGCTCGCGCCTTCTCCGGTTCCCAGATCATGGCCTGGGACTCGGAGAGATGGTCCTGCTCCGGCGTCTCGGGCCACAAGGCCTGCCGCAGGGCGACCCATTCCGAAAGCGTCCGCCGCGCGCAGGGTTCGATCCAAGGCTTGCCGCTGTCACTCACGGGGCACGGCCCCCTTGGCTTCGACCAAATCCGCCATCTGCCGGGCGGCATCGTCGTCCAGAAGCCGCAGGCCAGCGGAGACGCCCTGGCGGTCCGCCTCCGACCGGTTCTGGCTCACCTTCCACTTGCCTTCGATACGGGCGATCTCGATCTCCACGCCGACGATGCCCTTGAGCTGCGCGGCGACGAAGGCATCGGGTGCATCGCTCACGGCCCAGGGCGTCGGCTGCACGGCTTCCTGCCCAGCGGTCATCGTGGTGACCTGGCGCAGGATCCATGCGGGATCGTCAATCACCCGCAGACGCCCACGAGCCTGCACGATGGCGTAGTTCCAGGTCGGCACCACCTTGCCGTGCTCGCGCTTTGCCTCGTACCAGGAGGGCGTGATGTAGGTCTCCACCCCCTGGAAGACGACGAGCGCCTCCTGGGCGGAATCGAAGTCGCGCCATTGCGCGTTGGCCCGGGAGAGATGAGCCTTCAAGGTCCCCAGCGGCGAGGCGGAGGAGTCGAGCACGAAGGGTATCGGGTTCGCGGCCAGTCCCGTGCTCCCGACCGTCACGAGGAGCCCGAGCGGGTGAGCCCGGATCAAGTCGTGCTGGACCTCGAGGCGGTCTTCGCGGAAGTGCGGCGGCTGGTACATGGCGTTCCCGTCATCGGCGGAGCGGGAAAGCTAGCGGCAAGCGCCATGGTGCACCAATCAAAAATGCGGATGCCATGCATCACGGGGCATGAACGGATCAGGGTCCGCTCCGGAGGCTCCTCAGCTTTTCCGAAAGCTCCGTCCAGCGATATGGCTTGCTGATGAAGGAGATATCCGCGCCGAAGCCTTCCGATGACAGGGCCGACATGGGATAGCCGGAGGCCAGCAGGATCTTGATGGCGGGCCGCAATTCGCGGGCCTTTCGCGCCAGCTCGACACCGTTCATGCCGTGCGGCATGACCACGTCGCTGAACAGGACGTCGATCTTTTCGTCGCGCCCCAGGATGTCGAGGGCGGCGAGGGCGTGGTGGGCCGAAAGGACGTCATAGCCCAGGCTCTCGAAGATTTCGGTGGCGACGTCCAGAACGGCCGGCTCGTCCTCCACGATCAGCACGGTTCCCGTGCTGTCGGCGGCCGTGCGGATGTCGCCGGGACCGGCCGTCTTTTCCTCCTCGGGACCGACCCGCGCAGGCAGGAGAAGGGTGACCGTCGTGCCGTTCCCGGCCGCGCTTTCGACGGCCACATGGCCGCCCGACTGGGTTACGAAGCCATAGACCTGGCTCAGACCCAGGCCGGTGCCCTTGCCGACCTCCTTGGTCGTGAAGAAGGGCTCGAAGACGCGGGACGCGACATCGGGCTCCATGCCGGTCCCCGTATCCTGCACGGCGATGGACACGTAGTCCCCAGGCAGCGGGCCGGATCGCGCGGCTTCGGCGCTGCCGATGTCGATATGGCCGGTCGTGATCGTCAGGGTGCCTCCCTCCGGCATGGCGTCGCGGGCATTGACGACGAGGTTGAGGAGCGCGGCCTCGAATTGCTGCTCGTCGATATGCGTCCACTTGAGGGGCGACGTCAGAGCGAGGCGCAGGTCGATCATCTCGCCGCAGGCGCGGCGAAGGACGGCCTCGAAGCCGCCGATCAGCCTGTTCGGGTTCAGGAGTTGCGGCTGCAGAGGCTGGCGGCGGGCGAAGGCCAGGAGCTGCTGCGTGAGCTTCGCCCCGCGCTCGGCCGCTCGCTGCGCGCTCTCGATCAGTTTCATGTCGCGCGGGTCGCCGATCCTGCGGGTGAGCAGGTCGAGGTTGTTGACGATGACGGTCAGCAGATTGTTGAAGTCGTGCGCCACCCCGCCCGTGAGCTGGCCGACCACGTCCATCTTCTGGGACTGGAACAGGGCGGCCCGCGCCTCGTCGAGGGACTCTTGGGCCTTGCGCCGCTCGGTCATGTCCCGGGTGATCTTGGCGAACCCGATCAGGCGGCCGAGATCGTCATGGATGGCGTCGATGACCACGCTCGCCCAGAAACGGGAGCCGTCCTTGCGGACGCGCCAGCCTTCGTTCTCGAAGCGGCCCTCGCGGGTGGCCGTGTCGATGGCCCGCTCGGGCAGACCGCTCGCCCGATCCTCCTCCGTATAGAAACGGGAGAAGTGCTTCCCGACGATCTCATCCCTGCTGTAGCCCTTGATGCGCTGGGCTCCGGCATTCCAGTTCGTGATCCGGCCCTGGAGATCGAGCATGAAGATGGCGTAATCCGTGACGCCCTGGACCAGAAGCCGGAAGCGCTCCTCGCTCTCACGCAGCGCCTCCTGGGCCTGCCGGCGCTCGGTCAGGTCCCGGGTGATCTTGGCGAAACCCAGGAGGTCTCCGTTCTCGGCGCGGATCGGGTCGATGACGACATGGGCCCAAAAGCGGGTCCCGTCCTTGCGGACGCGCCAGCCCTCGCTTTCGAACCGCCCCTCCAGGGCCGCCGTTGCGAGGGCGCGCTGAGGAAGGCCGATCAGCCGGTCCTCTTCCGTATAGAACTTGGAAAAATTCGAGCCGAGGATTTCCTCTTCCGTATAGCCCTTGAACCGTTGCGCACCCGGATTCCAGCTCGAGATCGTTCCGGTCGGATCGAGCATGTAGATGGCGTAGTCGGTGATGGCGTTGACGAGGAGCTGGAACCGCCCTGCATCCTGCTCCGTCCTGTACGCTTTTACGGCGCTCATGGAAGATCCCCTGACGGTCCGGGCGCGCGCAATTGCTTCGGCGCATCACTGGACCGATCATGCACAACGCCACGGGAATTGTGCGGTTCCGCGGCCCGCCTCTTATTTTCCTAGGCTAGCGTCGGATATCTCGCCTGGGAAGGCGAAACCGGCCCATGCAGGCCTCCTGAGCTCGACAGGAATGCCTCCGGCCCTGATCGTCTCGCCGGCGGCCAGGGCATCCGCCGCCCGGTCGAGACGGATCATGAGAAGACCGCGGCCTTGCGCGCCGGTGCCCGTCTTGCCCAGGGCCTTGTCGCCCGCCGTGACATCGACCCCGAGCTCCGCCGCGAAGCCGCCCTCGTAAACGGCGGGCACGATCCGCGTCCTGGCCGTGCCCCGGTGCTGCATGCGAGAGACCACCTCCTGGCCCACATAGCAGCCCTTGTCGAAATCAACTCCGTGGAGCTGATCCATGAGGGCCTCGTGGGGAAAGGCGTCGCCGAAGAGGAAGTCGCGGCCGCCCTCGGGGACGCCGAGCGCAATGCGGTGCGCGTGGTAGGCATCCACCGGGTTCTTCGCGAACTCCGCCGCATCCTCGGCGGCGACGATGGCGCGCCAGCCGAGATCGGGCAGTCGGGGATCCCCCGCCACGAGGCCGGCCTCGTCCTCGGGCCGGGGCATGTCCCAGCCTGCGATGACGGCAAGGGATTCGGACAGGTCCTCGACCGCCACCTTGGCGCGCAGCTTGTAGAAGGACAGGCGCTTGGCGAGATCGGGCGCAAAGACCTTGAGCACGTCGAGGTAGTAGGCGCCGCCGATTTCGGCGGGTGCTTGGAAGACGATGAAGTCGAACAGGATCTTCCCCTGGGGCGTCAGCAGGGCGCCGAATCGCGCGGCTTGCGGAGAGACCCGGTCGATGTCGCAGGTTACGAGGCCGTCGAGAAAAGTCTTGGCGTCGTCGCCCGAAACCCTTACCACGCCCCGGTCGGCCAGATGGACTGACGGCATATAACCCGCTCCCGCTGCTCTTTGCTACAAAGCGTGACATATGCTCCCCGCGCACCGGCCTCAAGGGATGAGATCGCCATGCCCCAGACCTTCGACCTGATCCTCAAAGGCGGCGTCGTCGTGAACCACGACGGACGCGCCGAGCGCGATGTCGGCGTGAGGGACGGCCGGATTGTCGCTATCGGCGACCTGCCCCAAGCCTCTGCCGGGCGGGAGGTCGATTGCCGGGGGCTCCACATTCTGCCGGGGGTCATCGATACCCAGGTGCATTTCCGCGAACCCGGCCTCGACCATAAGGAAGACCTGGAATCCGGCTCCCGCGCCGCCGTCATGGGCGGCGTCACGGCGGTCTTCGAGATGCCGAACACCGATCCGCAGACCACGAGCGCGGAGGCGCTCGCGGACAAGGTGCGGCGCGGCCATCACCGGATGCATTGCGACTTCGCCTTCTGGGTCGGCGGAACGCATGAGAACGTCAAAGACCTCCCGGAGCTGGAGCGCTTGGCCGGTGCTGCCGGCATCAAGGTGTTCATGGGCTCCTCCACCGGCTCGCTCCTGGTCGAGGACGACGAGGGAATCGCCAACATCCTCCGCCACACGCGCCGCCGCGCCGCATTCCATTCCGAGGACGAGGCGATGCTGCGTGAGCGGAAGGGGCTGCGCGTGGACGGCGATCCCAGCTCGCATCCCGTCTGGCGCTCGGCGGAGGTCGCGCTCGCCTGCACGCAGCGCCTCGTGCGCATCGCCCGGCAGACCGGCGCACGCATCCACGTGCTCCATGTGACGACCGCGGAGGAGATGGCGCTCCTGAAGGATCACAAGGACCTCGTCACCGTCGAAGTGACGCCGCACCACCTGACGCTCTGCGGGCCTGACGACTACGAGCGCCTCGGCACCTATATCCAGATGAACCCGCCCGTGCGCGACGCCGTGCACCGCCAGGCCCTCTGGCAAGGGCTCGACGAGGGCATCGCCGACGTCCTCGGCTCCGACCACGCGCCGCATACCCGCGAGGAGAAGGACAAGGCCTATCCCAACACGCCCTCCGGCATGACCGGCGTGCAGACCCTCGTTCCCGTCATGCTCGACCATGTGAACGCGAGCCGCATGACGCTTGAACGCTTCGTCGACATGACGAGCGCCGGCCCCAAGCGCCTCTTCGGCATCGCCAACAAGGGCCGCATCGCTGTCGGCTACGACGCCGATTTAACGGTGGTGGACTTGAAGCGCACCGAGACGATCACGAATGCCTGGATTGCCTCGAAATGCGGCTGGACCCCCTATGACGGCCGCAAGGTCACCGGCTGGCCCATCGGCACGGTGGTGCGCGGCAACATCGTCATGTGGGACGGCGCCCTCGCGACGCCGTCTCAGGGCGAGGTGGTGCGGTTCGAGGAGACGATTGGGGAATAAGGCTTGTTGCGTCTTTGCATCCCGGGACGCCTACTGCGTCCAGGCGGAGTTTTGGAGCACGACGCGATAGCCGTCCGGATCCTCGAAGGTGACTCCTAAACGATCCCAGTAGGGATTGAACGACGGGACAGGGGAGTGTCCGTTGGCACGCATGCGCTCGACTGCGCTCTGCCATTCGGCGTGATTTGGAATGTAGAGAGCAAGCAGGTTGTCTTGCGTGGGCGCGCGCCCGGCGGTGTGACCACGCTGCCGGGTGAATTCCAGGTGCCACATCGCACCAGGATGCCCAAGCATTCTCCCGTCGAAGCCGTCGTGATCATCGAAGGCGGCGATGACCTCGAAACCAAGACCGTCCCGGTAGAATCCCACGACCGCCTCGAGGTTGTCGGTAGGCCGCGCCACTCGAATTTTGATGTCTTTCATGGCTGATGCTCCGCGAAGCGCAGGCAAAGGCGCTCTCAGGTCAGGTGGTTTACTTCACCCAATCCATGTTCTGGAGCACGACACGGTAGCCATCAGGATCCTCGAAGGTCACTCCTTGACGATCCCAATAGGGGTTGAAGGAGGAGACAGGAGTATGTCCCTTGTCACACATCCGCTGGACAGCAGCTTCCCACTCCGTGCGATCCGGAAGGTAGAAGACGAGCAGGTTGTCCTGCGTTGGAGCGCGACCGGCCTTATGATTGCGATAATATGTAAAGGCGAGATGCCATGGCGCCTGCGGATGACCAAGGATCCTGCCCGCGAACCTGTCGTGATCATCGAAGGCGGCAATGATCTCGAAACCTAGGCCCTCCTGATAGAAGCGCACGACCTCGTCGAGCTGGTCCGTCGGGCGCACGACTCGAAGCTTCATGTCCTTCAAGGGAGGAGTGCCAGCTTCAATGCTTCGGCGAAACCGCCATCGAGAAGGCGCCGGTGCGAATCTTATCGGGAAGGCTGGCTGCGTATTCCGCAACGGCATCCTCGCCATAGGTGGCGACGAGTTCCGTGAAGGCCGCGAAGAGGGCGGCATGGGCCATGCAATCGGCGTCCAGTCCGTCGAACTCGGCCTCGGCGAAAGCCTCGGTCACATAGCTCAAGGCCGCCTGCTTGATGGCGCTGAGTTCGGGGAGTTCGGAGAGAGTGACGTCGTTGTCGTTCATGATCCAGGCCCCTTCGAGGGGCGGCGCACAGGTTCGGTTGATTCGTACTTAAAACATCGCGCCGTCCCACGACCAGCATCACCTTGCAAAGAGGTTAACGCGAGAGGGGTACACCGGAAAAATGTGGATAATAGTGTCGCAGCTCCCGACCGATCGAATCCCTAGCCGCCGTAGCGTCCGGTGATGTTGCGGGCGAGCTGTTCGCCTTCCCTTAGGAAACGAGCCGAAGCCTCCTGGGCCGACGGGGTGCAGACCCGGTAGGTGAGGGCGTAGGCCTGATAGCCCCTGTTGTAGGCCCCCGCGAGACGCTCGCGCCGCCCGGGGGTGGTGCCCTCGGCCTCGAGCAGGGTCTGCATGCGCCGGCTCCATTCATTGGCGTCGGGCGCGGTGCAGAGGGGGCGCAGCATGGCGAGCGCTCCGATGATCTCGGCAAGCCGCAGCATCTCCTTCTCGTAAGGGGCGGGCGGCGGTTCGATCACGGGGGCGGGTTCGGCCTGCTGCTGCGGTTCCGATGGCGGCGGGCTCGAGCGCTGCGGCTGCGTCTGCTGCCGTCTCTGCGGCTGGGGCTGCGGCTGCGGCGGAGGCCTGTATTGCGGCACGGGCCGGTATTGCGGCTGCGGGCCGTATTGCGGCTGCGGGCCGTATTGCGGCGGGACGCCCGGAGGCCGGGGCGGGCCGAACAGGCGCTCGAAGAAACTCTGGGCGGCCAATGGTTCAAGGGAGACCAGCAGGGCCGCGAGCGCGGCAAGGCCCGTCCTCACGCGCCGCATGGGACCGCGTCCTCCCGTTCCAGCCGGAAGGCCTGCTCCAGAACCGCGGCGAGACCTGGCGTCATAGGCAAATCGGCGATGTCCCGTTCCGTGACCCAACGGATATCCTTTGCTTCCGGTCCTGTCTGGGGTTCGCCGGAGACCCAGCGGGCGGCGTGGGCGGCGATGACGACGTGATGCTTTATATGGCCGTCCGCATCCCTTTCAATGAATTCGACAGGCGCGATCAGGCCGACGAGCTCCGCTTCCACCCCGACCTCCTCGCGGAGCTCCCGGAGGGCCGCCTCGCCCAGGGTCTCGCCGATCTCCACCATTCCCCCAGGCAGCGAATAGAGATCCTCGCTCGGCGGCTTGCCCCGGGCGGCGAGGAGGATGCGTCCCTCACGGAAGACCGCGACGGAGGCGGCGAGGACGGGGCGCTCGGGGTAGAAACGGTCACGGCTCATGGGGGGCCTCCTCCGCCACAACATAGCGGGCACGGGGCCGGATGAGCGAGCCTTGGGAACGCTGCTCCACCGCATGGGCGAGCCACCCGGCGCTGCGGCCGCTGGCGAAGAGGGCGAAGGCCGCGCCTCGCGGCAGGCGGAAGGCCCGCTCCATGGCGACGAGCCCGACATCGACGCTGGCATGGCCCGCGCCCGCCTCCGCGATGGCGCTGAGGGCTGCGGCGTCGCAGGCAAGCAGCGGCAGGCCCTCGACGATCGCCGCCCCGCGCGGGTCGCCGTCCGGATAGAGCGGGTGGTGAAAGCCGGGGATCTCCTCGCTCGCTTCCAGCCTCGCGGCGAGGCGCTCCACGCCTCCTTCCGCCTCATGGTCCTCCAGCAGGGCGCGGACCCGCTCCGTCGCGCCGCCATGGAGCGGACCGCTGAGCGCCGCCAGCCCCGCGATCACCGCATTGCCGAGGGTCGCGCCCGTGGAGGCCGCGACCCGGACCGCGAAGGCGGAGGCAGACAACTCATGATCGGCGCAGAGAACGAGCGCCCGGCGGATCGCCTCGCCCGCCTCCTCGGCATTCCAGGCTCCTGCGAGATGGCGGTGGAAGGGCCGGGCTCTCGGATGCGAGCCACTCCCCGCCATGACCATGAGGCGCAGGATCGAGACGACATCGCAGGCCGTGTGCCCTGTCTCCTCTCCATGCTCCGACAAAAGCCGGATCGCCCGTGCGACATAGGCGCGGGGGCCGAGAGCCGGAGACTCGGGCGAGCCTGTGGGCGGGGAGGGTGCGTCGAATGCCTCCGCCTCCATGCCGCCGACGAGAAGACACGCGACGGCTTCGATCCCCGCAGTCTCAGCCAAGGTGAGCGCATCCGCGCCCCGGTAGAATAATCTCCCGTCCTTGATTTGCGTGATGCGGGTCTCCAGCACCGGCAGGCCCCAGTCGAGGGCCGTCGCCGCCGCGGCAGCCGGGCGGCGGAAGCGCGCCTTGCGCTCGACCAGGGCCTCCACGTCGTCCAGGGCGTAGAGCCGCTGGCGCGGATCGTGCGGCGAGGTGAAGGAGCGGATCAGGCCCCGGCTGACATAGGCATAGAGGCTCGCCCGGCTGATGCCGAGGCGGGCGGAGGCGACCTCCGCAGAGGTCAGGTCGAGGGCGGAGGATCTCATAGGTTGATATGTTGATTCAAGATTGACCGCTCCGCAAGCCCGGCGCGAAGCTTCACCCACAATCGATGGAGAAGCCTCATGAAAATCGGACTCGATGACGTCGTTGCCGCGGAAACAATCCTCAGCCACGTGGACGGCGCGGCAGGCCGCCTGATCATCCGGGGCCACGATCTGGAGGAGTTGGCGGGCCGCGCATCCTACGAGGAGGTTGTCGCGATGCTGTGGGAAGGGCTCGTTCCGGATGCCTCGGCGGATCCTCGCGCGCTTCTCGGCCGCGCAAGAGAAAGGGCTTTCCGGCATCTCGCGCCGCTTGCCCCCCACTTGGCCGGCCTCACTCCGGTCGAGGGCATGCGCCTCCTGCTCTCCGTCCTGCCGCATGCGGAGGAGGACCATGCCGGGCTTGCCGTCGGCGCGGCCGCGGTGGCAGCGGCCATGGCGGTGCGAGGGGCAAGCGGTCTGCCGCCCATCGCGCCGGACGCGACCGCCGGCCACGCCGCCGACCTCCTGCGGATGCTGCGCGGCGCACCCGCCGACGAACGCGAGGCGAGGGGGCTCGATACCTATCTCGTGACGGTGATCGACCACGGCCTCAACGCCTCCACCTTCGCAGCGCGGGTGGTCGCTTCCACGGAAGCGGGCCTCCTCTCATCCGTCGTCGCCGGCCTGTGCGCCTTGAAGGGCCCCCTCCATGGCGGCGCGCCGGGGCCTGTGCTCGACATGCTCGACGCCATCGGCCGCGAGGAGAACGCGGAGCCCTGGCTCGATGCGGCCATTGCCAGGGGCGAGCGTCTCATGGGCTTCGGCCACCGCATCTATCGGGTGCGGGACCCGCGCGCCGATGTGTTGAAGACCGCCGTCGGCCGGCTCAAGGGGCGCGACAACCGCATCGCCTTCGCCGAGGCCGTGGAGCAGACGGCGCTTCGCGTGCTGGAACACCGCAAGCCGGGCCGGAGGCTCAACACCAATGTGGAGTTCTACACCGCGCTCCTGCTGGAGGTCTTGGGGGTTCCCCGCGAGGGCTTCACGCCCCTCTTCGCCGCGGGCCGCAGCGCGGGCTGGGCGGCGCATGCCGTCGAGCAGGTGAAGACCGGCCGAATCATACGCCCGCGGTCGCACTATGTGGGGCCGCGGCCGGCGGAGGCGGCCTAAACGTGCTGCCCGCCGTTGATGTGCAACTCCGCGCCGGTGACGTAGGAGCTGGCGTCGGTGCAGAGGAAGTAGATGGCTTTGGCGACCTCGTCGGGGGTGCCGAGGCGGCGCATGGGGATCTGCTCGACGATCTTCTCCGTGCCCGGCGAGAGGATCGACGTATCGATCTCTCCGGGCGAGATCGCGTTCACGCGAACGCCCAAGGGCCCGAAATCGGCGGCCATCTCGCGGGTGAGCGCCGCGAGGGCAGCCTTCGAGGTGGCGTAGGCCGCGCCGGCGAAAGGATGGACGCGCGAGCCCGCGATGGAGGTCACGTTCACCACCGAGCCTTTGGCCTTTGTCAGTTCGTCCTGCAGACCGCGGGCCAGCATGATGGAAGCGAAGAAGTTCACGTGGAAGACGCGGATCCAGTCCTCGTAGGGAGTCTCGATGGCTCCCAACCGTGAGCCGCCGGGGCCCTTGGGCGAGATGCCCGCATTGTTGACCAGCGCATGGAGGCAGCCGCCTTCGGCTGCGAGCCTTTCCTTCACCTCGGCGATGGCCCGGCGGGTGTCGTCCGGGTTGGCGAGATCGACCTGGAGGTGATCCTCCGGGCCCATCTCCCAGGGGCAGTTTTCGGGAAAGCCGTGCCGCGAGCAGGTGATGACCCGCCAACCGGCCGCGGAGAAGCGCTTGACCGTGGCATGCCCGATGCCGCGGCTGGCGCCGGTCAGCAGCATGATGCGGCGGGAATTGGTGGACGAAGACGACATGGCACACCTGACCTGAGAGGGCGCAGACCTTTAACCTGAGCGGCGATCCGGGTCCATGAGTGTTTCCGCGTCCGGCTTACGGATAGAGCCGCAACTTCCGCCAGCCATCACCCTCGCGGGTGAAGACAACCCGGTCGTGGAGGCGGAAGGGCTTGTCCTGCCAGAACTCGATGGAGACCGGCGCGATGCGGAAGCCCGTCCAGTAGGGCGGGCGCGGCACCTCGCCGATGGCGAATTTGGCGGTGTTGAGGGCAACCGCCTTTTCCAGGGCGAAGCGGCTTTCCAGCGGGCGCGACTGCTGGCTCGCCCAGGCGCCGATGCGGCTGTCGCGGGGGCGGCTATGGAAATAGGCGTCGGCCTCTTCGTCGCTCACCAGCGTCACCGGACCCCGCGCACGCACCTGCCGGCGCAGGCTTTTCCAATGCAGAACGAGAGCGGCCTTCTTCTGCCCCAGAAGCTCGCGGCCCTTGTTCGATTCCGTGTTGGTGTAGAAGACGAAGCCATTCTCGTCCGCACTCTTCAGCAGCACCATGCGCACGTTCGGCAGGCCGTCCTCGTCCACGGTGGCGAGGGCCATGGCGTTGGGGTCGTTGGGCTCGGAAGCCTCCGCCTCCTTCATCCAGTCCCGGAACAGGGCGATGGGCTCTTCGGTCTCGGTGAAGTCACCGGTTGTTAACTGGTTCACTGTTTTATCTCGGTGTGTGACTTTTCGTTCTGGGGGACCGACGCGTGATGATGATCAATACGCGCCGTTATAGATCAGATGCCGCCTTCAGCGAAGCCATCAAAATCCTTGCCGCAGGTCTCGTTGCGCTCTCGGTCAGCGCCTGCAGCTTCTCCGTCGGGGTCATGGATGTCGAGCCCGAGGAGCCGGAGATCACGGGCACCATCGCGCTCAGTGCCGCTATATCCCTCTCTCCCGACCTGAACGAGGAGGACTGGCGGAGGGCCAAGGCGGCGCTGGGCCTCGCCCTCGATCCGCAGGGGCCGGGCACGCAGGTGTCCTGGGACAATCCCGATACCTCCATGAAAGGCACCTTCACGCCCACCGGCGCACCCTTCGTCAAGGACGACGAGATCTGCCGGGCATTCGCCGCCCGCCTCGGCCCTCCCTCCGGCGCATCCCTTCAGGGCACGGCCTGCCGCCCCTCGGGCGGGGAATGGGCCATCAAGGACATCAAGCCGGCAAAAGTGGCTTCCAAGGCCTAGCTTTCCGCGGCAGGGGCGTTGCAGTCCGGCAACACTTTCCCCATATGGTCGTCAGCTTCCGTTAGAGCATCGTGCGGAAAAGCGGATCCGGTTTTCCGCGCTGAACGATGTTTTCACATAAGAGCTTCAGGCTTCCCGCCCTCAATTCGACGGTCCATTGGATTCCATAAGATGCGCAACCCCTACGACGTTCTTGGCGTGCCCCGCACCGCGAGCGAAGCGGACATCAAGAAGGCGTTCCGCAAGCTTGCCAAGACCTACCATCCGGACAGCAACAAGGACGACCCGAAGGCCAAGGACAAGTTTGCGGAGGTGAATTCCGCCTACGAGATCCTCGGCGATGCGGGCAAGCGCGCCCAGTTCGACCGGGGCGAGATTGATGCCGAGGGCAAGCCCCGCTTTACCGGCTTCGAGGGGTTCGGAGGCGGGCGCGGCGGCGCGCGGCCCGAGGATTTCGCCGGTTTCGGCTTCGGGTCGGGCTCCAGCGGGCCCTTCGGGGGCGGCCGGAGCCGCCGCGGTTTCGGCGCCGATCCGGGCGAGGATTTCTTCTCCCAGATTTTCGAGAACGCCTTCCGCTCCTCGGGCGAGGGCATGCGTCAGGAGCGCGGGCGTCCCAACCAGCAGAAGGGCGGGGATGTATCCGCCACGCTTACCGTCACGCTCGAGGAGATTGCCAGCGAGGCCAAGAAGCGCCTGCGCCTGCCGACGGGCCGCGACGTGGACGTGGTGATCCCCAAGGGCGTAGCGGATGGACAGGTGATCCGTCTGCGCGGGTTGGGGCAGGGGGCTCCCGGCGCCGATCCGGGCGATGCGCTGCTGACCATCAAGTTCACTCCCCATGAGCGCTTCACCGTCGAGGGCCAGAATCTGCGCCTGCGGCTGCCGGTCGAGATCGAGGAGGCGATCCTCGGGGGCGCGGTTCGCATCCCGACGCTGACCGGCGCGGTCGAGATGACCATTCCGCCCCTGACCAATTCCGGACGCACCTTCCGCCTGCGCGGCAAGGGCCTGCCCGGCAAGTCGGGCCCCGGCGATCTGCTCGCGACGGTCGAGATCAAATTGCCCGACATCGTGGACGAGGACCTGATGGATTATGCCCGCAAGCGGCGCTCGGCCAAGGCGAAATAGAAAATTCAGCCTGTCGCGACTGGATTGGGCATCGCAGGGATAACAGGACTTCCCCCCTGCCGCGCTGTCGGCTAAGAAGCCGTCTTTCTGACGTGTCCAGCGACGGTTTAGGTGAATTATGGCGCAGACAACGGCTCCCGGCATTCTGGCCGGCAAGCGCGGCTTGATCATGGGTGTGGCGAACAATCGTTCCATCGCCTGGGGCATCGCGCAGGCGGCTCGCAAGCACGGGGCGGAACTCGCCTTCACCTATCAGGGCGAGGCCCTTAAGAAACGCGTCGAGCCCCTGGCGAAGGAGCTTGATGCGGCGGTCGTCGGCCATTGCGACGTGACGGACGGCGCGACCATCGACGCCGTGTTCGAGGAGGTGAAGCGCCTCTGGGGCTCGATCGACTTCGTCGTCCACTGCATCGCCTTCTCCGACAAGGATGAGCTGACCGGCCGCTATGTGGAGACGTCCGAGGGCAACTTCACCAAGTCGCTCCTGATCTCCTGCTATTCCTTCACGGCCATCGCCCAGCGGGCCGAGAAGCTGATGAACGAGGGCGGCTCGCTCCTCACGCTCACCTATTACGGCGCCGAGAAGTGGATGCCGCACTACAACGTCATGGGCGTGGCGAAGGCGGCGCTCGAGGCCTCCGTGCGCTATCTCGCGGCGGATCTCGGGCCCAAGAACATCCGCGTCAACGCGATCTCGGCGGGACCCATCAAGACCCTCGCCGCCTCCGGCATCGGGGACTTCCGCTATATTCTCAAGTGGAACGAGTACAACTCGCCCATGCGCCGCACGGTCACCATCGAGGAGGTCGGCGAGACCGCAGCCTATCTCGTCTCCGATATGTCCCGCGGCATGACCGGCGAGATCCTGCACGTGGATGCGGGCTATCACGTGGTCGGCATGAAGAACCCGGAAGCGCCCGACCTTTCCCTCGACAAAGAGTAGCCTGGACCTGCCGTGACCGCGTCCCGCCCCACGATCTACTTCATCCGCCACGGCGAGACGGACTGGAATCTCGAAGGCCGGCTCCAGGGGCAGAAGGACATCCCGCTCAACGATCTCGGCCGCGTGCAGGCGGAGGAGGCGGGCCGCCGTCTCCAGACCCTCGCACCCCACATCGAGGATCTCGCCTTCATCGCGAGCCCCATGGGGCGGACCCGCGAAACCATGGAGCGGCTGCGCCAGACCATCGGCCTGCACCCGGAGGGCTACCGGCTCGACGAGCGCCTCGTCGAACTGACCTTCGGCTCCTGGGAGGGCATGACCTGGAAGGAGGTCCGCAAGGCCGAGCCGCAGATGGCCGCCATGCGCGAGCGCGACAAGTGGAACTACGCCCCGCCCGGCGGCGGCGAGAGCTACGCCATGCTGACGGAGCGCATCCGCCCCGTCCTGGAGGATCTCACCCGCGATACGGTCCTCGTCGCCCATGGCGGCGTCGCCCGCGCCTTTCTGGCCCTCTGCTGCGGGGTGTCTCCCCGCCAGGCCGCCAGCATCGACATCTGGCAGGGCAGGGTGCTGGTGATCGAGGGGCGCAATCACCGCTGGGTGTAGAGCCCAGCGGAGCTCCTACGAGATTCGCAGTTTCACCTCGCCGGGCTTTGCAAAGCGCTTCGCTCCTGCCACGCAGAGAATGACGGCAGTGGTCACGGCGATCATCGGCCATCCGACGCTCTCGTGCAGAAGCATGGCCGAAAGCGTCAGCCCGAAAAAGGGCTGAAGGAGCTGCAGCTGGCCGACGCCGGCGATGCCTCCGAGAGCCAAGCCTCTGTACCAGAAGACGAAACCGATCAGCATGGAAAACAGCGAAACGTATCCAAGCGCGAGCCAGGCCGGCATGGCAACGCCGCTCCATGACGCAGGGAAGGCGAGAAGCGTTCCTCCCGCCGTCAAAGGCAGTGACAGCACCAGCGCCCAGGAAATGACCTGCCATCCGCCCAGCTTGCGTGAGAGTTTGGCCCCTTCCGCATAGCCGAGGCCACAAAGTAGGATTGCCCCCAGCATCAGACTATCGCCGACCAGGGAGGCGGAGCCCCCATGGGCGAGCGCATATCCGGCGACCAGGGATCCCCCTAGGCCGGAGAACGCCCAGAACGCGGCCCGTGGCCGCTCCCCGCTTCGAAATACGCCGAACATGGCTGTGGTGAGGGGAAGCAGGCCGATGAGGACGATGGAATGGGCTGCGGTGATGTGCTGGAGCGCGAAGGCCGTCAGCAGGGGAAAGCCCACGACCACACCCAGGGAGACGATAGCGAGCGGGACGTAGTCTTCCCGATCCGGCTGCTTCTGCCGCAAAGCGATGAGCAGCGCCGCTCCCAGAAGACCCGCAATGGTCGCCCGCGCCAGGGTGAGGAACAAAGGATCGAAGCCTGATACGGCGATGCGGGTTGCCGGCAGCGATCCGCTGAAGATCAGCACCCCGAGAAAGCCGCAGAGCCATCCTTCCGTCGTCCTGTCCATGCATCCGCCTCCCGACATGGCCTGTTTTCAATGAGGCGGCATGGCTTTTCCAGATACGGTCCGGTACGGTTCGCCTGAACTGTTATGGCATGGGGAACAGTACAGTGGACGACCTCTCAGCCCGTCGGCGCTCTGGAACCCAGGTTGAGCGCGTCATGCGAACGATCCGCGACCGGATCGCCAGCCGCTCCCTTGCCCCCGGCGCAAAAATTCCGTCGATCCGCTCCGCCGCCGAGACGATGCGAGTATCCAAGTCCACTGTGGTCGAGGCTTACGAGCGTCTGATGGCTGAGGGCATCATCAAATCCCGGCCCGGCTCGGGCTTTTACAGCGCCGCCCCGCTGGCTCCTCTGTCCCTGGCGGAGATCGCCCCGCGCCTCGATCGCTCGATCGACCCGTTCTGGGTGTCTCGGCAGTCGCTCGAAGCCGGAGGCGACATGCTGAAGCCGGGTTGCGGTTGGCTGCCGAGCCATTGGATGCCCGAAGAGGAGATCCGCCGCTCGCTGCGCTCTCTCGCAAAGCTGGAGGACCGGACCGGGCTCACCGACTACGGCTCGCCTCTCGGACTATCTGCTCTGCGGCAGTACCTGTCGCGGCGGATGGCGGAGCAGGACCTGCATGTAACGGTTGAGCAAATCCTTCTGACGGATTCGGGTACGCAGGCCATCGACCTCGTCTGCCGGCTTCTGCTCCAGCCGGGAGACACGGTGCTTGTGGACGATCCCTGCTATTTCAACTTCCTTGCCTTGCTGCGCGCGCATCAGGCAAAGGCCGTTGGCGTGCCCTATACTGCTACGGGTCCCGACATAAGCCTTTTCGAGCAAGCGTTGGCCGACCATCGGCCTCGCCTCTACATCACCAATTCCGGGCTTCACAATCCTACGGGAGCGGCGCTCTCGGCCGTGACCGCGCACAAGGTCCTGAAACTCGCGGAGAAGCACGATCTCATCATCGTCGAGGATGACATCTTCGCGGATTTCGAGATCGAGCCTGCTCCCCGGCTGGCTGCTCTCGATGGTCTCGACCGTGTGGTGCGGGTGGGCAGCTTCTCCAAGGCCTTATCGGCATCGTTCCGGTGCGGGTACGTCGCCAGTAGCCGGGACTGGATCGATAAACTGACAGATCATCGGATTGCGACGGGTTTCTCCAGCAGTCGCCTGACAGAGGAACTGGTCCTCGGCGTGCTGAGCAGCGGTGCGTACCGCAAGCATAGGGAGATCCTGCGAGGGCGTCTCGCCGAAGCGAGGGCGGCAACGCTCCCCCGGTTGAGGGCGCTTGGGATCGAGCCGTGGATAGAGCCCAGGGCGGGCATGTTTGTCTGGGGCCGGCTGCCCGGCGGGATGGACGCGGCCCATGTTGCGCGTCACGCGCTCGCGGACGGTGCGGTTCTCGCCCCCGGCAATGTCTTCAGCGCATCACAGACGATGACCGGCTTTCTTCGGTTCAACGTCGCACAATGTGCCGACGACCGGGTTTTCGACATTCTCGAAAAGGCAATGAGGCGGGCCGCCTGATGAGACCCGGCGCTGGGAGCGCATGACGACGGCCTTCCGCCGCCGGGAGGCTCGACCGCCATGTGGGCGTGACTCCCGGGCGCTTTGGTTTTAAGAGGCCTTGTACCTCGAAGAAGCGCCATGTCCCACAACACCTTCGGTCATCTTTTCCGCGTCACCACCTTCGGCGAAAGCCATGGGCCGGCCCTCGGCTGCGTGGTCGACGGCTGTCCGCCCATGATCCCGCTGGAAGCGGCCGAGATCCAGGCGGAGCTCGATCGGCGCCGGCCGGGGCAGTCGCGATTCACGACGCAGCGGCAGGAGCCGGACCAGGTGAAGGTCCTGTCTGGCGTCTTCATCGACGAGCGCACGGGCCGGCAGGTCACGACCGGGACCCCCATCGCGCTGATGATCGAGAACGTGGACCAGCGCTCGAGGGATTATTCCGAGATCAAGGAGAGCTACCGTCCGGGCCATGCGGATTTCACCTACGATGTGAAATACGGCATCCGCGACTATCGCGGGGGCGGGCGCTCCTCGGCCCGCGAGACGGCGGCGCGTGTCGCTGCAGGCGCAATCGCCCGAAAGGTGCTGCCCGGCGTTACGATCCGCGGTGCGCTCGTGCAAATGGGCCCCTATGTCATCGACCGGAACAACTGGGACTGGGACGAGGTGTCCCGCAACCCGTTCTTCTGCCCGGACGCCAAGGCCGCGGCCTTCTACGAGGAATACCTGGATGGGCTGCGCAAGGACGGCTCCTCCATCGGCGCGGTTCTGGAGATCGTGGCGGAGGGCGTGCCGCCGGGTCTTGGCGCTCCGGTCTACGGCAAGCTCGACGCGGACCTTGCCGCTGCGCTCATGTCCATCAATGCGGTGAAAGGCGTCGAGATCGGCGACGGCTTTGCCGCAGCAAGCCTACGTGGCGAGGAGAACGCGGACGAGATGCGGCCCGGCAACCGGGGCGCGCCGACCTTCCTGTCGAACCATGCGGGCGGCGTCCTCGGCGGCATCTCCACCGGCCAGCCGGTCGTGTGCCGCTTCGCCGTGAAGCCGACCTCCTCGATCCTGACGCCCCGCGCCAGCGTCACCCGTTCCGGTGCGGAGGCGGAGGTCAGGACCAAGGGGCGGCACGATCCCTGTGTGGGCATTCGTGCGGTGCCGGTGGGTGAGGCCATGGTGGCCTGTGTCCTGGCTGATCACGTCCTGCGCCATCGGGGGCAGGTGGGGGAAAGTGCTCCCTGGCCGATCAAATCCTGACAATTTTAGTTTTACTAAAATCGCGTCCTCGGCTAATCCACCGCCATGAAACTGGCTGAGTGGTTATCCCGTAATGGCATGTCGCGCGTGGAATTCGCGCGCCGGATCGGCGTCACGCCTGGCGCCGTCACCCAGCTCTGCAACTCCGAACATGCCTGGCTCTCCCGGGACACGGCCGAAGTGATCGCCCGTGAGACCCGCGGAGGCGTCACGCCCAACGACTTTCTGCCCACATCCGCCAAGGAGGCTCTGATGCCCAATTCCGTCACCGACGCCATCGAGGCTTTCGCCCGCGGTGAAATTATCATCGTCACGGATGACGACGACCGCGAGAACGAGGGCGACCTCATCGTCGCCGCCTCCCTCTGCACGCCGGAGAAGATGGCCTTCATCATCCGTAATACCTGCGGCATCGTCTGCGCGCCGCTGACCGCCTCGGAAGCCCGCCGCCTGCGGCTCGACCCGATGGTGGCCTCCAACGATGCGCCGCTCGGAACGGCCTTCACCGTGTCGGTCGATGTGAGGCACGGGCTGACCACCGGCATCTCCGCCGAGCAGCGCTCCAATACCGTGCGCGCTCTCGCCAACAACAACATGGGCGCAGTCGATTTCGTGCGGCCGGGCCACGTATTCCCGTTGATCGCCAAGGACGGCGGCGTTCTCATGCGCTCCGGCCATACGGAAGCGGCGGTCGATCTCTGCAAGCTCGCAGGTCTGCCCCCCGTCGGCGTCATCTGCGAACTCGCAAACGACGACGGCACGGTGATGAAGGGCGCGCAGATCGACGCCTTCGCCGAGAAGCACAGCCTCAAGCGCATCTCGGTCGCGGATCTCATCGCCTATCGCCAGGCGCGCGAAAAACTTGTGGAGCGAATCGCAACCTTCCCGATCGAAACGCAGTGGGGCCCTTTCACGGGCTATGCCTATTCGACGCCTTTCGACAGCGTGCAACACATGGCCATCGTTCATGGCCGCATCGGCGACGGTCGCAACCTGCCCGTGCGCCTGCACCGCGCCAATGCGCTCACCGATGTATTCGAGGGCGGCAGGACGATCGCTGCGGCGATGCAGCGCTTCGTGAAGGAGGGCAGGGGCGTGCTCGTCTATCTGCGCGACGGCACGGCCGGCGTGCCTGTGACGAACTTCACGGATGACGAAACGACGGCCTCGGAAGCCATGCGCTCGAACCAGTGGCGGGAAGTCGGCTTGGGTGCGCAGATCCTCAAAGATTTGGGCGTCGTTTCCATCCGCAATCTTGCCACATCTTCCCGCTCATACGTGGGATTGGCTGGCTTCGGAATCGAGCTCCTTGCCGAGGAGCCGCTCGAAGCTTAACCATAATGATACCAATCCTCCGCTCAGACTTTTTCCGAAGTCTCCTCACCACACGGCTACGGCTTCCGTTTGAACCAAGTTCGCGACCGATCGAACCTGACTTGTGCCGCGCGCGCGGAGGGGAGATCGGACGAAGGGCTCGAGGAACGTGATAACAGATATGGTCTTCCGCTCTCCGGGCTCTGGGCTCCGCTGATCCTTCTCCGGCTTGCTGCTGGGCGCATCATCACCGGAAAGCCTGGACGGGATGCCCTTTTCCTCGCGGCGCGCCTCATCGGTGCGCGGGCGATGTCGATCCTGACGTTGATCGTTGCGGCGTGGCTGGTGGACATCGAAGCCTTCGCCGAGTTCGGCGTCTATCAGACATTCGCGTCACTGGCCTGGATCGCTCTGTTCCTCCGCTACGAGGCCGCCATCGTCGCAGCGCAGACCGATGAAGATGCGGGCCAGGCGCTGCGTCTCTGCCTTGTTGTCGGCGGCGCGCTTTGGATCGTCTTTTCGGTCGTGGCTGTCGGAGTCGGCACCAGTGATCTGATGCGGATGCAGGTCGCCCTGCTGCTGCCGCTTTCCAACTTAGCGCGCGGCATCCTGCGCCTTGCCTTTGTGGTGACGACACGGATCGGCGATTTCAAAGGTCTTGGACGCGGATCCCTCGTTCAGGCGCTTCTGCAGCCGACGACGCTGCTCATTCTCGTCCTGTCGCCGGTCGAGGACACCTTTTGCTTCGTCATCGCCGATATCGTCGGACATGGAGGCTGGGCAGCCTATCTCGTGTGGCGCCGCAGGCAGCATCTGCGGCCACTGATGCAGGGATGGGCGAAGGCGGCGCTCACCGACACGGCCCGGCAGTGGAAAAACCTGCCGATCTACAACCTGCCGGCCTCCTTCCTTGGCCTTGCCTTCGTCCTGTCGCCGCTTCTGATCATGCCGATCGTGGCCGACGACGTGCTCGCCGGTCACATGGCGCTGGCCTACCGCATCTTCGACGTGCCGACGCAGATCATTACGGGCGCGTCGACTCCGATCTTCCTGAACCGGCTGCGGCCATCGGCCGACAGGGCAAACCCGATCTTCCACCGGCACGTCATGCTGGGCCTGATCGTGGTGCTCGGGGCGGCCTATGCCGCCATGGCGGGATTGCTGATCCTGGCGGATCCACTTTTGAACGGCACGGGGCTTGGCAACCTTGCCGAGGTGGTTCCGTACGTGGCTCTCTTCCAGCTTTTCGTCGCCCTGGCCGCGCCGGTCGGGGATTCGTGCGCCCTCTTCCCGCAGCAGAAGCGCCTCATGGCGATCCACGGGCTGGCGGTGCTCGCCGGCCTTGCCGTCGTGGTGCTCGCCCCGGGCCCGACGCCTTACGGTGTCCTGCTGTCGCTGGCTCTATTGTCGGGCCTGCGGACACTAGCGCTCGGCGAGCTGCTGCATAAACTGTCGAGCATAAGCCGCCGCGCCTTCACGAAGGCGCCGATCAGCCCCGCATATCCCGCCCCATGAGGGCGTCGAGGTGGAAGGCGACAGATTTCGAGAGCCCTTCGAGATCGTAGCCGCCCTCGAGAAGGGAAACGATGCGCTGGCCGCAATGCCGGTCCGCGAGGGCCATGAGCTTATGCGTCGCCCAGGCGAAATCCGACTCCGTCAGGCTCAGGCTCGCCAGCGGATCGCGCCAATGGGCGTCGAAACCGGCCGAGATCACGATGAGGTCCGGCGCGAAGGAGTCGATCCGCGGAAGGACGATGGTCTCCAGCGCTTCGCGGAAGGCCTCGCTTCCATCGCCTGCGCTCAGGGGCGCGTTGACGATGGTGCCGTGCTCGCCCGTCTCCGATGCCGCGCCGGTGCCAGGATAGAGCGGTGCTTCGTGCGTGGAGCAGTAGAGTACGCTGCTATCACTCCAGAAGATGTCCTGCGTGCCGTTGCCGTGATGGACGTCCCAGTCGAAGATCGCGACCCGCTCAGCCCCGTAGCGGCTCTGGGCATGGCGCGCAGCGATCGCCGCATTGTTGAAGAAGCAGAAACCCATGGCCCTGATGCGCTCGGCGTGGTGGCCCGGCGGGCGCATGGCGACGAAGGCATTGGCAGCGCGTCCGGACATCACCTCGTCGACGGCGAACACGGCGCCGCCCGCCCCGCGCAGGGCCGCCTCGTAGGTGCCGGGCGACATGACCGTGTCCTCGTCGATCCGGACCAGTCCCTCCCGCGGCGAGATCTCCCGCAAGCGGACGACGTAGTCTTCCGGATGGGCCAGGATCAGGCTCTCCATCTCCGCCATCGGCGCCGGCTCGCGGACGAGGGCCGTGAAGCGCTCCTTCTCCAGGGCGCGCTCGATGGCGCGGATCCGGTCCGGCCTTTCGGGGTGGCCGAGAGGGGTTTCATGGGCGAGGGCGGCCGGATGGCTGATGTAAAGTGTGGTCATGGGCGCTCTTGATTGAGGGTTGCCGCTACTGTCGCAGCGTCACGAGCGCCTGTCCATTCCGTGCTTCATTCCGGCGAGGCAGTTCATGCTTCGCCGGAAAAGACCTGAGGCGAGGCTCATCTCGGAGCCGGGAGTGCGAGGGCCTCAGCCCAAGACTGCTTCTTTACGCAGGATCGCAGGGAGTTCGCGATTCGGCTGCCGGGTCGGCTGTGGCTTGGCGGCCTGCACGGCCGCCGCAAGGGCCGGAAGAGCGACGGGCTTGAAGGCGGAAGCAGGCTGGGCTTCCGCCGGGCGTTTCGGGCCGGGTTCTTGGTTCGTAGCGCGGTGAATCATGATGCTCCCTATAAGTTTCTGGGCCGTTTCGACGACCTGACCGCATGATCCGGTCTGTCGTGACCGCTTCGGGGCGGAGCCGTGATCATTTGCTGGCTAGTCAGCAAATGATCCAGGCAGGCTTAACCTCTGGTGAATGTCCGTCAGGCTCCGGTGCCGATGGCGTAGTCCAGCTCGCGCTCGTGCGTGGCGGTACGCCGTGGGCGCAAAGCAAGGACCGAGACGAGAACCAGCGCGCCGATCATCCCGACATGCTCCGTGGCGGTGTGGAAGGCGACGACGGCGCGCTCCCCGTCCAGGCTCCAGAAGTTGTGGACGATCGGGATGGTCAGGAAGGTGAAGACCCCGAGCGCCCCCGCGCCCAGCCAGGTCCAGCGGTTGGCGATGATGAGGGCGGAGCCGCCGAGCTGAACGATGACCGTCAGCGTGTTGAAGAACCAGGCGGGCTCGAGCCCGAAGTGGCTCATCTCCGCCATGCCTCCTGAGAAATCCAGGAGCTTGGCGAGGCCGCTGCCCCAGAACGGGAAGGTGAGAAGAATACGGGCGGCGACTTCCGTGATGCGGCTCGACAGAACCGCATCGATCCAGCGTGGCGTCATGAATAGCTCCCCTGTGGGTTGGTTGACGATAGGGAGGCCTATACCGCCAAGCTCTTGCTATAAGGTGTGTGCGCCCACACGCTTCGCGAAAGCCTCTCCGTCCCTCAGACCCATCTCATAGGCCTTGCGGATGCCGGAGGGATCGGTGATGTCGAACTGGCCGATGGGGACGGGTTCGGACGGCTGGACATAGGTCCGTCCCGGCACGTGCGGGAAGGCGCGGTAGAGCCTTGAGAGGATGACGAGGCTCTTGCCGCCCCGCTCCTCAATGGGGAGAAGCGGCTCCGCGGGCACGTTGTCCACGAGTCCGCCGTCAAGGGCCGCCATGCCGCCCACGAGCCCGACCGGCATGAAGGGCGGTACGCTGGCGCTCGCCATCAGGGCGGCCGAGAGTTCCGCCGGAGACGACAGGTCCTGCACGCGGACGAATTCCGGCCGGAAGCCGATGACGCGCCCGCCCCCGGGGTGGACCGGCGAGCGCCATTTCTTCTCGACCTGATAGGTCGCGATCCCGAGCGGAACGGCGATCGACAGGGGCAGCCGGCGCGGCTTGCGGGCGAGCCCGATCAGGATCCCCGGGCCACGCGTGAGACGCTCCAGCGCATGCTCGTCGATGATGCTCTCGATCAGGCTGCGATACATGCGCGAGACCGGCCAGGGCGAGCCTTCGCTGCGCCAGGCGCGCCACTCGAAATTGCGGCGTCCCAGGCTGCAGCCTTCCGCCACCATCTCGTTCACGCGCCGTCCGAGCCCCAGAAGGCTGTAGCAGGCCGACCAGGCGCCTGCGCTCACGCCCACCACCATGTCGGGCTTGAGACCGAGCAGGGGCGCCGCCGCCTCCCAGAAGCCGCCCTGCCAATAGCAGCGGTTCCCGCCGCCCGCGAATGCCACCGCGTCGAACATGGAGGTTACCGCCGCTGCTTGGATTCCATCGTCTCCTCCTCGACCCGCGCCTTCTCGCGCCAGGCGAGAACGATGCGCTCCAGATCGACGAGGTCCTGCGGCGGCAGCGTGCCGAGGGTGCGCTCCACATAGGCCCGCTGGGCGGCGATGCCCTTCTCTGCGAGGTCGCGGCCCTTATCCGTCAGGTGGAGCGCATTGGAGCGCCTGTCCCCCGGAATCGAGCGGCGCTCGACGAGCCCCGCCTCCACCATCCGGTCGAGGAGACCGGAGACATTGCCCTTGGTGACATAGAGCCGCTCAGCCAGTTCCTGCTGGCTCAGCCCTTCCCGCTCCGTGAGGGTGGAGAGCAGGTCGAATTGCGGAATGGAGAGGCCGAGCTCCTTCAGGGTGCTCGCAACCGTATTCACGGCCCGGCGATGCAGGCGGATGACTCGAAACCAGACCCGCAGCGGATCGACTGTTTCCTGGCCGGCCGGGGTGGGGGAGGGGAACGACAACGAACAACTCCTCGGTACTGTGGAAACAGTTTACATCGGAACCTTTCCGGACGTCATCCCCTCGTATTGATCGACATTCGGCGGAACGAAAGGCAAAGCTTCTGCTTTACTGTCTAGCCATCCGCTGACAGGCGAACGCCTGAAAGCTTTGGAAAAACATGTCCCGCCCCGGCAAGGCCAGCCGCTCCTCACCGGCGAGGAGTGGCGTGCGCTGAAAGAGATCTGTAAGACGACCTGATGCGCCGTCTCATCATCGAGGAACCGTATTCCCGGCCCGCGAAGTGGTCGCCCAAGCTCGCGTGGTTCGCGCTGGCCGTGACCGTCATGGCCGTTCTGCTGATCCGGTTCGAGCGCGTGGAGTACCAGTCGGGATTCGTCGCCCTGGGAGCCGGGCTCGCCATGGCGTTGCTGGCGGTGGGGCTGTCGTTCATCGCCTTCATCCGCATCTGGCGGGAAGGGCGGCGCGGGCTGGGAAGCGCCATCCGGGGCCTCGTCATCGCAGCCCTCGTCCTCGCCTATCCCGGCCTCATGGCGGTCCGGGCCGTGACCCTGCCGCCCATCAACGATGTCGCCACCGACACGGAGGACCCGCCCGCGTTTTCGCGCTCCCGGGCGGCACTGGCCGTTCGGGGCGGTCACGTGCCTCCCGAGGTGTCTTCCGAGGCGCGCGAGATGCAGCGCGAGGCCTATGTGCAGATTGCGCCGCTCACCCTCGATATCGGCCCCGAGGAGGCCTTCGCCCTCGTGCGCAAGGCCGCGGACAATCTCGGCTGGCAGGTGATCGAGGCGGTGCCGCCGGGCGGGCGTGTGGGGGCAGGGCGCCTGGAGGCGGTCGACCGCACCTTTCTGCTTCGGATGCCGGACGACATCACCGTGCGCATCCGCCCGCGGGTCGACGGAACGCGAATCGATGTCCGCTCCGCATCCCGCTTCGGCACGCACGATCTCGGGATGAACGCGCGTCGCATCCGCGCCTTCCTGGAGGAGACCTCCAATCTGGCGCTGGCGGTGAACTAGACGCTTCAGGCGAGCCGGTATTCGCCGTCGAGGGCCGGGGTTCCATCCGTCCTGACGCGCCCCTTCTCCACCAGGTCCTCCAGATGCGCGAAGACCGAGAGTCCCGCCGCGCCGACGAGGGCGGGCTTCAGTCCCTGGTAGATGGCGGCTACGATCTCCGGGACCGTTCGGTCACCCGCGGCGAGCCGGTTGAGAATCGAGGCCTCCCGCTGCCGACGATGGTGGATCAGCGCCCGCACGAAACGCTGAGGCTCCCGCACAGGACCGCCATGACCAGGCCAGTAGATCGTTTCCTCCCGCCCTTTCAGCTTGTCGAGGGAGGCCATGAACTCGCTCATGGACCCGTCGGGGGGCGCAACGACGGTTGTGGACCAGGCCATCACGTGGTCGCCGGAAAAAAGCGCCTTCTCCTCGAGGAGCGAAAAGGCCGTGTGGTTCGCCATGTGCCCGGGCGTCGCCAGGGCCGCAAGGGTCCAGCCATGGCCTTCGACCACATTGCCGTCGGTCAGCTCCCGGTCGGGGGCATAGTCCTTGTCGGAGCTCGCCTCGAGGCGGTTGACCTCGCCCGTGAAGAGAGGGCGTGCGCTCCGATGCGGCCCGCAGCCGACGATGCTCGCGCCCGTCGCCGCCTTGATCGCCTGCGCCGCGGGCGAGTGATCGCGGTGAGTGTGGGTGACGAGCACATGGGACACCGTCTCGTGTCTCACTGCATCGAGCAGGGCGCTGACATGCTCCGGCAGGTCCGGGCCTGGATCGATAATCGCCACCTGCCCTGAGCCGACGATGTAGCTGCAGGTTCCGGTGAAGGTGATGGACCCCGGATTGCCGGCGACGATTCGGCGGACGAGGGGGCTCACCCGCAAGCACTCGCCCGGTTGAGCCGGGGGGCGGGTATCGAAGGTCAGGTCGTCGGCCATGAAGTGGAATTCCCTGCCAATGCCGTTCCAGAGGGTCCGGCGTGGGAGAAGCTGTCCGTTCTTGAGGGAAACGCCAATCGCCCTCAAGCGCTTTCTTGGTTTTGACGGGGGCTACCTGGCCGGCGAGAGCTGTGCCCTTCGTTTGAAATGCCGAGCGTGGCGGCTTGAGGCGCTGGCAGGACCCACCTATAAGGCGTCATAGGCCGCCTCGGAAAAGGCGGAACGATCTGGAGATTCATATCATGTCGACTGGCGCACCCTCGCTGTCCTCCCCGTCGACCCTCGTCGGCCTCATCTGGCCGTCCCGGGACGATGCCCGCTTTGCCGCCCTGCGCGCCATCGTCCTGATGGCCGTGGGCTCGGCCTTGCTCACCCTGTCCGCCAAGGTCCAGGTGCCTCTGCCCTTCGTCCCGATGACGATGCAGACCCTGGTCGTGCTGCTCATCGGCGCGACCTATGGCTGGCGTCTCGGCGGCGCGACGGTCGCCCTCTATCTCGCCGAGGGCGCGATGGGCATGCCGGTCTTCGCAGGTCCGACGGCCGGCATCGGCTATCTGATGGGCCCCACCGGCGGCTTCCTCTTCGGCTTCCTGGCGGCAGCCGTGGTCATGGGCCTCATGGCCGAGCGCGGCTGGGATCGTTCGCTCCTGCGCGTCATCGTCATGATGAGCATCGGCCACGCGGTGATCTTCGCTTTCGGCCTCGCCCAGCTCTCGCTGGTGATGCCTTTCGCCAAGGCCTGGACCGTGGGCGCCGCGCCTTTCGTGGCCGCGACAATCGTGAAGACGGCCCTGGCCGTGGCTCTCCTGCAGGCGGCCTGGTCCGTCACGCGGCGGGGCGGCGACGCCCGCTGAATGCGACGAAAAGCCAAACGCAAGAAGCCGCCCGAAGGCGGCTTCTTCTTTTTTGGGCGGTGTCGCTTTAGCCGGCGGAGTGGACGAGGCGGAGTTTCGGCTTCGCCTTGGCCGGACCGAAGCGGAAGGTGAGATCGACCCACTCTTCGTCGCCGTTGCCCGCGACAACATGGTAGCCGAGCTGCCTGGCGATGGCCTCGACCTGGGCGAAATTGCCCCGCGAGATCCAGCGGGAGAACTCCGGCATGCCTTGATCCATCAGCGCTGCCAGCATGCCGATCTCGACACCCTGGTCGAAGTCCTCGCTGCGGCCCGGGAAACGCAGCCGCAGTCCATCGTCGAAATGAATATGTCTCATGATGGGTTAGCCCCCTAAAGCGCCTTTGAATGGCTTCTTTGTTGCGGATCTAGCAATCCAGGGATGCTTCCGAAAGGCGGCATGGAAGCGCAGGGCCGTCCCTCAGGAACCGGGTCGCCGGTCGCACATTAGCCCCCAGATAACTTCGCAACGGGAGGTGCCTATGGCCGAGCGCAGAATCACCGCGTTCTTCGATACTTACGACGAGGCTGCGACGGCCGTACGCCGGCTCGAGACCTCGAATATTTCCGGGCTCGAGCTCAGCCTCATCGCCAGCAATGTCGGCGAAGACTATGCCCCGCGCGCAACCCATGCTTCTGACGAGGATACCGCCACAGGAGAGATGGCGGGGGCAGGCGCGACCGCGGGCACCGTCATCGGCGGCGGCGCTGGGCTGCTTGCCGGCCTCGGCACGGTCGCGATCCCGGGCTTCGGCCCCATCGTGGCGGCGGGGTGGCTGGTGGCGACCCTAGTCGGTGCGGGAACCGGCGCTGCAGTGGGCTCGCTTGCGGGCGCGCTCGCCGGTGCCGGCCTCGACGAGGAGGAGGCGCATACTTACGAAGAGGGTATCCGCCGAGGCGGCGTGCTGGTGATCGCGAGAGTTGGTGAAGCGGAAGCCGACCGGGTGATCGACATCCTGGACGACGAAGGGCGCATCAACGCCGGTGAGCGCAGCAATGCCTTGCGCTCTGACGACCGGGCGCCCCCCATCGGCGCCGCCGCTTCGACCACCACCGGCCTCATGACGGATCTCATGCCGAATCCGCTCGATCAGGAGAACGTCACCGAGGTCGAGGTGGAGGACGAACGCCTGCGCCGCATCTCGGGCGCGGATCGCGAGCGCGGCTGAGGACTGAAGAGGCGCGGAAAGCCCTTTTCAGCTTTCCGCGCGCTTTTGCGGGCTTGAGCCTCGGGCTGTGCGGCGCCGGTTCAGGAGCCTGTCCAGACTCCACGCGCCGCCGCCAGCGGCTGCGATGTACAGAAAGACGAAGCAGTAGAGAATGGCCGCGTCTCCTCCGTTCAGGACGGGATAGAAGCTGCGCGGGGCATGCGCGATCCAATAGGCCGCCGCCATTAGCCCGGAGAGCACGAAGGCGACCGGGCGGACGAACAGGCCTGGGATCAGAAGCGCGCCCCCGAACAGTTCCAGCACGCCTGCGATCCAGGACAGGGTGAAGGCCTCCGGGGCAGGATTGGACGAGGCCGGAAAGCCGAGGAGCTTCTGCGTTCCGTGCGCCATGAAGATGAGTGCTGCGACGATTCGCAGAACGCTGAGAAGGCGCGGGGCCCAGACTTTTTCGAGGGAAGCGGTGTTCATCAACTGTCTCCGGATGGATCGACAAGCCGGCTGGCGCCGGTGCGTGACGGACCCCGGTTAGCGGCGAAGCTTCCGGAAGACGAGGCTGCGATGCGCACCATTCAGTAACGAATTGCTTACCATGTTCTCAGCATCATTCGATCTTCCGGGACGGTCGGGCGTTTCTCCCACGCCAAGGCATCGTGCAAGAAGCAGGACGGTTCCTGGGCAGCGGACTCGATCTCAAAGCTATGGAGCAGCACATGACGATCCTCGATCCCAGAACCGGGCAGCTCGTGACGATCGAGCGTCCGACGAAGCCGGTCGGTGCATCCGCGACCGGACGGCGGGCCGGCTGACCCTTTACCCGACGGGCTCTCCTTTTACGCTTCCCAGTCCGGCCGGACACAATCGGATCACCCGTCGAGAAACTCCCCCTGTCCTGAAGCGACAAGCTTCCCATAACCCGTCTTCATTCCATTCGAAAGCGGCTGAAATTCCTGCAGCAAAGCCCTCACGGAAACGGCATCGCACCGCGGCGGGAATGCCCGGAACCCGAGGCCTGCCAAGGCATTGGCTTCATGACGGAATCGGATGAGCGCCGCGCCCGCGGGCATTGCGAAAGGCAGCCTCGGCGATGTCGCTCCGGCCGACTTCGGTTGCGCATGGCAGGTGATCGAGGAGAGGTCGATGGCTCTGACAGGACGTTTCAATCTCCGTAAGACCTTCACGGGACGGATTGTCCTGCAGGTCGAGGAGGAGGCCCGCAGCTTCTGGAGCATACTGACGGGCAAGAATAAGCTGCATCGCCGCTGGCGCGACGCGACCATGATGGATCTGGCGGCCCCCGAACTGCGCGCCCTCGTGGATCTGCGCTTCCGCCCCCGCTACACGCCCTCGGGCATGGAGCCGCTCCCTGACCGAGAGCCCCAGGATAGGCAGCGCGCCTCACGTCATCAGATCGAAGCCGCCCCGACGCAGGTGCTCCACTACGAGCCCTATGACGGACGATTCCCGACGCACTGAGAGTGCGGTTCAAGTTGTTTCTGAGTTTTGCGGGAAAGAATGGTCGGAGTGGCAGGATTTGAACCTGCGACCCCCACGTCCCGAACGTGGTGCGCTACCAGACTGCGCTACACTCCGACACCGAAAATTCTCGGGAGGCCGGTCTTATAGCGGCGAGGGGGGAGCGCCGCAAGGGGAGATTTGGGACTTCGTGCAGATATCCGGTCCGGTGCAAATCGGAGTTGCCAGCGACGTTTGTGCCGACTATGTACACGCCTCATCCCGGTGGGGCGTAGCCAAGCGGTAAGGCAGCGGTTTTTGGTACCGCCATTCCCAGGTTCGAATCCTGGCGCCCCAGCCACTCCGCCCCGGTTCCACACCAAGGGGCCGCCGGAACCCTTTCCCAGGATTGAGACGCTTACCGCCAGTCGGATCGCCTTTCGGCAGCCTGCCCCTGTTGCACCTTCGGTTCCGACAGTGGCACAATCGGCCGTGTTCATCGCCACCACGCCCGGAAGGCCCCCATGGTTTCGACCGAGACTGACATCTTAAGGGCTGCGGAGGAATGGAGGCGCGCGGGCAGGGGCGTGGCTCTGGCGACGGTGATCGAGACCTGGGGCTCGGCTCCGCGCCCTGTCGGCAGCCACCTGATCATCGACGAGGATACGAACTTCCTCGGCTCTGTGTCCGGGGGCTGCGTCGAGGGCGCGGTGATCACAGAGGCCTTGGACGTGATTGCAGATGGAAAACCGCGAATGCTAGAGTTCGGCGTCGCCGATGAGACGGCCTGGCAGGTCGGCCTGTCCTGCGGCGGGCGGATCAGGGTTTATGTGGAGCGGGTGGAGTAAAGTGCCCGTTCTGCCGTGAACTGAGGGAGCGACATGCGGCTGGGTCTCCTCTCCGATCTCAACGCGGAACGGGCCGCCCGGCGCGCAGCGATCCTCGTGACGGAGCTCGCCTCGGGCGAGCAGCGCCTCGTCCGGGAAGGGGATATCGGGCAGGATCCTTTGGCCGCCGAGCTGCAGGAGGCCCTGCGTCGGGGCAAGAGCGGCTTGCTCGAGCAGAACGGGCGCCAGTTCTTCCTGACCGTTCAGGCCCCGCCTGTGCGGGTTGCCGTCATCGGCGCAGTGCATATCAGCCAGGCGCTCGCGCCCATGGCGAAGGGCGTCGATCTTGACGTCACCATCATCGATCCGCGTACGGCCTTCGCGACGCCCGAGCGCTTTCCGGACGTGCCTGTATTGGCCGAATGGCCGGATGCGGCGCTCCCGGATTACGGCCTCGACCGCTACACCGCCACGGTGGCCCTGACCCACGATCCGAAGATCGACGATCCTGCGCTCATCGCCGCCCTTCGGTCTCCATGCTTCTATATCGGGACCCTCGGCTCGCGGAAGACCCATGAGCGGCGTGTCCAGCGCCTGCTCTCGGCCGGGTTCGGAGAGGCGGATCTCGCCCGCATCCACGCACCCATCGGGCTCGATATCGGCGCGGTCTCGCCCGCCGAGATTGCCGTGTCCATCCTCGCCGAGATCATCGCCGCATTGCGACAAGACCGGAGGCGCGCGGCGTGAGGTTCGGCCTCGTTCCGGTTCTGGAAGCGGTTGGGGCCCTGGCCGCTCACACCGTGAGGGCCGGCGGCATCGTGCTGAAGAAGGGGAGCGCCGTCACGCCGGACATCGCTCAGAGCCTCCATCAGGCTAGCGTCGAAAGCATCATCGCAGTGCAGCTCGAGCCCGGCGATATCGGGGAAGACGAAGCCGCATGGCGGCTCGCAAAGGTGCTTGCAGGCGAGAACATCACGGTCGAGGAGCCCTTCACCGGCCGCTCGAATCTCTACGCCGAGGTCGCGGGCGTCCTGTGCGTCGACCGCGAGGCCGTGGACAGCCTCAACGCGGTGGACGAGGCCATGACGGTTGCGACCCTGCCGGCTTTCCGGCCGGTCGTCGCCGGCGAGATGATCGGCACCGTCAAGATCATTCCCTATGCCATTCCCGAGGCTCTGCTGCGGGACGGCATCGCCAGGACTCACCGGCAGGCGCTGCGGATCGCGCCTTATCTCCGCCGGAAGGTGGGGGTGATCGCGACCGTGCTGCCGGGGCTGAAGGCGAGCGTGATCGACAAGACGAATGCGGTCCTCGCCAGGCGCCTGGAGCCGGCGCAGGCGGCGATTGCCTGGGAGAGCCGCGTGGCGCACGATGCTTCCGCCCTGGCGCAGGAGCTGGCGCAACGGGCTTCGGGAGAGGCGGATCTCATCGTGATCTTCGGGGCCTCCGCGATCGCCGACCGGCGCGACGTCATCCCGAGTGCCATCGAGAAGGCCGGTGGAGCCGTTGAACATTTCGGCATGCCCGTCGATCCCGGAAACCTGCTCCTCATCGGATCCCTCCATGGGAAGCCCGTGATCGGAGCGCCTGGCTGTGCCCGCTCCCCGAAGGAGAACGGGTTCGATTGGGTGCTGCACCGGATCCTGGCAGGCGTGCCCGTCACGCGGGCGGACATCACGGCGCTCGGCGTCGGCGGACTTCTGATGGAGATCGTGTCGCGGCCGCAGCCGCGTGCGGGTGGCGAGAGCGGGGATGAGGAATGAGCGACGTGGCCGCCATCGTTCTCGCGGCGGGACGGGGCACCCGCTTCGGCAGCGAGCCCAAGCTCCTGGCGCCGCTTTCGGACAAGCCCCTGGTGCGCCACGTGGCGGAGGCGGCGGTTGCGTCGTCGGCCCAGCCGGTCGTCGCAGTCACCGGCCACCGGGCGGAGGAGGTCGAGGCTGCGCTTTCCGATCTGTCCGTCCGCCTCGTCCGCAATGCAGCCTTTGCGGAGGGACTCTCGACTTCGCTCAGGGCCGGTTTCTCCGCGCTGCCCTCCCATGCAAGAGCCGCCATCATTCTCCTCGGGGACATGCCGCTGGTCTCGGCGGCACTGATCGATACGCTCGTGAGCGCGTGGAGAGAGCAGGGAGAGCCCGCAGCCCTCGTCCCGACCCTCGATGGGCGGCGGGGCAATCCGGTCGTCCTCTCGCTTGTGCTCGAAGACACGATCCAGGGCCTCTCCGGCGACGCCGGCGCTGGTCCTCTCCTGCGTGGTCGGGCGGATGTTCTGGAATGGCCGGTGGAGGACCCTGCGATTCTCCAGGACGTGGACACGGCGGAGGAGCTCGGGAGGCTCCGCTGAAACCGGGATCAGGAGGCCTGCAGCCATTGGCGCGGGTCGCTTCGTCCCGCGTGCTTGCCGGAGAGGGCCTGACAGAGCGCCCCCATCGAGGCGAGGCTGTGGATGGGGCGGAGCTCGTGGACATGGGGCAGCATGGCCCGGATGCCGGAGGCGCGGGCCTCGAAGGCGTCGAAGCGCAGGAGCGGGTTGAGCCAGATCAGGCGACGGCAGGACCGCTTCAGGCGATCCAGTTCGAAGGTCAGCTCGTCCGTGACCTCCCGCTCCAAACCGTCGGTGAAGAGCAGCACGATGGCGCCCTGGCCCAGCACCCGGCGCGACCAGTGGCGGTTGAATTCGTGCAGGGCCTGAGCGATGCGCGTGCCGCCCTCCCAGTCCTGCACGCGCTTCGTGGCGCGCGCGAGCGCCTCGTCCGGATCGCGGCTCGTGAGTTCGCGGCTGATATTGGTCAGGCGCGTCGCGAAGACGAAGGAATGCACCCGCCGCCGCTTCTCGGCTACCGCATGAAGGAAGTGCAGGAACAGGCGCGAGTACTCCGCCATGGATCCGGAGATGTCCACGAGCGCCACCAGTGGTGCATGACGGATGGCGGGCGAGCGGTAGGCGAGGTCGATGACGGCTCCTCCACCGCGCAGCGAACGCCGGAAGGTTTTGCGCGGGTCGATGCGGCGGCCCCGGTGATCCGCCAAGAACCGGCGCGTGACGACTTCATCCTCCGGCAGCGATAGCGCGGCAATCAGGCGCTTCGCTTTCACGATCTCAGGCGCAGACATCTGCGCAAAGTCCTTCGCCTTCAGCATCTCCCTGTCCGAGACCGTCAGGCGCGCCGAGAATTCGGGCTGCTCCACCGGCTCGGTCTGCTGCGGCTGGGGCGGGTTCGTCGCTTCGGCTACGCGCAGGGCGCCGGCCTTCGGCTTGTCCTCCTTCTTCGCATTGCCGGGAGCGACTGGGGACATCATGGCGATCAGCTTTTCGAGGAGCGCGCGCCGCCGCCAGAAGATCCGGAAGGCCTGATCGAACAGGATGCTGTGCTCGTGCCGCTTCACGAAGACGGCGTGAAGCGTCCAGTAGAAATCCTCGCGGGTGCCGATCCGGGCGGCCTCAATCGCGGCGATGGCGTCGAGGACCGCGCCCGGCCCCACCGGCAGGCCGGCAGCGCGAAGCGTCCGGGCGAAATAGGCGACGTTCTCCGCGAGGTGACCGCTGCCCTGCTCCTCGCTCACTCCGCAGCCCTCAGCGCGCCCTGCACCCGGTCGAGCATCTCCTTGGCGCGGCTGCCCTGCATTTTCTGGATGTCGTCCTGGTATTTCAGCAGGACGCCGAGCGTGTCGGAGACGAGGGCGGGGTCCAGCGCCACCGCATCGAGCTCCACCAGGGCCGAGGCCCAGTCGAGGGTTTCCGCGACGCCGGGCGCCTTGAACAAATCCTCCTTGCGGATCGCCTGGACGAAGCCGACGATCTCCTGCGAGAGCCGTGCGGGAGCATCCGGCACGCGGCTCTTGAGGATCGCGAGCTCACGCTCCGCATCCGGATAGTCGACCCAATGGTAAAGGCAGCGGCGCTTGAGCGCGTCGTGGATCTCCCGCGTCCGGTTCGAGGTGACGATGACGATGGGCGGATGCTCCGCCCTGACTGTGCCGAGCTCCGGGATGGTGACCTGGAAGTCGGACAGGACTTCGAGGAGGAAGGCCTCGAAAGCCTCGTCGGTGCGGTCGAGTTCGTCGATGAGGAGAACCGGAGCGCCGGCGGTGTCAATCTCGAGTGCCTGCAGAAGCGGCCGCTTCACCAGATAGCGCTCGGAGAAGAGATCGCTTTCGAGCGTGTCGCGGTCCACCGATCCGCCGGCTTCCGCAAGACGGATCGCCATCATCTGCCCGGCATAGTTCCACTCATAGACCGCAGCCGCCACGTCGAGGCCCTCGTAGCATTGCAGGCGGATGAGCCTGCGCCCGAGCGCCGCGGACAGCACCTTCGCGATCTCCGTCTTGCCGACGCCGGCTTCCCCTTCGAGGAAGAGCGGCCGCCCGAGCCTCAACGCGAGGAAGAGCACCGTTGCAAGCGGCCGGTCGGCCACGTAGCCGGTGCTCTCCAGCAGGGCGAGGGTTTCGTCGATGGAACCGGGTTGTTCAGCCACGGGATGATCTGCTCCACAAGGGCAAGATGCCCGGGTCAGGCCCGGGCATCGGCTGTCGCTCAGGTGCCTGTCGCTCAGCTCCGCGAGGCGGCCGCCTGCACGGCCCGGCGCGTCATGACGCCGACGAGATGGGCGCGGTAAGCTGCATCCGCATGGATGTCGCTGTTCATCTCGTCTTCCGGAGCGGCGATCCCGTTGAGAGCCTCAGGCGCGAAGTTTTGGGCGAGCGCCTGCTCCATCTCCGGCATACGGAAGACGCCGTTCGAGCCCGCGCCCGTCACCGCCATTCGCACGCCATCCGCGAACCTCGCGACGAACACGCCGACGAGGGCATAGCGCGAGGCGGGATTGCGGAACTTGGCATAGGCCGCCTGCGACGGGACCGGGAAGGCGATCCTCGTGATGATCTCGCCCTCGTCGAGAGCCGTCGTGAAGATGCCCTGGAAGAAATCGTCCGCCGCGATCTCGCGCCGGTCGGTGACGATGGTGGCGTTGAGCGCCAGACACGCCGCCGGATAGTCTGCGGACGGATCGTTGTTGGCGACCGAGCCGCCCATGGTGCCGCGGTTGCGCACATGCGGGTCGCCGATGACTTCGGCGAGTTCGGCAAGGGCCGGGATGGCCTGCCGGACGTCCGCTGAATGGGCGACCTCCGCATGCTTGGTCATGGCGCCGATGCTGAGCGTATCGCCCGAGCGCTCGATCCCGCGCAGCTCCGCGATCTGGCCGAGATCGACCAGATTGGTGGGGCCTGCGAGACGCATCTTCATGGTCGGCAGCAGGGTGTGCCCGCCGGCGAGGAACTTCATGTCCTCGAATTGCGAGGCAAGGTCGGCAGCCTGCCGGGCGCTCGTGGGGCGGTGATAGTCGAAAGCGTACATCCCTCTCTCCTCCCTTATTCCGCGGCCATGGGCATGCGCGCCTTCTGCGCGGCCCGCCAGACGGCCTGAGGCGTCGCCGGCATGGCGATGTCCTCGTGGCCCAGCGCATCGGTGATCGCGTTGATGACCGCAGGCGGCGCGGCGATGGCGCCGGCCTCGCCGCAGCCCTTGATCCCGAGCGGGTTCGACGGGCAGGGCGTCACCGTCATCCCGACCTGGAACGACGGCAGGTCGTTGGCGCGCGGCATGCAGTAATCATTGAAGCTGGCCGTCACGAGCTGTCCGCTCCGGTCGTAGACGGCGCCTTCCAGAAGCGCCTGTCCGACGCCCTGGGCGATGCCGCCATGGACCTGGCCCTCCACGATCATCGGGTTGATGATGACCCCGAAATCGTCCACCGCCGTCCAGCGCTCGATGGTGGTGACGCCCGTGTCCGGATCGATTTCCACCTCGCAGATGTGGACGCCGGCGGGGAAGGTGAAGTTGGTGGGATCGTAGAACGCTCCCTCCTTCAGGCCCGGCTCCAGATCCTGGCCGGAGAACTTGTGGGCGATGTAAGCCTGCAGGGCCACCTCGCCGAAGGCGAGCGAGCGGTCCGTGCCCGCGACACCAAAGCGTCCGTCCTTGAACTCGATGTCGCCTTCCGAGGCTTCGAGCACATGGGCCGCCACCTTCCTGCCCTTGGCGATCACCTTGTCGATGGCCTTGGCGATGGCGGACATGCCGACCGCGCCGGAGCGCGAGCCATAGGTGCCCATGCCGAACTGCACCTTGTCGGTGTCGCCATGGACGATGCTGACCTGATCGATGGGAATGCCTAGGCGGTCCGAGACCAGCTGGGCGAAGGTGGTCTCGTGGCCCTGGCCGTGGCTGTGCGAGCCCGTGAGCACCTCGACCGAGCCGGTCGGGTTCACGCGCACTTCCGCCGATTCCCAGAGGCCCACGCCTGCGCCGAGCGAGCCCACCGCCTGCGAGGGGGCGATGCCGCAGGCCTCGATATAGCTGGAGAAGCCGAGGCCCCGCAGCTTGCCGCGACGGGCGCTCTCCTGCTTGCGCGCCTGGAAGTTCCTGTAATCGGCAAGCTCCAGCGCCTTGTCGAGGGAGGCGGCGTAGTCTCCCGTGTCGTAGGCCATGATGACCGGCGTCTGGTGCGGGAACTGCGTGATGTAGTTCTTCCTGCGGAACTCCGCCGGATCTTGCTTGAGTTCGCGGGCGGTCTTCTCGACGAGCCGTTCGACCACAAAGGTCGCTTCCGGCCGCCCCGCGCCGCGATAGGCGTCGACGGGCGCGGTGTTCGTATAGACGCCGTCCACCTCGCAATAAATCGCCGGGATATCGTACTGGCCCGACAGGAGAGGGGCGTAGAGATAGGTCGGCACGGAGGAGGAGAAGGTGGAGAGATAGGCTCCGAGATTGGCGGTGGTGTGGACCCTTAGGCCTAAGATCTTTCCATTCTCGTCCGTCGCCATTTCCGCATGGGTGACGTGGTCTCGCCCATGGGCATCCGCCAGGAAGGCCTCGGTGCGGTCCGAGGTCCACTTCACCGGCCGCTTCACCTTCTTCGCCGCCCAGACGCAGACCGTCTCCTCGGCATAGATGAAGATCTTCGAGCCGAAGCCGCCGCCCACATCCGGCGCGATCACCCGCAGTTTGTGCTCCGGCGCGACGCCGATGAAGGCGGACAGCACGAGGCGGGCCACATGCGGGTTCTGGCTTGTCGTGTAGAGGGTGTAGTTGTCGGTTCCGAAATCGTATTCACCCAGAGCCGCACGGGGCTCGATGGGATTCGGCACGAGACGGTTGTTGACGAGGTCGATCTTGGTGACGTGCTTCGCCTTCGCGAAGGCAGCCTCGGTCGCATCCTTGTCGCCGAGATGCCAGTTGAACACCGTGTTGTCGGGCGACACGTCGTGCACCTGCACCGAGGACTTCGCCGCCTCGGCGGTGTCGACGACGGCGGGGAGCACGTCGTAATCGACGACGATGGCTTCCGCCGCATCCTTGGCCTGGGCCAGGGTCTCGGCGATCACCACGGCCACGTGGTCGCCCACATAGCGCACCTTGCCCTGGGCAAGCGCTGGGTGCGGCCCGGCCTTCATCGGCGTGCCGTCCTTCGAATGGATCATCCAGCCGCAGATGAGGCCGCCGATCTTGTCCGCCGCGAGATCATCGCCCGTGAAGACGGCGAGCGCACCCGGCATGGTCTGCGCCGCGCCGACATCGATGGACCTGATCGCCGCATGGGCGTGCGGGGAACGAAGGAAATAGGCATAGGCCTGGCCAGGTCGGTTGAAGTCGTCCACGTATCGTCCCTGGCCGGTGACGAAACGCTGATCTTCTTTCCGGCGTACGGGCGCGCCGATCCCTGTCGCGGTCATGAAATCCTCCCTTGTCTTCGTCTGCCCTCATCGGAGAGGCGGAAGCGGAGCGGGACCTCGAACAGGGCTTGGAAGAGGAAGGCGCCTGCTTCGAGGCTCGCCTGCAGCCGCATCCTCGGATCGAGGAGCGTTATGCCTTGGACGAGCTGATTGACTGCGCCCTATTCCGCCGCCTGCTGCAGGGGCGCCTCAGCCATGGCCTGGGCTCCGGCGGCGACGGCTTTGACGATGTTGTGGTAGCCGGTGCAGCGGCACAGGTTGCCTTCCAGCTCTGCCCGGATGGTCTGCTCGTCGAGATCGGGACCCTTGCGGTTCACGATGTCCACGGCGGACATGATCATGCCCGGCGTGCAGTAGCCGCATTGCAGCCCGTGATGCTCGCGGAAGGCCGCCTGCATCGGGTGCAGCTCACCGCCCTGGGCGAGGCCCTCGATGGTGGTGACGACACCGGCATCCGCCTGAACGGCCAATGTCGTGCATGATTTTACGGCCTCGCCATTGAGGTGCACGACGCAGGCGCCGCACTGGCTGGTATCGCAGCCCACATGGGTTCCGGTGAGCCGGAGATTGTCGCGCAGAAACTGAACAAGAAGAGTACGGGGATCGACGTCTGCGGTGACGGATTGACCGTTCACCGTAAGGGAGACGGTGGCCATGCGTGATATCCTCCTCAGGCGCCGGAGGCCCGGCCAACCTTCAGGTGGTCTCAGGCACCGGCAGGTTTCTTGTTGGACGATCAGTTGAGCCCGATCTGTCGAAGGAGAGTGTGGACCGCTCCTGTGGAGCGGTCAAGCATTGGAACGATTCAAAGAATGGCCCAGGGGGATAACGTCAGGCGGCCGTTTCGGCAGGCGAGAGTATCTTGGCGAAGTTCGCGAAGAACCCGTCGGCATATTTCTTGGCGACGCCGTTGATCAGCCGTCCTCCCAGCTGGGCGATCTTTCCGCCTACCTGCGCCTCGACGTCGTAGACCAGCTTCGTTCCGCCCTCGGCGTCCTCAAGCCGGACCTTCGCTCTGCCCTTGGCCCAGCCGGCGATGCCGCCCTGTCCCTCGCCGCTGATGGTGTAGCCATCCGGCGGGTTGAGGTCGCTCAGGGTCACGTCGCCCTTGAAGGTCGCCTTGACGGGACCGACCGCAATCTTGGCCGTAGCCTGAAACTCCGTGTCGCTCACCTTCTCCAGGTCCTGGCAGCCGGGGATGGACGCCTTGAGCACATCCGGATCGTTGAGCGCAGCCCACACCGTCGCCCGGTCTGCGGGCAGCGTCACTTCACCCTGCATCGTCATCGCCATGCGGTTCTCCTCTCGTTTCTTGGTCTGGCACGAGAGGAGACTACGGGTGAATCGCGCAAGGCACTACTGCCCATGCGCCGATAGGCAGGCTCAGGGCCGGGTTCTTTGGAGCATGGCGTTCGCCAGCGTGAGCAGGGTTTCGGGGTAGAAGGGCTTGGCGATGAAGTTCGCTCCATGCGGCAGTTCGCTAGCCCTGGGCGCTGCCCGACCGGAGACGATGATCAGGCGAACGTCGGGGCGTCTTTCGGCGACCGTGCGGGCAAGGAGAAATCCATTGGTGAGGCCGGGCGTCTCCACGTCGCTGACGATCAGGCCGATGTCAGGTCGGCGCGCGAGGGTCAGGAGCGCTTCGTCCCCGGTCGTCGCCTCGATCACCTCGAAGCCGTCATCCATCAGGGTATCCACCAGGACCATGCGCACCAGCAGTTCGTCCTCGACGACGAGGACGACGGGGTCGCGCCGGAGATCCGACGGCGGTTCGGTGCGAAGTGCGGCGTTGCTGTTCATTCTCATGGCCATGGTGAGATTGCCCCTGAAAGGCAGGTAATAGTTCACCTCTGAACCATCCAGCCCCGCGGCGATTCCCCTTTGTCGCATGTGCGGAAGTCCGCCGCGCCAATCCGGCAGCTATGCGTGCAGTTCAATGAAGGGTTGCATTCAAGGGAAGGGAGCAGAGAACATTCCCTTCGGGGCAAACGACCTCAAGCCGCCAGCCTGCCCATTCTTCGGCTGCGCCGTCCTCTTCCTGACGTAACTCCCCGATGGCCCTCAGCGCTTCAGCCGTTGCTGTTTCGAGATCAGAGACCTCGATCCCGACATCATCGAGGATTTTTTCATGGCCGTTCACAAGGTTAAAGTAGCAACGCATCAAGGACCTGGCCGACGAGACGTCTGAATACGATTTTCATGATTCCTAGCACGGCCTATCCTTTAGGGAAAGTTCCCTACCACCTAGGGAGGTAATCTTCGGGGCGGTTCACGGTCCGCCGGAGCGGTCTTTTCGGAGCGGTGCATCGCCTGAGGTCGGGCACGGGACTTCTATTTCTGGTAGTCGCGCGGATACAGCTTTCAGGGGAGGGCCTTGTCGGGAGGGTCGGTGTGCTATCGTTATGGCCGTGAACAGGAACGCTTCCATGGCCGGACCCCACCTGATCTATGTCGCCGACCCCATGTGCTCGTGGTGCTGGGGCTTTTCACCCGTGATCGACGACATTTCCCAACGGTTCGGGGACGATCTCCCTATCCGGCTCGTCCTGGGCGGGCTGCGGCCGGGCACGACCGAGCCGCTCAATGAGAAGGGCAAGGAGACGATCAGAGAGCATTGGATCCATGTCCATGAGGCCTCGGGCCAGCCCTTCGACATGCGCTTCTTCGACCGGGAGGGCTTCGTCTACGATACCGAACCGGCCTGCCGGGCCGTGGTGATCGCGCGGCGGGAGGGAATAGGGCCAGCGCTCGCCTTTCTCAAGCGCGTCCACCACGCCTTCTATGCCGAGAACCGCGACGTCACCGATGGCGCGGTGCTGGCGGACTTGGCCGGAGAGGCGGGCCTCGGGCTCAGCGGGGACGCATTCCTGCAGGCCTTGGCGGCCGAGGAGACGCGGCAGGAGACCTGGACGGATTTCGCCATTGCCCAGCGGGCGGGCATCACCGGTTTCCCGACGCTGCTGGCCGGACGGGGCGAGGGGGCGGAATACGCCATCGTGACCCAAGGATTTCAGCCCGGCGAGCGCATCGTGCCGCTGCTCGAGCGGTGGCTCGAAGCCATCGCTGCGGGGCGCTAAGGCATGGGGATCGTGTTTCTCGACTTCGAGGCTTCGTCGCTCGAGAAGCATGGCTATCCCATCGAGGTCGCCTGGGTCTTCGCCGATGGCGGCGAGGAGGAGCATCTGATCCGACCCGCCTCCGCCTGGACCGACTGGTCGGCGGACGCCGAAGCCATTCACCGCATATCCCGTGAGCGGCTGGTCGCGGAGGGAACACCCCATGATGCGGTCGCCCGGCGCATGGTAGACGTCCTGACGGGGCATGCGCTCTATGCGACCGCCCCTTCCTGGGACGGCCAATGGCTCAGTAAGCTGCTGCGGGCCGCAAGCCTGCCCCGCCACGCCCTCCGCCTGAAGGATACCGATGAGGCTCACCGGGATGCCGTCATCGCGGTGCTGCAGAGAGCAGGCGTCTCATCGGAGCGGTACGAGGGGATTTTCCAGGAGATCCTGGGCCAGGCCCGGCTCAAGAACGACGATGCCGGCCCACCCGAGCACCGCGCCCTGGCGGACGCCCAGCGGGAGCTGCAGGTCTGGCGCGACGTTCGACGCCGCGCCGAGGCAATCCCCACAGAAAAGGGATACTTGGCCTGACAGTGCCTGGGAGCTTAAATAGCTTCGACGGCAACCGGAGGAGGACCGGGGCTACCCTTCCTCTGGGCGTCCCTGGCAGCCTGTCCTACAGGGCGCATAACCGAGGATGATAGCCTCTGGTGGCTGGCGATCGAAAGGGCTAGAAGAGCAGTATGAAGGCTGAGCTTGACGTATACAATCACTTGAGGCACCGCTAGCTCACTAGGACTCGATCTTTAGAGCTTCCTGCGGCTCGGGTGCCGAAGCTTTTCTGGAGATAGCTGCTGGTAGGGACACAAGGCTGAGGCTGGATCAGTGTGGGCGTTTGATCTTACCAAAGGGCCCGAATCGGCCATTGAGGCTGTCCCAAATGGCGCGACTGATCAGGCGCAGTCTCAACATCCGCTGATCGACTAATGTCGTATAGGCCGCAAGAAAGGCCAAGCTCCGGCTGATAAAGTAAAGCCGCCAAGCCAGTGGCGTGTAGGGCTGGCGCGCCAACCATATAGCGTTTCGGACCCAGTAATAGTTCCGCACCGGCACGTGGACAGCAATCCCGCGGGTCCCAATCTTGATTGTGCTGCTGCCGAGGTGGTGCTCGACTGTGACTGTGGGTGACAGGAAACTCTCGTATCCAGCAGCGCGGGCCCGGAAGCACCACTCTACGTCAACGAGGTCGATAAAGAGGTCTTCTTTGAAGCCTCCGACCTTGTTCAGGACTTTTAGTGGGATTAGCGAACCTGAGGCAATTATTGTGTCGCTCGCAACTGGCTCTGCTTCCGGATCAAGCGAGATCCGCAAGATGCGAAGGCCATGGCTGCGATAGGCGCGGCTCCTTTGCTGGGTGTTTATTTCGAAATAGGCAGGGCCAATGGCAGCTACACAGCCAAGCTGCCTTTCCAAGGAAACCAAATTTTTCGACAGATCGGCCACGGTTCGGGGTGCCAGAACTGTGTCCTGGTCGAGCAGCAAAATATGAGAGAAACCACCAGTTCGTGCTAGGTCAACCCCTTGGTTCTGAGCCGCGGCGATGCCGAGATTCCGTTCGTTAGATACAAAATGTGCTCCAACAGTGGTTGCAAGGGAGCGAACGTCGCCTGCATTGGCCGAGCCGTTATCGATAACTGCAAGTCCCTGAACCTGAGGTGCGACCGATCGCAGGGCTTCAGCCAACAAGGCCGTATTTGGATTGAATGTCACAGAGACGGCTAGGATGCGCATGTTTGTTCTCCGGCACCGAATCTGCCTCAGTAGTGGAACCCGCCCATACAGACAAGCAGGGGTGGCGAGGACGGATCGTCTGCGAACTATAAAACGGTGCTCGCCCAAACTACCGGAGCCGTGCCAGTAGCAAAGAGGTGCCTGGAGTCTAAAGACTTGGCTTTGAGTGTATCTTGCTAAACCTCGCGGTTGGTAAGGGTTGCTGCAGGAACTCTGAGAGGGTATAGCGGCGTCCTAGCAGCTCCGGCCAAATCTGTCGGCGGTAACTGCCTCCCTGTTCTGGTGGGCGCGGCACTCCCGCGCTTCCCGGAGGCCTGCGGCCCCGTTCAATGGCTTTATAGAAGGGGCTGCTTTCAACGAGATTGAGACCGAGATTTTCCGATGCACAAAGATATGCTGCTGAAAAGACTGAATGATAAGACGGCTGTTATCGGTATCGTTGGGCTCGGCTACGTGGGGTTGCCGCTGTCCCTCCGTTATTCGGAAATCGGCTATAAGGTAGTTGGCTTCGATATAGACCAGAGCAAGGTCGACATTCTTAAGCAGGGCCAGACCTATATCGAGCACATTGCCGCCGAAGGCATCGCCAAGGCAATCCAGAATGGGTTCGAGCCGACTGCCGATCTGTCCCGGGCTCGCGACGTTGACGCCCTGATTCTATGCGTCCCGACGCCCCTGAACAAGTATCGTGAGCCGGACCTCAGTTTCGTCCTAAACACGGTCGAGGCTCTTCTGCCCTACCTGAGAAAAGCCCAAGTCATCTCTCTGGAAAGCACGACGTATCCTGGAACGACTGAAGAGGAACTCCGGCCCCGGATCGAGAAGGCCGGCTTCGCGGTGGGAGACGAGGTTTTCCTCGTGTTCTCGCCCGAGCGTGAAGACCCGGGCAACCCAAAGTTCACGACCCGGAATATCCCGAAGGTTTGTGGCGGCACCACGCCGTCCTGCCTCGAGGTGGGTCTTGCTCTCTACGGTCAGGTGATCGACACAGTTGTACCAGTGAGCTCGACCCAGGCTGCCGAGTTGACCAAGCTCCTCGAGAACATCCATCGCGCTGTTAATATTGGCCTCGTGAATGAGATGAAGATCATCGCCGACCGGATGGGCATCGACATTCATGAGGTCATCCGCGCAGCCGCGACTAAGCCGTTCGGCTTCGTGCCCTACTATCCCGGTCCCGGCCTCGGCGGTCACTGCATTCCGATCGATCCGTTCTACTTGACCTGGAAGGCGCGCGAGTACGGACTGCATACCCGCTTCATCGAACTAGCGGGCGAGATCAACAGCACGATGCCAGAATGGGTTGTGGAGAAGATCGCCGATGCCCTGAACGACCGGGAGAAGTCGATCCGCGGTAGCCGAATCCTGGTCCTCGGCATCGCCTACAAGAAGAACGTCGACGATATGCGGGAGTCTCCATCTGTCGAACTGATGAGCCTTCTGCAGGCGAAGGGCGCGCAGATCGCCTACAGCGACCCGCACGTGCCGACCTTCCCCAAGATGCGCCGCTATGCGTTCGATCTCGCAAGCGTCGATCTGACCCCTGAGGAGCTAGCCGGCTATGACTTGGTGCTGCTGGCGACGGACCACGATCGGTTCGACTATGAAACGATCGAACAGCACGCAAAGCTTATTGTGGATACTCGCGGGAAGTATCTTGGTGCGCGAGCCAACGTGGTGAGGGCGTAAATCGTGTCCAGGCCGCAGTACTCGCTGAACGGCATTTGAGCCGCCGGGTCGGTTTCCATGCCGGTCGGCTCTCGGTTGCAGAGGAATGATCGGCTTGAAGGCCCCGGGGCCAGGCTGATGATTAAGGACCAAGATTTTGAGAACCAGTGGTTCGGGATTGCGGGAGACGCTGCGCGAGGTTCGCGACGGCTGGCGCTGGCATGAGCTCTGGCTGACGCTTGGGTGGCGGGACGTACGTTTGCGTCACCGCCGTTCGCGTTTGGGGCCATTCTGGATTTCGCTCAGCATGGCCTTCGTCGCGGCCTGCATAGGGACTATCTACAGCGCCATTATGCAGGTGCCGGCGCACGAATACATTCCTTATCTCGTGACGGGCTACATGACATGGAGCCTATTGTCGGCTTTCGTCACCGACGGCAAGGATGCTTTCGTCGCAAATGCCTCAGCCATCAGAGAGATTGCGGTTCCTGGCGTCGTCTATGTCTACCGCCTTCTGTGGCGGAATGTGCTTATCTTTGGCTATAGCGCCCTCATCTATGTCGCCGTACTGCTCGTCTTCCAGATCTGGCCCTTCCCCGAATTGCTTTTGGCTCTCCCAGCCTTCGTGCTGATCCTGCTGAACGGCATCTGGCTGGGCCTGCTTCTCGGGCTCGTCAATGTGCGCTACCGGGACTTTGGCCACATGATCCCCAATGCCATGCGCCTGATGTTCTTCATCACGCCCATTCTCTGGTATCCGGATCGTATGGAAGGATTGCGTGCGCTCGCCGTTTACCTCAATCCCGCATATTACATGCTCGAACTCCTGCGGGCTCCGCTGCTCGGCCAAACCCCGGCTCCGCTCGTCTGGGCAGTTGCTATCGGGCTGACTGTCATCGGCTGGAGTGTCACCTTGCCGATCTATGCCTATTGGCGTCGCCGGATCACCTTCTGGATCTAAGGGTGCAATCATGGCGTTTGTGAAGCTCGAAGATGTGACGCTGGATTATCCGGTCTTGGAAAGCAAGGCCCGGAAAGGCCAGGCGCCCCACCAACCAACCAATGCTATCGGCGGACAACTGGCGAAGGGCAGGGCAGGCTATCTGCTCGTGCGCGCCCTGCAGAACCTGTCCTTCACCCTTGAGCCGGGAGACCGCCTGGCCCTCGTCGGGCACAATGGAGCAGGCAAGTCGACGCTGCTGCGCCTCATGGCCGGACTTTATGCGCCCACATTTGGCCGTGTGACCGTGCAAGGGCGGGTGGCGCCCTTGCTCAACCTCGGCTTCGGTCTCGACGCGGAATCGACTGGTTACGAAAACATTCTCGTCCGAGGGCTCTACCTTGGAATGAGTCGTGCCGAGATCAAGGGCAAGATCGACAGCATCGCCGAATTCAGCGGGCTCGGTGACTTCCTCAATCTCCCGATGCGGACCTATTCCTCCGGCATGCGGGCGCGCCTGGGCTTTGCCATTTCAACCCATGTCGACACCGATATCCTGCTGCTCGACGAGGTCGTGGCAACCGGCGACGCTTCCTTCATCCACAAGGCCAACGAGAAGCTGGAGGGCTTCGCCAGGGATGCGAAGATCATGGTGCTGGCCTCGCATTCCAACAAGGTCTTGAGGGAGCTCTGCAACAAGGCTCTGATGCTGGAGCATGGAAAGCTGAAGGCTCTAGGCAGCGTCGAAGAGGTCCTCGAGGTCTACAAGAACGCAGCCGGTGTGAGCGCAGACTAAGGGCGATCTCGTGGGACCTTGTTCGGGAGGTTCCCATGTCCGGTGGCCGGGCGTAAAGAAAAGGGCAAGGGTTGCAGGAAGAGCGTCAAGCCGGATTTCGGCTCCCGGATTACGGATCCGAGATGAAGGAATTTCGGGCCTGCGCATTTGCGAACAGTGAGATGAGAGCAGATGACCGAGGACGCTTTTCTTGATGAGCCAAAGAACGATGTAGCAGCATTGCAGACCGAAATCCAGAAGCAGCAAGAGGAGATTCGGGATCTCCAGCTTCGGATCAGAGCCCTGCAGGCCGAGATCAAGGGACTGCGCGGTTCTCTCTCCTGGAGGCTGACGGGTCCCTTGCGCGCCCTGGCCCATCGCCTTCCGCGCGTGATAGCCTTTGGCTACCGGGTCTTCGACTGGACGAAGGATCTAATTGCTTCAAACCTGCCCAGGAGGACTGTCCAAGTCCTGCTCGACAATCGCTGGCAGGTCAAAGACGACATCGAGGACCGTATCGCCGCCTATCGTGCATTCAGCTCAGGCGCCCAACGAAAGACTGTCTTCTACACCGCGATCTATGGCGAATATGACACTCTGCTGCTCCCGGAACGCATCGACCCGGATGTCGACTACGTCTGTTTCACGGATCGACCTCGCAACGATTACGGCGTCTGGCAGATGCGCGCGGCGCCCTTCTACCACCCTGATCCGACGCGCATTGCAAGGTGGGTGAAGACACATCCGCACGAGCTGTTTCCCTCCCATGACGTTGCGGTCTGGCTGGACGCCAATATCGTTCTCAAGGGCGATGTCCGCTGGTACATCGACCTGGTCAGGCGCGGCGGCGCGCATCTGGGGCTTGTCTCCCATCCCCATCGGGGATGCTTCTATGAGGAGGCAAAGGCCTGCAAGCAGTTGAAGAAAGACTCCGGCAAGGTCATCGATGCGCAGGTAGAGCATTACCGGACCCATGGTCTACCCCTGAACCAGCCCTTGTTTGAGACCGGCTTCATGGTGGTCCCACTGAAAAACAAGGAGACTGCGGCCGCCCTGCATTCCTGGTGGCAGCAGATCGAGCGCTTCAGCCGTCGCGACCAGTTGGGCTTCGCCTGGGTGACCCACCGGTTTCCTGATCTTAAAGTCGCCCAGCTTCTGCCGCAGGGCGCTTCAGTCCGGGACCATGAGGACTTCAGCTATTTCCGGCACAAGTTCGCACGCGCCCTGATCGTTCCCGATGTTCTCGTCGGATTGGGGCGGATCTCAAACCCGCTCGAAGGCAGGGCCTTCTCCGAGGTCAAGGACGAGCGCCTCAGGCCGCTGGCCCATGTTCCGATCGACATTGTCGTCTGCGTTCACAATGCATTGGAAGATGTGCGCCTCTGCCTCGAGTCGGTTCAGGCTCACCTGCTTCCCGAGCACCGCATCATCATCGTCAATGACTGCTCAGACGAGGCAACGAGTGCGTATCTGCGCGAATTCGTATCCCGCGAAGGACGTGCGCAACTGCTCGAGAACGAGCAGAATCTCGGCTACACGCGCTCGGCCAACCGCGGCATGGGAGCCGGTACGGCCGGGTTCCGGATCCTCCTCAACAGCGATACGATCGTGAGCAGCAACTGGGCGTTGAAGCTGCTCGACGCTGCCAGTGCGAGCGAAAGGATCGGCATTGTCGGCCCGCTCTCGAATGCAGCCGGCGCCCAGTCGATCCCGTCCATCAAGGATACGAGCAACAACACCGCCATCAATGAACTGCCGAAGGGACTCGGCCCATCCGACATCGACCTCGCCTGTGAGCGGTGGAGCCCGGCAGATCTGCTGCCGCGGGTCCCGCTCGTGCATGGCTTCTGCTTCGGGGTGAAGAAAGAGGTCATTGATGCCATCGGCCTCTTCGATGAGGAGAATTTCAAGCTCTTCTACGGCGAGGAAAACGACTATTGCTTCCGGGCCGGCGCTGCAGGATTCGAGCTTGCGGTGGCAACGAATACTTTCGTGTTCCACCGCAAGTCTCGGAGTATCGACGAGGAGAAGCGCCTGATTCACATGGCCGAGGCGTGGAAGCGGCTGCGGGATCTCTACGGCGCCCAGACCATCCTGAAGGCCCACGCCCGGGTCGCAGACCATCCCCTTCTGGAGCGGATCAGAGGCGAAGCCAAGCTTTACTTCAGGTCGGCCCAAGAGGGCTTGCCGGAGGGGAAAGGCAAAGACTGAGTCTTTGCGGGATGTGGCTTATCGCCCTTGGAGGGGACGGATGGGCCAGCGGCCCATGGACGATATTACTTTTATCGGCTAGTAGCCTGTCCGTTCGATCCGGGTTAGGGGTATTCAAAACGATGGCTAACCCTCGGGCAAGGGACGAGGCTGCACACAGCCGTTGACGGGAAGAGCAGGGTTCATGGCAAAGAAATTTTTGGTCACCGGGGGCGCCGGATTCATCGGTTCTGCAGTCGTCCGCAAGCTCATCCGGAGCACGCCGCACCAGGTTCTGGTCGTCGACAAGCTCACCTATGCCGGAAACCTGGATTCGCTCAGCCCTGTCGCCGGCAGCGAGCGCTACAGCTTCGTTCAGGCCGATATTGCCGATGCCAAGCGCATGCAGGAGATTGTCGGCGGGTTTCAGCCGGACGTGATCATGCATCTCGCGGCCGAGAGCCATGTCGACCGTTCGATCGATGGGCCAGGGGAATTCGTCCAGACCAACGTCGTCGGCACCTTCACGCTGCTCCAGGCGGCTCTGGCCTACTGGAACAAGCTCGATGCCGCGCGCCGCGAGACCTTCCGTTTCCACCACATCTCGACGGACGAAGTCTTTGGGTCCCTGGGGGAAGAGGGCTTCTTCCATGAGGAATATCCCTACCAGCCCAACTCGCCCTATTCGGCTTCCAAGGCCGCGTCGGACCATTTCGTCCGCGCCTGGTACCACACCTATGGCCTTCCGACGCTGATCACGAACTGCTCGAACAACTACGGGCCCTACCATTTTCCCGAAAAGCTCATTCCGCTCATGATCCTCAACGCGCTCGAGGGAAAGCCGCTGCCGGTCTACGGCAAGGGCGACAACGTGCGCGACTGGCTCTACGTGGACGACCATGCGGATGCGCTGATGCTGGTAGCCGAAAAGGGCAGGGTCGGGGAGAACTACAATATCGGCGGCTGGAACGAGCGGACGAATATCGATGTCGTTCGCGCCATCTGCGGCCTCGTGGACGCGATGGCGCCGGATGCGTCGCTTGGCCCGCGTGAGAGGCTCATCACCTACGTGACCGACCGGCCGGGGCACGACCTGCGCTATGCCATCGACGCCGGCAAGATCGAGCGCGAACTGGGCTGGCGCCCGGCTGAGACCTTCGAGACCGGGCTGCAGAAGACTGTGTCCTGGTATCTCAACAACCCCGCCTGGTGGGAGCGCGTCCGCTCCGGCGTCTATCGCGGCGAGCGGCTCGGTGTCGCTGTTTGATGTAGTCCGCTGTTCGCCGCAGAGTTTGAAGAGAGAAGAATCGTGCTGAGTGTGGAACCGACCGCAATCCCGGAGGTGAAGATCGTGACGCCGAAGCGCTTCGGCGATCATCGTGGCTTCTTTTCCGAAACTTATCACCGGCAGCGTTTCGCCGAGGCTGGTATTGACACGGATTTCGTCCAGGACAACCAGTCGTTGTCCGCTGCGGTCGGCACGGTGCGGGGCCTGCATTTCCAGAGTGAGCCCTTTGCGCAGGATAAGCTCATTCGCGTGGTGCGGGGCAGCATTCTGGATGTTGCGGTCGATATCCGGCGCTCATCCCCCACCTATGGCCGGCATGTGGCCGTCGAGCTCTCGGCCGAGAACGGTCGGCAGCTCCTTGTGCCGGTGGGTTTCGCTCACGGCTTCTGCACGCTCGAGCCGGATACCGAGATCCAATACAAAGTTTCGGCCTACTACTCGGCGGCCCACGATCATGGACTGGCTTGGGACGATCCAACGGTCGGCATCGCCTGGCCTGTGGATCCGGCCAGGGCAGTCCTCTCCGACAAGGATCGCCGGCAGCCGACGTTGGCGGAACTGCCGGTCTATTTTCCGTAAGACGTTATCGGCATGCACTGTGCCAAGAAGCTGGCGGGTGCCAAGGAGATATAGCGATGAAGGGCATCATTCTGGCCGGGGGCAGCGGAACACGACTGCATCCCATGACCTATGTCACGTCGAAGCAGCTGCTGCCGATCTATGACAAGCCGATGATCTACTATCCCCTGACCACGCTGATGCTGGCCGGGATCCAGGACATCCTGATCATCTCCACGCCGGAAGACCTGCCCCGTTTCCGCCAGCTCCTGGGGAGCGGTGAGCAATGGGGCATCCGCCTGTCCTATGCGGAACAGCCGAAGCCCGAGGGGCTGGCCCAGGCCTATATCATCGGCGCCGACTTCGTTGCAGGCGGGCCGTCGGTGCTGATCCTCGGCGACAACGTCTATTATGGTCACGGCCTGACTGACCTCTTGCGTTCGGCTGCTAGACGGACCTCCGGCGCCTCGGTCTTTGCCTATCACGTAACCGATCCCGAGCGGTACGGTGTCGTCGAATTCGACAGCCGGGGCAGGGCGATCTCGATCGAGGAAAAGCCGACGGCACCGCGGTCGAGCTGGGCAGTGACCGGCCTGTATTTCTACGACCATCAGGTTGTCGATATCGCCGCAAACCTGAAGCCCTCGGCGCGAGGTGAGCTCGAGATCACAGACGTGAACCGGGTCTATCTGGAGAAAGGCCAGCTCCAGGTCGAACTCATGGGGCGCGGCTACGCATGGCTGGATACGGGGACACCGGATAGCCTCGTCGAGGCCGCGGAGTTCGTCCGCGCGCTCGAAAGGCGCCAAGGCTTCAGGATCGCCTGCCCGGAGGAGATCGCCTATAATGCAGGGTGGATTGAGCGCGAGCAGCTTGTTGCACTCGCCACAAAGCTCTCCAAGAGCACCTACGGACAGTATCTGCTCAGTATCGCTGAAGGGGTGATCTGAGCTCAAGGCTACGGCTCTCATGCAGGAGATGCTGACGGGGAGCTAGAAACATAGCTGCGATACATTGCCATATCTAAAAGCCTGATTTTGCAAGTCCTTGGTGAATCCGCCTCTAGCGGGCCCAGAACAACCGACAAAATCGATCGGAATGGTTTCAAGTTATCGGCAGGAGCAATGCTTGGTGGTGGACCCAGGAGTCGCAGAAGTCGTGCCGTGCTGAAAGGTCCCGAGCATGGATTACATCACTCGACTAGTGGCTTCAGAGCAGATATACCGTCATCTGCCCTCGATACACGTGGGCTAACAATAAAGATTTCGTGATACTCAGGAGGGCTTCCCGTGGTAGCATCTGCCATTCAGACACAAGCGACTCGGTTGCCATCGCAGCTCATCAATGCAGGCAGGAAGGCTCTTCAAGCGGAAATCCAAGGTCTCGAGCTTCTTTCACAAGCCTTGGGTGTAGACTTCGAGTCGGCCGTGACTACGCTAGAGGCGATCTCCGGCCGTGTCATTGTCACTGGTATGGGCAAGAGCGGTCATGTTGGCAGAAAGATTGCCGCTACCTTTGCCTCGACGGGGACACCATCCTTTTTTGTTCATCCTGGTGAGGCCAGCCATGGTGATCTCGGCATGATCGGCAAGGACGATGCGGTTGTCGCCCTCTCCAATTCGGGAGAGACGTCTGAGCTGTCCGATATCGTGGCCTACACACGTCGCATGGCGATCCCGCTGATCGCTATTACCGGTCGGCCTGGCAGCACGTTGGCGAGAAATTCTGATGTCGCGCTTATTCTGCCCCTCGCACCGGAGGCTTGCCCGCTTGGGCTTGCCCCAACCACGTCAACTACCATGACGCTGGCGCTCGGAGATGCTCTTGCCGTAGCCTTGCTGGAGCAGAGGGGATTTACTGCTGCCGATTTCAGGTTGTTCCATCCGGGTGGCAAGCTTGGTCAGCGTTTGCTCAAGGTCGTAGACCTCATGCATGTCGGTGAGGAGATCCCGCTCTGCTCGGTTGGCACATCAATGAGTGAGGTCCTGATGATAATGACCGGCCGCAGGTTCGGATGTGTGGGTGTTCAAAACCAGGCAGGAAAGCTCGTCGGGATCGTCACCGATGGTGATTTGCGTCGCCATATGGGTGGTAATCTTCTGGACCAGTTGGTTGAAGACGTCATGACGCAAGCTCCTGTCAGTGTCTTGCCGGGAGCGCTCGCAGCCAGTGCTCTGGAGGTGATGAACAGCAGAGGCATCACCACACTGTTTGTAGTTGACGATGACAGTCCAGTCGGCGTTCTTCACGTGCACGATCTGCTGCGCGCCGGCATCGCATAGAAGGCCTATCATGCCCTCTGTCAGTCCACTTGTCGTCATTCCCGCACGCATGGGATCAAGCCGGCTGCCGGGCAAGCCCCTTGCTGACATCAGCGGTCAGCCGATGATCGTCCATGTCTGGCGACGTTGTGTCGATGCTCAGGTCGGATCAGTTGTGGTCGCCTGTTCTGAGGAAGAGGTCCGCCGTGCTGTTCAGGAGGCCGGCGGTGCCGCGGTAATGACTGACCCTGCGCTGCCATCTGGGTCGGATCGCGTATGGGCGGCCTTGCAGCAGTACGACCCGCACGGCGTGCATCAGGTGGTGATCAACGTCCAGGGAGACCTGCCGACGCTTGATCCTTCCCTGGTTCGTGCCGCCCTGGAACCGCTGGAGAACCCGGCAGTGGACATCGCCACGCTGGTTGCCCCGATCAAAGACGAGGCGGAGGCTGACAATCCAAATGTTGTCAAAGCCGTTGCTGCCTTCTCGCTGGATCAGCGCACTGCCCGGGCATTGTATTTCAGCCGTGCGCGAGTGCCGGCAGGCTCTGGACCATGCTGGCATCATATCGGGCTTTACGCTTACCGGAGAGAGGCACTGGAGCGGTTTGTGAGCCTGTCGCCAAGCATTCTAGAAATTCGGGAGAGCCTTGAGCAACTACGTGCGCTGGAGGATGGTCTTCGCATAGACTGCGTTCGCGTTGATACGGTCCCCCTCGGCGTCGATGCGCCTGAGGATCTCGAGCGCGCACGGCAGCTGCTTCGCGGAGCAGAATAAATGTGACCCTTTCGGCCGAGTTGTCCCGCGTCGTTAGTCAAGGGCATTCGGCCTAGCTAGTTACATTAGTTAGGTTTGCCACCTATGGAGATTGGCCACTATGAAGATTATGCAGAAGGCTGTTACCGTTCGCAATGTGACGTTTAGTAATGACAAGCCTTTCGTTCTGATCTCTGGGCCCTGTCAGATTGAGAGCCGGGACCACGCAATGAACATCGCCGCGGCGCTGTCTGAGACGACTTCAGTTGCTGGTGTCCCATTCGTGTTCAAGGCATCCTATGACAAGGCGAATCGTACTTCCTTGTCCGGTCAGCGTGGTATTGGGATCGAAAAGGGACTCGAGATCTTATCTGAGGTCCGCGAAAAATTTGGCTGTCCTGTGCTCACGGACATTCACGACGTGGAACAGGCGCGCCGTGCGGCCGAAGTCGTCGACATCATACAGATTCCTGCTTTTCTTTGCCGACAGACAGACCTGTTACTTGCGGCTGGCGAGACGGGCAGGTGCGTCAACGTGAAGAAAGGTCAATTCTTGGCGCCGTGGGACATGGCGAATGTTGCCGCCAAGATCGCCGCTACAGGCAACGACAGCATTCTGCTCTGTGATCGAGGCACGTCCTTCGGCTATGGCACACTCGTGACCGACTTCCGTGGGTTGCCGACGATGGGAGAGACTGGCTATCCAGTTGTGTTTGATGCTACCCATTCTGTGCAGGAGCCAGGTGGGCGAGGAACATCGTCTGGAGGAAAGAGGGACTTCGCACCGGTACTAGCTCGGGCGGCTGTTGCAGTCGGCTGTGCAGCTGTTTTCGCCGAAGCGCATGACAATCCAGATGCTGCGCCCTCTGACGGTCCTAACATGCTTCCCCTATCGTGGATTCCGGCCTTTCTCGCCGACCTCAAAGCCTTGGACAGTGCTGCTAAGTCACGCCGATTGACCGAGGCTTACTAGTACCATTCTCTGGTGTCAGTCATAAAGGCGCGGATCGGGCCCGGGTCCGTTCAATGCAATGGTGGAATTGGAACGGCGCAAAATCGCAGCTTAGCTGTTTCGTTCGCTCATCGCGAGTAGAACAGGATGCATATGTGACGACTGGTGCAATTCGGCTCTTATGTGTATCTCATTATCTTTATGAAGCGCATTCCATTCAATATTCCCCCTGTCGCAGGCCGAGAGTTCGACTATTTGCGCGAGGTCTTCGAGCAACGTGAATTTTCCGGGAACGGCCCATTTACAGGCCGCTGCCAAGACTGGCTCAGAGGGCGGATCGGCGCATCGGATGCCCTCCTTACACAATCCTGTACTGCGGCTCTTGAGATGTCAGCCATTCTGGCTGAAGTCGGCCCAGGGGACGAAGTGATCATGCCATCATTCACGTTTGTCTCGACGGCGAATGCAGTGGTTTTGCGGCACGGCGTTCCTGTCTTTGTTGACATCCGTCCGGACACTCTAAACATCGACGAAGCTAAGATTGAGGAAGCAATTACGCCAAAGACGAAGGCGATCAGTGTCGTGCACTATGCCGGCGTGTGCGCCGAGATGGATGCTGTACTAGCCGTTGCGCGCCGCTATGGCTTGGTCGTGATTGAAGATGCCGCCCAAGCTCTTCTCTCGACCTACCGTGGGCGACAAGCTGGGTCGCTTGGTGACCTGGCTTGCTTCAGCTTCCACGAAACAAAGAATGCCATGTCAGGAGAAGGAGGAGCCCTCACTGTCAATAATCCATCTCTTTCTGAACGAGCGTACATCATCTGGGAAAAGGGCACAAACCGGCGCGCTTTCAAACTTGGCACTGTTGATAAGTACACCTGGATTGATTGCGGCTCCTCATTTCTCCCCAGTGAACTTACAGCAGCTGTTCTGCTCGCTCAGCTTGAGCAGGTGGAGCGCTTCAATGAAGAACGGCTCGCGATCTGGGATCGATATCACTCAGGGCTTGCTAGGCTTGAGGAACTGGGACTAATTCAAAGACCTTCAGTTCCAGTGCACTGCACCTCAAATGGTCACCTGTACTATATTCTGGTTGAACGAGAAAGGATACGAGATCGGCTTATTGAGCAATTGCAACAGGACGATATCTGGGCTCCATTCCACTACATTCCGCTTCACTCCGCGCCGGCAGGGAGGCGTTATGCACGCACACATGGAAGCCTTGATGTTACAGATGACGCGAGTTCCCGGCTCGTTAGATTGCCGCTTCACGCTGGGATGTCTCTGTCGGCGGCGGATTGCGTGATCGAGAAGGTCGAGCGATATTTGCGCCGGTAGCTTGATCTTGCAGCCGAACTGTATCCGAACTGCATGGGGAGTGTCTTGAGTAAGTCGGTTGCCATCACTCAATCGAACTATATCCCTTGGCGAGGATACTTTGACCTTCTGCGCTCTGTTGACCACGTTGTTTTGCTCGAGTGTGTGCAATATACAAGAAGAGATTGGCGGAACCGGAACCGGATTAAGACAGCCAACGGTCCGCTGTGGCTAACAATTCCTGTTGAGGTAAAGGGACGCTACGGCCAAGCCATTGATGAGACGCTGATTGCCAACGCAGAATGGGTCGAAGGGCACATTCGGTCGATTCAACTCGCTTACCAGCGTGCAGCATACTTCGATGCGGTTTCTCCTTGGCTATTCAGTCTGCTCCGTAGTGCTGCTGATGATCCCCTCTTAACCAAAGTCAATGAGCACCTCATTCGAGGACTGTGCCGTAGCCTAGATATCGCGACCCCGATCGCTCGTTGCACCGATATCCTTGAAAGAGACGCATCAAGAGCGATGAACGCTACGGATCGCCTTCTTAAGATATGCTTGGAGACTGGGGCAACGCAGTATGTAAGTGGTCCGGCTGCAAGGAGTTATCTTGATGTCTCTATTTTCGAGAGGAATGGCATAGAAGTCTGTTGGATGGATTACAGCGGGTACCCGGAGTATCCACAACTCTGGGGGGCATTTGAACCATCTCTATCTATTGTCGACCTCCTCTTGAATACTGGGCCAAATGCGCGGTCCTTTCTCGAAAGAAATCCACAATGAAGCTATCGATTGTGTCAACGCTTTACCGATCGGCCAGCACGGTTGAGGAGTTTTGTGCACGGGTTATTTCTACTGCAGAAAAGATAACGGATGATATTGAGATCATTCTTGTAAACGATGGCTCTCCTGATGACTCTTTGGAGTTGGCGCTTAATCTCTATCGCGCAGACTCTCGGATCATAGTCGTCGACCTCGTGCGGAATTTTGGCCATCATAAAGCGATGATGACGGGGCTGGCCTATGCTCAAGGTGATCTTGTCTTCCTTATTGACTGTGATCTTGAGGAGGAGCCTGAAGTCCTCGGCAAATTTTTTGAAACGCTGGGTCAGGAGAATTGCGATGTTGTATATGGCATTCAGGAGAGGCGTCGTGGCGGGCTTGTGGAACGTGTCACCGGTGCCGTCTTTTTCACCATTGTTGAGGCGCTCAGCGATCATAAGCTGCCTCGGAACGTGGTGACCGCTCGTCTGATGAGGCGAGATTATGTTCGATCCCTTGTTAGACATCGTGATCGAGAGTTTCTAATAGCACATCTTTGGGAGCTTGCGGGTTTCAAGCAGATTCCTCTTAAGATCACAAAACTGGCTCTGTCGCCGACAACATATTCTCTCCGACGCCGTTTGGAGATGGCGATCAAGCATGTAACGACAACATCAACAAGGCTGCTGTACTACATCTTATACACAGGCATCCTCGTCTGCGGCTTGTCGGTCGTAACGATTGCGTATTTTATAGTTCGCTATCTCCTGTCTGGCATTGGTGTTGGAGGGTGGACATCTCTGATTGTGTCCGTGTGGTTCTTCGGTGGGCTAACGACTTTGATTTTGGGTGTTCTCGGCATATACATCGCAAATATCCTCTCCGAGACAAAGAGGCGCCCGTACACTACGGTCCGTCGGGTTCACCGGGCGGAGAACGAACGCCATGTAATTAAATCTGTGGCTGCCCTCGACTCTCGACAGGATACTAGAGTGGTCCAATAATCACCATGTCACACGGCTATATAGTTGATAAAGTTGCAAGGTATTATGCAGCGCGCCTTTCGGAGCACGGCGCTACTGCACGTGGCGTAGACTGGAACAGCGCCGAGTCTCATGAGATTCGGCATCGTCAGTTTCTTCATCTAATTGATGATACAAAGTCGTCAGTGCTCGATCTCGGGTGTGGTTTCGGCGACTTCGTCCGATTTCTCCGGCAATCTGGCCATCATGGTCCCTTTATTGGCTATGATGTCGCACCAAGCATGATCGCAGAAGCTAAGCGAATCCAACACGGATGCGCCGATACTGTATGGAGGGTTGGCGCAAGACCAAGCGACACGGTAGATTATGCAGTTGCTAGCGGTATCTTCAACGTTAAGGGCGACGTGCCTCTTGATGAGTGGAGGTGCTATGTTGACGAGACAATTGAAGTTCTTGCGCAGTCCGGAAGGCGGGGCTTTGGGTTCAATGTCCTTAGCCTTTCAAGCGATCCCGATCGTCGTCGCCCAGATCTTTACTATGCCGACCCCGTGGAAATGCTAAAATACTGCATGGAGCGATTTGGAAGATCAGTTGCATTGCTTCAGCATTACGGTCTTTTTGAGTTTACTGTTATCGTAAGACATGCTTGATAATGTTTTCACCAAAGCGCTTTCTTGGTATTTCAAGAAACTACTCTAAAATAGCGATTCCAAAACCTTGATCGCCATAGCGGCCACCATTATACAGCATAAATCGACCTTGCGGTGTGTCAAAGACGAAGGGGTAACAAATCATACTTGCTTCCCAGCTGTCTGAGTCGCAGTAAATGCCAACCCTATCATCTTCTCTAGACCATAGCATGCCATTCGGAGAAGTGGCGGTGCCAATATGGTAGCCCCAGTCATTCCCGCGGTATGAGTACCATGCGCGGTATGTACCATCCGCTTCTTTCAATGGGCAGAAGCGTGCAATCGCGACCTCCCCAGGATGCGCAAACGTCACTGCTTCAATGCTATTTAATTGCCAGTCAAAACCATCCTCGGACTCGGCATATCTGATATTATAGGAGGGAAGGGGGGGGGCGCCTGGTGTCCACGCCTTGCCCGACTGATACCACATACGCCAGACACCGTTCTCTAGAAGCACTGCCGGATCTGCTATAAAGACGGGTTCATTCGGGCGGCGATCAAGAATAGGCCCGAGAAAACAACGTTCGAAGGGTATATCGGGATTGCCGGCAGGGCGCACTGCCGCACCAACAGCCACATAGAAGGGAACGGTTACTCCAACCATCCAGCCCTGATAGTATAAAATTTCTCTCCCGCCATCCTCGACAATCCAACATCCCATTACTCCTCGATCATCGAAGTTTCCAACGGGACCTGGCTTCAATAGAGGCTCGTCTGACCGCCGGAGAACTTGGGTCGGATTGCGAATATCAATGTCAAGCCAGCTAACGTTTGAGCGGCCGAATTTGTCTCTCGGACTGAAGTAAATCCTGTAAAGATATTCATCGATAGGGCGGGCGATGGGAACAATGCCATGGCTGTGTACCCAGTCTGACTGAGCGTTGCCAACGAAGATACGACCAAGTTTTCTCCACTTCATGAAATTTTCATATCCCGCGGAGACGGTGACTAGGGATCTTTGCTCTCTCGGTTGCGCGCGGAGCAACTACAGACAAGTCAGGTTGGTCTGCAAGGACAAGTGCCCCTGCTCCTAGTACGCACCGCTCACCTATTGTGACATGATCGCGGATCGTGACGTTTACGCCAACGAAGCTACCGTGCCCTACTTTCGCGCCGCCAGATACAACGACATGTGAGGCAATGAAAACGTCATTTTCAATAACCGAGTGATGGCCTATGTGATTCCCGCTCCACAAAGTGACATTTGATCCAATCTTGGCGAATGGCTGAATCGTATTGTCCTCCAAAATAAAACAGTTCTCTCCGAGTTCAAAGCCCGGGAAAACTGTGGCGCGGCTACTGAGATATGAAGCTAAACTATAACCCCTCTCCTTTGCGAGCGCGACTCGGTCTGCTCGCACCTCATTTAGCCTTGCGTAGCTAATTGCGATGAAGAGTTGATAGTGATCTGGCGGGTGAGTTTCTGTAACTCTCTCAAACGGTACTACTGGGCGCCCTCGAAACTCATGCCGCTTGAGGTATGCCTCATCAACGGTGAACGCAGCGACCTCATACGGAGAGTCATGGGTGAAATAGAAGTCTGCCAGCTCCGCGATATCGCCGTCACCGAAGATTACGATTGGTTTCAAGGCGGTCTCCCAATGGACGGCTTTGGAGTGAATCCTTGCGCGGGTAAGTCGTCTCTTCAACTCCCAGCAAGGCTCTTACCTTTGAGAGCTGCTGATAAATATGACGCTGGCACAAATTATGCAATAGAACTACCGGTTTGCAAACGTTGGCCGTGAGCTAACCGGGTGGAATGGTGCCCTCCCACGAAGTCGGACCAGTGGAAGTAGGAGCTTTCGGTTAGACTCCTGATGCGACTGATAGCTGACCGATGAAGAAGACCAGAACTGGCTCGGGAAATTTTTACAGCGGGCTAAGTGGAGTTTCTGCCTGA
>NZ_JAJATX010000040.1 GCF_020866965.1 Microvirga roseola
GCGCAAGCCTCACATCGCAAACGAAAGGTGCAACTGTAGTGCTAACGATTTCTGTACCGCCAGCAGCATCTCCTGCGGCTCTCCGGTGCTGGCCTCGTAGATGAGAGAGCAGCTCTGTCCAGTGCGGTCTGCCCGGGTTTCTGCCCACATCAGCTCGATGTCCACGGACCCGGGGGTGTGGGTGCCCACGTACCCGCCGATCTTGTGCGAGGCCGGCACATTGAGGGTGAATGTCTTCTCTTTCGCTTCTTCGTCCATCTCGACGTTCCCCACGCCGGCGGCATGTCCCTTGAAGCCGGATCCGCGGCTCCTGAAGGAGCCTTTAAACGAAATGCGGCTGCTCGGGGCGACGGGGATGAGATCGATCAGCCGTCGGGCGTCGTCTATCGGGAATGTGGGACCATCCATGACCAGGCGGTCGATGATCGCATGCGCCTCGAGACGGGCGTGTATGTTCATTGTCTTTCCTTGGGGGTTTTCAAGTTGCTACAAGCAACAATCAATCCTCCTAAACAGTGACTCTGTTGCAATGATAGGACCTGGGCGCGGGCGACCAAATCACGGTTCCGACGACCGTGAGAGATGTTCTCCACGGCGATTCCGCCAGCCGGCAGCGGTGACGGCCAATACTCCTCTTGGGGATGCCTGAGGGCACACTTCACCCTTGATCAGGCCGTCATCGGCATCAGGATCACCGCCGTCCTCTTCAGGTTGTAGACCATCGCGGTCAGCCTGACCTGCAGGGCCGCTCTCGCCAGTCCTGTCCAGCGCATCCGCCGCAAGCCGTAGCTGCGCTTCCAAGTGCCGAAGATCTTCCGCGCCTGTGGCTGACCTCCGCGATAAAGAGCGGACTCTCCACAGTCTGGGTTGCTCCGATGGTGTCGAGATCTGACTGGAGCGGCAGGATCTCGTTGTCCAAGAGCCGCGACGGATTCAGAAGGTGTCCTTAGGGGGTGGGAACGAAGAGCTCGGCGCACCCCTTGGCGACCACCTCTTCGACGAAGGCTTGTTCTGGATTTGCTTCGGTTTAGTGTGGAGAGCGTTTTGCTGTCTGTCCGACGAGCCTTTCGAACGGAACTGGACTGAAGTCCTGGAGCGTCAAGTGACGCCGGACGGGATTGTACAACGAGGTTTGAGAGCGCCCACAGGACAGCTAGCCCCCGACCGCCAATCGAACACGGCGCTTGTATTCAACGGACGGCTGTACCCGTAGTCTGACCGGGGAAGGATATTAGCGTCCAGATGGTGCCCAGGAGAGGATTGTACATCCATTCCTGTTAGTCCAACAGAATCAATGGCTTGCGCTACCCTTAATGAGACCGTGTGTACCACTTTTGTGGACCACCGTCGAGCCCTATCATGAGGTCCCCCGTCCAGTCTCGTGCAAGGCAAAGCCCCGCCTGTGCCTTGCTGCGCAATTAGTCCATCAGGCAGGACTAAGGCGGTATAGCTTTTGCGAGACGGGCCGATGCCTTCGGAGATCATGCATAAAATTGTCATCCATAAAGCCGGTGGATACGAGCAGTTGAAACTGGAAACTCACCCGGTGCCCAAGCCTCAAGATAGGCAGGTCCTGATCCGCACCCAGGCGGTTGGGGTAAATTATGCCGATATCTGTGTTCGGTGGGGCGTGTACGAATCTGCACGCCGGTTTGTTAGCTGGCCGATCACTCCAGGCTTTGAATATTCAGGCTGGGTGGAAGAGGTTGGCCCTGAGGTCAGGCACCTTAGACCCGGGGATCCGGTGTTTGGGGTCACCCTCTTCAACGGCTATTCCACTCACGTGTGCACGGAGGCGGAGCTAGTCTGGCCTAAGCCCAAAGCTCTGGATTTCGAGGCGGCCGCCGGCTTCTTAGCCGTCCACCTGACCGCGTATCATGCTCTATTACAGAACGTGGTGATCCGGCCCGGCATGAGGGTCCTCGTGCATTCCGCAGGCGGCGGAGTGGGCTCCGCGCTTGTTCAGTTATGCAAGCTGCACGATCTGCATGTGACCGGGGTGGTGGGAGCAAGCCACAAGATCGAGTATGTGCGTCAGCTTGGGGCAGACGCCGTCATCGACAAGTCCGGTCAGTCGCTCTGGGACGAGGCCAGGCGCCTTGATCCCGACGGCTATGACCTGGTGTTCGATGCGAACGGCCCCGAAACCCTGGCGCAGAGCTACGCACATCTCAGGCCAACCGGAAAGCTGCTGGTCTATGGCTTTCACACATTGCTGCCCAAGCAGGGTGGGCGGATCAGCTATCTCAAGGCTGGCGTGGGGCTCCTGAGAATGCCGCGCTTCAATCCATTGTCGATGACCACCGAGAACAAGGGAGTGGTAGCGTTCAATCTATCGTTCCTCTTCGCCCGCACCGACCTTCTGCACGCGGCTGTGGATGACCTTACGGGCTGGGTTGAGGCAGGGGCCATTCAGGTACCGAAGGTTCGCTCCTTTGCGTTGGTGGATGTGGCTCAAGCTCATCAAGCCCTGGAGTCAGGTGAAACCTCGGGTAAGTTGGTGCTGCGAACAGCGCTGCCGCGAAACTGAGTAGCGGGATCCTGTGCACCAGCACTTGATTGCTTTGTGAGATACGGCTGAGGGGCATCCGCTATTCGACACGCAATGGACGCTGCGAAAGGATTGTCCCTTAAAACATCCGTTCCCGTAGAATCAGAGCCTTAGCCTCTATATACGCTGCTCGTGCGCACCCGTTTTCTTGGACCGCTGTCGAGCCCTTGTAGGGCATCAGCAACTTCTGCAGCTCCTGCGCCAATGAGAAAAGGCCCCGGATTTCTCCAGGGCCTCTCTTGGTCCTCGTGTGGTGCCTGGGCTTAGAAGTCCATGCCGCCCATGCCACCCATGCCGCCGCCCGGCATGGCCGGAGCGGCTTCCTTCTTCGGAGCCTCAGCGACCATCGCCTCGGTGGTGATCAGCAGACCAGCGACCGAAGCCGCGTCCTGCAGAGCCGTGCGGACGACCTTCGCCGGGTCGACGATGCCGGCCTGGATCATGTCCACGAACTCTTCGGTCTGGGCGTTGAAGCCGAAAGTGTCGGATTTCGTGTTGTCGTTGATCTTGCCGACCACGATCGAGCCCTCGACACCCGCGTTCTCGGCGATCTGGCGCACCGGAGCCTCGAGCGCGCGCAGCACGATGGCAATGCCCGCCTTCACGTCCGGGTTCTCGGCCGTGAGCTTGGCAACCGCAGCCTTGGCGCGCAGCAGAGCCGTGCCGCCGCCGGGAACGATGCCTTCCTCGACCGCCGCGCGGGTGGCGTGCATGGCATCATCGACGCGGTCCTTCTTCTCCTTGACCTCGACCTCGGTCGCACCGCCAACGCGGATCACTGCGACGCCGCCTGCGAGCTTGGCCAGACGCTCCTGCAGCTTCTCACGGTCGTAGTCCGAGGTGGTCTCCTCGATCTGCGCCTTGATCTGCGCCACCCGCGCCTCGATGTCCTGCTTGGAACCAGCACCATCGACGATGGTGGTGTTTTCCTTCTCGATGCGCACCCGCTTGGCGCGGCCGAGCATGTCGAGGGTCACGGTCTCAAGCTTAATGCCGAGATCTTCGGAGATCGTCTGGCCCTTAGTGAGAACGGCGATGTCCTCGAGCATGGCCTTGCGGCGGTCACCGAAGCCCGGAGCCTTCACGGCGGCGATCTTCAGTCCGCCGCGCAGCTTGTTGACCACCAGGGTGGCGAGAGCCTCGCCCTCGATGTCCTCGGCGATGATGAGCAGCGGCTTGCCGGTCTGCACCACGGCTTCGAGGATCGGCAGCATCGGCTGAAGAGAGGACAGCTTCTTCTCGTGGATGAGGATGTAGGGATCCTCGAGTTCCGCGATCATCTTCTCGGCGTTGGTGATGAAGTAGGGAGACAGGTAGCCACGGTCGAACTGCATACCCTCGACCACATCGAGCTCGGTCTCGGCGGTCTTGGCCTCCTCGACGGTGATGACACCCTCGTTGCCGACCCGCTGCATCGCCTGAGCGATCATGTCACCAATCGAGCGATCACCGTTGGCCGAGATGGTGCCGACCTGAGCGACCTCGTCGGACGAGTTTACCTTCTTGGCGCGGGCCTGGATGTCCTTGATGGCTTCAGCCACGGCGAGATCGATGCCGCGCTTGAGGTCCATGGGGTTCATGCCGGCGGCCACCGACTTGGCGCCCTCGCGCACGATCGCCTGAGCCAGCACCGTCGCCGTCGTGGTACCGTCGCCGGCGACATCATTGGTCTTCGAGGCGACCTCGCGGACCATCTGTGCGCCCATGTTCTCGAACTTGTCGGAAAGCTCGATCTCCTTCGCGACCGTGACACCGTCCTTGGTGATGCGGGGTGCACCGAACGACTTCTCGATCACCACGTTGCGGCCCTTCGGACCGAGGGTGACCTTCACGGCATTGGCGAGAATGTCGACGCCACGCAGCATGCGATCGCGAGCGTCAGAGGAGAACTTTACGTCTTTGGCAGCCATGAGTTGAAATCCTGTTGCTTTTTTCTGTTATTTCGGGGCTGGTTCAGGCGGCCTTCTGCGCTTCGGCAGATTGCTCGATCACGCCCATGATGTCGGATTCCTTCATGATCAGGAGATCCTGGCCATCGATGCGGACCTCGGTGCCGGACCACTTGCCGAAGAGCACGCGATCGCCAGCCTTTACATCAAGGGGGGCAACCTTGCCGCTCTCGTCACGTGCGCCAGGGCCGACGGCGATGACTTCGCCCTCTTGCGGCTTTTCCTTGGCGGTGTCCGGGATGATGATCCCGCCCTTGGTCTTCTCTTCGGCTTCGATGCGGCGGACGACAACGCGGTCGTGCAGCGGACGGAACTTCATGGGTGAGCCTCCTCATTCTTGAAATCGAGGCACTCGTCTGCGCCGAGTAGCACGCTTAGCACTCGACGCTTGAGAGTGCTAACACGAGGTGATAGCTCAAGGCGCGGAGGGAGGCAAGGTCATCCTTCTGGAGATGCCAAGCTTATGGAGAACCAGATCGTGGTGAGCGACGTTGAANGGTGAGCCTCCTCATTCTTGAAATCGAGGCACTCGTCTGCGCCGAGTAGCACGCTTAGCACTCGACGCTTGAGAGTGCTAACACGAGGTGATAGCTCAAGGCGCGGAGGGAGGCAAGGTCATCCTTCTGGAGATGCCAAGCTTATGGAGAACCAGATCGTGGTGAGCGACGTTGAACCTTCATAGGCCGCTTGGCCATTCATAAGATGAGGTTCAGCAGTGTTGAGTTTTGACGCCGTTGAGGAGGTCTGTGAGAGCAGACAAACGACCCTTGTGATCCATCCCACCATCCGCCGAGCTATCAAAGGGTACGAGGAAAGCTTCTATGTCGGGTTGCGCTGCTTCCTGTCGGGAGAGTCTGACGGCCTCTACTTCCTGCCCCTCCAGAGTGGAGGCTACGTGCGTCTCATCTTCTCGAAACGGATTTCGTCCGGAGGGCACAACCTCCTCAGGGTCGATCCGCTCACCAAGGATGGATTAGAACGTATCAAAGCATCCTTGAACTAACTCAGCCGAACGATATTCTGCAGCGGATCTTTCGATAAGCACCCGTTACACTGAGTTTCGGCATTAGCACAACCGTTAGTGATCGAGAGGCGGCTGCAGGATTTGGTGCTGCGCATGGGCTGAACGGTGGGGATCTCAACCACACCTCGGGGCTCCATAGTGCTCTTATCGATAGCCGGACGCCTGTAGCTCGAATAGTTCAGCATAGCTCCCGCCTGAGGCAACAAGCTCTTCGTGTGAGCCGGCCTCCACGACCTTCCCGTTCCCGAGAACGAGGATCCGGTCAGCCATCCGCACGGTCGAAAATCGGTGCGAGATCAGAACCGCGGTTTTGCCTGCGCTAAGATCCCGGAATCGCTGGAAAACCTCGTATTCCGAGCGGGCGTCGAGAGCGGCAGTCGGCTCGTCCAGGATGAGCACCTCGGCATCCCGCATGTAAGCTCGCCCGATTGCTATCTTTTGCCACTCGCCCCCGGAGAGGTCCGCCCCCTCATGGAACCGCTTCCCGAGCGGCTGGTCATACCCATGGGGCAGACGTTGGATGATGCGATCAGCGAGGCTCCGCTCCGCGGCCTGCTGGATCCGGTTGCGATCGCTAGTGGCTTCGATACGGCCTGCCCCGATATTCTCGCCCGCCGTAAAATGAAACCTTACGAAATCCTGAAAGATCACGCCGATGTGACGCCGCAGGTCCGTCAAGTCGTACTCGCGCAGATCGCAGCCATCGAGAAGGATGCGTCCCTCTGTCGGGTCGTAGAGGCGGGCAAGCAGTTTCACGATCGTCGTCTTGCCGGCTCCGTTCTCGCCGACCAGAGCCACAATCTCACCGGCCTTCAGCGTCAGGCTCAGGTGACGAACCGCCCAGCGATCCGAGTCAGGATATCGGAATCCCACGTTCTCGAATACAATTCCTGATTTTAACGGCTGCGGGAACGGACGCGGTTTCGGGGGTGACGCGATGCTCGGACGAACATCGAAGAATGAGAACAGGTCCTCCAGGTACAGCGCCTGTCCTGCGATCTGCGAAAACCCTAAAAGCAATCCCTCGAGCAGGCTCCGCAACCGCAGGAACGAGCCAGACAGGAACGTCAGATCACCGAGGCTGAACTCGCCTTGGACGGTTCACCACACGATCAGAGCGTAGGCCAGGTAATAGGCGCATGAGGCGAGGGCTGCGAAGAGCGTGCCCCATGCGGCCCGACGGATCGCAAGCTGCCGGTTATCGGCGTACATGCGATCCGCAAAGGTGCGAAAGCGGCCGACCAGGAAGGAGTTGAGACCGAAGAGCTTGATCTCCTTTGCGGTCTCAACGCTTGAGCCGAGATAACGGATGTAATCGAGCTGACGTCTTTCAGGGGTGCGAAAATAATTGAGCCGATAGCCCTGTGCGTTGAAGTGCACCTCGCCAACAAAAGCCGGCAGAAGGGCAAGGATGATCAGGACGATGAGCCATGGCGCATAGGCGAGCAGTCCGGCAGCAAGCGAGAGGACCGTGAGCCCATCCTGCACCTGTCCAAAAACCTGGGTGAGAAGAGTGGTTCGCCCAGTAACTTGACGACGGGCGCGCTCCAATCGGTCCTGCTGATTGCTGCTCTCGAACTGCTCGAGATCCAGCGTCGTCGCATGCTCCATCAGGCGCACACTGGCAAAGTTGCTGTAGCGCTCCGATAGAAGGCTGTCGACGAGAGAGCTGGCCCGCCCGAGAAGATCGGCGATAATGGCGAGGGCCAGCTCCAGGACGAGCAGCCCGCCGAGAGCATCAAGTCGGCCGCTCCCGACCCAGTCAGAGAGGCCCCCGCCTGGCGAGGGGAGCTGCGTCTGGGCCACGACCTCATCAATGATGAGCTTGCCGACATAAAGGACCAGAATGGGCAGAACAGAGCGTGTCAGTCTCAGCCCAAAACTTGCCGCTGTGAGAGCGGGGCTGGCCTGCCAAACCAGACGGAACAAAGACGGAAGGTGACGCAAGGCACCAACCCGCTCACGCAAGGAGCGGGTGGAGGGGAACACTGGAGCGGCCATCCCATTAAGATGGGGGCCCAAGGCTCACTCGTCGAGCCACGGGACTGCTGAAGCTGGAGCCCGACGCTTTGCGAATGGTGCCCATTCCTTGCATAGTCTCTCCATGTGAAACAAAGGCCGAGCATATTCCGGCGCCACGCCTCATGGATGGACCAATAAGGCCACGGAGCGACTGTTTTAGGAGACGAACATGGAAATCCGAGCTGCAGGTACGATCACGACCAAGCGCGCTCCCGCGGATGCCTTTACAGGCACGGTCTGGCACGACGCGATCATTGATGCCCCGGCTCCAGCCCGAGTCCGCGCCGCACGTGTCAGCTTCGAGCCAGGCGCTCGCACAGCTTGGCACACCCACCCCTTGGGACAGACGCTGCACGTCCTCTCCGGGATCGGCCGTGTCCAAACCTGGGGCGGACCGGTCCGGGAGATCAGACCGGGCGACACCGTTTGGATCCCGCCCGGCGAGAAGCACTGGCACGGGGCCTCGCCCCACGCCGGCATGACTCATCTCGCCATGCAGGAAGCGCTGGACGGATCCCATGTTACCTGGATGGAGCACGTGACTGACGAACAGTACGACGTCACACCAGAGGCTTGAGCCGGTCTCGATAACCCCCAGCCTCCTCGCTTGTGATCCAGCACAAGGACAGAAGCCAACCGTCTCGGAGAGCGCCATGACCGACCACGACCACTCCCATGATCAGCACGAGCACTGGAAGCACCACGGCGTTCAAGTGATCAAGGGTGACCGCCTCGATCCGAACACGGCCCAAACCCCGGGCATGTTTCGGCAGGCTGCGATCAATCATGCACGGGTTGGCGCGCAGAAGATCTGGGCAGGCACGGTGTCTATCCAGCCAAATGCCAAGACCGGAGTGCACCACCACGGTGAGTTGGAGAGCGTGATCTATGTCGTTCGGGGCAAAGCTCGCATGCGCTGGGGTGAGCGCTTGGAGTTCGTCGCCGAGGCCGGTCCCGGGGACTTCATCTATGTGCCGCCCTTCGTGCCCCATCAGGAGATCAATGCCAGCCCGGATGAACCCCTCGAATGCGTTCTCGTGCGCAGCGACAACGAGGCTGTGGTGGTGAACATTACTGACGTGGACCCGGTCGAGAAGCCCGAGGAGGTTTATTGGGTTGACCCGATCCATAAGCACCCGGACTGAGTACTGACCAAGACCATAAATCCTACGAATCAATAGCAACCCCGATGCCCTCCCTTGGCTGATTGCAGGGGCACTTTGCTTGCCGCAAAGCCGGGGTGACCAGCGCCATCGCCGGAGTTCACGCGAAAATGCAGGCCTACCGCTCACTGGAAGACCGTTTTGCACGCATCAGCTCGATCGAGGATGCGATCGGTATTCTGCAGTGGGATGCTGAAACCATGATGCCGGAGGGCGCTGCCGACAGTCGCTCGGACCAGCTCGCGACGCTAAAAGGTATCGCCCATGAAGTGCTCACCGCGCCTGAGACCGGAGACCTGCTGGATCGGGCGGACCAGGACAGCGATCATCTCGACGATTGGCCGCGCGCCAATTTACGTGAGATGCGGCGGATTTACCTCCACGCCTCCGCCGTTCCGGCAGACCTCGTCGAGGCCAGCTCCAGAGCTGTATCCCGGGCGGAGCTGGTGTGGCGCGAAGCCAGGCAGAACGGCGATTTCGCCCTGCTCCTCCCACACCTGTCTCAGGTGCTCGCCGTCCAGCGGCAAATCGGCCAGGCCAAGGGCGAGGCGTTGGGACTGCCGCCCTATGATGCACTGCTCGACAGCTACGATCCCGGTCTGCGCCAGGAGGCCATCGATCCGCTCTTTACTGAACTCGGCGCCGAGCTGCCGGACCTGATCCGAGAGGCGCAAGAGCGCCAGAAGGGTCTTCCTGCCATCCAGCCGCTTAGCGGTCCCTTCCCTGTCGAGGATCAGCGACGCATCGGCGAGCAGCTGATGGCGGCCGTCGGGTTCGACTTCAACCAGGGACGGCTTGATGTGAGCCTACACCCCTTCTGTGGTGGATCCACGGGCGATGTCCGGATCACCACTCGCTACAGCGAGGCGAACTTCATGAGTGCGCTCATGGGCGTGCTTCATGAGACCGGGCATGCGCTCTACGAGCAGGGCCGCCCGGACAAGTGGCGCCGTCAGCCGGTCGGGGCTGCCCGCGGCATGAGCATGCATGAAAGTCAGTCACTGCTCATCGAGATGCAGGCCTGCCGAAGCTGGGAGTTCGTCACGTATCTCGCTCCCCTGGTCCAGAAGACTTTTCAAGGTGAGGGCTCGGCCTGGAATCCAGAAAATCTCCACCGGATCCTGACCAAGGTGGAGCCGGGTTTCATCCGCGTGGATGCTGACGAGATCACCTACCCGGCTCACATCCTGGTCCGCTACAAGCTCGAAAGGGCAATGATAGCCGGGGACCTTGAGATCCAGGATCTTCCAGGAGCGTTCAACGAGGAGATCCGGAATCTTCTCGGTCTTACCGTCCTCAACGATAGCCTCGGGTGCCTGCAGGATATCCACTGGCCTGGCGGGGCCTGGGGCTACTTCCCGACGTACACGCTGGGCGCCATGACGGCGGCTCAACTCTTCAAGGCCGCCTGCCAGGCGGATCCAAATATCCTTCCCGGATTGGCATCCGGTGATTTTAGCCCTCTTCGCACATGGCTGCGCGCCAACGTCCACTCGAAGGGCAGCCTGCTGACCACGGATCAGCTTCTGGTCGCCGCAACCGGGCGACCTCTTCAAGCGGAGGTCTTCCGCACTCATCTGCGAGAACGTTACCTCGGATACTGAAAGAGCCTAACGGGTAATACGCTGCGATCCATCTCTCCACCCGATGGAGTGCCGTACGCAGGTAAGCAGAAAGAAAGGGGTCGAGATGCGAGTAAACCCGTTCAGCCTCAACCTGGGTCAATCCTTGCGCCGGACAGCCACCATGCTGTCCATGATCGTCGCGGCCCTTGGAGGAGGTGGCGGAGAAGCAACGGCCGATCCTGATCCATGCCGACCGGTACGGTTCGCTGAAAATGCGTTCGTGGTTTGCACGGTGGATCTGCGTCAGTACGAGGTGAGGCTATTCTTGCATGAACCAGACGGTGACGTGCTTGGCTCCTTCAGTCGGCTCAAGGAGACGCCCGAGGGTTCGCGCCTGGCCTTTGCGATGAATGGAGGCATGTATCACGAGGACCGCTCTCCCGTAGGACTGTACATTGAGGGCGGAAAAGAGCTGAAGGCGGCAAATACCAGGAGCGGTCCTGGAAACTTCCACCTCAAACCGAATGGCGTATTCTACGTGAAAGGCAACCAGGCCGGGGTGTTGGAAACGCAGACGTTTCTCAAGCGGAAGATCAGGCCAGACCACGCGACGCAATCAGGCCCCATGCTCGTTATCAACGGACGTATTCACCCGAGGTTTTTAGAGCAAAGCACCTCACGCAAGATCCGGAATGGCGTGGGAATAAGGGACCCGCACACGGTTGTGTTCGCGATCTCCGACGATCCCGTTACGTTCCACACCTTCGCTCGGCTGTTCCGAGATGAATTGGGCTGCGCCAATGCTTTGTTTTTGGACGGAAGCATCTCCAGCCTCTACGCCCCCTCGCTGAACCGAATGGATGCACTCAGACCTATGGGGCCTATCATCGGGGCTTTACACAGACATCCATCGGGAACTGGCTGTGGTGAGATCTGTTGAGTCGGAGTTGCCCGATAAGGAGATCCCTATGCCTGCCAAGCAGAAAACCCTCGATGATCTTTTTCTGGACACTCTGAAGGATGTGTATCACGCGGAGAAGCAAATCCTAAGAGCCCTGCCGAAGATGGCCAAAGCCGCGGAGTCGGATCAACTCCGACAGGCTCTCGAAAAGCATCGCGACGAAACCGAAGTCCAGATTGAGCGCCTCGAGCAGGTGTTCGAAATGTTGGAGAAGCCCGCGCGGGGCAAGACCTGCGAAGCGGTCCAGGGCCTTGTCGAGGAAAGCAAGGACATCATGGAGGACTTCAAGGACTCTGAGGCTCTTGATGCCGGCCTCATTGCCGCTCAGCAGTCGGTTGAGCATTACGAGATTTCTCGCTATGGCACGCTCAGGACCTGGGCGGCGCAACTGGGGATGAAAAAGGCCGTCAAACTCCTTGAGCAGACGCTCGAGGAAGAAAAGAGGACCGACGAGCTCCTGACCCAACTGGCAGAAGCTGCCGTCAATCAGAAAGCTGCTTAAGCCGGCATCCGCTAGCCCCTTCTGATCCTCATCACAGTGCGGCCGAGATCCACCATTCGGCCGCTCATTTCACCTCGCTGCATAGCGAGTGAAATCTTCCCTGCATCTCGCGGCAGGTTCTTGATCAAGCAGCTTCTCTCGCTGACCTTCCTGCCTCTCAGCTTCAGCACTTGCCGGCCCAACGGCGTGATCGGTCTCGGGACCTTCGGGTGCCGAAGCTCAATCAACTGCGGGTCGCCGCAAAAATGCCACGAAACAAACCAAGAACATTCCGGGCCAAATAAGGAGAGCATCCTCGTCAGCGGTGCCATCCAGCGCTACAGTCGGAGAGGCCGGAACCCCATCCGGCAGGCACCATGAATCAGATGTTTCGACCACCACAGGCCGATCAGAGACCTGCCCTGGAGACCCTCGCGGGCTCGGTCGAGCGCGTCACCTTCCATAATGCCGAGAACGGCTTTGCTGTCCTCAAGGTTCATACCCGAGGAAAGCGCGACCTCATCACCGTGGTCGGCCATACCCCGGCGGTTTCGGCCGGCGAATGGATTACCGCCAGCGGGCTCTGGATCAGCGACCGCACGCATGGGCTCCAGTTCAAAGCCGAAGTCCTCAAGACGACCCCGCCGACGGGTGTAGAGGGAATCGAGAAATATCTCGCCTCGGGCCAGATGCGCGGCATTGGGCCAGCCATGGCCAAGCGCATCATCTCTGCCTTCGGCGTGGATACTTTCGAGATCATCGAGGCCAGCCCAGAGCGCCTGACTGAGGTGTCTGGGATCGGCCCTATGCGGGCGTCCCGCATTGTGGCGGGCTGGGCTGAGCAGAAGGCAGTGCGGGAGATCATGATTTTCCTGCATGCGCACGGGGTCGGCACGGCGCGAGCAGTACGCATCTTCAAGACCTACGGCTATGAGGCCATCCAGGTGATGACTGAGGACCCGTACCGACTGGCGAAGGACGTACGCGGCATCGGCTTCAGAACAGCGGATGCCATCGCAGCCAAACTTGGGATGGAAAAGACCGCCCCTCAGCGCATCCGAGCCGGTATCTCGTTCGCGCTCCAGACGGCCACGGACGAGGGACATTGTGCTTTGCCGGTCGAGGCTCTCACCCGTCTGGCGGAGCAACTGCTCGAAGTGGATGCCGCCCTGATCCGCACGGCCATCGCCGAGGAGCTTGCGAAAGGGGAAGTCGTCTCGGATACGATTGGCGATGAGACCTGTCTGTTTTTGAAGGGGCTCTACCTGGCCGAGCAGGCGATTGCCTCCCGGTTGATCGAGCGAGCTTCCGGCGAGCGCCCCTGGCCTGAGATCGACCTCGACAAGGCCATTCCGTGGGTGGAGGGCCGCACGGGCAAGACCCTGGCGACCTCGCAACGCGAGGCTCTGAAACTGGTGCTTGGCTCCAAAGTGGCCGTGGTGACTGGTGGCCCTGGTGTCGGCAAAACGACCCTCCTGGACACGATCTTGCGCCTGCTCGTCGCAAAGGGCGTTCGGGTCGCGTTGGCAGCTCCCACCGGACGGGCGGCCAAGCGTATGACCGAGCAGACGGGGATCGAGGCCAAGACCGTCCACCGCCTCCTGGAGATTGACCCAAAACATGGCGGCTTTTCACGTAACGAAGAGAACCCGCTCGATTGCGATCTGCTGGTGGTGGATGAGACCTCGATGGTGGATGTGCCGCTCATGAATGCGCTGACCAAGGCGGTGCCCTCTCATGCAGGCCTGCTGCTGGTGGGGGACGTGGACCAGTTGCCCTCGGTCGGATCGGGGCAGGTGCTGGCCGATATCATCGCCTCAGGTCGGATTCCCGTCGCTCGTCTAACTGAGGTGTTCCGGCAGGCGGCAGAAAGCCGGATCGTGGTGAACGCTCACCGCATCAACAAGGGTCAGATGCCGGAGCCGCCGAAGGCGGGCGAGGAGAGCGACTTCTATTTCATTGAGATCACAGAGCCCGAGCAAGGGGTCGGCAAGATCATCGAGATGATCAAAGAGCGCATGCCGCGCCGGTTCGGCCTCGATCCGATGAAGGATATCCAAGTGCTCTGCCCGATGAACCGGGGCGTGCTCGGAGCCCGCAACCTCAACATCCAGCTCCAGGAGGTGCTAAATCCCAACCCTCCCGCCAAGGTGGAGCGGTTCGGCTGGCGCTTCTCCCCGGGAGACCGGGTGATGGAAACCCAGAACGACTATGACCGGGAGGTATTCAACGGCGATCTTGGCACGGTGGTCCGGATCGATGATGAGGAAGGAGCGCTGATTGCCGCCTTCGATGGGCGGGAGGTGTCCTATCCGTTCGGCGAACTCGACACCCTGGTGCCCGCCTATGCGACCACGATCCACAAGTCGCAAGGCTCAGAGTATCCCGCCGTCATTATCCCTGTCGTGACGCAGCATTTCACGATGCTGGCCCGCAACCTGCTCTACACGGGCGTGACCCGCGGCAAACGGCTGGTCGTGCTGGTGGGACAGAAGAAGGCCGTCGCGATGGCCGTTAGAGGCGGACAGATGAAGAGGCGCTGGACAAAACTGCGGGAATGGCTAGCAGCCTCCTGATCGACAGCTCAAACTTCCTTTCTCATGGCGCGTTTGACGCGTAGGGCTCCAACATCGCGTGCCTCTCTCGAGGTGATATAAGCCAGACCATGCCGCTGCTCGCATACACCCACTCAGGAGAGCCCCTCGTTGCTCCACTGATGACCGATGATGAATGGGAGCGATTACGATCCGCGCGCAATCGGGATGCGTGGATGCCACATGGGAAAGGGCGAGCAATCCCGAAAGTCTCGCGCGCCGGAACACGTTTTTTCGCCCATCCTCCTGGGCAAGCTCCTGAAGGAGCGAAGGAGAGTGACCTCCACCTCTACATCAAAGCACAGATTCTAATCGGAGCCCGGGCCGCAGGTTGGGACGCTCTGCCGGAGCAATCTGGGACGACGCCGGATGGTCAGGATTGGCGAGCTGACATCCTGTGCCGCCGGCCTGGAAGACCCTGGACCGTCGCTCTTGAGGCCCAGGTTCAACTCCAGGGCGAGGAAGCTTACCGCCAGCGACAAGAGCGCTATATGGCTTCAGGAATTCGCACCCTCTGGCTGGTCGCTCATGAGCCTGCAGCTCTGCATCATTACTGGCTCAGGCCTGACCCACATCTCCCGGCCTTCAAAACCACGACTTGGAAGGATCAGGATGGCCGACCGGGAGCGCAGGTGCATGTCGATCGCCTGTCCCTCAGCATCTCTGACTTTGTCGCCGGTGCGCTGAGCGGGCAACTTCAGTGGTCCGGAAATGGCCGACACGGGATCATCCCACTCATTCTCCGCGAGGACCAATGCTGGCACCGCACATGCCGCAAAAGGGTTCTCCTGGTCTACAGGGCCGAAGCGCCGCGGGGGGACCCTCTTAAAATTGAGATGGTTCAAGCGATGGAGGGTTATGCAGACGCTTATGCCAAGGCTCAGGTGGCTCTTCCCGACCTGGCAGAGAGCCCGTGGCCCTTCAGAAAAGTCCTCGCGTCGCGCTGCCCTCACTGCCAAAGAGAGATTCGCTATCAGCGCGAGGACTGGGCAGGCCAGACCGCCACTTATAAGTTGCCGATTGGTATCGATATTCCGGAGCAGGGAAGCCAGACCGGATTGGTTCCGTATGCTCAGTGGCATTGGGGGCCGCAATCCCGGTGGCCCGACTGGGCTCCCTTCGGCGGTATTGGTCCGATCTCCCATCAGCCTTTTGAGATGCGGCCGAGGCGCCTGGGTCCCAGGACAGGTTGATGGATCTTGAGCGTCGGACCTATCGCGAGAGTCACAGGTCCTACATCCGAGGTGAGGTGCTTGCGGGGGCGCAGAGCAGTGGCTAACAATCAACGATCAGGAGATCATTCATGCTGCACGTTCTGGCCTACATCACTGCAAAGCCCGGCATGCGCGAAGCTGTGCTCCGGGAGTTCCGGGCGAACATGCCGGCTGTGCATGCCGAAGAGGGTTGCATCGAGTACGTTCCTGTTATCGATTTTCCGGCATTCGGCCCCTTTCAGACCGAGCTCGGGCCAGACACTTTCGTCGTTGTCGAGAAATGGGCGAGCCCTGAAGCACTCAACGCCCATGCCGCGTCTCCGCACATGAAAGCCTATGCCGAGAGGACGGCTGACATGATCGAGACCCGTATGATCCACGTCCTCTCACCTCACTAGATTCCTGCCTGACGGCCCCTGACGAGTCGTGCTTGATTGCACTGCATACCGCAGCGGTTCCCGTTAGAACCTACCCGATGTCGTCCCCTGCTGCTGGAGTTCTCCTTTGATCACATTCTACTACAACCTTGCCCCGAACCCGATGAAGGTTGCTCTGTGCCTGGAGGAGATGAGCCTTCCGTATGAGCTCAAGCCGGTGGACACCCGCAAAGGCGAGCAGCACCAGCCGGACTTTCTGGCTATCAATCCGAATGGCAAGGTGCCTGTGATCATCGACCAGGATACCGGAGCAAGGGTCTTCGACTCGAATGCAATCCTGCTCTATCTTGGAGAGAGGACCGGACAGTTCCTGCCCGACAGCACACCGGTTGCGCGTGGTGAGCTTCTCTCTTGGCTAATGTTCATTGCGACAGGCGTCGGTCCGTTCTCAGGCCAAGCCGTGCATTTCAAGCACTTTGCGCCTGAGCCCAAGGACTATGCTGTCAATCGCTACCTGTACGAAGCGAAGCGGCATTACGGCATCATTGATGCGCATCTATCCGGGCATCGCTACATGGTGGGTGAGACTTACACTATCGTGGACATGGCCCTGTGGGGCTGGGCGCGCATGGTGCCGTTCATCTTAGGCGAGAACGCCTGGGGTGACTTCCCGAACCTCAAGCGTCTCTTTGATGAAATCAGCGCACGCCCGGCAGCTCAAGCGGCGGCCGCGCTGAAGGAGCGGCACAGCTTCAAAGCTGAGATGGACGACGAAGCACGCCAATATATGTTCCGACATTTGGCTGCCCCGGCTAGCTGACCACTCGCGCACGCCATTGTTCCTCCGTCCGGAACGCAGAATGGGTGCTGGGCGGAGGTAAAGGCTGTGGGAGGGAATAGATGCCGAGGGCTCTCTAGGAGCGGCACCAGTTGTGATGAACGGCGCAGGCGCGAAGCTGCTGAGGCAGCTACGTCCCGCAGAATGTCCGATAGACGCGCTGGTTTGGTTCCGGTGGCTCGGAATAGTGGGCGAAAGCTGGCTGATCCTCATAGGGCCTAGAGAGCACCGTCAGAAACTCCTCAAAGGGAGCAAAGTCGCCCCGCTCCACCGCAGCTTGTATCACCGCCTCTACGCGATGATTGCGCGGGATGAAGGCTGGATTGACGGCTTGCATGGCAGCCCGGCGGCTTGCACCATCTTGCGGCTCAAGGCTCAGCCGTTCCCGCCAGCGGGTAGCCCAGGCGTCATAAGCAAGCGGATTGATGAAGAGGTTTCTGACGACCTCATCTCCCTCGGGGCCAGCGGCAGCATCGCTCAGCCGCCGGAAGGTGAGGGTGAAATCCGCCTGGTTCTCTGCCATCGCCTTTAAGAGATCCCCGGCGAGCGTCAGGTCTTCCTCGCGCTCCGACAGCAGTCCGAGCTTGCGCCTGAGCCCCGTGTGGTAGGCCGCCTCAAACCTGCCCGAGAAGGCTTCGAGCGCCGCGTTCGCGTCAGCCACGGCCTTCTCCTGGTCCTCGGACAGGAGCGGTAGAAGCGTCTCGGCCAGTCGCGTCAAATTCCAGAGGCCGATGCGGGGCTGGTTGCCATAGGCATAGCGGCCGTGCTGGTCGATCGAGCTGAAGACGGTCGCCGGATCGTAGGTATCCATAAAGGCACAGGGGCCGTAGTCGATCGTCTCGCCCGCTATGGACATGTTGTCGGTATTCATGACGCCGTGGACGAAGCCGATGTGCAGCCAGCGGGCGATGAGGTCCGCCTGGGCAGCAATGACCTTATCCAGGAGCGTGCGATAGGGCCGATCACTTTCGGCTGCCTCGGGGTAGTAGCGGCCGATGACGTAATCCGCGAGAAGACGAAGCCCCTCGACGTCCTGCCGAGCGGCAAAGAATTGAAATGTGCCAACACGGATGTGGCTGGAGGCCACACGGGTGAGGACGGCGCCAGGAAGCAGCGTCTCGCGGACAACAGTCTCGCCGGTTAACACCGCGGCAAGCGCACGGGTTGTCGGCACCCCGAGCGCCGCCATCGCCTCACTGATGAGGTATTCTCGCAGGACCGGTCCCAATGCAGCCCGCCCGTCGCCACGGCGCGAGAAGGGTGTCGGGCCTGAGCCTTTGAGCTGAATGTCCCGACGGATACCGTCCTGGTCGACGACCTCACCGAGAAGAATGGCGCGTCCGTCGCCGAGTTGCGGCACGAAGTTCCCGAACTGGTGGCCGGCATAGGCCATAGCAATGGGCTCAGCGCCATCCGGCACACGGTTCCCACACAGAAGCTCAACGCCCTCAGAACTGGAGAGCCGCTCCGGATCGAGACGGAGCTGCAGGGCGAGGTCCCGGTTCAGCCGGATGAGCTTTGGCGCGCTGACAGATGTGGGTGCCAAGCGCGCGTAGAAACGATCCGGCAGGCGGGCATAGGTGTTGTCGAAGGGGAAATGAACTGTCATGGGACCTATTTCACCGTTAGGATCCCGTGAAATCGTAGCTGGCCTTCCTGAAGGCAAGGGTCAGAGGCCAAATCCGGTTGCATCACGCTCCATGATGTGCCCGCAATAACGTTCCGATGCCGCCCCAGACATGGCCAGAAGCGTGATTACCGCTCGCGGTCTATGATGCGGTACTCAGCGTCGATCACATCTCCAGAGCGGGCTGCCTCTGCCATCCTGCGGCGAAGGCGCCAACGCAGGATCATGCCGCCGACGATGGCAACAGGGATGATGATCAGCGCGAGGCCAGCAGCTACGACGAGCATCAGGAGGCCGAGCGACACGGCAGCGATCACAGCCAGAACAGCAGCCCAGCGAGGCAGTCGAATGAGCTTGATCCCTGGATGGGACGAATAGCGTGTGTCCATCGGCTCCCGCCACGAACCTGAATTTTGATAGGCATCTATATGCTGATGCCAGAGGTGGGATACAAGGTTGAGATCGAGCCGGGCACCTTTGTCGCCGTCTCACTCTGCTTCCATTGTTTCGGAGTTTTAGCCCCTGGCTTGGAGCTGGAGGCCTCGCCCGGAATCGAACCGGGGTGCAAGGATTTGCAGTCCTCTGCGTAGCCACTCCGCCACGAGGCCATCCGAGGCGCCCTCTGGATGTGAGGAAGCTTGATACTGGAGAGCCCGCCACCGGGCAAGTGTTCGTTCCTGATGGAGTTTTCGTCGCTAACGCCTCAAACGCCTCACGTTCGCCCGCACATGCTTGCGGTAGCCCTTCACCACCATGTGGGCAGATCCACCGGTAGCAATCGTGGCCGAGGCTTCGGCAAAAGCCGCGACCTTCTCCGTCACCATCAGCATGGATTCGGCTGGGGTTCCTCGGCCTAATGCAATCTGGGTTAGCCGGGTCCAGATGACGGTCTGCGCCTCAATAGCCAGCATGTTGGCGTCCGCAGCCAGCTTCACCCACGAAAAAAGCATCAGTGCCTCTCATGCTCCCGAACATCAAAGCTCTCACTCTGGATCCTCTCTTTCGATCCCGGGGCCGTTTTCATGCCTTCTCAGCGGCCCTCTGGGACAGCCCGCTCGGTCGCGCTGACGAGCCTATGATGCAGGCGATGACCAGCGTCGCGAAGCAAGCGTAACTTGCGTGCAAAGGGCTGCGAGTTCTCGTTCTTGTCGACCACAACGGCCGCTGCAGCCGCAAAAAGATCATCGGCAGCTGCCTCAAGGCCCGGATCTCGTCTGACAGCCCCAACCACATCGACCAGAAGGCTTCTCAGGTCGTGCAAGTCGGCCTCATTGCTTCTCTGCTCGATCCGGGACAGCGCAGACTGAATTGCCTCTCGTTTGTTCGTGATTCTGTCAGCGAGCGCCTGTTCCGTCATGAGCCATCACCTCCTGGAGAAGCTGGCCAGCGAAAACCCACCCGGCCAACGAGGAGACACTGCGCCCATACGGTTAACCAACGTTTAGCAGGAGCCCGGGCGAACGGATGTGCTCGTTGAGTGGCTCCGAAAGCGATCAGCCAACGTCTTCAGGCTGCATTGTTCTCGGATGCAGGTGAGCGGTGCACTTGCACCTCGGCTGCTCCTGTTGCGGATTGCTCATGAAGCATCGTCGCGAGCCTCTGAAGGAGCCGAATGGATTCCTGGGGATATGCCTCGTGCTGCGCCACCCCAATGATGTTGTGAAGGATGGCAGAGATTTCCTCCAGCCTTGCAATGCGCTTGGCTGCGAGCACATGAAAAAAGGTCGTGAATGCGACCATGATGGCCTGATCATGCTCCTCGAGCTGCTGGCCGCGGGCTTTGAGCGCCTTGATCTCCTTCTCCTGAGCCGAAACAATTTCAGCGATGGCCAGCATCTGCTCAGCCAAAGCATCCAGAGAAGCATTCATGTCAGTAGCATGCCCCAGAATCTCATGTCGCATGTGGGATGAAAGGCTCGCGTCCGCTTCACTTTCTGCCGTATCCGGGGAAGAGAACGCCGACGCCTTGAAAGCGACCGCTAGGCCACTGCCCTCCACCCCTAAAGATTGCCTTTCCGGGTCTCTTCGCCCATCCGATGGTGTGCGTACGTCTGCATCACGAGCAGGTCTATTCAGCATTCGCCGGGCGAGGGCCCATGTCTTCTGGATAACCCCGATCTTGATCACATTCGTGCTCTCAGCCATGGCCTTCGATCGACACAGCGATGGGATCGAGGATCAGAAACACAGGGCTCAGTTCCAGGACAGAGCTCGCGGATGGAAGCACGCCAGCTCGATTGCTATTTTTTTGAGCGAAGAGCCGCTCCGCAAGGGAGCGGCTCAAGACCAGGGGCGAGAATGATCCTCCGCCCATCTGAGCTAAGCAGACCTTAAATCGACCGCGGACTCCTTGCCGGTGCGGCGGTCGGCCTCGACCTCATAGGAGATCTTCTGACCTTCCGCGAGCCCGCGCAGTCCGGAGCGCTCGACCGCGCTGATATGCACGAAAACGTCTTTTCCTCCGGTATCTGGCTGAATGAAGCCATAACCCTTCTGCTCATTGAACCATTTCACAGTACCTGTCGCCACGTCACACGTCCCTCTGTCTTGACTTCTCAGTGATGGCCCAAAGCCAATCACTCCTCGGCTCGATCCTGGTCGGAAAGGGCGCATGCTCGGCAGCAGCAAAGCGGGATTGCTTCCTCGTCCGACCAGTTTCGATCTCGCAAGCGTAGATTCGGGCTCCTGTGCTGGCAAGCGCTCTGGTGCTGGGCGATCTGTGCCGAGCCTACGCCACTGCAGCTGAGAATTTTATGCTAGATTGCACATGGAAGACGCCAGAGTGCGGCCTGGCTAAGGGCATGCTTCCTATCCCCGTCACAGCAAGCCGAACGGAGTTCAGCATGCCTCATAGCACGCCGGGCAATCCGGAAGCGATCGTAGCCCAGGCTCTCAGTTATTTGGCTGCGAACGAGCCGATGTTGACAAGGTTCTTCAATCTGACGGGGCTCACGGCTGACACCATTCGAAAGGCTGCTAACGATCCAGGCTTCTCAGCGTCCGTGCTGGATCATCTCCTGGCTGATGAGACCCTGTTGGCCCAGTTCACTCAGTCATGCGGCATTCGCCCTGAGGATGTGCGACTCGCGCGCCAACGTCTCACTTGACTCCGACGAGGGACAGCATCGGGCCGAGAAAGCTGCGGAGCGATCAGGCCTGACCCGCAAACCTGTCCTCCGGTAGCGGCTGCGCGCCTAAGGGTTTGGCTCCCGGCTGCATATCCGGCGCGTTAACAATCTGGCGACCTGCATCCCGTTACTCTGCCTCGCCGGGCTTGCGCGTGAGCCTGCGATATCGACGGGCGGAAGGTGCGGGAATGCGAGGTCAGGCTGATCTTTTCTTCGACTACGGCGCGCCGCCGAGCTTGATCGAGACGAAGCCCGCCGGTGAGATTGTCCTCAAGGCCAAATACCGTAGCGGATCCCTCAAGACTCCCGATCATGAGACCGCCGCCCGGATGCTGGAGGCCACCGGTGACTATCGTGTCCTCCGCCGTTTGCAGCCCCGCCCTATCGCGGCTTCACGTATGCCTCGTCAGGGGGAGAAGATCGCCGTCATCATCGATACCGAAACCACAGGTCTGGATCACACGAGGGATGAGGTTATCGAACTCGGCATGATCGCCCTTACCTACGATGAGGAAGGCCGGGTCGGTGACGTGATCGGCACGTTCAATGCCTTGCGCGAGCCGAGCGTGCCGATCAGCCCGGAGATCACCCGCCTGACAGGGATCACGCCGGATATGGTCGCCGGCCAGGTGCTCGATCTTGAGGCCGTTGAGAGATTCATCGAGCCGGCCGACTTGGTTATCGCGCACAATGCTCGCTTTGATCGCCCCTTCTGCGAGCGTCTGTCCCAAAGCTTTCAGGTGAAGGCCTGGGCCTGCTCCCATTCCGAGGTGTCCTGGGGCGAGTTCGGGTTTGAGGGATCGAAGCTGGGATACCTTCTGACCCAGTGCGGCTGGTTCCACCAGGGGCATCGGGCGGTCGAGGACTGCCATGCTTTGCTTGAGGTGCTGGCATCGCCCCTGTCCTCCGGGGCCGGGCTCCCCTTCAAGCACCTGCTGGCGTCGTCTCGGAAGGCGCTCCTGCGCATCTGGGCCGAGGGCAGCCCGTTCGACATGAAGGATCTGCTGAAGAAGCGAGGGTACCGCTGGAATGACGGCACGGACGGGCGGCCGAAGTCGTGGTGGGTGGAGGTTGACGAGGAGGCCGGTGAGGCGGAGCTCACGTTTCTTCGGCGCGAGGTTTACCGGCGTGAGGTCGAGCCTTACACGCAGAAGATCACTGCCTTCGAGAGATTCCGGGCAGGACGCTAATCGACCTTAGCTATTTCTCCAGACTGCTGCCCCTTGCTCGCGGCCTTCCAGGCTTGAAATCTTGACTGTGGGCTGCCATCTCATCGCCCGCCGGAGCAACAAGGTTCATCTCAAGCCATGACAACTGCAGATATCACCGCCCCTGAGAGCCATTCCTTCGAGGCCGATGTCGCCAAGCTGCTGCACCTGATGGTGCACTCGGTCTATTCCGACAAGGATGTCTTCCTACGCGAGCTGATCTCGAACGCGGCCGACGCCTGCGAGAAGCTGCGTTATGAGGCGATCTCCCACCCTGCCCTGCTCGGCGATGACCCCAAAGCCCGGATCACGCTGCTGATCGATGCGGACAACCACCGCCTGACGGTCGAGGACAACGGCATCGGGATGAGCCGCGACGAGATGATCGAGGCCCTCGGCACCATCGCACGCTCGGGCACCAAGGCGTTCATGGAGCGAATCCAGGCCGCTCAAGGCGGCGACGGAGCCCAGCTGATCGGACAGTTCGGCGTTGGCTTCTACTCGGCGTTCATGGTGGCCGATCGGGTCGACGTCGTCTCACGTCGGGCTGGTACCCACGAGGCAACGCTCTGGTCCTCCGACGGCAAAGGCTCCTATACGGTCGCCTCTGCGTCCATCGATGAGGCCCCGGCCCGCGGCACCCGGGTGATCCTGCACCTGATGGAGGACGCTGCCTCCTACACCGAGCGCTACCGGCTCGAGCGCATCATCAAGGAGCAGTCTGGCCACGTCCCCGTGCCGATCTCCCTTGTCGAGAAGCCCGGGGCGGAGCCGCAGGAGGTCGCTGATGGCGCTGCCCTTTGGGTCAAGCCGCGCTCTGAGATCACGCCTGAGGAGTACATGGATTTCTACCGCAGCGTGGCCGGTCAGTTCGACGAGCCGGCGCTGACGGTGCATTTCCGGGCCGAGGGGCGGCACGAGTACACAACTCTGGCCTTCGTGCCGGGCTCCACACCCTTCGACCTGTTCGATCCCGACCGCCATGGGCGGATGAAGCTTTACGTGAAGCGGGTCTTTATCACGGACGAGGCTGAGATCCTGCCGCGCTACCTGCGTTTCGTGCGTGGCCTCGTCGACTCGGCTGACCTGCCGCTCAACGTCTCACGCGAGATGATCCAGGAGAGCCCTCTCCTGGCCGCGATCAAGAAGGGCGTGACCAGCCGAGTTCTCAGTGAACTCGATAAGCTCGCCCAGAACGATGCGGAGGCCTACACCAAGGTGTGGGAAACCTTCGGCTCGGTGCTGAAGGAGGGGATCTATGAGGACTTTGAAAGGCGCTCGACGCTGCTAGGCTTGGCGCGGTTCAAGACCACCGCGTCCGGTGGCGGGTGGCGCTCGCTCAAGGATTATGTCGGTTCCCTCAAGGAGAACCAGACTGCCATCTACTACGTGACTGGGACGGATCTCGCCCGGCTCAAGACCTCGCCGCAGCTTGAAGGTTTCCGGGCGCGTGGCATCGAGGTACTGCTGCTGCCCGATCCGGTCGACAGTTTCTGGGTCACCGCCGGCGTCGGCTACGAAGGCAAACCATTCAAGTCGGTCACCCAAGGCGCGGCGGACCTGGCGCAAATCCCGCTGACTGAGGCTAAGGAGAATGGACGCGCGCCGGCAACGGAGGCGGTGACGAGCTTCATCCAATCCGTGAAGGCGACCCTTGGTGAGAGCGTCTCCGACGTCCGCGCCTCAGAGCGTCTGACAGAAAGTGCCGTCTGCTTAGTGGCACCCGAGACTGGTATGGACCGGCAACTGGAGCGGCTCTTAGCACGGGCAGGACAGCTAGGATCGGCAGCAAAACCAATCCTTGAGATCAACCCGCGCCATGACCTCATTGTCGCCCTGGCCAGTCTCGGAGATATAGAACAAGCGCTCCGTGAAGACGCGGCCCATCTCCTGCTGGACGAGGCACGAATTTTGGATGGTGAGCTGCCGGCCGATGCGAGGGCGTTTTCGCAACGGCTCGCACGGGTCATGCAGCGGTGCGTTCCCAACGGATAGACTGAAACGGTTATACGCGATGGCGCGGGTTGAACCGCCGCACCTCGCTGGGCTTAGTGGCACCTGCATGTAGAAGTCTGCTCTCAGGGCTGAGTAGCGGACTTCGAGGACGCGTGGGGAGCTTGGGCTCGGTGGGCGTGCCTTGCGGCTACAACTCGGACTGGATGGCTTTGAGGAGCCGGAAGCGCATCGCACCGTTGTTGCTTGTGAGTGCGATCACGAAGCGCACACGCCCATGCTTCGAAGTGTCGGCATAGCCCGCCAGGGTGCGGACGCCGGAAAAGCTGCCAGTCTTGAAGCGGGCACCATTGCCGCTCTGGAGCAAGCTGGCATGGGGCTCGAAGAGGTGCAGCAATTGGGCAAGGCCGCGGGTCGTGAAGCGGTTGCCGCGGCTGATGCCCGAGCCTTCCTCGAGCTGGATGGACTCGGCGAGGCCGTGCTTGACGAGCATCTCGTTCGCAACCTGGAGCGACTTCTTGAGGCTGACGGGCCCGCCCAAGCGATGCGCACCGATCTCTAGGAAGACCTGGTTAGCGATGTAGTTGTTTGAGCCGAGGAGCAACCCGGCAAGGATCTCCGAAAGGGGGCGTGATTGGTGGTGAACGTAGACCGGCTCCAAGCCCTCAGGCACGGCTCCAGTCGAGATCTTGCCTGTGACGCTGCCGCCCGCCCGCTCGATGAATGCGGCGATCAGCTCGCCGGCATAGTGCAGGCCCACCGTGGGATCCTGGGTCAGGCTGATGCGACCGCGACCCTGGATGCCCCGCGTCAGAAACTGGCTGATAGCGAGCGGCGTGATCGGGGTCTGCTCCTCGGCGGAGCGGACCGTCTTGCCCTTCCGCACGGCGTGGATCGTGTTGAAGTTCACCGCGAGCGCGGAGTTCAGCGCGTCGTAGGCCTCGTCGGTGTCCTCGATGCCCGGGATACAGATGTCGGAGGGGTAGTAGCTCGCGTCCAGTACGATGCCGTTGAGCGGCTGCTTACCGATTGCGGCGACCAGCGCCGGCGCGAGCTGAGCCAGCTCTTCGGAGATCAGAAAGGGATCGCCGCCACCGCGAATGTAGAGCACCCGGTCGCTGCCCAGGTAGAAGCGGGTCTTGAAGCGGTAGTCGGCGCCCAGGACTTCCATCGCCAGCCAGGCGGTCACGATCTTGGCGACGGAGGCAGGCACGAAGGGCTTGTCAGCGTTCTGAGCCACCAGCTCGTTGCCCTTTTCGTCCATCACGAGCACCAGCCCCGACGGGGCGAGCGCCGCGAGCTTCTCCCTGGCACCGGCGAAGGCTTGGGCCGGCATCAGGAGCAGGACGCAAGCGAAAGCGAGTAGGCGAGGCCACATGAGGACGCCAGCCCGTGCCCTCCCATTCGTCGTTTTCGGTAATTGGCTCAACATAGCGCTACGGTCTCATTGGCTTACATGGGGGGTCTGGGGTTGCCGCTTTCGCGCCGCTGCTAGGCGCTTAGCGGATGTGCATTGCGAGGGCGGTCGGCTGAGGATGAAGCTGACGTTTGTCTTTTCGGTAGGCAAGTCCTTGGAAAGACACGGATGTGGTTGAGGCTCGCTTCGTCGATCTAGCGCCTCAAAAGCGCGTTGGCCTATCAATCCGGCTCCTCTCCGAAGATCCTCATTTGCTAGAACCATGACGAGAATATGATGGCTGGAGCCTACGTCCAACGGCACGCTTGTGGCAGTCGTCGCCGGTGATGTGCCTTCTGATGCTCTTTGCGGATCAACCACTTTGAGAGTGGTTGGCGCCCAGGACAGGATTGGGCCAGCGCGCAGTTATTTCCAGCACAATCAAAGGCTTAATCAACCCGCGGCTGGTCTGTTTGTACCACCTGCTTGTGCCTTCGTCTAATCCATTTCTATCGTAGCGGAGCTCCCAAGGCGATCTAGAGTGGCCGTAGTGCATCGTCGGCGACGACCCTTATATGCGCCAGGGGCGACGCCGGATGTCTTCCCTGATCTTATCGCTCCACTTCCGGATGCTCTCGTCGACCTGGTCCATAAGGTCGCTCCTGGCATCCATGTCGGAGACGAGCGCGACGCTGACGAAACCAGGCTCCCCAGCGACAGCTGGTAGTCGCCACGCCTCACACCGGGTGACACCCTGCTTCGTCCCAGGCGGAGGCGTCGGGTTCGGGCCCCAAGCTGCCGCGAGCTTAGGGTAGGTTCGCTGCAGCTCGTCGAAGTCGATGGTCCAACGATGGTCCGACACAGTGCCGAATGAGGGAACGATGCCCGGAAGAAGATAGTCACGGACGGTATTGTCTAGGTGTGGGATCTGAGGAGGCTGTTCGTCCCGTCTGAGAGCCTGAAGGTGGTCGTTGCGACACGAACCCCTGACGGATCTGAGGAATGAACAACCCGCACCAGAATGCCCGCACGACCCGGCTCGGTCGAGCGGAAATGATCCGCCGCATCCTCGAAGATGGCCAACCTGTTCGCGCGGTGGCCCGAGGCTTTGGCATCAGCGAGCGCACCGCCCGCAAGTGGCTGGCCCGCTACAAGGCGGAAGGGCCAAGCGGACTGACCAACCGCTCCTCCTGCCCAAAGACCGTTGCCAATCGCACGGCCGAGTACTGGCTCGGGGTGATGGAGATGCTCCGGCGGGAGTACCGGCTCACGGCAGACGAGATCGCCGGCAAGCTGAAGCTGGCCCGCTCTACCGTGGCGGCTTGGCTTACCCGGCGTGGCTTGGGTCGCCTGACGGCCCTGGAGCCGAAGCAGCCGCCCGTGCGCTATCAGCGCCAGCACCCTGGCGAGCTGATCCACCTGGACATCAAGAAGCTCGCCCGCTTCGAGCGGGTGATGACGGACAACGGGTCAGGGTACGTCACGCGGCTGTTCCGCAAAGCCCTGAGGATGCTCGGGATCCGGCACATCCGCACCCGGCCGCACACGCCCAAGACCAATGGCAAGGCTGAGCGCTTCATTCAGACGCTTCTGCGGGAATGGGCCTATGCCATCCCGTTCAGCTCGTCGGATGCACGGGTCACCGATCTGCCGCGCTGGCTGACCTGGTACAATCAGCAGCACCCGCATGGTAGCCTCGGCCGACGAACACCTGCTCAGGCTCTCGCCGGAACAACCTGATCAGAACTCACATCTAGGTCGTGGAGCACGGCGGCCGGCGTCGCTGCATTCGGGCGGACGATGACTTCGAGCGCGACGGCGACCACGAGAGGATTGATGATCCAGTCCCAACGATGCTTGAATGCCGCGATCTCAGCCTGGACCGCCTTTTTGAATGCGTTCGAGCCACCGCTGATTGCCATGGGCGGCCAGGAGATCGAAGCGCTCCCACGGTTGGCGCCCCTGATCGTACGGACAACGGACAGCCCGTCCAGCGAGCTTCGGGAATGTGCGAGCGCCATTCAGTCGGTTTCAGGATCCCGGGCTGGTACGGCAGAGCAGAGGCGTAATCGGCAGACAACGCCGGTGCTGGAAAAGGAGACGATTCTGCGTGCCGAGCTCAGCTCGGTACCAGCGGCTGCTCAAGCGCCGCAAGCAGAGCAGTCGCCTGGGCTAGCCGCTCTCCCGAACAGGGTGCGAGCCCTTCCGAAATCGACCAGTCGAATTGAAATTTTTATGGAAAATATGGATATTATTGATATGCTGAGTCTATCAGGAGATCCAACTCATGCGCACCTTCACTACGGCCGACCTCAACAAGAAGGTTGGGGACATCACAGATGCCGCCCGTCGGGAGCCTGTCCTGTTGACCCACCATCGCAAGCCGCGTTTCGTCCTGATGTCGGTCGAGGCCTATGAAAGCCTGACCCAGAGCAAGACTGGCAACAGGCGGACCGGCTTCACTTTGGAGACTATCCCGGACGATGTTGCTGGCGGCCTCCTTGCCCTTGCCGATCAGTATGAACGCGAGGGCGGCAATGGCGACGCTTGAGCCGGAAACCGGCCTTGTCGTCCGCTATCGTTATCTCTGGCAGCGGCAGGCTCTTGCCGGCGAGGAGACAGGCCGGAAGGCTCGTCCGGTCTGTGTGGTCGTTCCCATCGGCGCTAGCGGCGGGGACGTGGTGCTGTTTCCTCTGACGACGCAGCCACCTGGACCCGAACGCCTGGCCGTGCAAGTTCCGGACATCGAGCGCCGCCGTCTCCGACTCAAGGGCGACGGCCCGGCCTGGATCATCCTTGATGAAGGCAACCGCGACGAGTTGCCGAACTCCTACCATCTCGAGCCTGTCGCCCTGAACCCGGTGCGGTTTCACTACGGGGTTTTCAGCCCGGCATTTATGCGCGTCATCCTGGCGACCCTTGCTCAGGCCATCCGGGCACGACGGCTCAAGGTCGTGAGCCGAGGCGAGTAGCACTTCGCAGGTTCTGTGACGCTCATCGCGACCGGGCTGTCCTACGGTCTTTCGATGGCCGCAGCCGGAGGTTCACGATCCGACCCGGATTGATTGGGCGAGTGGTTGATGGCGAGGATATCCCAAATCACAAACGTGCGCTGGCCGTGGCCAGCTGCGGCTTCGACCACAACGAGCACATGACATCTCGAGCGGCGTCGAGTGCTCCTCCCCGATATCCACAGGGTTGTCGGAGCAACCCTCGTTGACCATGCGGCGTTACTAATGTTCTTAATTTGTTCCGATATCGCACCAGAAATCAATGATGCGCCACCTGCTCCGTGTCGAGGCGCTCGCCGTTCATCTCGCGACTAGGGATCTTCGCTGATCCGCCCCACCATGCCATAGGTACCTGTATGCAAGAGCCAGACCCCAGACAGCGTACGAAACTCCTGAAGGTCGGAATGCGGCAGTGCCGCTACCTCGTATCCGACGATCCCCGTCGCGCGATCTGCTGTGGAGCCCCGACACCGGAGGGATCGAGCTGGTGCGACTGGCACCGGAGGCTCGTCTACATCCCGGTGCAACCCGTTAAAATCCGGCGTGACACACTGGCGTCCTAAACAGGCTGTTCGGCTCATGTGGGTGCGAGACTATCCCAATCCGATCCCTTGCGACATTCTCAAACGAGCACTAACGATGCAGGTAATCCATTTCCGCGAGGACTTGGTGCACGGTTTTAATGAATGCCTTGAGTGCTGCGCTCTGATTATCAGCACGGAAGACTGCATAGATCGGGACGTCCTCAATCCTGGGCGAGGCTTGGAGCAGCCGCACTCTCCCTGCGGTGAGTCCCACCTCAACCATCTTGCTCGGGAATATAGCTAAAGCTGAGCCTTTGCTGACTAGATGCGCGAGCATTGCAACACTTGAACAGGTATCAAGCCGGGCGGGCAAGATACCGGCCGCCGCGAACCAGCTCTTGACCTGCCAGTAGTTGATACTCCCTTGGGGATTACAGATGATTGGAAGCCGAGCGAGATCCTGGGGAGATACAGTTTCTGGGAGATCCCAGCTGATAGGAGCTACCCACCCCGTCTCCTGAGCGCCAAGAGGTATCAAGGTAAAATTCTCTCGTTCTGTCGCGTTCACCAGAAACGCTAAATCGAGCTTATGGTCATGGAGGTCCGGCTCAATAGAGGAACTTGTAGCAATAACGCACTCAGGTTGTAGTTCTGGATAGTTTTTGTGTAACAACTCTAAAATGGGAGCTAGACAGATGAACGCAAAGCCTTCAGCCATTCCTACTCGAATGCGGCCTCGGACCTGAGATGTGCCAGCATCACTTATAAAGTCCTGAACATTGTCCAAGATTCGCCTTGCATTCGGTAACAGAGCTTGCCCGTCCAGAGAAAGCCGGATACCGCGACCAACACGATCGAAGAGCAACAGGCCAACCTCCTCCTCCAAGGCTTTCAGACGCAAAGAGATTGTAGGCTGTGATAGATTCAAACGTTGAGCCGCGCTCTCGACTGAGCCCAGAGATGCGACCCAGTAGAAGGCTTCAAGCTGCGCAAGGGTGACGCGACTCATTTATATTTCCAATCGATTTATCTCCAGTTTTCTTAATGGACGCCTATTTGGCAATCAATTACGACTTCTCCAAAGACAAAATGCCCAAGATGTGGTGCAGAGGCGGAGGAGGAGCCCATATAGATGGCGGATCAAGAACACAGGGTCGTCAAGGTCGAGGGTTTTGAGCTTGCCTGCAATCTTCCGGCCTTTGTGGGAAACTCCTTGCGGATGTTCAATAAGCGATCCGCCCTGCTTGTAAGGCTGACAACAGCGTCTGGGTTTGTTGGATGGGGTGAAACCTGGGCATTCCCTTCTTCCGCTAGCAGTTTCATTAAGGCCGTTTTGGCGCCAGATATTCTTGGTGCTGATCCTACCACTCCACGCGCTATTCAGACGCGTCTGCTCGGGCGGATTATTCCGGACCGTCGCGGCCAAGGGCATATGGCTATCAGCGCTGTTGATATTGCCCTCTGGGATGTTTTCGGACAGATCACCAATAAGCCCATCTATGCCCTGTTGGGCGGCAAGATACGTGACCGCGTCACAGCTTATGCAAGTGGTCCTTTCCTGCAGGCCGGGGACGATCGCTATGCCGGTTTCGAGCTGGAGGTAGAGCGTTTCGTGAATGCCGGCTTCCGAGCGGTGAAACTCCGTGTCGGAACAACCCTTGCTCGCGATACGTGGGCGATCACGAAGGCGCGGGCAATTATTGGTGACGGTGCATTGCTGATGGCCGACATGAATGAGGGCTCTTCAGTACGAGAAGCCGTCCGTCTCGCGCACGCCGTTGAACATGCTAGTCTTTCGTGGCTCGAGGAGCCAATCCCACATGATGATCTGCCGGGATATAAGCGACTGGCGGAACTCTTGCCACTCGCGCTTGCCGGCGGCGAGTCGTTCTGTGGGGTGCAATCCTTCCGCGACATAATAGGCGCCGGCGCACTCGATATCGTCCAACCTGACCTTGCAATTTGCGGTGGCCTGACCGAAGCCATGCGGATTTCCGGACTTGCCGATGCATTTGGAACGACGGTTGCGCCTCATGTATGGGGGACAGGCATCAACTTTCTTGCATCACTCCAGTTCTCTTCGATCCTTACGCCACGTTCCGGATCAGTCCCCTCCCCTCTATTCGAGTACGACATGGGCTACAATCCGTTGCGGTCAGCAATCTATGATCCCAAGCCCGATCGCGACGGCATGCTAACCATTCCTGACGGGCCAGGCCTCGGGATTGAGATAAAGGTTGAGCATTTTTCAGAATACATTGCCGACCACTGGGTGCTTGAATAGAGCGGTCGAGCAAGTTGTTTTCACAAGGGAGGAAGCAATGAAACGACGTACACTACTTGCCGCAGCCTGTATGGCTGTGATCGGAATGCCTAGCTTAAGCTCGGCTCAGGCGCAGACAACGCTAAACCTCGGCTTCATTGGTGCGCCGCAGGCCCCCGAGGCAATCGCCATGCGGCAGTTTGCTGAGGAGGTGGGTTCGAAAACAGGCGGACGCATCAACATTCGCCTGCATGGTGGCGCAGCACTCGGTGGTGACCGTGAGGTCGTTGAGGGCGTGCAACTCGGCACGGTCGATATGACAGTAGTCAGCTCATCAGTGGTTGCAAACTTTGTGCCCGAGCTAAAGGTCTTTGACATCCCGTTCCTCTTTCGAGATTTCGACCATGCCGAGGCCGTCCTCACAGGACCAATCGGGCAAGAGGTTCTCAATAAGATGCCGAACAACGGCCTTGTTGGCCTCGCTTTTGGGGGTATGGGATTTCGCCAGCTCACCAATAATGTCCGCCCAGTTAAGACACCGGCGGATGTCGACGGCCTAAAGATTCGCACACAACAGAACGATATGCACATTGAAGTGTGGCGTGAGCTTGGCGTACTCCCAACGCCCATGGCCATTCCCGAGGTATACACGGCCCTTCAGCAGGGCGTTGTGGACGGTCAGGAGAATCCTGTTGGAGCCATCATCAACAATCGCTTTGGTGAGGTTCAAAAATACATCAGCCTGACTGACCATGCCTTTACGCCTCTGGTAATGCTAATCTCGCCGTCGGCCTATGAGGCTCTCAAGGACGAGGACAAGAAGATCATTAGCGAAGCTGCAAGGAATGCCATGACTCGTAACCGCAAGGAAGTGGAAGCTGTTGCCAAGACCGGCCTCGATACCTTGCGCAGCCAGGGCATGACAGTTGTCACGGACGTCAATAAGGAAGCTTTCAGAGCGAAATTGGACCCGCTCTATGAGAAGTATGCCACGACCTTTGGGGCGAGCACTCTCAAGGCGATCCAAGATACCAAATGAGCACCGCACTGCTCTATGGGCGCTCGATCTTTCTTACGGTCGAGCGCCGCATCACTCAGACTGCTGTCGCACTCGGGTGTCTGGGGCTTGTCCTTGCGTCGCTTGTAGGTCTCTACCAAGTCATAGCGCGATTTATTCTCTTTCGCCCGGCATCCTGGTCAGAACCCTTAGTGCAGATCGCTTTGATCTGGATGACCTATTTAGCGCTCGCCGGCGCAATGCGGGCCGGAACGCTTATATCGGTCGACATGCTTCTTCGCCTCAGTTCCGGGCCGTTCAGGCGCATTCTGAACGTCATCATCACGCTTGCGGCTCTTGCGCTGCTCATCGTCCTACTGTGGTTCGGGTGTATGCTCGTATGGCGCGTGCGATTCCAGACAATTGCCGGTCTTGGAATTTCAGCGTCCTGGTCTTACGCAGCTTTACCACTGGGCTCTTTCCTATCCATCCTTGGCCTGATTGCCCATCTCGTTGACCCACCTGAACAGACCATTGCCGAAGCGGAAGCCACTGGTTAGGAGGCAGCAATGCTAGCAGTCATGATCGTGACCATGACGGTCCTGATGATCCTTGCCGTGCCCGTTGCCGTTGCTATCGGCCTTGCTGGCATCATTGGAACACTCGGATTCTCTAACCTCCCACTCATTGTCGTTCCGCAGCAGGCTTATATCGCGCTTGATAAGTTTCCACTTGCGGCTATTCCATTCTTCATCCTGGCCGGGAACATCATGGCCGCTGGCGGCATATCCTCGCGATTGGTCGATCTTGTTAACAGCCTATTGGGCAACGCCCGCGCCGGGCTGCCCATATCCTGTGTCCTAGTCTGTATGGTATTCGCAGCCGTGTCAGGCTCCAGCGTAGCTACAACCTACGCTATTGGCGCGATCCTCATTCCGGCGATGGTTAGGCAGAACTACCCTGTAGGCTTTGCGGCTTCGCTGCAGGCGACATCTGCCGAATTAGGAGTGATAATTCCACCATCCATTCCCATGATCCTTTATGGCGTCGCAGCAAGCGCCCCCGTGGGAGATCTTTTTATCGCAGGTTTTGGGCCTGGCATTCTTATTGCCGGTGCACTGACCCTCTATGTCTGGACTTGGTCTCGCGTAAAGAAGCACGAAGTTCCAAGCGGGTTTACCCATAAGCCAATTCTAGTGAGCGCACGACGAGCAACTTTCGCACTGCTGATGCCTGTCATCATCCTTGGTGGCATCTACGGAGGGGTATTCACCCCGACAGAAGCTTCTGTGGTTGCTGTTTTCTACGCCCTGCTCGTCAGTGTATTCATTTATCGCGAGCTGTCCCTCCTAGGCCTTATTGCTGTGGTCAAGCGCTCAACAATGGCATCTGCAATCATCATGTTCATAATCTCGATGGCAGGGCTTTTCTCGTTTGTCCTAACCCGTGCCGGGATCCCAGCAATGATCGGAGACTGGGTTGTTGAGACGTTCACAAGTGGGCTCGCCTTCCTTCTAGCAGTTAATGTATTCCTCTTCTTAATCGGCATGTTTGTTGAGACATCCGCCTCTATCGTAGTAATAGCGCCTATTCTTGCCCCGGTAGCGATGCGCTTCGGTATCGACCCAGTGCATTTTGGCATGATCATGATCGTGAACCTTGCCATGGGGATGATTACGCCTCCCTTTGGCGTCAATCTGTTCGCGGCTTCTGCTGTGGGCAACGTTTCGCTGGAGCGGATGATGCCCCATCTACTACCTTTGGTGAGTGTAATCGTGTTTTGTCTGGTGCTTATCACCTATGTGCCTGAAATCAGCGTTGGGCTTCTCAGCTGGCTTGATGGCTCCTGAAGAGCGGGCCAAAATGCCTGGCCCGATGCTCGCGATGAATGGGAACACCATGCGGATCATTATCTATGGCGTCGGCGCAATCGGCGGCACGGTGGCTGCAGCTTTGGCGCTCTCAGGTCAGCAGGTCATCGGCATCGCCCGCGGCGATCAACTGGCAGCGATCAAGGAAGGCGGCCTGCTGCTGCGGACACCCGAGAAGACCGCAAGAGCCCATTTCCCCTGTGTTGCCGATCCCGACGAGATCGAGTTTCGCTGCGATGATATGATCCTGCTGACGATGAAGACTCAGGATACGCTTGGCGCCCTGGAGCGGCTGCGGGCTGCCGGCGCCGTCGAGCAGCCGCTATTCTGTGTCCAGAACGGCGTCACGAACGAGCGTATGACCCTGCGGCGCTTTCGCGAGGTTCATGGCGTGACGGTCATGATGCCCGCCAGCATCTCGGCGCCGGGCGAGGTCAGTGCCTTTTCAGTGCCGCGCCACGGCGTCTTCGATATTGGGCGCTATCCCGGCGGCCGCAATGAGGACGATGATCGTCTTGCTCAGGCCCTGGAAGCTGCCAATATTGCAGCCTTTGTCACACCCGACGTGATGCAGAGCAAGTATGGCAAGCTGCTGCTCAACCTGGGCAACATCGTTGATGCTGCCTTCGGCCTGAATGGGGATCTCAAGCCCTTCAATGCCCTGCTGCGTGCGGAGGCCGAGGCGGTCTATACGGCGGCGGGCATTGCATGGCGGGATGTGGGGAGCGCTGATCCCCGTCGCGACCAATTGGTGCGCTTCCAACCGATTGAAGGCGTCGAACGCTCCGGCAGCTCTACCGCGCAAAGCCTCGCTCGTGGCGCCGGGTCCATTGAAACAGACTACCTCAATGGTGAGATTGTGCTGCTCGGGCGGCATCATGGGATACCGACACCGGCCAATACCTATTTTGTAGAGCTGAGCGTGCGCATGCTTCGTGGCAGGCTCAAGCCGGGCGCTATCTCCGTTGCACAAGTCGAGACTGAGTTGAGGGCATGCGGCGTGGTTCTCAGGGACTGAAGGAACTGCCGGCTGTTTTATGGCAACAAGCAGTCGAACGAAGCGGCATCTATTCGGAGCCCATCGGACTCGAGCTCCCCGACGAGATGCGCAAGGTCGAGCACCGCACGGTCGATGCCGTCCTGATCGTCCCGGGCTCGCCGCCCCGCGTCCTCGAGGTCGCCGAGAAGCACCATTTTAACGCCTATCGTGCGGCCCTGCGACGTTAATGTGCCCCAGAGTGCCCATGGGTTTGGCGAGACGTTCTGCAGTGCAGTCAGCTGTTATGGAACTTGAAGCAGAAAATTCCACTTTTGCTCACCCCGCCCAAAACTGCACGGCTGTTTCAAGCAGAGAACGGGCGGCAACAAGAAAGTATCCTGATCCGGTAGTCTGTTGCCCTCCTAGCACTACTTTGGCACTTTCATCAGTGAGCCGAGGGTGAAGC
>NZ_JAJATX010000041.1 GCF_020866965.1 Microvirga roseola
CATAAGCCATACTTCAGGGAGGATCACTTCTCAGGAGGCAGACCAGGTACCGAGAGCGGCAATTCCGATCCGAAGCATGAACTCCTCCATGGTTCTTCGTGAGCATGATCTTCTGATAGGAAACTCAGAGACATTCTCTATGATCCCAGGAGTGGTCGGGATACCTGCAGGTGCGACAGGCACTGCTGGAACTATGCCCAAGGATCCGACACATGCTTGTGGAAGCGCCCTACAGTTCCCAATGCTGTCGGATGAGCGCCCCGGACCAGCCAATATCTCTTGCATGAACGGTTCCGGGCCGAAGTCCTGCAGCAAGCGCATCTGCTCTCGCTTCCCGCCTGTCCTCGCCACCGGAGCTTGGCGGAAGACTGTCTGTCTCCGTACCAAAAATCCATCAGCGGGCAACGTTCTCCTGATGCATCCGTTGCTCCACGTGACCGTGGCAAGCTTCTCGGCCGGTCAGCAACGAAATGCCCGGCTCGAACGGGTCTACTCATGAATCGTTGCTGTCGTCCTGCTATTCGGATTCCTCGGCGTTGCGGTCTAGGGCGGCATCCGGAAGGAGGGGGCTTCTCGACCAGAAACCATGAAACAGGGCTCCGCGCCGGCAGGAAGGTGAAGGAGTGAAGCCGCAGGCACCTCTGGCGGGTTCGGATGCAAGTCAAAAGCAAGATGGTGATTTCCGCGCTGCTGCAGCGAACGAAGCAATGCTTCTGGAAAGGCTGGCAGGATCTTGACCCGTCCGTACGGCGCCGCTGGTTTGTGTTGACCGGCGTCGGGTTCGCTTTCGCTTGCAGTCTCATGGCTGCACTCAGCTTGATCGGGCAGCATCTGGAGCAGGTTGGCGCGCTTTCTTGGGAGAGAAATGCTCTTTTATGGCTTGAAGCGCATCTGCCTCTCCCTCTCTCCAGCGCGGTCTGGGCTCAGGCTCCGGGATACAGCCACTTCATCATACCGCTTCTTGTGCTTGCCGCAGGCTGGTCGGCATGGACCTATCGACCGCTCCAAGCACTCAGCGTCGTCGTGGGCTATGTCGGGATCAAGCTGATCGTGCAGGTGGGTTGGACGGTTTGGCATCGGGAGCGGCCGGATGATATCGCCAACGGGCTTTTGTCTCCCGGTTTTCTGAATGCCTTCCCCTCAGGGCATGCGGCTCAAACGGTCTTCTGCTATGGGCTTCTCGCCGCTTTCTGGTTTCATGCCTCCGCAAGTCGCGCCGAGCGGGCTCTTGCCGTGCTTTGTGTTGTGCTCCTGCAGTTCATGGTCGTTGCAGGGAGAATTCGCATGGGAGCGCACTGGCCCAGCGACATTCTCGCAGGGACACTTATCGGAGCTGCGTGGTTGGCTGCCGTCCTGATAGCACTTCACCGGTCGAGAGCATCGTAGAGAGGTAAGTTGGCCTGACATATTCCTCCGCGTATTCCGTTACAGCATGGATCGCCGGAGGAACGGGACTATATGTCTCTGGCAGGGACTTCCTTCCCGAACCGCATTGGCCGGCATAGCCAGGGGGTTACATGTTCAAGAAATGGGCCCTGGCTCTTGCGCTCACGACGGCCAGCCTCTCTTTCATGGCGGCGTCGGCCTCTGCCGGTGCGCTCGGGGGACCAGGAGCCGGTTGGGGAGCCAGCGACCCATCCATGTGGCATGTCGGGTCAGAGGGAAGGGGATTCGGGCATGGTCCGCGGTTCGGACACGGTCCGCGGTTTCATGGCGGACCGTACTACTATGATGCGCGCCCGCACTCCGGGCGTCACTTCCTCGGTGAACCGCGGTTCTATGGACGCCGCTTTGAAGGACCCAGGCGCTGGCGCAAGCATCCCTACGATTGGCCCCGCCATCACGGCAGGGACTATAGACACCACGATGATGCATGGTTCGATCGTGACCGGGATGATTATAGGCCGCATCGCTACGGCCGTCGCCCTGACGGGCGCCGCCCGGATCACGCGCGCGGTCGGGATGATTTCTCTCCCCATTACGTGACGCCGCCCGGCATCGAGGTCCGGGATCGGCGCGATCTGCGGCGCTACGAATACCTGCCGCGCGACCGTTCTCGGTAGCAGGATCCGTCGACAGGCCTTGGAAATCGGCAGGCTCCCATGTTTCCTTAGGGGCCGAAATCCGCTCTTTTGACGCTGGAGCCCGTAATGACCGGACGCGCCGGGAGAAAAATCACCGCTCCTCGAGGCCTGATCGGTCCGAGGACGGCGAAAACGGTCTCCCTGGCGCTTCAGGGCGGCGGAGCGCACGGCGCCTTCACATGGGGTATCCTCGACTACCTTCTGGAGGACGGTCGCCTCGGTATCGAGGCGATCACCGGAGCCAGCGCCGGAGCCGTGAACGCGGTCGTTCTCATGGAGGGCTGGCTTGCGGGCGGAAGCGACGGGGCCCGCGCGCAACTGCGTCAGTTCTGGAAGCGGGTCAGCCTCGACGGAGTTCTCTCGCCGCTCCAGCGCTCTCTCTTCGACCGGTTCCTGCACCATTGGGGCGCAGGACCGCTCCCGATGGATCTGTGGACGGGCGCCTGGTCCAGGGTTGCGGGCCCCTACGACCTGAATCCGCTCGACATCAATCCCCTGAAGGACGCCCTCGCCGAACTGATCGACTTCGGCCGGGTGCGGGCCTGCACGGATACGAAGCTCTTCGTATCCGCCACCAGTGTCTGGTCCGGCAAGGTCCGGGTCTTCACCGGGCCCGAGCTGACCGTCGATCACGTCCTGGCCTCCGCCTGCCTGCCGACGGTCTTCAAGGCCATCGAGATCGAGGGTGAGCCGTATTGGGACGGAGGGTACACGGGCAATCCGGCCCTGTTCCCGCTCTTCTACGAAACCGAGACCGACGACATCCTGCTGGTCCAGATCAACCCGATCGAACGCCGCTCGACCCCGCGCACGGCGGAGGAGATCCGCAACCGGCTGACCGAGATCACGTTCAATGCGAACCTGCTCCATGAGCTCAGGGCCGTGGAGTTCGTGACCCGGCTGATCGACGAGGGCAAGCTGTCCACGACGGACTACAAGCGGGTCCGCATGCACCGGGTCCATGGCGGCTCGGCTCTCGATGAGTTCACGGCATCGTCTCGCCTCGATGCCCGGTGGGAGTTCTTCAAGCAGCTGAAGGATCTCGGGCGCCGGGCTGCCCGTGAATGGCTGGCGGCGAACTACGAGGCCATCGGCCATGAAAGCACGCTGGATCTGAGACGGGCCTACGAGTGACCTGCGCTCGCTTGCAAGACCAAGCCCTTGCAGGCTGCGGCTGTCTGCGGCATGCCTGTCGTGCACCGACTGCAAGACTGTGAGGCCTCACAAAGCCTCAGTTGTGAGCTAGCTAGAACAGCAACCGCCGGCATCCGGGCCAATACCTTCGGATGTCGACCGCCTCCGAAAGTCCCCTTAAGGCCATGACCTCCATTTCCGCTGCGGCAGCGCAGCCCGCTCCCAAGCTCTCGTTCATTGCGCTGCTCATCGCCGTTTCGGCCGCCAGCCCTCTCGGCATCAACATGTATTTGCCATCCATGCCCGGCATGGCGCGGGCCTTCGGGGTCGGCTTCACCACCATTCAGCTCACCCTGTCCCTCTATCTTGCCGCCATGGCGCTCGGGCAGTTGATCGTCGGCCCGCTTTCGGACCGGTTCGGACGGCGGCCCGTGCTCCTGATCGGTCTGGCCGTGTTCGTTCTGGGCTCGCTCATCTGCTTTATGGCCCAGAGCGTCGGCGCGCTGATCTTCGGCCGTGTCGTGCAGGCCCTGGGCGGCTGTGCGGGCATCACCCTCAGCCGCGCCATCGTCAGGGATCTCTATGGGCGCGATCAGGTGGCCAGCATGATCGGCTATGTCACCATGGGCATGGCGGTCGCTCCCATGATCGCGCCCTCCGTCGGTGGTGTGCTGGAATCGTACTTCGACTGGCGCGCCTCTTTCGCCTTCCTGACGGCTTTCGGTGCGCTCGCGCTGCTGTTTGCTGCATGGCAGCTCTATGAGACGAACCACAACCGCGGCTCGGCGGAATCCGCTCGCGACCTCCTGCGCGGCTACAGAAGTCTCGTCCGGTCCCGCCTGTTCTGGGGCTACACGCTGGTGACCAGCTTCGTCTCGGCCATGTTCTTCGCCTTCGTCGCAGGCGCCCCGTTCGTGATGATCGAGCTCATGGAGCGCAGTCCCGCGGAATACGGCTTCTATTTCGCCATCGTGCCGAGCGGCTACATTCTCGGCAACTTCGCCACGGGTCGCCTGGCAGGCCGGATCGGGCTGAATCGGATGATCCTGATCGGCACGTCCCTGGCCCTGGCCAGCATCGCAGCCATGGCTGCGGCGTTCGCCCTCGGCCTGTTCCATCCGATCGCCCTGTTCGGGCCGATGTTCTTCATCGGGATGGGGAACGGCCTCGTCCTGCCGAGCGGCATTGCCGGGGCGGTGAGCGTGAAGCCGGAACTGGCCGGGGCCGCCGCCGGCCTGACGGGGAGCATTCAGATCGGGTTCGGCGCGCTCGTGGCGCCCATTGTCGGCGCCATGCTCCAGACATCGCTCTGGCCTTTGCTGGTCATCATGGCCGTCTCTTCACTGCTGGCCGTCGCCTCATTCGGACTGGTTCGCGACCGGACCAGATCGTCCCCCGTCAGGTGAATTGGCGCAAAAGGGAGGCTTCTTGGGGAGCCTCCGGCCATGGCTCGTGGTTTCTCGTCCAGGCCTCTGACGAGGCCATTCGCCGTATTCTACTGGAGCCCCTTTTGAGACCTCCGCCGGAGACCGCCATGCAGAACGAAGATCCGCATCAGCCGCCAGTTCTCGACGAGGAGACCATCGCCTTCGCACAAAGGGTCTTCCAGCACACACGGGCGGGCCACACGGGAGAGATGGCGCAGCTGCTGGACATGGGGCTCCCTCCGAACCTGCGCAACGAGAAGGGGGACAGCCTCCTCATGCTGGCCTGCTATCATGGTCATGCAGAGCTGGCGCAGCTTCTTCTCGAGCGCGGTGGCGATCCGGAATTGGCGAACGACCGGGGGCAGACGCCCCTTGCCGGAGCAGCCTTCAAGGGGGATGCGAGGATTGTCCGGCTGCTTCTGGAGCAGGGGGCAAATGTCAATGGCAGCGGGCCCGACGGCCGGACCGCGCTGATGGTCTCGGCGATGTTCAACCGGACCGAAATCGTCGAGCTTCTTGTCGTCCATGGAGCGGACATTCATGCCCGCGACGCTCAAGGCCTGACGGCCGAAGCGGCAGCCCGGACGATGGGGGCTCCCGACACGCCGGACCAACTGGCCCAGCTGGCGAAGAAATAGGCGGTTCCGGTGGGCGGAGCGAGGGGACCGGGACGATGGCGAGGCTGCGCCTCCAGCGCCTGGTGCCTTGCGGGCAGGCCCTCCATCGTGTGATCTGGCGCTGACCGGAATTGCAGACCCGCATTTCCATCGCCGATTCCATCCTTGCCCCTGTGCCGGAGTTCCCGTCGTGACTGCAAACCTGTTCGAACTGCTTGAGCGCTCAATTGTCGACCGCAGCAAGGTGGCGATCACGACGCCCGCAGGCGAGACGATCGGCTATGGCGACCTGATCGCCCTCTCGGGCCGGTTGGCCAATGTGCTGACAGCCCGCGGCGTCAAGCCCGGCGACCGAGTTGCGGTCCAGGTGGAGAAGTCGGTTCCGGCTCTCGTCCTGTACCTGGCGACAGTCCGGGCGGGGCGATCTATCTTCCCCTCAATACCGCCTATATGCTGGCGGAGCTCGCGTACTTCATCGGCGATGCGGAGCCCTCGCTGATCGTCTGCGATCCTGCCAAGCGCAGCGGGATCGAGCAGCTCGCCGCAAAGATCGGAGCGTCGGTCGAAACGCTCGATGCCGGAGGGCAGGGCACCCTCGCCGAGGCCGCCGCAGCTGCGCCCGAGCGGTTCGAGACGGTGCCGAGAGCGGGCGATGACCTTGCTGCGATCCTTTATACGTCAGGCACGACCGGTCGCTCGAAAGGCGCGATGCTGACCCACGACAATCTCGTGTCCAATGCCCTGACCCTGAAGGACGCCTGGCGCTTCAGCGCAGACGATGTGCTGATCCACGCCCTGCCGATCTATCACACTCACGGGCTGTTCGTGGCCAGCAACGTGACCCTGTTCTCCGGCGCGTCGATGATCTTCCTGCCGAAGTTCGACGCGGACGAGATCCTTGCGCTGATGCCCCGCGCCACGGCCCTAATGGGCGTCCCGACCTTTTACGTCCGCCTCTTGCAGCATCCTGGCCTGACCAGGGAGGCGACATCCGGGATGCGCCTGTTCGTGTCCGGCTCCGCGCCTTTGCTCGCCGAAACCCATCGCGATTGGAGCACGCGGACCGGTCACGCCATTCTCGAGCGGTACGGGATGACCGAGACCAACATGAACACCTCCAATCCCTACGATGGAGACCGGGTGCCCGGCGCCGTCGGCCTGCCTCTCCCTGGAGTGTCGGTGCGTATCACCCATCCTGAAACCGGAGAGGAACTGGGTGCAGGCAGCATCGGCATGATCGAGGTGAAGGGCCCCAACGTGTTCAAGGGCTACTGGCGCATGCCGGAGAAGACTGCGTCCGAGTTCCGACCCGACGGCTTCTTCATCACGGGCGATCTCGGCAGAATGGACGAGCGCGGCTATGTGCATATCCTGGGGCGTGGCAAGGATCTGGTGATCACCGGCGGCTTCAATGTCTATCCGAAGGAGATCGAGGACGAGATCGACGCCGTTCCGGGTGTGTTCGAGAGCGCCGTGATTGGCGTTCCGCACAAGGATCTCGGCGAGGGCGTGACCGCAATCGTTGTCCGCACCAAGGGGGCGACGGTGGACGAGAAGGCTGTCCTCGCGGCCCTCGATGGCCGCCTCGCAAAGTTCAAGCTGCCCAAACGCGTCGTCTTCGTCGAGGAACTGCCGCGCAACACCATGGGCAAGGTGCAGAAGAACGTGCTGCGCGAGCAGTTTGCCGATCTCTACGATCCGCCGGCTCGGGCCTCCTAGCTTTGAAGGACGGCACATCCTTCTACGGTATCTTCCGGGAAGGCCTCCGCACCGGGATCGGCCGGCCGCTCGGAATGCATGATCGGGATTGCGGCGACGCAAGGAGATCCGTCTGGCGCTGAAGGCGGTTCAGCTTATCTCTGATCCATCCGGGAGGCGGCTCTCGCCCCCGTCGGAGGGCTCGATCATGAGGCAGAACGGCATTCACCACGTCACCGCCATCGCAGGGCCCGCGCGCCGCAACCTCGAATTCTACACCCGCACGCTCGGGCTTCGGCTGGTCAAGAAGACCGTCAATTTCGACGATCCCGGCACCTATCATTTCTATTACGGGGACGAGGCGGGGCGGCCCGGCACGATCCTGACTTTCTTTCCCTGGGAGCATGCTGCGCCCGGACGCCTCGGGATCGGGGAGACGCAAGAGACTGTCTTCCGGGTGCCGGAGGGCTCCATCGGCTACTGGATGCACCGGCTGGTCGAGAAGGGCGTGCCGCATGAAAACCCGGAGAGGCGCTTCGGCGAGAGCGTGCTCGCCTTCAAGGATCCCGACGGCATGAGGCTCGCGCTTGTCGCCGTGCCGGGGATCGAGGGCGAACCGGCCTGGAGCGGCGGCGATGTGCCCGCCGAGCATGCGATCCGGGGCCTGCACGGCGTCAGCCTGCTGCTCAAGGAGGCGGTGCCGACCGGTGCGATCCTGACGGATGTGCTCGGCTTCGCGGAGATCGCCCGGGAAGGCTCGCTCGCCCGCTTCAGGGCTGGTGATACGGCGCTGGGCGGCATCGTGGATCTGCGCGAGGCAGGCGGCTTCCTGCAGGGCCGTCCTGGAGCGGGCACGGTCCATCACGTCGCCTTCCGCGCCGCGAGCGACGCGGTGCAGGACGAGATGGTCCAGAAGCTCATCGCGCACCACGGCATCCGCCCCACGGAGCAGAAGGACCGCAACTACTTCCGGTCGGTCTATTTCCGCGAGCCCGGCGGAGTCCTGTTCGAGATCGCGACCGACGAGCCGGGCTTTGCGGTCGATGAGCCTGCCGAAAGGCTGGGTGGGGCCCTGAAGCTGCCGCCCTTTCTCGAGGCCCGGCGCGCATCGATCGAAGCCGTCCTGCCCGAAGTGGCCTGATCCATCTTCCGCCGCATTCTGATCAAGGGCCGGGAAGGCCCTCTTGCGAGAACCGCCATGACAGACCTGTCCTTCACCCATCGCTACGAGCCTGCGCCTGAGCCGGGCCCGCCGCCGCTTCTGCTGCTGCACGGCACGGGCGGCGACGAGAACGATCTCCTTCCGCTCGGGCGCATGATCGCGCCGGGATCTGCCAGGCTGTCGCCGCGTGGCAACGTGCTTGAAGGGGGCATGCCCCGTTTCTTCCGCCGCCTGGCGGAGGGCGTCTTCGACGAGGAGGATGTGCGCCTGCGCGCCCACGAGCTCGCCGACTTCGTGGAGGAGGCCCGCAAGGCCTATGATCTCGCCGCTCCCATCGCGGCGGGCTTCTCCAACGGCGCGAATATCGCCGCCGCGGTGCTGCAGTTGCGGCCCGAGGTTCTCGCGGGCGCGGTCCTGTTGCGGGCCATGGTCCCGCTGCAGGATCCGCCCGTCGCCGATCTTCGGGGAAAGCCCGTCCTCGTGCTCTCGGGGGCCGCCGATCCCCTCATCCCGCCCGAGAATGCCGGGCGGCTCGCCGCCCTGCTGTCGGAGGCGGGGGCCCGGGTCGAGCACCGCATCCTGCCGGTGGGCCATGGGCTCTCCCAGTCGGATGTGATCCTCGCGAAGGAATGGATCGAGAAGATCTGACGCCCGCCTGCCGCATGCCCTTTTCGCGTAGATCTTTTGAGAGCGCGCCTACCACCGTTGCGCAACTAAGCCGGAATTGACGCTGGGTCACTCCGAGGGTGAAGCTGGACCATAAATGGCGGGGAGTGCGCTCAATGGTCAGGCGTTGGTTGTTAGGTGTTGCTTTGGTGCTGGGCGCGAGCCCGGCGGGGGCCGAGATCCTGGTCGATCAGGCCATGATCACCAATGGTGAATTGCGGATCCTCGGCCGGCTGACGAGACCGCGCCAGACCACCGTGACCCTCGACGGGAAACACGAGACGGCGACGGATGCCAACGGGCGCTTCATCTTCCGGTTGGGCTATCATCCGGCCTCCTGCATCGTGACCCTCGAGGCGGACGAAGAGCAGCGAGAGGCGGTGATCGGCTTCTGCGGCCAGCAGGGCCCCGAAGGGCCGAAAGGGGAGGCGCTGATTCCCGCCGCCGTCGAGCAGCCGGCCATCGAGGGGCCTCCCGGTCCCAAAGGCGATCCGGGACTCCAGGGACCGCCCGGTCCGCAAGGTGTGCCCGGGCCTCGGGGCGAGGCCGGCCCGAAGGGAGATCCCGGACCTCAAGGTCCGGCAGGCGCGGATGGCGCGCAAGGTCCTCCTGGCCCTCCGGGGCCTCCCGGCCCTGCCGGCGAAGGATCGGCCAATGCCCTTCCCGGACCCGAAGGCCCGGCCGGCCCTCCCGGTCCTGAGGGACCTGCCGGCCCGCCCGGTCCTCAGGGGCCCCAGGGATTGGCGGGGCATCAGGGACCGCAGGGTCCGCAAGGCGCCCCTGGTCCGCGAGGCGAGCCGGGAGAGCCGGGTCCCGCCGGTCCTCAGGGGCCGGCAGGCGCCGATGGTCAGGCCGGCCCTGCCGGGCCCGTGGGGCCTGCAGGACCCGTCGGGCCTGCTGGCCCGGCCGGTCCGACGGGAATGGCGGGACCACCTGGCCCGCCCGGACCTCAGGGACCGGAAGGCAAGGCGGGAGCCGCCGGCACCATCCTGCGGGTTCTCGTGCAGCAATGTGAGGCCGGCGGGCGCTGTGCGGCCCGGTGCGGCGACGACGAATACCCGATCAACGGCACGTGCAATCGCGGCGACCAACTCGTCATGGACGAGACCAGCATCTACTGCCTCTCGTCGGACGAGAATGCCAGCTCGATGCGGGCCCGGGCGATCTGCGCCAGGAAGTGACGCGGCCGCGCTCGGCGGCCGAATGCAAGGGACTGACGACGAGGGCGGCTTCACCAGGTGGAGCCGCCCTCTTTTACGTTTCGCTGGATGGGAAAGAGCTTCAGGCAGGAAGGTCCGCTGCGGCCTTGATGACGAGGGCGAGCGCGGAGGCGGCAATGAGGATGGAAAGTGTCCAATGGCCTTTGAACATCGGATGTCTCATGAGGGATATCGGGGGCGGGCGAAGCCTCTCGCGCAGGCGAAAGGCTGTCTCTGTCGTTGAAGAGGCGGAGGACGACTTATTCGTGCGCCGCTGACTTTTCGATCTCGGCGGTCGAAGGCATGAGGTGCTCGATGGAGACCCAATCCGTGCACGCCCTGAGGATAGGCGCGAGATAGGCGCGATTGCCCTCGATCTCTACGACCCGGCAGGAATAGGCCCGGCGGTCGCCCGGAGGCCTGTAGATCACCGTGGACCCTGGCTTGATGTCGTCCGATGAACGCGGAGGAGCCGAGTCATTGGCCGGCTTCAGTCCTGTCTCCTGCGAAGGGGAGGGAGGGTTCAGAGCCCGGTGGCGGTCGAGAGCCGCAATGGCGATTCGTGCGCGATCGCGATAGCGGTCGCAGACCACCCTCATGAGGGTGCCTTTCTCGCGCCCCGGATACCAGGCGACGCCGCCGATCTTGGCGAGCTCCTCGGCAACGACTTCAATCTCTTCATCAGTCATTTGGCTTCATTCCCTCAAGGTGGAACCTTATCGGCTCAGATCTGATGAGTTGCCTCATGCGATCCGGTGATCTTGGTTGTATTTGCCCCCAAAGGACTGATTTTATTTGTTCTCGGCCGCATCTTGTTTTTGCTCGCGCGACCGGACGCGTCCCGTTGTTCTACTTGGACTGGAAATCGAGGATGCGTTCCTGCAGGACCGCCAGCTGCCGGATGTAGGGCTCGCGCCGCTCCCGGTGTTGGGCTTTCAGTCTTTCCAGGATCCTGATCTTGAAGTTGATATCAGGCGAGCTCTTGCCGATCTTCTCGCGCTCGCATTCATACTCGAAGTCAATATTGGCAAGTGTCGATAATAGCGATTGGAGTAAAGGCTGGAGGTCGGAAGAATACATCTTCGGGAGGGGTGTCTCCCTGCCCGACCTATAGTTTTGAAACGAAGTATCGTTCATGCATCCCCTCGTTAACATTGCGTTAATACTTGAGACGATACTAAGCTGGTACTGCCTCGTCTGTTGGGAACCCGACAGAGAAGAAAAAACTTGTGTCTGATGGTTCCGGTCCGGCCGCTCTGCCGTAGAGATAGCGGCCATCCCCCTCCGGTCTTACCCGGTCAGCCCTTCGGGTAGGTGAGGGGCAGTAGCTTTTCGAAGCTGCCGCGCATGACGGAATAGCATTCGCACGCTGCCTCCTCGAGCCCGCTCCTGTTCACGACCGTGATGACGCCTCGCCCCTGCTGGATCAGGCCCGCCAGCTGGAGGGAGCGCACGACGCTGCTGACGGTCGAGCGCTGGACGCCGAGCATCTCGGCCAGAAGCTCATGGGTGAGGGGCAGCTTGTCCCTTTCCATGCGGTCACGGGTGCTCAGGATCCACCGGCAACAGCGCGCTTCGACGCTATGGACCGCATTGCAGGCGATGGTCTGCAGCGATTGCGTCAGGAGCGCTTCGGTAAAGCGCAGGAGCAGGTCTCTCACTCTGGGACGCCGGCTCGTTGCTTCGTACAGGCGCTCCACGGGCAGTCGGGAGGCGGTGCCGGCGAACTGCGCGATGTAGCGGCCGAAGGACTGCCGGGTCACGAGTGCGCTGATGAACCCGAAAGCGCCTTCGCGGCCGAAGGCGGCCACCTCCACCGTGCCGCCGTTCCGGAGAACGGTGACGAGGGAGACGATGGTGTCGTGGGGGAAATAGGCATACCGGACGACCTCGCCGGTCTCGTAGACGACTTTTCCTCTCGTCAGCTCCACGATTTCGAGATGGGGTTCGAGCCACTGGAGGTCCTGCGCGTCCAGAGCGGCAAGCAGCCGATTGGCCCGGTGGTCGGCCGCCTTTGAGCCGTGTCTCATGGCAAGGTCCCGCCGCTCTTGCATTGCTGCTGTCCCAGGTGAGAATTCATTCTGTTTCACAACCTCTCGTATGCGAATGGGGTTGTCAAACAGCCTGTGAGAATCGGAATGGAATTGGGTGGGGAATGCTCGCGTTGCCTCTCGTCCACAATCCCTCCCATTATCAGAATGGAATCCTTTGTCCGTCCCAGGCGAAGAAGTGCCCGGAATCGGCAGGCGTCAGGTTGTCGATCACCCTCAGCATGCGTTCTGCGGCGTCTGCGGGCTTGGAAAGCGTCTCCGGGTTCAAGCCGGAGCGGAACGGCTCGCTGAGCGGCGTCTCTACCGTGCCGGGGTGGAAGGCGATGCAGATGGCCTCAGGGGCGTGAACGGTCTCGAAGTTTTCCGCCGTGAGGTGGTCGATCAGCGCCTGTCCGATTCCGCCCGACGCCCCGACAATGAGCGCACGCGCAGGTCTGTCGAAGCAATCGAGAAGCGCTGTCGGCGCTGAGGATCGAGATGGCGCGATCATGAAATCCGATCCGGTCGGTACGGAATATATGGAGCCGGCTCCCGTCCCGTCGAGATCGTCCACGGTAGTCCGATGGGATAAGAAGCCGTCCCTGTTCCCGTGCGTGCGCCAGTGGCTACGGGAGCAGCCATGCACTGGAAGCGCGGCGAGCCGGTTTACGCCCGAAGAGCCTTGGCGCAGCATGGCGTCGGCCGATTCCGTCAGCAAGCCCAGGGAGAACCTCGTTTGACCGCACAATCCTCTTCGTATCCGGCGCGTCCTGATGTTCCGATGGACATGGCCGACTGGTCAGGTCCCGACATGCTTGCCGCCTATGCCAGCAAGCAGGCATCCCCGGTCGAGGTCGTGAAGGCTGTCATCGCACGCGTCGAGTCCTGCGAGCCGAAGCTCCAGGCGCTATACGCCTTCGATCCCGAGGCGGCGCTGCAAGCCGCCCACGCTTCCGAGCGGCGCTGGATGAGCGGAGAGGCGAGGGCGCTCGACGGCATTCCTGCGACGATCAAGGAGAACATCGCGACGAAGGGCACGCCCGTGCCGCTGGGCACGGCGGCGCGTCCGCTCGTTCCTGCCGCCGAGGATGCGCCCCCTTCCGCGCGGCTGCGCGAGGACGGTGTCGTCATTCTCGCCAAGACCACGATGCCGGATTACGGCATGCTCTCGTCGGGGCTTTCGAGCTTCCATCCCCTGGCCCGCAATCCGTGGGACACGACAAAGAACCCCGGCGGCAGTTCGGCGGGGGCGGGGGCCGCGGCGGCGGCGGGTTACGGACCGTTTCACATTGGCACGGATATCGGCGGCTCGATCCGCCTGCCGGCTGCCTGGTGCGGCGTGTTCGGCCTCAAACCCAGCTTCGGCCGCATCCCCATCGACCCGACCTATTACGGGCGCGTGGCTGGACCGATGACGCGGACGGTTCGCGACGCCGCGCTGATGATGCGAAGCCTCTCGCGGCCTGATGTCCGCGATCCGATGAGCCTACCCTACCAGGACCTGCCGTGGCTCGATCTCGATACCGACCTCAAGGGACTGAGGATCGGCTTGATGATGGAGGCAGGCATCGGCATGAAGCTCGCGCCCGAGATCAAAATTGCCGTCGAGGCCGCTGCCAAGGCCTTTGCCGATGCGGGCGCGATCATCGAGGAGGTGGGGCCCTTCATCACCCGCGAAATGCTCGACGGGCTCGACGATTTCTGGCGCCAGCGCGCCTGGTCCGATATCGGTGCGCTCAGCGACGAGGAGCGCGCCCGCGTGCTGCCCTATATCCTGCAATGGGCTGAAGGCGGCAGGGCGCTCACCGGAGCGCAGGTCTATCACGGCATGAGCCAGATGATGGAAATGCGGCATGCGGCTGTGGCCGCGACCCATCGTTTCGATTTCGTCATCTCGCCCGTGGCCCCATGCGTCGCCTATGCCGCCGAGCTGGCCTCTCCGATCCACGACCCGGAGGAGCCGTTCGAGCATATCGGCTATACGGTCGCCTTCAACATGTCCGACCAGCCCGCCGCTTCCGTGAATGCGGGCTTCACCGCCGAGGGGCTGCCCATCGGCCTCCAGATCGTCGGGCGGCGCTTCGACGACACGGGCGTTCTTCGTCTCTCCCAGGCCTGGGAGCGCATCTGCCCGGACAAGAGGCCCTGGCCGAAGCTGTGAGTAGCGGCGCAACGGCTCTCGGGATTCCCTTCCCCTCCGCTGCGCTTCGGCCGGGAATGACACTCCCCAGAACTGACGCCGACCCCCGTCGTCCCCGGCCCAGTGCTGGTGATCCCGAAGGAATGTTCTCATTTTGTTCTTGACTGTGGGGACAAGCTTTGCTATAGGTAGGTCAGATCTGCTCCACGAGGGGCGCGCTCGCGGGGCGTCGCAAGAACGGGAGCAGGCACGGTCCTGCGGGAGGGCGATACGCACGCGCTCCCGACGGGAGGCCAGTCGCATCCGGCACCGGGTGATGGACCGCCTAAAAAAGCCGTGCGCGAGGGGCCACCCGGCTCTTTCCATCTTCCACCAGTTTCGAGCCGGACGCCTCTCGCGCCCCCTCAACCCTTCAGGCTCGGAGCCAACAGGCTCCGGACCCGAAGGTGCTGCTCTTTGACATCGAATGCCCTGTCATCCCCGGCGGCGCGAAGCGCGGGAAGGGAATCCCCTTACAGGCGCGGCGGCATGGACTCCCTTCCCCTCCGATGGCTGCGCCATCTCCGGCCGGGAATGACACCCTTCCGATAGGGATCGCCGGAACGGGGCCGAGGGAAGGGGATCCAGGGATGCCGTAAGGGCGACACCTTCGACAGAGCGGACGGGTTTCCCGTCCGCCCGCCTGCTGGTAAAGAGCGGCCCATGACGTACAAGGTTGCCGCTCTCTATCAATTCGTCTCCCTGCCGGACTTCCGGGATATCCGGGAGCCGCTGCATCGCCTGTGCCTGGACCTCGAGATCCGGGGCACGCTGCTGCTCGCCCACGAGGGCATCAACGGCACGGTGGCCGGAACCGAAGAGGGGATCGACGCCCTGATGGCGGAGCTGCGCGACGGCCCGCTGTTCCATGGCCGCCTCGACAATCTGGAACTCAAGTTCTCGACTTCTTCCGAGATGCCGTTCAAGCGAATGAAGGTGCGCCTCAAGAAGGAGATCGTGACGCTCGGCGATCCGCAGACCGATCCGAACAGGCAGGTCGGCACCTATGTGTCGCCCGCCGACTGGAACAGGCTGATCGAGAACCCCGATGTCATCCTGCTCGACACGCGCAACGATTTCGAGGTCGAGATGGGCACCTTCGCGGGCGCGGTCGATCCCCGGATCAGGAAGTTCAGCGAGTTCAAGGATTTCGTGGAGCGCGAACTCGATCCGAAAAAGCACAGGAAGGTCGCCATGTTCTGCACGGGCGGCATCCGCTGCGAGAAGGCCAGTTCCTACATGCTCGCGAAAGGGTTCGAGGAGGTCTACCACCTCAAGGGCGGCATCCTGAAATATCTGGAGGACGTGCCGGAGGAGGAGAGCCGCTGGAATGGCGGCTGCTTCGTCTTCGACGAGCGCGTATCCCTCGGACACGGCCTGGTCGAGCGCCCGGAGGACAGGAGCCCGGTGGCCGATGAGTGACGCAGAGGACATCAATGCCCGCATCGAGGCCCTGGAGGTCCGCGTCGCCTATCAGGATCAGGTCATCGAGGACCTGAACCAGACCGTCATCGACCAGTGGAAGAAGATCGACGCCCTCAGGCGTCAGCTCAACGAGTTGCTCGACCGGGTTCAGGAGGTCGAGGATAGCTCAGGCACGCCCCGCGCGCCCGAGCCCCCGCCGCCGCATTATTGAGCGGCTAAACCTTCTTCACGAAGGCCGTCTTCAGCACAAGGCCTTTGACCTGCGCCGAGCGGCACTCGATTTCCTCGGCGTCATCCGTGAGGTGAATGTTCTTGAACACCGTTCCGCGCTTCAGAACGGTCGAGGAGCCCTTCACCTTCAGATCCTTGATGACCTGAACCGAATCTCCCTCGTTGAGGGTGGCTCCGTTGCTGTCCCTGACAACCATTATGCTCTCCCAGCGGCTGTGGCCGCCCTGTCGGGAGGCCACAGCCGCTGGCGGGATGGGCTGTCCATCCGGCTGCCCGCCAAGGCTGGGGAGGAGAGGGTCAGTGAAGGCGGAACTCCCCGTTCACGGCCCGCATCTCCGCCGGCTTGATCAGGCGGGCATGGGCGACGGTGACGGAGTGCAAGGGGCCGTCCAGCGTCTCCTCCCAGAAGGCCAGGAACTTCGTCAGGGTGGGGAAGTCGGGGTAGAGGTCGTAGTCCTGCCAGACATATTCCTGGACCAGGGAAAGGTGATCGGGGATGCGATAGAGGATCTGTGCGGTGGTCAGGCCATAGCCGGCGAGCTGTCGGACGAAGTCGGGTGACGCCTGCATGAACGCAATCCTTGCTGGTTACGCCTCAGGAATTGGAGCAAAGGAAACTCCGGCCTGCAAGTCAAAAATTCAGAATTTATCAGCAACAGCATGATGTTAGCAGCATCGCACATCGGCTGCTGACAGCCAGGCTGTCACTCGCTGCGGGAGAGTGACAAAAATTTTTTCCGCGCCTCTTGAACAGTGAAGCTTTCCCACCCAAATCATCGACCGCGCGGGGGCCTGAAGAGCACCGCGCGAGCATCTAATGCACTGATTTCATTGGAGGAAGCTTCATGAAGTTCCGTCCTTTGCATGACCGGGTCGTGGTCAAGCGCATCGACGCCGAGGAGAAGACGGCCGGCGGCATCATCATTCCCGATACCGCCAAGGAGAAGCCCCAGCAGGGCGAGGTGATCGCTGTCGGCCCCGGCGCCCGCAACGAAGCGGGCCAGATCGTTCCGCTGGACGTCAAGGTCGGCGACACCGTGCTTTTCGGCAAGTGGTCCGGCACGGAAGTGAAGATCGGCGGCGAGGATCTCCTCATCATGAAGGAGAGCGACATCATGGGCGTCGTCGAGCAGACGGTCGCCACCAAGCAGGCCGCGTAAGGCCGGTTCCATTCGAGTCAAACATCGTTACGTCTCAAGGAGTGACGAAACATGGCTGCCAAAGACGTCAAGTTTTCCGCTGACGCGCGCGACAAGATGCTGCGCGGCGTCGACATCCTCGCCGATGCGGTGAAGGTCACCCTCGGCCCCAAGGGCCGCAACGTGGTGATCGAGAAGAGCTTCGGTGCTCCCCGCATCACCAAGGATGGCGTCACCGTCGCCAAGGAGATCGAACTCTCCGACAAGTTCGAGAACATGGGCGCCCAGATGGTGCGCGAGGTTGCGTCCAAGCAGAACGACCGCGCCGGTGACGGCACCACCACTGCGACGGTTCTGGCCCAGGCCATCGTCCGCGAGGGCGCCAAGGCGGTTGCCGCCGGCATGAACCCGATGGACCTCAAGCGCGGCATCGACATGGCCGTCGAGGCTGTCGTGGCGGACCTCAAGAAGAACGCCAAGAAGGTGACCTCCAACGACGAGATCGCCCAGGTCGGCACCATTTCCGCTAACGGCGACGCAGAGGTCGGCCGCATGCTGGCCGAGGCCATGCAGAAGGTCGGCAACGAGGGCGTCATTACCGTCGAGGAGGCAAAGTCCCTCGAGACCGAGCTCGACGTGGTCGAAGGCATGCAGTTCGACCGCGGCTATCTCTCCCCGTACTTCATCACCAATGCCGAGAAGATGCGCGTGGAGCTCGAGGATCCCTACATCCTCATCCACGAGAAGAAGCTCTCGGGTCTCCAGGCCATGCTGCCCGTGCTCGAGGCCGTGGTGCAGACCGGCAAGCCGCTGCTCATCATTGCCGAGGACGTGGAAGGCGAGGCTCTTGCCACCCTCGTGGTGAACAAGCTGCGTGGCGGTCTGAAGATCGCCGCCGTCAAGGCTCCCGGCTTCGGCGACCGCCGCAAGGCCATGCTCGAGGACATCGCCGTTCTCACGAAGGGCCAGGTCGTCTCCGAGGATTTGGGCATCAAGCTCGAGAACGTCACGCTGAACATGCTCGGCCGAGCCAAGAAGGTGGTGATCGAGAAGGAGAACACCACCATCGTCGACGGCGCCGGCGAGAAGCGCGACATCGAGGCCCGCGTCGGACAGATCAAGGCGCAGATCGAGGAGACCACCTCGGACTACGACCGTGAGAAGCTGCAGGAGCGTCTGGCCAAGCTCGCAGGCGGCGTCGCGGTCATCCGCGTCGGCGGCGCGACCGAGGTCGAGGTGAAGGAGAAGAAGGACCGCGTAGACGACGCCATGCACGCCACGAAGGCGGCGGTCGAGGAGGGCATCCTGCCCGGCGGCGGCGTTCCTCTGCTGCGTGCCCTCAAGGCCCTCGACGGCGTGAAGCCCGTCAACGACGACCAGAAGACCGGCGTCGAGATCGTGCGCCGCGCGCTCCAGGCTCCGGCCCGGCAGATCGCGCTGAACGCCGGCGAGGACGGCTCCGTCATCGTCGGCAAGGTCGTGGAGGCTTCGGACTATGCCGCGGGCTGGAACGCCCAGACCGGCGAGTACGGCGACCTCTACAAGTTCGGCATCATCGACCCGGCGAAGGTCGTGCGCGTGGCTCTGGAAGACGCCGCTTCCGTCGCGGGCCTTCTCATCACCACCGAGGCGATGATCGCCGAGAAGCCGAAGAAGGAAGCTGCGCCCGCCATGCCCGCAGGCGGCATGGACTTCTAAGCGCAGAGCTCACTCCTAAGTCAGGGCGGCGCCGCGGGATGCGGCGCCGTTTTTTTGTTGCGCGCTGCCGAGGCGGGCTTGAATATGCGGCGCCGAGTAGCCGTTTGACGGGAACCGCATGACCTTGCGCTGGTGGCAACGACCTCTCAGGAAACCCCACGCCCTTTGCGCGGGCGATCGGGTGGCGATCGTGTCGACCAGCTGGGGCGGGCCGTCCGTCTTCCCGCACCGCTACGAGGCCGGCAAAAGATATCTGGCAGAGGCCTTCGGCGTCGTTCCCGTCGAAATGCCCCATGCCCTGCGCGCTGCCGAGTGGCTCAGCCGAAACCCGCAGGCCCGGGCCGACGACATCATGCAGGCCTTTGCCGATCCTTCCATCAGGGCCGTCATCGCCAGCATCGGGGGCGACGACGCGGTCCGCCTCATCCCGCATATCGACCTTTCCGTGATTGCCGAGAACCCGAAAATCTTTCTCGGCTATTCCGATCCGACCGCGCTGCATTTCGGCTGCCTGAAGGCGGGTCTGGGATCCTTCTACGGCCCTACCGTCATGTCGGGATTCGGTGAGAATGGCGGCATGCACGCCTACGCCGAGCATTCCGTCCGCAAGGCCCTGTTCGACGCCGAGCCCATGGGAGAGATCCCCGTCAACGAAGAGGGCTGGACCGCCACGCAACTGCCCTGGCGCGATCCCGAGAACCAGAACCGCCGCCGGGCGCTGACGCCTTCCACCGGCCCTCGCACGCTTCAGGGCGAGGGGACGGCTCGCGGCCACCTCATCGGCGGCTGCGCCGAGGTTCTGGAAATGCTGAAGGGTTCCGAGTGGTGGCCGCCGCTCGACTACTGGGACGGCGCGATCCTCTTCATCGAGACGTCGCAACATGCGCCGTCCGCGGCCCAGGTGCGCTGGTGGTTCAGAAACTACGCGGCCCAGGGAATCCTTCCGCGACTAGCGGGCATCGTTCTCGGCCGTCCCGGCGGCGAGCTGGACGCCAAGGGCCGGGGCGAACAGGAAGCGGCCGTCGTCCAGGTTCTCGATGAGGCAGGCCTGCAGCATCTCCCGGTCCTGGCCGAACTCGATTTCGGCCACACAGACCCGATTGCAACGCTGCCCTACGGCGTCATGGCGGAGATCGATTGCAGCCTGTCGCGGCTGCGCATTCTGGAGCCGGGCGTCACCGCCGGATAGGCTCGAGGAATATCACGAACCGCGCCGGAGAAAGGGCGCGGTTCGGAGGCTTGTCCGGGAGCGCCTACGGAGCAGGCGTCGCCACCTTGGTTCCGATCGAGCCGGTCGCCTCCACTGCGGGCAGGGCCCGCAACTGGTTGACGAAGGCGGTCAGGCTCGTGGTCTCGCCGTTCGCCGGAGCCAGTTGGGAGAGCACGCCGCTGTCGAAGGGTTCCTCCTCGACGGAGCCGTCGATCATGATCGTCGTCTTGATGCCGGATTCCACATCGAAGGAGATCGACTTCACCTTCTTCGCGCGGTCGGAGACGTCGATGGGCTCGGCGATGGCAGTCTCGGCCTCGGCCAGCTCCGGCTCGGGCTGGGGTGGCTTCTTCGCCTGAGCAACGGCCTGCTTGGGTTCCTGTTTGGGCTCCTGCTTGGCGGCGACGGCCTTGCGGCCCTCGTCGCGGCTCTTGCGCCGTTCGGCCCGCGCCGCCCGCCTTTCGCTGCGGGAGGGACGCTCCTCGACGACCTTGGTCTTTTCGCCCATGAGGTCCTTCAGGCGGGCCTGGGCCTGCGTGGCCTCCCTCTGAACTTCTGATCCGAAGAGACCGACCAGCGGGTTCTTCTGTCGCTCCTCGTCCGCCTTCGCTTTCGCGGCTTCGGCCTCCTTGGCGGCCTGGATCCGCTTGCGGGCAAGCGAGGTCTGGGCCCGGTTGTTGGTGCTGTAGGAATAGCGCTTGCCCTCGATCTCGTAGTAGACCTTGCGGGCTTCGGCGGCGCCGCTGATGACCCCGAGCAGGATTGCTGAGGCTCCGAGCAGAGTGAGCGTTCTGTTCATCGGCTTATAAGAGCCTCGCGGCTCCTCCCCTTGCGTCCCTCAAGCTCAGTGGCGGAATGTGGCGGGTCTGTGGCTGGAATCCGCGAAGCCCATGTATCGAAAGAGGTATTGACGATGACTGACTGGGGAGGAGCGGCCCTGAAGGGGTATTTCAGGCGGCCGCTGCGCTTCGCCCGCGCAGGGTCGGATCCAACGCATCGCGTAGCCCGTCGCCGAGAAGGTTGAGGCCGAGCACCGAGAGCGCAATGGCGATGCCGGGCGCGATGGCGAGGTGCGGAGCCTGCGAGAGATAGGTCTGCGCGTCGCTCAGCATGCGACCCCAGCTCGGGTTCGGCGGCCGCACGCCGAGCCCCAGATAGCTCAGGCCCGCCTCTGTGAGGATCGCCAGCGCCAGCTGGATCGTAACCTGCACGATCAGCGCGCCCGCGATATTGGGCATCACGTCCTCCCAGGTGATCCGAAGGGGATGCTTTCCGAGCGCCCGTGCGGCGGCGATGTAGTCGAGAGTCCAGACCTGGAGCGCGACGCCCCGCGCGACGCGGGCGAAGACGGGCACGTTGAACACGGCAATGGCCAGCACCGCCGCGAGCGGCCCGGATCCCACGAGCGCGCCGATCATGACGGCCGAGAGAACGGCGGGAAAGGCGAAGACCACGTCGGAGACGCGCATGGCAATCTCATCCGCAATTCCCTTCCAGGCCGCCGCCGCCGTACCGATGGCGGTGCCGATGGCGGCCCCCAAGAGGACCGCAGGCCAGGCGATGGCGAGGGAGTTCCAGGCCCCCACCATCAGGAGAGAGACGACGTCGCGCCCGAAATGGTCCGTGCCGAGGAGGCCCGCCTCGAGCGGACCCTTGAGGCGAAGCGCGATGTGGACGCGGGTGGGAACCTCCGGCGTCCAGACCAGGGACAGGAGAGCCGTCGCGATCAGGATGGCGGTGAGAACGCCGCCGACGACGAGAGCGGCGTTCGGCCGGATGCGCGAGGATCCCCTCATGCCCGGCTCCTGAGGCGCGGGTCGAGGAGGGCATAGCCGATATCGACGAGGAAGTTCACGACGATCACGATTCCCGAAAAGATCAGTACGATGTCCTTGATCACCACGAGATCGCGCTGGTTCAGCGCCTGATAGGCGAGACGCCCGAGGCCGGGCAGGTTGAACACGTTCTCGACGAGGATCGCGCCGCCGAAGAAGAAGGAGAGCTGGAGGCCCAGGATCGTGGTGACGGGGATGAGCGCGTTCGGCACCACGTGACGGCGTAAGGTGGCGCTCTTGTCCACGCCCTTGGCCCGCGCGGTGCGCACGAAATCGGCCCCGATCACTTCGAGCGTCGCCGAGCGCGTCACGCGGGTGAGAACCGCAGCCTGGGGCAGGGCGAGCGCTACGGCCGGCAGGAGCAGCGCCTGGAGGGCGGGCCAGAAGCCCGCATCCCACCCGGGAAAGCCGCCCGCCGGAAACCATCCGAGCCAGGTGGAGAAGAAGAGGATGAACAGAAGCCCGATCCAGAAGTTCGGCACGGCGACGCCGAGCTGACTGAAGACCAGCACGCCCCGATCCACCGCCCCGTCCCGGCGGGCCGCCGCCGCGACGCCCAGCGGAAGGGCAAGTGCGGTCGAGATGAGAATGGCGAGAAGGCTCAACGGCAGCGTCACCGCCATGCGCTCGGCAACGAGCGTCGAGACCGGCATCTTATAGGTGATCGAGGTGCCGAGATCGCCTTGCAGGATGCCGACGATCCAGGCGACGTAACGCACGAGCGCAGGCCGGTCGAGCCCGAGCTCCTGCCGCAGGGCCGCGAGCGTGTCCTCCCGCGCGGCTGTGCCGAGCATGATGGCGGCCGGATCGCCCGGCAGGACCTCCAGGATCAGGAAGATCGCCAGCGAGACGAAGATCAGGGTCACGACGAGCGAGACGAGGCGGGAGATCACGAGGCGCAGCATGTTCTGGAGGGGCCTCGTGCAGGTCTCACGGCTGAGAAGATGGCATTTCATCGTGCGCCAGCATGCCCTCCCCGCAAGGGGGAGGGAAGAGGCCGGTGCGCTTCAAATCACTCCGTCCACCGGACTTCGGTGATGTCGTTGGCCGGCACGGGCGAGTTCTCCCACAGGCCTTCGAGCTTCGCGTTCCAGACACCGAGCTTCGGCAGCTGGAACAAGAAGAGAGCGGGCACGTCCTCCGCCAGGATCTTCTGGGCCTCGGCGTATTTCGCGTGGCGCTCCTTCTCGTCCGTGGTGCGGGCGATCTCTGCCATCAGCTCCTTGAACTTCGGGTTCTGGTAATTGAAGTAGTAGTTGTCGCGGGCGAAGATATCGATGTCGAGCGGCTCCGTGTGGGAGACGATGGTGACGTCGTAGTTCTTGTTCTTGAAGACCTCCTCGATCCACTTGGCCGGGAACTCGGTGGGGATGATCTGCAGGTCCACGCCCACTTCCGAGAGCATGGCGGAGATGAGCTCCGCCGAGCGGCTGGCATAGGCCATCTGCGGGGCCTTGATGGAGATCGACAGGCCGTCGCCATAGCCCGCCTCCTTCAGCAGCGCCTTGGCCTTCTCGGGATCGTAGGGAATGACGTCGGTCGTATCGACGAAGGCCGGATGGTTGGGCGAGAAGAAGCTGCCGATGGGCTGTCCGAAGCCCGAATAGGCTCCCTCGATGAGCGCCTTGCGGTCGATGGCATGCATGAGGGCGCGGCGCACCCGCACGTCGTCGAAAGGCTTCTTGGCATTGTTCATGCCTGCGACCGTCTCGCCTTCCGTGTTGCCCGCCACCGCCTTGAAGCGCGGGTCCTTCTGGAATTCGGCGAAGAGCTCGGGCGCGCCGAGATTGGGGAAGGCATCTACGTCGCCGGCCTTCAGCGCCGCCACCTGGGCCTGGGCATCGCTGATGAAGCGGAAGGTGACGTTTTCCAACTGCACCTTGTCCTTCTGCCAGTAATCCGGGTTCTTCGTCAGCTCCACCCGGTCGCCGCGCGTCCAGGACTTGAACGTGAACGGCCCCGTGCCGACCGGGTTGGAGGCATTGGTCGCCGCCGTCTCAGGCGCCACGATCACCGCATCGCCCCAGCCGAGATAGGTGAGGAAGTTGCCGGAGGGGTGCTTGAGCTTGATCACGACCGTCTGCGGGTCGGGCGTCTCGATGCTCTCGATGGGCGCGAAGATCTGCTTCTGGGCATTGGTGGACTTCGGGTCCCGCGCTCGGTCGAAGGCGAACTTCACATCCGCGGAGTCGAAGGTCGTGCCGTCATGGAATTTGACGCCGTCCTGGAGCTTGAAGGTATAGGTGAGCCCGTCCGGCGAGACCTCCCAGCTCTTGGCGAGCAGCGGCTGCACCTTGCCGTTCCGGTCGATGCGCACGAGCCCCTCGTAGAGATTGGCCCAGGTAACCTCGCGGATGGCGACAGGCGCCGCAATGGTCGGATCGAGCCCCGGCGGCTCGATGGGCATGCCCACCACCAGCGACGTCTTGGCGGCATAAGCGGGCGCGAAGCTGACGGTCAGCAGGAGAGCGGCAGCCAGGAAACGCTTCGACATAGACGGGACTCCATCCGGTGTTGAGTGCGAGAGCTCGCAGTAAGCCTCAGCTTACGCACTGTGCCGCCGGATGGAAGGGGCTCGATCCTTCAATCTTCAAAGATTTGAATCAGATACACCGTCCCCCATCCACCTCCAGCACGACGCCGGTGATCATGCTGGCTTCGTCAGAGGCCAAGTAGAGCGCTGCATTGGCGATGTCCTGGGGAGTGGAGAAGCGGCCGAGGGGGATGGAGTTGACGAAGAGTTCGCGCTTCTGGGGCGTGTCCTCGCCCATGAAGGTGGCGAGCAAAGGCGTTTCACCGGCGACCGGGGCCAGGGCGCAGACGCGAATCCTGGAAGGCGCCAACTCCACTGCCATGGACTTGGTCATGGTGTGAACCGCGCCCTTGGTGCTGTTGTACCAGGTGAGGCCCGGACGGGGGCGTAGGCCCGCGGTCGAGCCCACATTGATGAACACGCCGCTGCCCTGGCCCTGCATGATCGGCACGGCGGCCTTGGCGAAGAGGTAGATCGACTTCACGTTCACCGCGAAGACCCGGTCGAACTCCTCCTCATCCACCTCCAGCATGGGCCGGTTGCGGTGGCTGATGCCCGCATTGTTGACGACGATGTCGAGCTTGCTGAAGGCGGAGACTGTCTTCTCGACCGCCGCCTGCACGTCGGCGGCCTTCGACACGTCGGCGGCAAGCCCGATAGCCTGCGAGCCGATCTCCTCGGCGGCGCTCTTCGCCGCCGCTTCGTTGATGTCGATAATGGCGACCTTCGTGCCCTCGCGGGCGAATGTCTCCGCGATGCCGAGGCCGAAGCCCGAGCCTGCGCCGGTTACCAGCGCCACCTTGCCTTCCAGGCGTTTCATGTGTCTTCCCCTGATGTGATTTGAATGGCCGGGCACTTACCCGTGCGCGATGACGAGGGTCTTGGTGGTGGTGAACTTAATCAGGCCCTCGAAACCCTTCTCGCGGCCATGGCCGGAGCGGCCGAAGCCGCCGAAGGGCAGTTCGATGCCGCCGCCCGCGCCATAGCAGTTCACGAAAACCTGGCCTGCGCGCATCGCGCGGCCGACGCGGGTGGAGCGCATGGCGTCGCGGCTCCAGACCGCCGCCACAAGTCCGTAGGCAGTGCCATTCGCAAGCCGGATCGCCTCCGCCTCGTCCTCGAAGGGTGTCGCCACCAGGACCGGTCCGAAGATCTCCTCCTGGAAGAGGATGCTCTGGTGCGGGACCGGCGCAAGGAAGGTCGGCGCCACGTAGTAGCCGCCCGCAGGCGCATCGAGCGCCACCACGCCTTCGCCGACGACGGTCAGGCCTTCGTTGCGGCCGCGCTCGAGATAGCCGAGCACGCGACGCTGCTGCGCCTGGTTAATCATAGGGCCGAGATCCGGCTCCCGCTCCGGATGCCCGGCGCGGAGAGCGCGGAAGCGCTCGGCCACCGCATCGACCACCTCCTGGAAGATGCCGCGCTGGATGAGCAGGCGGCTGCCCGCCGAGCAGGTCTGGCCGCCGTTCTGGATGATGGCGTTGACGAGGGTCGGCAGGGCGCGCTCGATATCGGCATCGTCGAAGAGAACCTGGGCGGACTTTCCGCCCAGTTCCAGGGTGACGCCCACATGGTTTTGCGCCGCCGCCGTCTGCACGGCCGTGCCGGTCTCGGGACTGCCGGTAAAGGAGAGAAAATCGATGCCGGGATGGGCGGCAAGCGTTGCGCCCGCCGTGCGGCCGAGACCCGTCACGACGTTGAGCGCGCCATCCGGAAAGCCGACTTCGCGGGCAAGTGCCGAGACGCGCAGGATCGTGAGCGAGGCGTCCTCCGCCGGCTTCACGACGGTGGAGTTGCCGGCAGCCAAGGCCGCGCCCACGGAACGGCCGAAGATCTGCATCGGGTAGTTCCAGGGAATGATGTGCCCCGTCACCCCGTGCGGTACCCGTTCGACGCCGATGAAATGCGTGTTGAGATAGGGAATGACATCGCCGTGCAGCTTGTCGGCGGCGCTGCCGTAGAACTCGAAATAGCGGGCGAGCGCGATGGCGTCGGCTTTGGACTGGCGCAGGGGCTTGCCGTTGTCGCGACTTTCCAGGGCTGCTAGTTCGTCGGCGCGGGCCTCGACCGCCGCCGCCAGTTTCATCAGCAGGCGTCCGCGTTCGGTCGCCGTCAGCTTGCCCCAGGCTCCCTCGAGAGCGGCACGGGCGGCCTGCACGGCGGCGTCGATGTCCTCGGCGGTGCCAGCGGCGATCTTTGCAAAGAGTGCGCCGTCCACCGGCGAGAGCACGTCCAGCATCATGCCATCTGAGGCCGGGATGTCGCGTCCGCCGATGAGGTTCTTGTGGACCATGTCCGGCGCGACGGTTGAAACGATCTGGTCGTTCACGGGTCTTCTCTCCCTCAGGTCATTCTGTCCGTACCCGGCACGGCGGCCAGGAGCTGGCGTGTATAGGCATCCTTCGGATCGGCGAAAAGTTGCGCGGTTTCGGCCATTTCGACAATCCGGCCTTTTTGCATGACAGCCACGCGGTCGCAGATCTGGGCGGCGACGCGAAGGTCGTGGGTGATGAAGAGGATGGCGAGGCCCAGCTCCTGCTGCAGCTCGCGGATCAGCTTCAGGATCTCGGCCTGCACCGAGACATCGAGGGCGGAGACGGCCTCGTCCGCCACCAGCACGTCCGGCCTCATGGCGAGCGCCCGGGCGATGCCGATGCGCTGGCGCTGTCCGCCGGAGAATTCGTGCGGGTAGCGCTCGGCGGCATTGGCGGGCAGCCCGACCTTCTCTAGAAGTTCCTCCGCGAGCGCCAAAGCCTTGGCCGGATCCTCCCCTTGCGTGATCGGCCCTTCGGCGATGATGCGTCCGACCGTGCGGCGCGGATTGAGGGAGGCGAAGGGATCCTGGAAGACCATCTGGATCCGGCGGCGGTGGGGTCTCAAGCTCCGCTGGGGCAGGCTACTGAAGGGCAAACCGCCGATCTCGATCTTCCCGCCGTCCGGCTCGACCAGTCGCAGCACGCAGCGCCCGACCGTCGACTTGCCGGAGCCGGATTCACCCACAAGGCCGAGTGTCTCGCCGCGCCGGATGTCGAAGCTCACCGCGTCCGCGGCCTGGACCTTGCGGCCCTTCGAGAACCAGCCGCGTCCGCCGTAGAGCTTGGTCAGGGCATCGACCATGAGGGTGATGGGCTCGTTTTCCAGCGGCTTGCGCGGGGGAGGAGTGAGGGAGGGCACGGCCGCCAGCAGCCGCTTCGTGTAGGCGTGCTGCGGGCGGGTGAGGACCTCCTCCGCCGGACCTTGCTCGACCAGCAGTCCGTTCTGGAGCACGGCAACCCGGTCGGCGATCTCGGCCACCACGCCGAAATCGTGGGTGATGAAGAGAACCGCCGTTCCGGTCTTGCGGCGCAGATTGTCGATGAGCTTCAGCACCTGCGCCTGGGTGGTCACATCGAGCGCTGTGGTCGGCTCGTCGGCGATGAGGAGCTTGGGTTCCAGCGCCAGCGCCATGGCGATCATCACGCGCTGGCGCTGGCCGCCTGAGAGTTCGTGCGGATAGGCGCGGGCGATCAGTTCCGGGTTCGGAAGATGCACCTCATCCAGAAGCTCGAGGGCGCGTCGGTTGCGTTCCGACGGGCTGAGAAGCCGGTGGGCCCGGAAAGTCTCGGCGATCTGGTCGGCGACGCGCATGACCGGGTTGAGGGACGTCATTGGCTCCTGGAAGACGGTACCCACATCCCGGCCGCGGACGTCGCACCAGCCCGGCTCGTCCAGGGCCAGGAGATCGAGCCCGTCGAGCCTGATCGATCCGGACAGGACCTCCACTCCATGCGGCAGGAGGCCGATGGTTGCGAGCGCCGTCATCGATTTGCCGGAGCCGGATTCCCCGACGACGCACAGGGTCTCGCCGGGGGCGATGGAAAGCGACAGGTTCCTGATGGCGTGCGGCCGGTCGGCGAGCGCGGGGAGCCCGATGCTCAGGTTCTCAATGGCCAGAACGGGGGAGGGGCTTGCCACGGTCTGTCTCTCCTTGCGCCGGTTCCCCATGACGCAAGGAGACGGCCTTCGAGGGACCATCCTCGTCATATGGGCGGCCCCGTCAATCCGAACGGCCTCACCTCATGTTGAGAAAAACCGCGCCGCCGCCCTATCTTCCCTCTTGTTCAGGCGAGGAAAACAAGGCTTTGCACGAGACCATTTCCCATCCGGAGAGAGAGCGGCTGCAGGCTCATCTCAGCCTCCAGCGCCGGGCCTTTCTGCAAGAGGGCGGACTGACGGCTCAGCGCAGGGACGAGGCGCTCGGGGGACTCGCGGATGCGCTCGTGCGCCGTGCAGAGGACTTCGCGAGGACAATTGCCGAGGATTTCGGGCATCGCTCCAGCCATGAGACGAAGCTCGCCGACATCTATCCCGTCGTCGCAGCCCTGCGCCATGCCCGAAAGCACTTCCGTCGATGGATGAGGCCGCGCCGCCGTCCGATCCAGATGATGTTCAGGCCGGGAACGGGCCGCATTCTCCACCAGCCCCTCGGCGTTGTCGGGATCGTCAGCCCCTGGAACTATCCGGTGCAACTCGCCCTTTCGCCGCTTGCGGGCGCGATCGCGGCGGGCAACCGGGCGATGCTCAAGCCCTCCGAACTCACACCCCGCACCTCGGTGCTGCTGGCGCAGGTGATCGGCGACGTGTTCGACCCGTCCGAGGTGCTCGTCGTGCAGGGCGGGGTGGACGTGGCGCAGGCCTTCGTGCAGCTCGATTTCGACCACCTGCTGTTCACGGGCTCGACGCCGGTCGGCCGTCAGGTGATGCGCTCGGCCGCCGAGAGCCTCGTCCCGGTGACCCTGGAGCTCGGCGGAAAGTCGCCCGCCCTCGTCGCCCCGGATTTTCCGCTCGACAAGGCCGCCGAACGCACCGCCGTCGGCAAGCTGTTCAATGCCGGGCAGACCTGCATTGCGCCCGATTACGTGCTCGTGCCGCGCGGGCGGGAGGCGGCCTTCGTCGCGGCCTTCAGGAAGGCGGCGGCAGAGCTTTATCCGAGGCTTGCCGCCAATGCCGACTACACGGCCATCATCAACAGGCGGCACTATGATCGGCTGCGCGAACTCATCGCGGATGCCGTAAAACGCGGCGCTGTGATCCACGAAATTAATCCGGCCGGCGAGGATTTTAACGGCGATGGACGCAGGATCGCGCCCGTCCTCCTCACCGATCTGCCGGACGATGCTCTCGCCATGCAGGAGGAGATCTTTGGTCCGGTGCTGCCCGTCCTCGCTTATGACAGCCTGGAAGACGCCTGCCGATTGATCAACGAGCGCCCTCGGCCTCTGGCCCTCTATATCTTCAGCCACGACCGCGAAAGCGTGGATTGCGTTCTGGAGCGCACCCTGTCGGGGGGCGTCTGCATCAACGACACGCTGCTCCATTGCGTGCAGGAGGAACTGCCCTTCGGCGGCGTAGGCCCCAGCGGGATGGGCGCTTATCACGGAGAGGCGGGGTTCCGGACCTTCAGCCATGCCCGGTCCGTCTTTCATCAGGCCCGCTTCAACGGGGCGGGAATGACGAAACCGCCCTATGGCGGGCGCATGAACCGCCTGCTCTCATTGCTGCTGCGATAGGCCACTTTCACACGGTAGCGGCACGGTGAAATCGTAGGACACGCCGGCCGGGGTGAAGTCGATCTTGATGCAGCCCGCCAGCTCCCCCTCGATGCCGCGGCGGATCAGGCGCGAGCCGAAGCCCTGCCGCTTGGGCGGGGAAACGGGCGGTCCCCCGGTTTCCTGCCACAGGATGCGAACCTGAGGGGTGGGCTCCGCTTCGTCAATGGCCCAGGTCAGCTCGAGGTGTCCGTTCGGCGTCGACAGCGCACCGTACTTGGCGGCGTTGGTGACCAGTTCGTGCAGCACGAGACCCAGATTGATGACGTAGCGGGCCGGCAGGTGGACGTCCGGTCCCGAGATCGCGACTCGTTCGTCGGTCGCCCTGCGGTAGGGCGCCAGCTCCTGCTCGGCGAGGTCGCGCAGGTCCGCCTCGCGCCAGGACTTGCGCGTCAGGAGATCGTGCGTCTTGGACAAGGCCAGGAGGCGGCCTTCGAAGGCCGCCTTGAATTGGTCGGCGGTCGCTGCATTGCGCAGGGTCTGCGAGGCGATGGACTGCACAGTGGCGAGGGTATTCTTCACCCGGTGGTTCAGTTCGTCGAGGAGGAAACGCTGCTGTTCTTCGGCGTAGCGCCGCTCCGTGATGTCCTGGAAGATGCCGATGAAATAGGTTGGGTTTCCGTGGTGGTCGAAGAAGACGCGCCCCTTCGAATTGATCCAGCGGCTATGCCCGCTCGGGTGGAGGATCCGGAATTCGTCCTCGTAATTGCCGTTGCCCCGAACCGCGGCGCGCAGATGCTCGAGCACCTGTTCCAGATAGTCGGGATGGACGATGTCCTTCCACTCCGGGACGGAGGTGTCGGTCTTGGAGGCCGGCAGGCCGAGCAGAAGGGCAGCCTGGGGCGACCAGCCGCCCGTTTGCTTCTCGATGTCGTACCACCAGGTTCCCATATGCCCTGCCTCGAGGGCGAGGCGGGCCCGCTCCTCGCTCGCCTGCAGGGCCTTCTGGCGCTCGGCGACGTCGTCCATCAGATCGTTGAAGGCCTTAGCCAGAAGGTTGAACTCCCCGGAGCTCCCGGGCAGGACGATCCGCGATTCGTAGTTCCCCCGGCGCCAGGAGCGGACCGCATCCGTCATGATCTCGAAGGGCCTCGTGACAAAGGCGCGGCTGGCGAGCCAGGATAGGGAAAGGGCCAGGACGAGGGCTGCCGCAATCAGCATGAAGCCCCGTTTCGCCGCCTCGTTGATGGTGGCGAAGGCCGCCTTCGTGGACAGGCCGGCGCTGATATAGATGTTCTTCGGAGGGGCATCGAACGGAAGATAGCCGAGGACGCGCTTGACCCCGTCGAGGCTGACGGTCTCGTAGGCGCCGGGTGTATCGGCCCAGGCATGAGGCATGAGAGGGGGCGCAAGAAGCTTGCCTACGAAGCGCTCCGAATAGGGCTCTCGCGCCAGAATGATCCCGTTGCGGTCGGTGATCGTCACCGAACCCTCGGCCGGCAGGGTGCGCTCCTTGATCTTCTGGTTCAGCCATTTCAGGTCGAGGGCCGCGGCCACGACGCCGACAATGTCGCCCCGGTCGTTCCAGATGGGGATGGCCAGGGGAAGCACCGGATAGGGGCCGAGGCCGCCCTCCGTGAATTCCGCCGTGTATTCGCCGATGGCAAAGCCCCTCTGGTTGAGGGCATTGTGGAAATAGACGCGGTCCGTGAAATAGTAAGACGTGTCGATGGTTCCGGTCGGCCGGCAGCGGATATGCCCGCTCAGATCCATCGCGACGAAGGACAGGACGTAGGGAACCTTCTCCTGGATCGCCTTGAGATACGGGCTGCAGGTGGGCGTGTCGAAGTTGCGGATCGAGGGGACTTCGTCGATGGCGAGCAGAAGGCTGTGAACGCCGTCGAAAATGCGCTCCAGTTCACCGCCGACGAGCCGCGCCTGACGGATGGCGAGCTCGTTCACCTCCGCCTCCCGGGCGCGGCGCAGCGAAACTTCCGTGTAGGTCCAGATGACGATCGCGGGCAGAACCGAGATCAACGCCAAAAGGAGCAAACGCCGCGTCAGAGTCATTCAAGCGCCCAGCTTAATGCGGCAAGGGGATCATAAACTGCGCGAGGCGTCCACCCGTAAAAACTACCGATTGATTCATCGCGAATCTTGCATCCGGGGCCGGGAGGTGTCAGGTGAGCGGGAATGGCTTCTCCTCCTCTTCTCCTGCTTCAGGATATTGCGCTCACATTCGGCGGCACGCCACTGATCGAGAGCGCGGAACTATCAGTTTCGCCCGGCGAACGGGCCTGTCTCGTCGGTCGCAACGGCTCGGGCAAATCGACGCTCCTCAAGATTGCAGCCGGCCTCGTGGAGGCCGACAGCGGAAAGCGGTTCGTGCAGCCCGGCGCCACGATCCGCTACCTTGCCCAGGAGCCGGACCTCTCCGCCTATCCCCATACGCTCGCCTTCGTGGAGGCGGGCCTTGGCCCCGGCGACGATCCCTACCGGGCGCGCTACCTGCTCGAGCAGCTGGGCCTGACCGGTGAGGAGAAACCGGCATCCCTTTCCGGAGGCGAGGCCCGCCGCGCGGCGCTTGCCCAGGTGCTGGCCCCGGAGCCCGACATCCTGCTGCTCGACGAGCCTACGAACCATCTCGACCTCCCGGCCATCGAGTGGCTGGAAAGCGAGCTGAAGAGCCTGCGTTCGGCCCTCGTCCTCATCAGCCACGACCGCCGCTTCCTTGAAAACCTGTCCCAGTCCACCGTTTGGCTCGACCGGGGCCGGACACGCCGGATGGACCGCGGCTTCGCCCATTTCGAGGAATGGCGGGATCAGGTGCTGGAGCAGGAAGAGGCCGAGCATCACAAGCTCGGACGAAAGCTCGTGGCCGAGGCCGACTGGCTGCGCTACGGCGTGACCGCCCGGCGCAAGCGCAATGTGCGCCGCCTCGGCAACCTCCATGCCATGCGCCAGCAATACCGCGACCGCAAGCGCGCGGTCGGCACGGTTTCCATGACCCTCTCGGAGGCCGAGCAGTCCGGCACCTTGGTGGTGGAGGCCGAGGGAATCTCGAAGTCTTATGGCGGGCGTCCCATCGTCTCGAACCTGTCGCTTCGCCTCATCCGCGGCGACCGCCTCGGCATCGTGGGACCGAACGGGGCGGGCAAGACGACGCTCATCAACATGCTCACGGGCGCTCTCGCCCCTGGCGAGGGCCGGGTGCGCCTTGGCGCCAACCTGCAGATGGTCACTCTCGATCAGCGCCGGGCGAGCCTCGATCCCGATGCCACCGTGGCCGAGACCCTCACCGGCGGGAGGGGCGATACGGTGATCATCGGCGGGCAGGCCAAGCACGTGATGGGCTACATGAAGGACTTTCTGTTCTCGCCCGAACAGGCCCGCACTCCCGTGGGCGTTCTCTCCGGCGGCGAGCGCAACCGGCTCATGCTGGCGCGCGCCCTGGCCCAGCCCTCGAACCTGCTGGTGCTCGACGAGCCGACCAACGATCTCGATCTCGAAACCCTCGATCTCCTGCAGGAGATGATCACGGATTATTCCGGTACAGTCCTGCTGGTGAGCCACGACCGCGATTTCCTCGACCGGACCGTCGGCTCCGTCCTCGTCTCGGAAGGCGAGGGGCGCTGGATCGAATATGCGGGCGGCTATTCCGACATGGTGGCCCAGCGCGGCCAGGGCGTTCAGGCCCGCAATGTCGAGAAGGAAGCCAAGCCCAGGAGCGGTGACAAGTCTGCCTCCGGGCCCGCAGCACAGAGCAAGCGCAAGCTCAGCTTCAACGAGCAGCACGACCTCAAGACGCTGCCCAAGCGCATGGAGGAGCTGGAGGCCAAGATCGCCAAGGTGCAGGAGATCCTCGCCGATCCCGACCTCTATTCCCGCGACCCCGCCCGATTCCAGAAGGCGATGGACGCACTCACCCAGCTGCAGACGGAGCTGGGGACGGCGGAGGAGCGCTGGCTGGAGCTGGAGATGCTGCGGGAAGAACTGGAGGGCTAAGTCTCGAGCCGCCCCTCACCAACCGCAGACAGTCTCGGTTTTCGCAAGGCCGCCCTCGCCGGTGGCCTTAGACCTTTGCGGAGGCTCATAGTCTCCTCGCCATATGGAGCGCGAGCGCCGGAGAGAACGCCAGGGAAGCTTTCTGATAGAGGGGTTACAAGCTGGGTTCCGGCTCGTCCAAGGGCAAGAAGATCATGTCCGACATGTTCGTCGTCGGCTCCAAGGCCAAGGACGCCGAGGACCGGATCGTCTACGACAAGGCCAAGGGCGTGCTCTCCTACGATGCGGACGGCACCGGCTCGAAGGAGCAGGTGAAGATCGCCACCCTCTCCAGCAAGGCCACCCTCAAGTACAGCGACTTCTTCGTCATCTGAGGGTCTGTCGGCTTCGCAGGAAGCGTCGTTGCCGCCCCTGTCATTCCGGGGCTCCGATGCGCGGCCCCGGAATGACAGGGGGCATGATGTCAGGCCGAGGCCACTGCCTTTCGGGCTGCGCTGACCTGGCTGTCGAGATGGGCCACCAGATCGGCCGGCAGGTCGAGGAGCGCCGCGAGGCGGTCGAGATAGGCTTTTTCCTCCGGCGTGTCCGCATCGCCGATGGCGACGAGGGACGCCACGTAGAGTTCGGAGGCCTGTTCCTTCGTGCGGGGCAGGCGGGCGATGGCCGCCGCATCGGCAGGTTTCGACATCACGTCGAGCAGGAAGCCTTTTTCCTCGTTGCCGAGGCCGAGCTCTTGGATCTGCTCCTGGATGCGCCGGCTTTCCTCCCCGTCCAGATGCCCGTCGGACTTCGCCGCCGAGATCATCGCCTGGACCAGGGCGACGCCCATCTCGTGGCCTTCCTTGTCTTTCTCCTCATCGAGATTGAAGCCGCTCCCGGCGGGCGGCGGCTGGGTCGGAAGACCTGCACCCTGTCCCGCATTCGGGGCCTGCTTCGCCTGCCAGTCCTGATAGGCCTTGAAAGCGACGCTGGCGAGGACGGCGAGGCCGCCGGCCTTCATCAGCGAGCCGCCTGTGGAGCGTCCGGCCTTGGAGCCGAGGATCATCGAGAGAAGGCTTCCCGCCGCGAGGCCGCCGAGGCCTCCCGGAATCTGGGAGGCGAGCCCACCCGAGCCGCCCATCATGTTGCCGAGCCCGCTCTGCTGCTGCTGGCCTCTGTGGGGCTGGTTCTGGTGGCGAGGGTCGCCCTGGCCGCGCATGAGGCTGTCGACGATTCTGCCGAGATCCATGTCCGTTCTCCCTGTGGCCGTGATTGGCAGCGGGGAAAGGCAGGGCGCGGACAAGAGTTCCGTCGCGCAGGCCCGGAGGAAGAGCCTCTTTCGAATCGGGTTTGTGCCGGGGGTGAGCGGTCCTAGACCGAATTGCCAGGAACCTAGGACGATGTTCCCCCGTTGGGGAGGCGTCTGCTCGGCCGCACCGGACCGGGCCTGTGAAGGGACTTCCTGCCATGAATGCCAAGATCGCTCTTGTAGCCAGCGCCCTTGCGCTGGGTGTCGCCGGATGCATGACGCCGACCGCTTCGACGCCTCCTGCCGTGACGGCCGTGAGCACCGCCGAATTCGTTCCGACGGCGGTGAGTTCCAACCTGTTCGAGATCCGGTCGAGCCAGCTGGCCCTGCGGCGCTCCCGGGATCCGCAGGTCCGCCGCTTCGCCCAGCAGATGATCCGCGACCATAACCTGGCCACGCGCCGGATGGTGGCGGTGATGCGCCGCGCAGGCCTGCCGCGGCCGCCGCTGGCTTTGAACGCCCGTCACCAGGAGATGCTGGCGAGCCTCACGGCAGCCCCGAATTTCGATGCGGCCTATCTCGGCGCACAGACCGTGGCGCACCAGGAGGCCGTGGGCCTGTTCTCGGCCTATGCCCGCACCGGCGACAATCCCGCCCTGGTCGAGTTCGCTGGCGCGACCGTGCCGGTCCTGGAAATGCACCTGAACGAGGTCCAGGCCCTCGGCGGCGCGGCCGTTGCGCGGGCGATGTAAGGTTTTCCTGCCGTTTGGTATTGCGTAGGGGCCGCCGGATCGCATCCGGCGGCCTTTTCTTGTGCCGTCCTTCTCAACCGTCTTTCTGGTAGTTTTCGACTTTCTG
>NZ_JAJATX010000043.1 GCF_020866965.1 Microvirga roseola
TCGCGCCAGCCAAAAACCCCGAAAGTCAGATTTCCAGTCCGGTGCGTTAAACGGCATTCAACATGATGGCGCTGCCGGATTTAGGATGAGCCAAGCGCGATGATCGAGAGCGCAAGCGCCTGAGCTCGCGGGATCAGGGTATCCAGCTCCAGAAACTCGTCAGGGCTGTGGGGCTTACCGCCACAAGGGCCAGTGGCACAGAGGGTCGGCACACTCAGGGCCGCCGCGAAACCGGAATCAGCGCAGCCGCCGGTGAATTCCTCTCCAATGGTGAGGCCAACACGTTCCGCGCAGCCGGCATAAAGCTCGAACAGATGCCGCGAGGCATTGGTCGGGACGAGAGGCAGGAACTCGCCCAGAACTTTCAGGCTCGCGGTCGTGCCTTTCACAAAACTCGTGCTCACGACAGCCTTGATCTCCGCGACGACCCGGGCGCGGTCCTGCGGTTCGATGTAGCGCACGTCGATCTCGGCGCGGGCGTTCGGCGCAACCGTATTGACCGACTGCCCTCCGGAAACGAGCCCAACATTCACCGTGATGCCCTTTTTGAGGTCGGTCAGGGCATGGATCGCCGTAACCTTGCGGGACAGTTCCTCAATAGCGCTGACACCCTGTTCGAAATTGACTCCCGAATGGGCGGGAGCGCCCTGGATCTCCATCTGCATGAAGACGCCGCCCTTGCGGCCTGTCACAACGTTGCCGCTCGGACGCCCCGGCTCTGCGTTGAAGACAGCGCGGGCGCGTCGCGCCTCCTGCTCGATGAGCGTGCGTGACGAGGGGGAGGCGATTTCCTCGTCGCTGGTGTAGAGCCCAACGAGAGGGACGGGCGCGCCGAACCGGGCAAAGGCCGCAAGCACGAAGCTGTTCATCACCAAGCCGGCCTTCATGTCGGCGACGCCTGGGCCATAGGCGCGGCTGCCTTCAATCCTGAAGGGACGCCGCTGGGCCTCACCTTTCGGGAAGACAGTGTCACGGTGCCCCATAAGCAGGATCGGCCGGTTCTGCTCGTCAGGCGCGCCGAGGGTGGCACGGAGTCCGTCTCCATAATGTTCGCTGGGAAACGTTTCGCAAGAGAGGCCCGCTGTTTCCAGAAATGCACGGAGTTGCGCACCGACGCGGTCGACGCCTTCCTTGTCGTAGCTGCCGCTGTCGGCATCGACCAGCGTGCGAAGCTGATCGATCATGATCTGTCTTTGACCAGCGAGCCACTCAAGGACCTGCGCTTCCAGAGTCGTGCTCAACGATTGTCTCCTCATCGACGGGATTGTTTAACCTCACCCAGAGCGCAGTTTCACTCGCAACATAACAGTTAAGCCACAATCAATCTGCATGACTCTCGGCAAGGGCAGGGCGCACTGCCTCCGGCCTCTGCAGTTCAGCGGTCACGAAGGCGATGAAATCCTGGGCGCTCTGGGGCAGGGTGCGGCCGAGCATGGTCTGGATCTGCAGGTTGCGCTCGAGCGTCCATCCGCCCGAGCCTGACCAAGCCCCTGAAAATCAGCGCTCAGCCTCACTCTTGCTAAGCCGGATAAGAAGACCAGCCATCAGCTGGGTGCGCTCAAGAAGACTGTCGACAGTAATGTGCTCCTCCAGTGTGTGATAGCCGTCGCCACTGAGACCAAGGCCATCGAGGGTAGGGATCCCCAAGGCGCCCGTGAAATTGCCGTCAGATCCACCGCCGGCGCTCCCATGGGACAGTCTCATGCCCAAACTCGCCGCGGCTTTCTCAGCTTGGGCGAAAAGCGCCATCGTGCCCTCATCAGGCTCCCAAACCGGCCGCACCACGCCAAGTTCAACCTTGAAGCCGGTTCCGTCTTCGTGGATCGCGTTCCGGTCGAGCATTCGCATTATGCCACGATCCAGGTCAGCTTGGCGCTTTGCCATGCTGAGTGCCTCTGCTCTGCACTCTGTTGAGACGCAGTTTACCCACCGCCCGCCGTGGACGACACCTACGCTAAAGGTGCAATCCTCGTCTGTCATATCCTCGATAACGAGAATTTGCTGGGCCATCTCGCGGATTGCGGAGCGCCCCTTCTTGAGTGCTGCTCCTGCGTGGCTCGGCCGGCCTTGCGCAGTCAGATTGAACCGGGCAATGGCATAACGCCCTGATACAACACCATTGTTCTCTCTAGCAGGCTCCGGCACGAGGACATATTTGTGGCGCTTTGCCTCTGCTTCGATCAGCGGTCGCGTACCGGGGCTGCCAATTTCTTCATCAGAGGTCAGTAGTACATAGACCGGAAGAGGCGTTTCGATGGCAGCATCTGCCAGGGCGCGCACGGCCTGCAATGCAGCGAAGGTGCCGCCCTTCATGTCGAGAATGCCAGGACCGTAGCAGCGGCTGCCATCCCGGCGGAACGGTAGTTTCTCAAGCGTGCCAACCGGATGAACCGTATCAAGATGGGCCATGATAAGCACGCCGGGTTCGCCCTGTCGCGGATGTGGAAACGAAGCTCTTAAGCAGTCGCCGAGTCCGGTGGGGCCAGCAATCCGCTCTACACTGGCGCCCATTTCCGTGAGCTCACTGGCCGCCAGCGACATCATACGATTTACCGCCTCGACATTGAATGTCGGGCTTTCGCACTCAACCCATCGCCGGAGACCGTCGAGCATCTGGTCGAGATCAAGGTTGAGGTTCAGGGCAGGAGTTTTCGCGTCCATTGCTCTTCTTTCCGCTCTTCGGGCCAGTAATGGTTCATTATGCCTGCAGCCGCTTTTCCACGATGCGCGCCAGAAGGCTTGCACCAACCGGCAGGATACCGTCGTCCAAGACGAAGGCCGGGTTATGCAATGGTACGGTCCCTGCGTGGCCGACCCAGCAGTAGGATCCCGGCACCATGTGCAGCATGTCCGCGAAATCCTCGCTACCCATCACTGGGGCTGGTTCGGTCAGGACGTTTTCGGCACCGACGATTTCCCGAGCAGCCTCAGCGAAAGCAGCGGTCTCGGCCTCATGGTTCTCCAGAACCGAGAAGATGTCGCGTATGTCGACGTCGATCTGAACCTCAAAGGATTCCGCAATTCCGGCGGCAACCTTCTTTAGGCGAGTGCGCACCAACTCGCCGATCTCGTCATCGAAGAAGCGGATAGTTCCGGCCAAAGAAGCTTTCTCCGGAACCACGTTATAGGCAGATCCGGAATGAATCTGGGTAATGGACAGAACTGCGGATTGAAGTGGGTTCACGTTGCGGCTGACAATGCTCTGCAGAGCCTGCGACAGAGCAGTTGCAACAATAATTGGATCCCGGGACATGTGGGGCATCGCACCATGGCTGCCGCTGCCGGTGATTGCGATGTCGAAGAAGCTTGCACCGGCCATCGCTTTGCCAGGAAAGACGGCGACTTGGCCTGGTTCCAGGTCCGGCGTGTTGTGAAGCCCATAGATCTCGTCACAGGGGAACCGCTCGAACAGCTTATCAGCGAGCATGGCGCGGGCGCCGCCGAGCCCCTCCTCAGCCGGCTGGAAGATGAAAATCGCAGTGCCTGCAAAATCGCGCGTCTCGGCAAGATAGCGTGCCGCGCCCAGCAGCATGGTCGTGTGGCCGTCATGTCCACAGCCATGAAACCGACCCGGGATAGTCGAGCGATAGGGCAGATTAGTGAGTTCATCCATCGGCAGCGCGTCCATGTCAGCGCGAAGTCCGATCCGGCCCGTGCCTTGGCGGTTGCCTTTCAGAACCCCGACAACACCTGTGCCGCCGATCCCGCGATGGACCTCTATGCCCCACTCTTCTAGCTTTCCTGCCACGATTCCCGAGGTGCGCTTCTCCTCGAACCCGATCTCCGGATGGGCATGCAGGTCGTGCCTGATAGCCGTGAGGTCAGTCGTAAATTCTTCGATGCGGGGCAGTACTGACATGACTGAAGTCCTTGTGCATGGTCGAATGGAGCGAAAAGCGTTAGTTAAAGAATGGGCCGTTTGGAGAAAGCCGCATTCCTTTCCGTAGACGGGTGAAGGGCAGGGCGGCTGGATCTACCGGCATCGGGCCGGGCGCGGCACAGACGAGAACGGCCTCGGCAATTGGTTCGAAATCGGCGCGAAAATGGACCGAGCTCTTATTAACAAGGATCGCTTGCTTCGTCGGCTCGATGCCGACGAAGCGGTACATCTCCTGGTCCGCCATCTGCGCCTTGCGCGATGCGATAACAATCCGAACATCGCCGAGCCGGAGGCAGGCGGACGGTCCGAGCTGCATCCGAGCTCCGCCATAGAAGGGTCCAGAGGCCGTCAGGTGACCATCCGACAGGGACTCCACAACGTAGTCGGCTTCGAGCGGCGCATCGCCTTCAATACCGGACTTGCCGCCGAGAGATAGTCTGACACGCGCGCCAATCCCAGCCTCATGAGCTCTGATCGCGGCTAACGGATCGACGATCGCGCCGATTGCGGCGCGCTTGGCATCGGCTTCGACGAGTGCGCGCAGCATGCCGGTCGTATCGGAGTCCCCACCAGCGCCCGGATTGTCCTGGGTATCCGCAATGACGACCGGGCGGCTGGCGCTGTCGGCAAGCTTCATGGCATGGAGCACGCCCTCTCTCGGCGAGTACACGCGGCCTGAGAAGGCGCTTTCCTGCTCGGCCACTGCACGAAGCAAATCGTCAGCCGCTTTATCAGCAATCTCCTGACTGGGGGCGTAGACCACGATAGACGGGCCGCAATCGGCGAAATCGGCGGCCGGAAATCCCATCAGCAGGGAGGCCGACCCAATGCCGCGCTCCTCCAGTGCCGGAAGTCTAGCATAGAGGCTCCTTCCTGGCTCCACCGAGGTGCATTGCCATGCAATCGGAATCAGGAACGGAACTTGCCGGAAGGCCTTGGCGTCGCGCTCCCCACTCATTAGTCTCCTCAGGTAGAGCGCGGAACGTCGACCTGTCTCTGCCATGTCAACATGCGGATAGGTCCGGTAAGCGATCAACGCATCGGCCATGTCGAACATGCGCCGTGTCGCATTCGCGTGAAGATCCAGGCTCGCAACAAGGGGTACATCGGGGCCGATCACATCGCGGATGCGCGTCAGGATTTCCCCCTCCCCATCATCCACATGCTCGGCGACCATCGCGCCATGAAGATCGAGATAGACACCGTCGAGGCGCCCCACGCTCCGTATTCCGTCCACAATCTGGTTCGTGATCGTCTCAAATGCATTTTCGGTAACATGGGCCGAGGGACTCGCCGCGCACCAGAGTGTAGGTACAGTATCCCAGCCTTGGGCCTCAGCCGCCTCGACGAAGCCGCAGATGCCCATATTGACATTGCGGGTGGCATTGATCAGGGCAGGGCCCTCGCTCAGGCTGGGCCACCCGCCCCCTTCGACGAACGCTTCAAGTCCGGCCTTGCTGGGGCCGAATGTGTTAGTCTCGTGCATGAAGCCGCCAATAGCGACGCGTGGTCCGGTCATGGATCGTCTCACTGATTGAAGGATCCGGTAGGCGTATTCGCTGGGAGGGGGCGGAAATTGGGAAAATCCCAGCCTTTGCCGGGAGCCGCGTCCAACAGCTCGCGCGTGTATTCCTGCTGCGGATACTGCAGGACGCGTTCAGCGGGGCCATACTCGATGACTCGGCCATTCTGCATGACGGCGACATCGTCGCAGATCTGAGCCGCGACGCGCAGATCATGGGTGATGAAGAGAATTGCAACCTTGAAGCGTTCCTGGAGGTCGTCCAGGAGATCCAATACTTGTGCCTGTACGGAGACGTCGAGCGCCGATACCGCCTCGTCCGCCACAAGAACGTCGGGCTCCATGGCGAGTGCCCTCGCGATGGCGATGCGCTGACGCTGGCCGCCGGAGAACTGATGCGGATGACGATCGATCGCGTCGGCCGGAAGACCGACGAGCTCAAGAAGCTCCTTCGCCTTGGCAATGGCGTCTGATTTGGACAGGCCGTAATTCACCGGTCCTTCAGTGATACTCTCACCAACTGTCAGGCGCGGATTCAGCGACCTGTTTGGATCCTGGAAGATCATCTGAATCCGCTTGCGATAGGGATGAAGGGCGCTGCGGGAAAGATTGGAAATCTCCTGTCCGCCGACTCGGATGCTCCCTGATGTCGGCTCGATCAACCGCATGGCGCAGCGCGCCACAGTGGACTTGCCAGACCCGCTCTCGCCCACTATGCCCAGAGTCCGACCGCGCCTGAGCATAAGGTTGACCTTCTCGGCGGCAACCGTCTCCCGCCGGGGTTTGAAGAGGGACTTCGTGCTGTAGATCTTCACAAGATCCACAATCTCCAGGATCGCCTCGCGGCTGGTCTCATTGCGCGGCTCACGCGGCGTTAGCGCTGGGACGGCTGTCAGCAGGTCGCGCGTGTAGTCCTGCCTAGGAGTGCGCAGGATTGCGTTCGTCGATCCCTCCTCCACTATGCGACCATTGTGCATGACGCAGACCCGGTCGGCGATATCGGCGACAACGCCCATGTCGTGGGTGATGAAGAGAACGGAGGTGCCGAGCTCGCTCTGAAGCTCACGGATGAGTTTCAGAATCTGTCTCTGCGTCGTAACATCAAGTGCGGTCGTCGGTTCGTCTGCGATCAGAAGCTTCGGCCTGAGAATTAGAGCCATGGCGATCATAATGCGCTGGCGCTGACCACCCGACAGCTGATGGGGATAGGAGCCGTGGATTCTCTTCACATCGGGCAGGTGGACGTGCTCCATCATTTCCATCACGAGCTGGCGCTGTTCCAGCGAGCTGAGATTGGAATGTGCCTGCAGAACCTCTTCGATTTGGTAACCCACGGTCAGGACCGGGTTGAGCGCCGTCATCGGCTCCTGAAAGATCATTGACATGCGTGTTGCACGTAGCTCTTTCAACCGCGCAGCACTGGCCCTCAGAAGGTCTTCGCCTTCGAGAAGAACGTGCCCCTGGCAGACCGCGAGCGCAGATTTCGGGAGAAGCCCCATCGTCGCGAGGGACGTGACGGATTTGCCGGAGCCGCTTTCCCCGACAAGGCAAACCGTCTCGCCGCCTCCGATCTCAAGCGAGATCCCGTTTAGAATTGGTGCTGGGCGAGCCCCGCTGGTCTCGACTGTGAGATCCTCGATCCTCAGAACAGGGACAGATTGTTCCACGATGGGCTCGCTCATTTTTCGCCCCCACGCTGCTTGAGGCGTGGATCGAGCAGGTCGCGGGCTGTATCCCCGAGAAGATTGATCGAAAGAATGCAGATCGAGAGGACAAGACCAGGCCAGAAGATGAGTGACGGCTTCAGCTGAAAGTAGACGCGCCCTTCTGACATAATGTTACCCCATGACGGTGTCTCGGTTCCGACGCCGGCGCCAAGGAAGGACAGGATCGCCTCAATCAGAATGGCAGAGGCGCAGATGTATGTGCCCTGGACGATCAAAGGCGCGAGTGTATTTGGAACGAGGTGTCGCCACATAACCTTGGGCAGACTACTTCCGACAGCGATTGCGGCCTCCACATAAGGTTCTTCGCGTGCGCTCAGGACGACGGAGCGGACCAGCCTCACGACCCGCGGGATCTCGGGGATGGTGATCGCGACGAGCACCGTCCAAAGGCTGGCTCCGGCGAGCGAAACGACCGCGATTGCGAGCAGGATGCTCGGGATTGCCATCAAGCCGTCCATGATGCGCATCAGGATTGCATCGAGAATTCGGAAAAATCCTGCCAATAGTCCGAGCGGCAAGCCGATTGCGACACTGATGATGGCTGCGCCGACGCCAACGATCAGCGAGATACGCGCGCCGTAGACGATGCGCGAGAAGAGGTCACGACCATACGCATCTGTGCCCAGGAGAAAGGCGTTGCTCGCAGGCTTCAGACGCTGGGTTGGGTCCATCAGAATCGGGTCGTGAGTTGCGATAAGAGGCGCGAAAATTCCCATCAGAATGATGATGAGCAGGCAGATGCTGGCAAGGGTGGCAGCAAAGCCGATGCCTTGCACGTCGATCGTCGGGAGAAATCGCCGGCGTACCACCGGCTCTACGCGTCTCTCAACACTGGTCGCCATCAGTATCGGATCCTTGGGTCCAGGAATGCATAGGAAAGGTCGATCAGAAGGTTGATGAGCACGTAGATACCGCTGGTGAACAGGATCAGACCCTGAATGACCGGATAGTCGCGAGCAAGGATTGCGTCGACCGTCAGCCGACCTAGGCCCGGTATGTTGAAGACGCTTTCAGTGACAACGACACCTGATATCATCAGCGCGAACCCTGTGCCGATAACTGTGAGAATAGGCACAGCGGCGTTCCGGAGAGCGTGACGGAAGAGAACAATTTTCTCATCAAGGCCCTTTGCCCGAGCTGTGCGGACGTAATCTTCACCAAGCACGTCGAGCATAGCTGCCCGTGTCATTCGGGCGATGAGCGCGATGTAGATGGACGCGAGCGTCAGAGCTGGCAGAATAGCCCGCTCAAGAAAGGGAACGACCCCCTTCGAAATACTGGTGAAGCCCTGGACTGGAAGGAGACCGAGATTAAGCGCAAAGATCTGGATCAGGATGTATCCGATGACAAATACCGGGATTGAGAAGCCCAGCACTGAAGCGCTCATTACCATGTTATCGATCCAGCTTCCGTGCCGCCACGCGGCCAGGACCCCCATGGGGACCGAGATGATAATCGTAAGGAAAATGGTCAGAAGCGCTAGGCTGATCGTCGGCTCCAAACGCTGAGAGATCAGAGTGGTGACTGGTTTGTTCGACAGCAGCGATACTCCGAAGTCCCCGCTCAGGAGCCGCTGGACCCATGTGATGAATTGAACATGGATCGGTTGGTGCAAGCCAAGAGTGACGCGGATCCGCTCCAACTGCTCTGGTGTTGCCATGTCGCCGGCAATGATTGCTGCTGGGTCACCGGGGGTCAGCCGCAGAAGCAGGAAGACGAATAGAGCCACGACGGCCATAACTGGTATCGCTGCGAGTATGCGGCGAAGGAAGTAGCCGAACATTTTGGGTCCTTGCCCTCAGAGGGTCGAATCTTCCGGCGTTGACGGATGTCAGCGCCGGAAGTGTGGGGCATCAGTCAATCTGATCCTATTCCTTTTTAGTGATGTTCCAGAAAGTCGGGATCGGCGACTTCAGAACCCCGGAAAGCTTGTCGCTCCATGCCGATGGTGGAACATACTCGCCGAGCGGGATGTAGTTGACGGTTTCATAGGCGTGCTTCTGGATATCAGCGGCGATCTTCTTACGCTCCTCGTCAGTCTTCGCCTTGGCAAAGTTTATCCTCATCTCGTCGAGCTTCGGATCGTCCGGCCAGCCGAACCATGCTTGCTTCGGCCCCCCGCTGTTCAGCATAGGATTGACGATGGGATTCCAGACTTCGGGAATGACCCAGTTGGTGAAGAACATGTTCCAGCCGCCCTGCGATGGAGCGGACTGGCTTGCGCGGCGCGTCACCAGAGTCTGCCAGTCCATCGGTTGGAGGTCGACTTTGAAGCCGGCATCGCGAAGCAGTTGCGCCCCAATGACAGGCTGCGGGCTGACCGATGTGACGTCCGTCGGCTGCATGATGACGATAGGGGTGCCATCATAGCCGGCCTCCTTAAGAAGTTTCTTCGCCTCGTCCGTGTTATTCTCAGTCAGGATAGGCTCTGCGCCAGCGTCCGTCGCAAGCGGAGTGCCGCAGCCGTACATCGAGCCGCAAACCGAATAGTACTCCGGATTGCCGATCAGAGCCCCCAATACAGGCTTTTGCTCCAGCGCGTAGAGAGCCGCACGGCGAATTTTCGGGTTGTTAAACGGAGGGTGGAGGAAGTTTAGCCGGGCCATCGTCTGATATCCGAGCGGATTCAGGGCGTCGACAGTCACGTCATCGCTTGCCGTTAGGAGTGGAAGAAGGTCTATCTGCGGCTGCTCTATATAGTCGATCTCACCGGAATTCAGCGCGTTGATGGCTGTCTGCGCGTCAGGCGTATTCACCCAAACAACCCGGTCCACCTTCACAACCTTGCCGCCTGCCGTCCAGCTTGCCGGCTCCTTGCGCGGCACGTAGTCCTCGAACTTCTCGTAAACGACCTGCACGCCCGGCTGATATTCACTCTCTACAAAGCGGAAGGGGCCGGAGCCGATATGCTCCTTGATCGCTTCCGTACCTGGCGTCTGAGCAACGCGCGCTGGCATGATAAAGGCCGGTACGGCAGAGGGTTTGGCGATCAGTTCGATTACATAGGCGAACGGCTCCTTGAGCTTCAGGACAACCGTCTTGTCATCCTTTGCCTCGAGGCTCTCCGTGTAGTTCATCAGCATCTGGCCGGCAGTGTCGCGCTTCCCCCAGCGGTTTAAAGATGCCACTACGTCGGCCGCGATGACCGGCTTTCCATCGTGGAACTTCAAGCCGTCGCGAAGCGTGAAAGTGTAGGTCAGTTGATCATCGGAAACCTTCCAGTCCGCCATCTGTGGCTGCGGTTTCATGTTCTCGTCGACGCTAAGTAGGGTGTCGTAGATCATGTAGCCATGGTTGCGGGTGATATGCGCGGTCGTGATGATCGGATCGAGCACCCGCAGGCCGGAATGCATAACCGCGCGGATTTCCTGAGCAGCCACAGGGGCCGCCGTTAGCGCTGCCAGCGCGACCGTTGATGCCAGCAGATACTTCCGGAAGCCTTCAGTCAGCACTGAACTGCCGATGGATTGAAGATGCCTCATTCGCGTTGCTCCTTTTCACTTGGGGTGTAGCCCCTGCTTGACGAAGAGATCCGGGCGCGGACGCCGGCCCGAAGATCTGCCGGGGCACGACCCGTCATGCCGCACCTCCCGCATGTTTCTCTGCCACCGCATCGGCCCAGGGTGACATGATTTCGCTTGCGCCGTAATTAATTTCCCCTTTGCGCATCACGCCAGTCGGACAGGCGAATGCGTTCGGATAAACCGTCTGCTTTGTCGTCAGAACCTGTCGCCGGGCCGACAGCGCCTCAATTGTTTCGCGAGGCAACCTCTCGTCAGCGACGAGTGCCGGGCCGCCACTGAGGTCAACCCGCGGCTGGTGGAAGGCTTCCTCAAGGCTCATCCGGTAATCCACGAGAAAAGAGGAAAGCTGCACGACAGCAGACAGAATCTTGCGTCCACCGGAGGCCCCGATCGCGAAGCGGGCTTCGCCTGTCTCCCCGATAACCGGGCACACATTCATAAGGCAGCGCTTTGCCGGCGCGAGTGAGTTCGGGTGCCCAGGCTCGGGATCAAACCACATGATGCCGTTGTTAAGGAGAAGGCCTGTCGAGGGGGAGACAACTCTTGAACCGAAGACAGAGAGAAGTGTCTGCGTCATAGCAACCATGTTGCCGTGTCGGTCCACTACAGAGAAGTGTGTCGTACAGGCGGGGCTATGCGGTGCTTCGTTATCGCCCGCTTCCGCTAGGCGGGTCCGGTATGCCGCGTCGACAGCATCCGCATAGACGCAGTAGGTCTGACTGCCGGGCTCAACACACGGCGATGCTAGACCCTCAGTAAGATGATGAAGTACGGCGGCAAAGGTCGGGCCCGCCGTTAGCTCCGGTGCGAGATAGAAGCCGCCATTGCGATAAGGGACGAGGGTGGCTGGCCGGATCTCTGCATGGTAGGCGCGGAGATCGTCTAAAGACAGCGAGCCTCCCTTGGCTTGTACATCCGATGAAAGCTGCTTCGCAACGTCGCCCTCATAGAATTCCCGAAAGCCTTCCACGGCCAAGTGGTCGATTGTATCGGCCATCGCGGCGTTTTTGATCCGGCGATCATCGGATGCCGTCCAGGGAGGAATAGGCGGCCATTGCCCATCTTCAAGGAAAAGCGCAGCGGCGTCAGAGTCCTTAGCGAGGGAGCGCGTTGCTGATGCAATTATCAGCGAGGCGTACCAGTCAAGATGAAAGCCGCGACGGGCCGAGATGGCGGCCGGTCCCAGAAGGTCCCGCCAAGGCACTCGGCCGAAACGTTCATGAGCTAGTCCTATGCCATCGACGGTGCCGGGAACGGCAATTGCTGTTGCCCCTTCTACATTGCGATCGCCAATAACAGATCTCCAGGGGAATAGATCGGAGGCAGTTCCGGACGCGGATAGTGGGTAGTCAGCAGGATCCAAGCCGGCCGGAGAGCGCATGCCGTAATAGACAGAATAGGCCTTTGCTTCCTCTGCCCTCCAGATCACCATCGCCCCGCCACCTGCGGGGCCGCTCATCCATGGTTCAAGAACTCCGAGTGCAAACGATGTGGCTACCGCCGCATCTACAGCATCACCGCCACCCTCCAGAACCGCGCTCCCGATTTCGGCTGCCTCTCTGTTCTGTGCCGCGACGATTCCGCCCTTTGACGCGACAGCCGGCTTGAGGACCACCTGGTTCCGGGAGAGCGCATTCATGCCTTGCGCGCCTCAGTGAGGGTACCGCTCAAGACTTTACCTGACGCGCTTGATAACCTGTGCGCGCCGAATGGAGTAATCGGCAACTTAAGGCTCATGAAGCAATGTTAAGCCTGCGTTAAGAAAACCGTCAACTGCTTTATTCAGCAGTGTCTTGTGCGGTGCAGCAAGTAGAAAGATAGGAACAGAGTTTCAAACACTATAAGCTGAATGGAATCAAGTTACGCAATGCGCAGAATCGAACCTGATCATTGGATTTTCAGATCATGCGTGCTCTAGCCCTGTGGGGCTGAATCTAGGTTTCCGAGCCAGCCGGTTACAATGCCGATGTCATCGGCGGGAACACTTCGTGACAAGGCAGCAAACATCCGTCGCGAATAGAAATATATCCCCCCGAGAACTTAATGCTCCCATTTGATGTGTCCGCTGAAAGTTGATTGATCGCTTATCAGCGTCGACGTCTCAATACGCTTATTCAAACGATCTCGGATCGCTCTGGTCCGGCCTTCAGGTGCGGACTAGGGATCGCTTGGCAGATGCCGATTGCATGACATAATGCCATTCCGCCAATCACTCCCTGCCTGCTCTTGCCGATGTGGACCTGTCTTGACCGAACCTTGTGATCTCTCCGCCTGCGATGCGCGGCGCCTCATCGGCCGCAGATCTCTCTCGCCCGTCGAGTTGCTTGAGAGCTGTCTTATGCGCATCGGGCAGGTGAACCCCGCCGTCAATGCCTTCGTCGCCATGGATGAACCAGGGGTCCGAGCCGCCGCCAGACAGGCTGAAGATGCCGTCATGCGCGGAGACGATCTCCCGCTGCTGCATGGCCTGCCAATCGGCATCAAAGACCTCGATGAGACGGCAGGGCTTCGAACCACTTGGGGAAGTACCACCTACCGGGATCATGTCCCGACCCATGACGCCGGGATGGTTGCCCGCATTCGAGCTGCGGGCGGACTGGTACTCGGTAAGACCAATACACCTGAATGGGGCCTTGGAGCGAACACTCGGAACGCAGTCTACGGCGCAACCGGCAATCCGTTTGATCCGGCAAAGTCGTGCGCAGGTTCGTCTGGTGGCTCTGCGGTCGCGCTGGCGACTAACATGGTCCCGCTTTGTACCGGATCGGACATGGGCGGGTCTTTGCGCAATCCGGCGGCATTTTGCGGCATTGTGGGGTTTCGCCCGAGTCCAGGCCTTGTGCCATCCGAGAAATGTACTCTCGGATGGTCGCCGCTTTCCGTGCTCGGGCCGATGGCGCGAAACGTGGAAGATCTCTGCCTTCTTCTGGCAGCGATGGCATCGGACGATTCGGGCGATCCTCTTGCCTATACAATGCACGGAGAAAACATACGGGGCGCGCCCGGCCTATTCTCTCCGCCACCGCGGGTCGATCTCGCAAAGCTACGCGTTGCCGTCAGCGAGGACTTCGGCCATGCACCCGTCGAGCGGATTGTCCGCGAGGCTTTTCAGGTTCGAGTTGAAGCCTGTCGGCCGATGGTCCACGAGGTGGCCGCCGCTCACCCGGACTGCAGTGGAGCCGATGAAAGCTTTGCTGTCTTGCGGGCAACCAGCGTCCTTTCCGCTCACCTCGAGCGGTACAGGGTCCGTCCAGAGGAGTGTGGCCCAAACCTCCGAACCAATGTCGAGGAAGGACTTCGATATAGCCTTGAGGACTACGCCCGCGCACACGCGGCCCAGACGCGGATCTACCACTCGTTCGTGAGCCTATTTCAGACTCATGACGTTCTGATTACTCCTGCCATCACGATCAGCCCTCGGCCATGGCGGGAACTCTACCCAACCGAAATCGACGGGCAGCCGACGAGCAACTACTTCCACTGGCTGGCGCTGGCCTACTACGTGACCCTGTCCGCCCACCCCGCTGTCTGTCTGCCGGTCGGGCTCGATGCGACGGGAATGCCCTTCGGCCTGCAAATTGTAGGTCCTAGAGGAGGGGACGCATTTGTTCTGGGTGTAGCGGCTGCGCTTGAGGAAGCTTTCAGCAGTTCCCCCCTACTTCAACGACCAGTCCCAAGTCTCGACCAGCTCCATGCTGCTCCTCCTATTAGCAGCATGGACGGATTTCTCGGCTGGGGGTGAGCTTGCCGTCATCTCCCAAACCGAAGACACCTCTGGATCGCGGTGAATTGCCCAAGCTGAAGCGGCGAGACTACAAAGATGTTGAGACTTGTGAATTGGATTTCAACCGCCTGCCCCTGGACCAACCGCGCGCAACCACTTTGCAGCAGATTGCGACCTGCAGCATGGATCATACCTTTTTGGTCGCCGATGCGCTCACTGGTTTCCGCTAATCCCGAAGGACCATATCGTGGTCACGATTGACGATATCCTGTCAGCACAGGAGCGCATCGCCCCCTTCATCCGACACACTCCGGTTATGCCGGCCACGCAGATGCGTGACGCGGTCGGACTTGAGGGGCGGGTCACACTGAAACTCGAGCTTGTGCAGGTAGCCGGCTCGTTCAAGGCGCGGGGCGCGATGAATCGACTTCAGACCCTGCCACCGGAGAAGTTGAGGCATGGACTGGTGACAGCCTCCGGGGGCAATCACGGATTGGCCATTGCACGCACGGCCCATGTGGCCGGCGTCCAGGCAAAGATTTTCCTGCCTTCGAACGTCGCTCCCGATAAGGTCGCGAAGCTGAAGGTATGGAACGCATCAGTCGAAATCGTCGGCTCTGTCTGGGACGAGGCTAACGAGGCTGCCCTGGCTTTTGCGGATGGGAGCGGCGCTACCTATGTCCATCCCTTCAGCGATCCTGTTGTCGTTGCAGGTCAGGGTACATTGGGGCTCGAGATACTCGACGATATGCCGGACGTAGATACCCTCCTGGTTGCAATCGGGGGAGGGGGACTTATTGCCGGCCTTTCGACTGCTGTGAAGGCTCGACGCCCTCAGGCAAAGGTGATCGGAATCGAGCCGGTCGGCTCTCCCACGTTGCGGGCTTGTCTTGATGCCCAACGTCTCGTCACGCTCAACAACGTCAGCACGCAGGTTCCGACCATGGCCTGCAGGCGAACGGACGAGGCGATTTTCCAGACAGTGAGCCGCCACGTGGACGACATTGTTCTCGTCACCGACGATGAGATGCAGGCTGCGGCCCGCTGGCTCTGGTTTGAGTTCGGTATTGCGGCCGATCTATCGGGAGCGGCATCGGTTGCTGCCTTGAGGACTGGGAGGATTTCACGTTCCGCAGACGATCACGTCTGTGCTTTGATCTGCGGTGCTGGAACTGATGGAATGGCGTAGCTGAATTGCCTGTGTGACTATCATGCGATTTCTCGCCCCTGCCGCTATTGCTCAGAGAAGCCTTCGGCACCTGCAGCAGGCTCAGGCTTGCCGAGAGGCGAGAGACAGCACCAGAAGCCCATAAAGTAGGGGAATATCGATGACGCAAGTACTGTGGCAGAACCTGACGGCGGCTGAGTTACGCGATCAAGCGAAACTGGGGGCTATCGTACTCCTGCCTGTCGCATCCACAGAGCAACACGGGCCGCATCTTACCACCGGCGTTGACGATGTACTCTGCTCTGAGGTTTGTCACCGCACTGCACTGAAGCTGGCGGACCGTGGCGTGCCAGTGATCGTTGCACCCACGATCGCGATCGGACTTGCCGAGCATCACATGGCATTTGGCGGCAGCCTCACGTTGACCCTGCCAACCTACCATGCGCTCCTGCGCGATCTATGCGGCTCCATTCTGCGGGCCGGTTTCAGCAAGATACTGATTGTCAACGGGCATGGCGGCAACATGAGCGCGCTGAATGCTCTCACGGTCGAGCTCACCCGGGAGCTGCGAGCGCCAATCGCCACGACAACGTACTGGCTTCTTGCCGATGAGGCCTTTGCCGAGATCCTGGAGGATCAGCAATCCGTCCTGCATGCCTGTGAGGCCGAGACCTCCATGATGATGGCGGCCCAGCCCGATCTGGTTGACCTGTCCCGCCTTCCCGATGCCTTGGGACCGCATGCAAGCGGAGCGGGATCCGTGCTGAACCGATCCCTGCAGCGCTGGCGGTCATTTCAGGAGTTGACCCCAACGGGCGTCATTGGTGATGCACGTCGATCTTCGGCCGAGAAGGGGCAGCGCCTCCTGGAAGCTGCCTCAAGCGCTCTTGCGGACCAGCTCGCCCTCGGAAGGCCATGGAACGGATAACCTCTGACCGCTGCCGGACAGCCCTCCTGGAGCAATCTGAATGATCAAGGTCAATCCCGCTCGTCTGCTCGAGGATCTGGCAGCGCTACGACAGATCGGCGGCCAAGGCACGGGGGTGGTGCGGGAAGCGTTTACTGCCACTGATCTGGAGGGGCGGCGCTGGCTTGCACGGCGTTTCACAGACGCAGGTCTGCGCCCTGTGTGGGATCCTGTCGGCAACCTGTTCGGCTTACCTGAAACGGAAAAACCTGCGGTCCTCATCGGCTCACATTCCGACTCACAGCCTGAGGGCGGATGGCTCGACGGCAGCTACGGTGTGGTGTGCGGGTTGGAGATTGCGCGCGCAGCACAGGAAGCTGGCTTACAAGGTATTGCTGTAGTTTCGTTCGCGGATGAGGAAGGAACTTTCGAGCCGCTCCTGGGAAGCCGGGTGTGGAGTGGCGAGTTGGCCCTCTCGACACTCCAGGACCGGACTGACCGGATGGGACGCAAGCTGGCCGATACTCTTGCCAGCGTGCCTGAGCTCAGGGCCGCGAAGCAGGTCCCGCATCAGCTCTTCAAAGCCTATATTGAGGCCCACATCGAGCAGGGACCTGTTCTGGACGATGCCGGAGAAGCCATTGGTGTCGTCGAGACAATTGTCGGGATGCAGCACGTCGAAGTGGTGGTTGTTGGAGATCAGAACCATGCTGGAACCACCCCAATGGATCGTCGGCATGACGCTGTGATGAGCTTTGTAGCTTTTGCCCATGCAGTGGACGAAGCATTCTGTTCCGAGGCCGGCCCAGCCACTGTGTGGACTTTCGGGCGTGTGAATGTTACCCCCAACGCCACTTCCATCATCCCCGGGCGTGTTGATGCTATGCTGCAGATCCGCGATCCCGATCAAGCACGCCTCAACCACTTGGCCGCGCGTGCCCAGATGATTGCAAAAGGCATTAGCGCAAAAAGATCCGTTGAGATCAGGACGCAAGTAGTCGCTGAACTCCCGCCAGCCCCGTTAGATGCTGCGTTGGCCGGCACCCTCATCGCTGCTGCCGGGCGTTTGGCTCCAGGACGGTGGCGGCGGATGGTATCCGGTGCCCTGCACGATGCGGTCCCCGTGAGTCGCATCATGCCAAGCGCTATGCTGTTTGTGCCGTCGATTGCAGGCAAGAGCCATTGCTTTGAGGAAGACACCCGATCTGAAGATCTTGTCCAAGGTTGCGCTGTCCTCAGTGCGGCAATCGAGACACTTCTGCTGCCTGGCCCCTGAACTGTCAATTCTGGCTGGCTGCCCTCACCGGGGATTCGTCACACTGGATAGCCCGTGCCCCTCGTTGAGCAGATATGGGTCCCAGACCATAGCGTAGAGGCGGCAAGTATCGAGATGCGTGTAGATTTGGGATGTTTCAGTGCCTGCATGACCCAGAGGCCCCTGCAGAATCCGCTGATCGCTGCACCTGCATGTATGTGAGTGAAATCTCTGAGGGAAAAACATGCCGCGGATCCTACTCCATTCGATGCGCATCATTCAGATTATCCCCTCTGGCTGCCGGCGGGTCGCTTGAACCCGGCAGGACGGTGCACACTCTTCGGCCTCTCGCGCAGTGCCTCGGCTGCATGCAGCGTATGAGTCCGTGCCGTTAAATAGTCGAGCGCCTGACTGGTCGAGTCGACCTGATCATCATGCCGTCCGTTCGGAAATGCGAGCAGCTCCTCCAGCCAGCTGGCCAGCCAGGGTGCATCCTGCGGTACATGCACCTGGCCTGACTCAAACCGGGCCGACTGGGCGAGGAAGCGCGCTTCCTTGTCAAAGCGGGGTTTGCGCAGAATGGCCTTCCATTCGCCCGACCGGCGCAGATCCTGCGTGATCGCTCGGCCGATATCGGTGTCCTCAATGATTGTCTAATCGGCCTTCCAGGTCTGCGACAGGCGCAGCACCTCGCGCCGGAGCTCCGGGACCTCAAATCGCCCCCGCACCAGATCGAGCAGATAGAAGTTGAGCCCCCTAGCGCCCCAAACTGTCCCGACCGAGTAATCGGAGGTCTCCGACAGGGTGGAAGCGGTGTCCCAGCTCGCGATCACCATGTCAAACTTGGAGGGCCGCTCAGCGTAGGTGCGCAGCCAGTCGCGTCTGATGATATTGCCCTCCGGTGGCACCGGTGCCTGCTGATACTGGGCCGAGAAGGTCAGTGATCCCTGTGACCGGCGCATCTGCTCCAGGATCTCCCGCGACTCCCGGGCCGCATGCAGCACCTCGCCGGGGTGCCTGATGTAGACATCCTCCGGATCACAACTGAGTTGATAGGCCCGCTCCTCCGTTTCGATCGCCGGAATCGAGATCACCTCCCAATCTCCTTTGGCCAGCACATGGCCGACCAGATCATCCTGGTGCAGCCGCTGCATGATGATCACGATCGCTCCGGTGCGTTTGTCGTTCAGACGCGTGTAGAGGGTGTTGTCGAACGCCTCATTCACCCGCCGGCGCTCCTTCTCGGAGAGAGCATCAGTCGCCTTGATCGGATCATCGATGACGATGAGATCCGCGCCGCGGCCCAGGATCGAGCCGCTCATGCCGGCCGCATACCTGTAGCCCTGCTGAGTGGTGACCAGCTCCGTGTTGCGTGGGCGCCTGGAGGCGAGCTGCATCTGCGGAAAGAGCTCCCGGTACCACGGACTGTCGATGACGGTCCGGGTGTCGACCGATAGCTTGCGGGCGAGATCATCAGCATAGGAGGCGCAGATAATGCGCCGGGTCGGATCCTGGCCCATTACCCAGGCGGTGAAGCCGACCGAAACGGTGATCGACTTCATCGAGCGGGGCGGCACGTTGATGATCAGCCGGCGCAGCTCGCCCCGGGCAACCCGAGTCAGCTGCCAGCACAAATGATCGATGTGCCAGTTGTGCTGATAGGCGGTGCCGGGCTCAAGGGTGGCAAAGACCTTCTGGCTGAATACTGAAAGGTCCTGTCGCAGGAAGGCGCGCAGAAGACGGGCATGCTCATTCATGGACCACATCCTCCTCGTCTGCAGCAAACAGGCTGTCAGGAGCAGGCTTTGACCTGCACCGTTGGCGTCTCTGGGAGGAGCCAAGCGCCTGCTTCAGGAGAGCCAGATCATCCTCAGGCAGCTCGTCAGCTTGCTCGACTTCCTGGCCGGCATGGCGCTCGTAGCGGTCGAGCAAACTGTCGATCGCCCGAAGATGCCCGCGGAGACCCTCCTGAACCTGGCGCAGCATCAGAGCCTCGATCATAGGGACCCTGCGCGTGCGACCACCTTCAGTGAGCTCAATCTCGCTGTCCAAGACATCCAGCACGTTGGTCTTGAAGTTACGACTGCCCTTCCTGCGCCCGCCGGGATTGCCGGATTGTCCCGGCTTGAACTGCGACGAACGCGGGGGCTTACCCCGGCCGACCTCGTAATCGGCCGAGGCATGGGTGGTTTTCATCTTGGCCATGACACGTCACCTCACGCAGCACGGGGTGGGCGCTGACGAGCGCGGGGAGCCGGGACAACCTCTTGGGCTGCGACTGACTCAGGGCCAACCTGAAGATCGGGTGCTTGCTTGCGCTGCTCGGCCATCTCGGCGAAGGTGAGACCCGTCTCGGCATCCCGGGCGACTTTGCCGGACCACTGTTCCCAGCGGCGCACGCCGACATCAACATAGTGCGGGTCCAGTTCCATCGCATAGCCACGCCGCCCGACCTTCGCGCAGGCGATGATGGTTGTCCCGGAACCAGAGAAGGAATCGAGCACGATGTCGTTACGGCTTGTGACATCCCGAATCGCATCGGCAATCATCCGGACGTTCTTCGGCGTGGGGTGCAGTTCGAGTTCTTTGCGGAGGCTTGCGGCTCCCGGGTAGTCCCACACGTTGGTCCGGTTGCGCCCGAACCGGCCCAATTGGACATGGTTGGCTCCGGGAGCCTTCGGATCCCAGAAGACGAAGACTAACTCATGTTGCGAACGGTAGAGCGAGCCCATGGCGCCGGAACCCTTGTTCCAGACGCACAGGTTCTTCAGCTCCAGGCCGGCAGCCTGTCCGGCAGCCAGCATCTCACCCATGTGGCGCCAGTCCATGAAGCAGAACTGGTACCCGCCTGGAGTGAGGAAGGCGGAGCTTGCCTGTAGGAAGGCGCTCAGGAAAGGTGTGAAGGCCGTGCCGAGCTCGCCGGCCCCCATGACGAACTCCCGGTGCCGGCCCGGCTTGGCCACATGGCCGGAGATCGGAACATCGTAGGGGGCGTCATGGATGCCCATTGCAGCCCGCTCGCCTCCCAGGAGAGTGGCATAGGTGTTCTCATCCCGGGCATCGCCGCAGATCAGGCGATGCTCGCCGAGGAGCCAGAGATCGCCTGGCTGGGAGACAGGAGTTCCAGCGCTATCGTCGGGAAGAAGGATATCCGGATCTTCATCTGAGGCCTGCTCCTGGCGCTCGATGAGCTGATCGATCTCGGGCGAGGCGAAGCCGGTAATGGTGAGATCGAAGTCCAGATCAAGCGTGAGATCGAGCTCCAGCAACTCCTTGAACTCAAGTGCCAGAAGCTCCTGGTTCCAGCCGGACTTTTCCGCCAGACGGTTCAGCGCGATGCGCAGGGTGCGCTTCTGGGCTTCATCAAGATGGGTAAGGCGCACGACCGGGACCGAGCGGTAGTCCGCCTTGCGGGCGGCCTCGAAGATCCCGTGCCCGCCGACGATCTCGCCATCAGTATCGACCAGGATTGGCTGTACGAAGCCGAAGGCCTGGATGGAGGCTTCGAGTTGCTCGATGTGAGCGGCAGAATGGGTGCGGAGGGCACGCTTGTAAGCCTTGAGGCTTTTGATCGGCACGTACTCGACCGCGAGCTTCAGGTCGCGGTAGAGCGCCTTCACCTTGCGGCTTGAAGGAGGGGCCGCGGCCTCTGTGTTCGGGGCTGAGGCAGAAATAGCGGTTAGTTCGCTCATGGCGATGGTCCTTTGAGACAATAGGGGGCAACCCCGCTGCCGAGACGTGTCGGCAACGATCACCGTGAGATCAGACGATCTCGGGAAGTGGTTCGGCCCAACATGAGCCGAGGGCTGTCCGCGAATTGCTCCCAAAGGAATAGGAGACTGCCGCCAGACGAATCAGAACTAGCACAGCAGTCGGGCTATGTGCAAGTGATTGATTTTGCTGACAAAGAGAGTGTCCGACGCTAGCGGCGAACAGATATGGAGGGGGCAAAGGCTCCAGGAGGAAACAGGATTTTCCCTGCAGATTTCCCTCAGAGCAGTGAAAGGGCAGGGGAGACCGGTTCGTACCCGACTGCCTGCACCACCACTTGCCGCCGCCTCCGATTGCATTTCGTTCTCAGCAGCCGCAAGACATAGGAACTCTTGGGTCCAGTATGGGCTTGACTACTTGTCGAATGGCAAAAGCACGGCATTAATTTCTTAAGTTGCCTCGTTTCACTCGCGATTTGCCCTATCACCGAGCCGTAATGACATCTCGGCATAACCCTGGTCGCAGGGCATGACGGCTATCTGGGCATCTCTTCCCCTGGCGCTCGTGCTTGCGCTGATGATCGGGCGGCGCTGGCCTGCGGCCCATGCCGGTCTCGCCGGGCTGGGGCTGGCGATCGCCCTGGCCTTCACCGTTTTTGGAGGCGCGCGGGTCGATTCCGGCGCGGCCGATATTCTCGCAGGGTCGGCCCTGGAGGCGCTTTTCACGACCGCCACCATTCTCTGGATCATCTTTCCCGCCCTCGCGATCTATGAACTCCAGCTGCGGTCCGGCGCCTTCGACGTGATCCGGAAAGGGCTGGCCGGGCTCTCCGACGACCGGCGCATCCAGACCATTCTCGTCGCCTGGTTCTTCGGCCTGTTCATGGAGGGCGCGGCGGGCTTCGGCACGCCGGTGGCCCTGGCCGCTCCGCTGCTGGTCAGCCTCGGCTTCCCGCCCACCAAGGCGGTGGCGCTCGCCCTCATCGGTCATGCGGTCGGCGTATCGTTCGGAGCCGTCGGAACGCCGGTTCTCGCCCAGGCGGCGCTGACCGATCTGAGCGTGGCCGAGATCGCCGCGACGACAGGCCTCCTCCACGGCCTTCTCGGCGTCATCCTGGTGCTCTTTCTCGTGCGGCTTGCGGGCGATGAGCCTCCCTCGATCCGGCAATGGGGATGGGCTCTTCTTGCAGCCGCGTGTTTCCTCGTGCCCTTTGCCGGGTTTGCATGGATAACCGGGCCGGAGCTTCCGACCCTGGGAGGGGCGTTGCTGGGAGGGGCCTGCTTCATCGCCGTCCTCCGCTGGCGTTCCCGATCAGGCGGCGGCGCCGGATGGGGGCTGGCGAGGGCAGGGCTGCCCTACGGCATCATCCTCGCGCTCATTCTGGCGACACGGCTCCTGCCGGCGCTGAAGGAGCAGCTGCGTACGGTGGAGATCGCCTGGACCTTCCGGGAGGCGTTCACCGGCGCCATGCAGCCTCTCTACCATCCCGGCACCATGCTGATGCTGGGCTTCCTGATCGGAGGGCTCGCGCAGGAGCGCAGCCCGGGGGATTTGTTTCAAGCGGCTCGCGCCGCCCTGCGGCGGATCGCGCCGGTCGTGCTGGCCCTCATCGCGATGCTCGCCTTGTCCCGCGTCATGCTGCACGTGGGAATGATCCATGAGATGGCGCAGGCTGCTGCCGGAGCCGCCGGATTCTGGCCGCTCGTGGCCCCGGCCGTCGGCGTGCTCGGCACCTTCGTCACCGGCTCGGCGACGGCCTCCAACATTCTCTTCACCGAATTCCAGGCGGCAACCGCCTCAGCTCTCGGGCTGCCTCTGGCGACCATGATCGCCGCACAGGGATTCGGCGCAGCCGTCGGCAACATCATCTGTCCGCACAACATCATCGCCGGGGCTGCGACCGTGGGCCTGAGCGGGCGGGAAGGCGAGATCCTGACCCGCACGGCTCTCGCCTGTCTCGTCTACGCCGGCGCCGGTGGCTTCCTCGTGTTGCTTCTGAGCCGCTGAGCGGTACGATCTCCGGCGGACGAGGAATTCATCTGACCGGAACGCAGGCATTGACTGGCCCCTACACACTCATCGGAGCGGACGGAGAGGCTTATCGCAGCGACAAGCCCGGACTCCTCGGAGGTCATCGACGGAGCAGAATATACGGACGTCTGGACTGCCCCGCCGCTCTCCGCGCCCTCGCGCGGGGCGGCTATGTCAGACACCGCGTTTACTTCGCGGATGAGGCGAGCGCCGTATCGGCAGGCTATCGTCCATGTGCCGCCTGCCTGCCGGAGAAGTTCAAAGCCTGGAAGCGCCGCAAGCTGCGCACTCCGTCATGTTGATGGCAACAGCGGGTCGCTGCTGAGGTGTGGTGCAAGCGACAGCCTGCGGAACTCTTCTGCAACGGGGTTCGTTGCGCCCATTGAGCCGCCCGATTGATGCCTGAGGTTTTCCCATGAGCCGACACGTGAAGTTGCCGACCGGCGAGACCGTTCCTGCGCTCGGGCAGGGCACGTGGCAGATGGCCGAGAATGCCAACAGGCGGAGGCAGGAGATCGAGTCGCTGCGTCTCGGCGTCGAACTCGGAATGAGCCTCGTCGACACTGCGGAGATGTATGGCGAGGGAGCGGCCGAAGAACTCGTCGCCGAGGCGATCGAAGGGCAGAGGGACCAGGTGTTTCTCGTCAGCAAGGCCTACCCTCACAATGCCGGGCGCCAGGCTCTTGCGCAGGCCTGCGAGCGCAGTCTCAGGCGGCTGAACACGGATCGTCTCGACCTGTATCTCCTGCACTGGCGCGCCAGCGTGCCTCTCGAGGAGACGGTCGCCGGTTTCGAGGACCTGCGCCGCGCCGGCAAGATCCGCCACTGGGGCGTCAGCAATTTCGACACGAGCGACATGCAGGATCTGTTCGCGGTGCCGGGCGGGGAGGGCTGCGTCACCAACCAGGTGCTCTACAACGCGACGCGGGGCGGGCCGGAATTCGACCTGATCCCGTGGATGGCGGAGCGCCATATGCCGCTGATGGCCTACAGTCCGATCGAACAGGGGCGCCTGCCCCGCTTAGGCCCTCTGCAGGAGATCGGGCGCAAATATGATGCGAGCGCATTCCAGGTGGCGTTGGCGTGGCTGCTCCGGCAGCCCGGCATGATCGCCATCCCGAACGCCGCCAGCCCCGATCACGTGCGGGACAATCACCGGGCGCTCGAGATCCAGCTCTCCCCGGAGGACCTGCAGGCCATCGACGCCGCGTTTCCGCCGCCTCGCCGCAAGCATCCTCTCGAGATGATCTGACTTCCGGAGACGTCCGGCGGCTGCGCCGGGCGTCCTGTGAACATCGCTTGGGTCCGGCCCAAAAAGATCCCTGCCGCAAGGGCAGGGCCAGTCAAGGTCTCGAATGTCTCTGGAGGTCAATCCAAAGACATCGCAAATAAAACTACATCGAAGACAATTAGTAAACCCGAATAGATATTCCCATACGAATGAGATTTTATTCGATTATCGAAAGTAGTACCACCTTTGGCGATAGTGTAAACTAAGCAAATCCAGCCCGTGTTGCCTCGTGGCAACAGATTTTTTGCGAAAGATCGACATAAATTACCTCCGCGCATTTAGGGAATGCCACAGGCCGCAATCTCCTCGGCAGCGCTGCTGCCGGTTCCAAGCGGCCGCCTAGAACGTGAAAGCTGGAGGACCATCGATGACGCGTATCAGAACTCTTCTCCTCGGATCGGCTGTGGGTCTCACCGCCGTCGCCGGGGCCCAAGCCGCCGATCTGCCCGCACGTGCGGTCGCTCCGGCTGTTGAATACGTTCGTGTCTGCAATACCTACGGTGCAGGCTTCTTCTATATCCCGGGCACGGAAACCTGCCTGCGCGTCGGCGGCCGCGTCCGCGCTGACTACATCGTCGGCGAGACCTTCGACCGTTCGGACGATCTCGCGAACTTCTTCGTTCGTGGCCGCGTCCAGCTCGACGCCCGCACGGCGACCGCTTACGGCCTGCTCCGCACCCTGGTGCGCGCCGAGCTAAACCGCACCGCTGGTGGCTCCACCAGTGCTAACATTGCTCAGGCCTTCATCCAGTTCGGCGGCCTGACCGCTGGTCGCGTCACCTCGTTCTTCGCGAACGGCGACCTGCCGACCGGTCACATGGGCACGCTGCGCTTCTATGATGCGCCCGACGTGAACCTGCTCGCCTACACCTTCTCGTTCGGCAACGGCTTCTCGGCCACCCTGTCGCTCGAGGATCGTCTCGAGACCCGTCTGGCCGGCGCTATCCCGCTCGCTGGCGGCACCGCTCTGGTCTACGCTGGTCAGCGTCTCCCGAACGTTGTCGGTAACGTCAAGTACACCGGCACCTGGGGTACCGCTCAGCTCGCCGCCGCTGTCGGCCAGATCCGTTCCGACAACATCGTGACGACGGCTGGCGGCTTCGCTGTCATCCCGGATACCGAATACGGCTTCGCCGTGTCCGGTAGCGTGGGCGTGAACCTGCCGATGCTCGGCGCTGGCGACGCTCTGTGGCTCAATGCCACCTACGCCAACGGCGCTCTGGCTTACCTCGGCTTCGGCTCTGCCGAAGAGGTCGGCACCTCGCGCTTCTTCGTGGCTGACGCCTACATCAACCCGTTCACGGGTGACATCGACCGCGGCCATGGCTGGTCGGTTGCCGGTGGTCTGCGTCACTACTGGACGCCCCAGATCCGTCAGAACGTCTTCGGTTCGTATGCTCGCGTCGAGTACGGCGCTGGCGTTGCTCCGTCGGCGGACTTCAGCGAGTGGCGCGTCGGCACGAACGTGTTCTGGCAGCCGGTTGCCGGTCTCGACATCGGTGTGGAAGTTCTCTACGCCAACGTCGACGTCAGCGGCCCGACCCCGATCGGCCTGGAAGAGGACGACTTCTCCGGTCGCCTCCGCGTCCAGCGCGACTTCTGATCTAACGCGGCTCGCNGTCGACGTCAGCGGCCCGACCCCGATCGGCCTGGAAGAGGACGACTTCTCCGGTCGCCTCCGCGTCCAGCGCGACTTCTGATCTAACGCGGCTCGCTCCTGCAGAGGGCCCCGGCGGTAGCGCCGGAGCCCTTCACCATTCCGAGGCCTTTCGAGAGCATCGTGCGGAACCGGATTCCGTGTTGGTGGAAAGCTGATCCGGTCTTTCGCGCTCGACGATGCTCTCAAAGCAACGGATCGCCGAATGGACGCACAGCCGGCGATCTTGAGGCAGTTCCGACTTCCCCGAGGCTCGAACAGGTCACAGATATGCGGATGATGCGTCTCCGAAAAATTCCCTGTCGGGAATTCACCGATTCATTGATCGTTTTGGAGTCCGATCCCATGAGGTGCGTCCATTACCGGGCATAGCGGGCGATCCGGCAAGAGTACTCTCTTCGACGAGCAGGGCTGGCGCCGAGATTGCGCTCGCGGCCGCGGCTCTCCACGCACAGGCCACGGCATAGATGCTCCAGAATGTGACGCCGAGGAGCTTTACCGCATCCTCCGCGACGGAAGCTCCTTCGCCCGCGACATAGCCGACATCTGCCAGAGAATCGATGAACGCCGAGGTCGCCAGACACGAGATGGCGGCGGTCATGATGATCCATGGCGTCCGTGCGATCTCACGCCGGAAGAGGACCAGTCCGAGCGCCATCAGCGATGCATAGACGAGGTATACGAGCCCTCCCGGCAGTCATAGGAAGGGAAGCAATCCGTCGTGCACCAGGAAGAGATCGTCGATGCCGAGCACCGCCGTAAGTGTGCCGAGCAACAGAAGAAAGCGGGACCTGTTCCTGTTGCGGACCAGAGAAGCGGCAAAGAAGGTCGTCGTCGCTCCAACGAACCAGCCGACGGCCCCCAGACTCGAGAGCGAACCGGTAGCAAAGTTGTGGCCCGCGATGATGGCGGGATCCCGGTAGAATGTCGAGGGCGCCACACCGAAGCGGGAACCGGCGGTCAGCGCGAGTGCAAGGCAGATCATGTTGAGCGCAACGGCGGCGCAGCATAGCCCGCCAAGCCACCGTCCATCGCTCCTCCGGTCAGGTTTGTCGGGTTTCATGTCTGCCGTTCCTGCCTGCCAGCAGATCTAAGTCAGCTAAGGGGACGGCACAGATACTCAGGACAGGTAGTCCCCAGGCTGGGTACTACCCGCGATCAGTCTCCCGTTCAGGAGAGTGAAACACAGCGCCCGGTGCAGAAGTTGAAGAATCCGATTTGCAGTCCGGCGCTCTAGAGAGAACTCTCCTCGATCTCGCAGGTCAATCCGAGCGTGCCGGCCGTGTTGCTGACCGTCGCCAGGCACAGGCTCGCCTGCTGCTCCGGAACGAAGACCGCAAAGCGCGTCACGTAAAATCCGCCCTCCGCCTCGGCGAGCTTGCGTGCTTCGAGACGTACGATGTTGGCGTCGTACTGCTTGAAGACTTCGGCGAGCCGGGCCACGAGGCCCAGCTGATCGCCGCCGCTGATGGTGATGCGATGCGTGATGCTGCCGGTGGCGCCGGGGTCGGGGTCGAAGGCATAGGGAACGGCGCGGATCTCCGCGCCTTCGAGTTCGGGAAGTTCATTCAATCCCGCTTCGATCTCGCTGGCCGTCATGCCGGATGGAAGTTCACAGAGAGCCACGAATTCCGCGCCCGATCCGAGAGCGGCGAAGGTCGTGTCCCGCAGGTTCACGCCTGCATTGAAGAGATGCTCCGCAATGGCGGCGACGAGGCCGACCCGATCGGGGCCGAGGACGGAAACCAGGGCGACGGAAGACATCGCGCGCTCCTTTCACGGTTCGGCCATCCGACAGGACGACCCTTCCGCTATTGAAGAGCGGGTCCGTGCTTATTCAAGGTTGCGGCGAGCGCCATTCCGAAGAAAGGATGAGACGGTTTCCATCCAGAATGCGGGGAGCGAAGACGCTCGGCGTGGCTCCACGGGTCAGCGCATTGCTCGCGCGCAGCAGCCTTCCGGCTCACAATAAAGGAAGCGCCCCGTGAAAGCCGGGGCGCTTCAAGTCACAAGGGAAGAGTGCCCCCAGCCCTTCGGCCTTGGACTTCTACAGATTGACTGATTCGCGATACGGAAGCTGTATCGGGAAAGACACGGCGGCCGACATTCCCTGTCGTTCCGGCATCGGGCAGATCAGTTGACGGCGTAGCTGGGAGCGTCGCCCATGAGGGCGGCCTTGGCGGCGAGCAGCAGGGCCTCGCCGAGTTCGCGGGCGTGCTCCGGAGTCATCGCCACCGGCATCTGGCGCCGGATGCCGCGCTCGAACTCCTCCGGCGTCGTCGCCAGCTCGATCACCATCATGGCGTCGCCGCCGTCCAGCGTGCCGACCGAGAAGCTGGTGAGTGCGCCAATCATATCCATATCGGGGGTCATTTTGTGATGTCCTTTGCCCTAACGGAAACTTTTTACCGTAACGGCAGGGGGCTGTCTGCTCTCCGGTCAGAGAGGGGATTGTGTTGCGTTTCCGCCCGAAACGGGCCTGCAGTGGCCTGCGGCTTTGGCTTTCTTGCCACGCTGTACAATAACAAGACGATGGCCCCGTTCGAATCGGGATAACGGTCTTGACGCTAAGCTTTTTGCCGTGCAACGGCGGCGAATGGCCGACCTTTCCCGGCCAGTCTCATCCGTCAGGCTTTCCCTCAGACAAACAGGGGCACCATGAACAAGAACGATCTGATCGAGCAAATCGCTCAAGAATACGAACTGACGAAGACTTTCGCGCGCGACATCGTCGACAACGTCTTCCAGTCCATCACCGACGCCATTCAGAAGGGCGAAGAGGTTTCCATCTTCGGCTTCGGCAAGTTCAAGATCGTCGAGCGCAAGGCCCGCAAGGGACGCAACCCGCAGACCGGCGAGGCCATCAAGATCGCGGCCTCCAAGAACGTCAAGTTCGAGCAGGCCAAGGCCATGAAGGACCTGGTCAACACCAAGCGTCGCGGCCGCAAGTAAGCCGACGCTTCGACAAGCGAGCAACTGAGCGGCGGACGGCGCTCAGTTCAAGTGCAGCTCCCGCAGGCTTCTCATCCCTATGCGGGCGTGCTGCAGCCTCTCACTTCATGAGACCGGCGGCCCTGAGCGCCTGTGTGATCGTCGACTGGATGTCGGCCGCCGATGCCGGCTTGCGGGTCCCGTCGCTGCGGCGAATGACGGTCACCCTGCCTGACGGCGATTCGAGATCCGCATCAGGGGGAGGGGGACGGACAGTTCTCTTGACGTGTGCGGTATCCGGCGCCGTCTCGGTCAGACCCCAGAACTTCGCGATGTGGTAACTCGACGAGATTCCCGCCTCGAGCAGGAAAGGGCCGGCGGCTCCATAGCTGTTCTCGCCATCGCCCGTCGCCAGGGGCGTGCCATGCGCCATGCCGGTGATGACGTATTCCTCGATCACCTCTTCGCCTGCCGCATCGGTCCAGACGTTCCGCGGATATCCGTCCACCGTTTCGCTGCGATCGGGTTGCGGATCGAGCCCATGCACATTCGTCCACTGCTTGATGATCTCGCCCGCATTCATGTGCCTCACGGTGGCATCCGCGCTGCCGTGCCACACGGACACCTTCGGCCAGGGGCCACGATGGGGCGACGCGTTCCGGACGAGGTCGCCCCATTCCCCGGCGGGGCGGGTCCGGCCCTGGAACATGCACTCGAAGGCTTCCGATACGGAGGTCGCGCATTGGTAGGGAAGGCCGGCGACGATGGCGCCGCCCGCGAAAATGTCGGGATAGGTCGCGAGCATGGTGGCGGTCATCGCTCCGCCGGCGGAGAGGCCTGTCGCAAAGATGCGGCTGCGGTCGATCCCGTGATCACGGATGGCGCGCTCGACCATCTGGCGGATCGAAAGCGCCTCGCCCCGGCCGCGCCGGATGTCGCCGAGCCGGAACCAGTTGAAGCAGCGCTTCTGATTGTTGGCCTCCACTTGTTCGGGGAGGACCAGCACGAAGCCGTAGCGGTCGGCGAGAGCCGACCATCCGGCGCCATGGTCGTAGCCGGCTGCCGTCTGGGTGCAGCCGTGGAGAACGACGACGAGGGCAGGGGAGGGGGCAAGGTTTTCCGGCACATAGGCCAGCATGCGCAGGTTGCCCGGATTGGAGCCGAACTCCGTCACTTCGGTAAGGCGGCTTGGCGCGTCCGGCGTGATTTCAAAGGGCGGCACCGCCAGGCTCGACGCCTTCATCACCGCTTCCCACTGATCGCGATAGCGATTCAGTTGGTGGATCATGCGTCCTAGGCGCTGCATCGGATACCCTCTCCGGAAAGGCTGAATGCAGGATAACGCCCCACGCGGGCGTGTGTTGCAATGCACAATCGGATATCGCTGTGCAGAGCCGTGTCGGCCTTGCAGCTCCTTGGCGCTCCTTTGCGAAGCCGGGGGTCAGTTGACCGCAATGCTGGGCTGGGCGTATCGCCCATAGGGCGGCCTTGGCGGCGAGCAGTAGGGCCTCGCAGAGCTCGCGGGCGTGCTCCGGGGTCATCGCCACCGGCATCTGGCGCCGGATGCCGCGCTCGAACTCTTCCGGCGTCGTCGCCAGCTCGATCACCATCATGGCGTCGCGGCCGTCCAGCGTGCCGACCGAGAAGCTGGTGAGTGCCCCAATAGCCTCGAATTCTTCGGACATGTTTGTTTCCGTTCTTCGCGTTGTTGAAGCGATGTGTAGCTGACGACCCAAGTGCTGTCTGCTCTCCGGTCAGAGAGTGGATAATATTACTATTTGTCGTTGCCGTTGCTTCCGGCGCGCAGCAGGCTGCACTTTCCGAAATTTTTCTTCAGCTTGGCCGTCGCTTGACAAGGATCAAGGCTCCGCCTCCCAGCGGAGGCTAGGATTTATGTCTGACGGCCGGACCCGCCCGGTGCTCCCGCCAGCGGGAGCCCAGCGAGGATGAAGATAATGCCGAATTTCCCCCAGTTCGTGGAAGACCTCAAGCGTACGCGAGACGAGATCAGGCTCAAGATCCATCTCGGCTCGAAAGAGCTGCAGGATGAGTGGTCCGAGATCGAAAGCCACTGGAGCGCCTTCGAAAGTAAGGCCGAACTCGACAAGAGCACTCGCGACGTAGGCGACGCGGTGAAGTTTCTCGGCTCGGAGCTCAAGGACGCTTTCGAGCGGGTTCGCAAGGCGCTCTGACCGTGCCGGTCCCTGCCAGCCTTCATGAGGAACTCGGCGCCCTGCGGGCGGAGCTTCGCAAGACCTCGCAGGGCGGTGCCGCGCTCCCTTCCCCGGGAGCGGACGGGCCGCTGCCGGTGGAGAGCTCCGGCAGCGCGCCGCAGATGGCTCCCGATGGCGGCTTCGAGGAGCAGATGCAGGAATTGGCGCAGGCCCTGAGCGAATATGCCGGCAGCGCTGAGGATTTCGTGGCGGAGCGGAGCACCCTCTCGCATCGGTGCTGGCCGCCTTCGCGCTCGGCATCGCTGTGGGACGGCTGATGGGGAGATCATAGACCATGATGGATAATGTGGTGCGCAACCTTCGCGTTCTCTGGCGGGCGGAGTCGATCATCGCCGACATTCGCCTCCGGCAGGCGATCACGCGCTCCGGCCTAAGAGGCGTCGCTGCCCTCCTGGGAGCCTTCGCGTTCGTCATGGGCAACATGGCTCTCTTCTTCGCGCTCGAGCCATCCTGGGGACCCATCTGGGCCGCCGCCGCCATCGGCGGGCTCAATCTGCTCCTCGCCGTCGTTCTGCTGGTGACGGCGGAACGGACCAAGCCCGAGCGGGAAATGGAGCTGGCGCTTGAGGTGCACAACATCGCCCTCCAGGCGCTCGAGGCCGATGCCCTCGTCGTTCAGCAGCAGCTGATCGACCTTAAGGAAGAGGTCCGGGGCGTCCGTCAGGCGATCGTCGGATTCGTTCGGCACCCCATCGACTCCGTGCTTCCCGGCATGCTGGTGCCCTTGGCGGGCGCCGTCATCAAGGGGCTCAAGAAGCACGAGGAAAGGAACGGCTGACCGTTCAGCAGGCAGGCCGCCTGCGCTGGCGTTTGCTTTCTGTGCCCGCCGGAACTACTGAGCGGGTGGAGAGCCTTTTCGAGCAAACGAGGTCAGCCGGTGTCGAACCTGACGGTCAAGCCGACCGATATCCCCGATGTTGTTGTACTGACGCCCCGCCGCTTCGGCGATCACCGGGGGTGGTTTTCCGAGACCTACAGCACCCGCGCCTTCGCGCCGGTGCTGGGCGACATCGTCTTTGTCCAGGACAATCAGGCCTTCTCGTCGGCACGCGGGACCCTTCGCGGCCTTCACTTCCAGCGCCCGCCGGCCGCGCAGGCCAAGCTGATCCGCGTCATCCGCGGAAGCATCTTCGATGTGGCGGTCGATCTTCGCGAGGGCTCGCCCACCTACGGGCGTTGGGTCGGCGAGACGCTGACCGCCGGGGGAGGGGAGCAGATCTTCGTTCCGCGGGGCTTCGCTCACGGCTACTGCACCCTGGAGCCCGATACGGAGGTCGCCTACAAGGTCGACGAGTTCTATGCGCCGGATTGCGACGCAGGTCTGGCCTGGGACGATCCGACAATCGGAATCGCATGGCCTCTTCCGACGAGCGAAATCATCCTCTCCGACAAGGACAGGCAGCTTCCCGCATTCTCCGGCTTCACGTCGCCGTTCCGGTTCTGACAGGCCGCTTCTGCTGGATACCCGCTTCTCCTGAGCGCTTGGCGGATGGGGCTTAAGAGGACAGGGTGAACTGGTGGAGGCTGGCCTTCCGATAGGCCCTGTTCTTCCGGAAATAGTTTTCCGCCTCTTCCGCCGGAACGGCCGGGCTGAAGAAGAAGCCCTGCGCATAGTCGCAGCCGAGAGATTGCAGGTACTTGAGCTGCCGCTCGTCCTCGAGTCCCTCGGCGACGGTTTCCATCCTCAGGTTCTTCGCCAGGCTGAGGGTGGCCCGCACGATGGCCCTGTCGCCTGCATTGAAGGGCAGATCGGTCACGAAGGAACGGTCGATCTTGAGCTGATCGATCGCGTAGCTCTTCAGATGCGTCAGCGACGCGAAACCGGTTCCGAAATCGTCCAGCGCAATGGAAACCCCGAGCTTGCGCAGCTCGGAAAGAGCCTGGGCGACCTCGGAGGTCTTGTCGTCGAGAAGCACGGATTCGGTGATCTCGACGGTCAGTTGCGACAGGGGGATGCCCTTGGTCTGAAAAAGGCTCGCAACCTTCCTGGCGTAGTCGCCGCGCTTCAGTTCCGGAGACGTGACATTGACCGACAGCTTACAGGCCGGCATCTGCGTGTTCTGCCACTGCAGGAGATCGTCGCTGATGCTCTTGAGCATGTGCTCCCCGAGCAGGATCGCGGCGTCGGGATCGTTCAGCGCCATCTGAAAATGGCCGGGGTACAGGATATCGCCGTTCGGCAGAATCCAGCGGGCGAGGGCCTCGAAACCGTGCGAGCGCCGGTCGGATAGGCGCATCTGTGGCTGGTAGTAGGGCCGCAATTCTCCCGTCTCGAGAGCCGCCCGGAAAGCGGAGAGCTGCTCCAGCCGCTCGATCAGGGCAGAACGCATCTTCGCGCTGAAGATGCGGGTCTGCCCGCGTCCATCCGCCTTGGCCTGATGGAGGGCGACCTCCGCATTCTGGATCAGTTCGCTCACGCTCGCGCCGTGATCGGGATAGATCGCGACGCCGAGGCTCGCGCCCGCGTGGCGGACGGGAGAATGCGCCAGGACTGCAGCTGCGGCTGCGTCGAGCAGGTGGTCCGCAATCGACAGCACATTGTCCTCAGAGGATATGCCCTTCACGATAAGCGCGAACTCGTCCCCGCCGAAACGGCCGACCTCGTCCGCAGGCGGCAGGATCGAGCGGATCGAGCGGCCGGTCTGCGCCAGGATGGCGTCCCCGACTGCGTGACCGAGGACAGAATTGAGATCTCGGAAGTGATCGAGGTCCAGCACCGCGAAAGCCAGTTTGCTTCGCAGGCGATCCGCTTCGACCAAGGCGCCGGCGAGGCGCTTCTGGAGTGCTGCTCGGTTGCTCAGGCCCGTCAGTTCATCGTGGGTGATCAGATGCTCCAGCTCCCGCTGGCCGTCCGGCGGCAATTCTTCAGGGGTCGGCAGGGAGAAGACATCGTCCAGAGCATATCGCTCGTCCGTCTCAGGGGGAGCGGCCAGAAGCCGAAGCGTCTCCTGTCCCTGCGCGCCATAGATGGCGAGGATGTCGTCGTGCGGTAGCAGCATGCCGAGCATCCTGCGCGCGATGTGTTAAAAATTTGATGCGCTCGAAGGGGAATACATCCTGCCTTGTGAGCGTGAAGTGCCAGGGCAGTTCACGCGTGTGCCCTTTCGGGCAGGCACAGGGCCTTCACCCTGTGAATGTATAACCGATGTATCGTTTGGCTTCGATG
>NZ_JAJATX010000045.1 GCF_020866965.1 Microvirga roseola
CCTCGACCGGCTCGCCCGTTCCCAGCTTCACCTGCTCCAGATCGTCGAGGAGATCGAGACCAAGGGGGCAAAGTTAGTTTCGGTCATGGACAACATCGATACGAGCACCGCCACTGGCAAAATGGTCGTTGGGGTACTGGCTGTCCTGGCTGAGTTCGAGCGCAATCTTCTGCTGGAGCGCAGCGCAGCAGGCCGAGCCATTGCCCGCCAGCGCCAAACTCGGTTTGGTCGGCCACCCAAATTGACCTCGGCTCTGATCCGGCAGGTGCTGCTCGCCCACGATGATCCGAACACCACGGTTCCGGAGACCTGCCGGGTCCTGGGGATCAGCAAATCGAGCTATTACGCTGCTCTTCGGGCAGGACAGCGTGAGGCTATGGGATCAGCCGAAGCTGCATGATCAGGACCGAACTTAGTTTGACGGTCCTTGACGGTCAGAGGAGCCGGAATGGCTTCCGGGCAGCGGCTCAAGAAAGAACTCCGCGCTGTCGAGGCTGCCGCTTGAGCCTAAACTCAGTTCGGGCAGCGGCAGGGTGGTCCTGGTCCTCATTCCTCTCCCTCTGTTCTTCTCGACCGAGGTCCACGGGGTGGGCATCGCTCTTGTACATCGAGCGGGCCGAGAGCAGCGAGGCGTGCGTTCATCGGGTTCATCCCGAACTCGGCTGGAAGCCCTATTGATCCGACGAAGGCGCACGCCGAGCCCGCGAGAGCGCAGCGCATTCCCATTGAACAATGTTGTACCAAGTACATTGAAGAAGAATATATTGTTCAATGGGAATGCTTCAGGGTATTATTGGTCATTCTCATTAAATGGGAAGCTGATTGCATCCACATATTGCGTGAACTCATCAGAATAATTCATTTCGATTGCTCAATTCAGGTCCGTATGGGCCGCATCTATTTTAAAGGACTTTCATCGTGAACGATATCTCTGATTGGCTGGACGATTATCTTGCTGGCTCAGGCGAGCCTATTCCAGCCCGACCCAAACCTGCTTTCGTCAATGCCGCAAAACCCGCGCCAGCAGCGAAGAGGACAAAAAAGGCCAAGAAGCCGAAGAATGCCCAGCCCTGGTTCTCGAAGTTCCCGGCCAAGGACCTCGTGACAGCCATGCGTCTCCAGTTCTTCAATAACGGCGAGAACCCTGGTTCGGGCAGGAACCAGTACACCCTCAAACTCCGAGCTTATCTCGGGGTGAAGCAGATCGACCAGCACAAGCCCGACTGGGAGCGAACTATCGGCCTGCTCCCACCGAAGGCAGTGGTGGCCTGGGCTGTCGATGAGCATGTCCAAGGCAGGCTCACGGATGAACAGTTGGCCCTCTACACCACTGTCGCAGACGAGATCACAGCTTGGGCTGATCAGGATGGTGCCGAGTTGGCCCTGATGGGGCACATCAGTTCGCCGCCGGGCAACCACTACTTCCACAACCAGTTCGTGGCGGTTCGCCTGACAACCTCGGATGAGATGTCGGCCACTCTCTATGTTGATGGTGAGGTGATCGACGAAACTGAGTTTTACACCAACACGAGATCACGGAAGGCCAATGCCCCGAAGTTCCACGGCCTCTATGATCCGTTCGGGAAGATCAACCCGAAGGTGGAAGGGGAGTGATGACCGCTATCGATCCCCTGAAGCTCGCTGCCGCTCTCAAGAAGCTTGCCGGTGAAGTTGCTGACGTGAAGGAGGAGGCTGAACGCCTGAATGGGGCGCTGGACATGGCTCTCCAGACAATCGGGACCGAACTGGCTGCCATCGTGGAAAAGTCTGTTGCGGATGTGAAAGCTGAGAATGAGCGGCTCCGACAGGAAAACAAGGAGCTTCGGGAGGACATCAAGTTCCTCCAGGGGCTCGCCGCCGGGCACGAACTCGCCATCATGGAGGTGACGGGCAGACCGACCGAGATCATCTATCTTGTGGAGCCGGAGCCGGGAACTCCGCTGCCTAGCGAGGAGGAATTGAAGGGCTTCCTGCGCAGGAGGGACTACGAGCAGGCTTGGCCGAAACTGGAAGACTGAATGAAGCGGGCTATCGCCCGCTTCTCCGTATGCAGCATGAGCCTCGGTCGCGAACCAGCCCACAACGAATCGGTAGCATCGAACCTGAGCCCCTCAGATCGCCGAGAATGGGAGAATGCCACGGAAAGACGCCGAACGGCTTCGATCAGGATGGTCCGAAAACCGTGTCCTAACGTGCCCCACGAGAGGGTCCTAAAACCGGAAATGTGCGAGGAATATCAAGAAATGGCGCGCCCGAAAGGACACATGTAATCGTAAGTATACGGTCTTATAACCGTCTGAAATAGTTGCGCTTTTGTCGTACGTGTCTACTCTTGCCGAACCGTTTCGACTGCGGGCCTGAAACCGTGTCGTCCAAGCAGGGCTTTTTGGCAGTTCCCGAAGTCAAACATCCTCTCCGGTGGCGGTTTTAGCAACTTAAACCGGCCTCATTTTAGCGGCGGTCGAACTCAAGAGTGAGTGCTGTTCCCTGAGATGATGACCAATCTGGTTTAGCATCGATCTGGCCCGCCAACCCCTCGATCAGCCTCATCCCGGTACCTGAGCCGGGCTGGGAGGGGCGAGGCTCGGCGGGCATTCCCTTGCCGTTGTCGGACATCTGCATGCGAATGCGATTGCCCTTCAGAGCCTCGACAGCAATAGCGATTCTGCCGCCGTGCCCATCGAAGGCATACTTCAAGCTGTTGGTGGAAAACTCATTCAGAATGAGACCGAGCGGCACCGCAAGCTCAGGGGAGAGATCAATGTCCTCGACTGCGAAATCGAGCCTCACCTTGCCGGACTGGTCGGCATGGAGATGGCACAGGTTCTCGACAAGCTGCATGATAAAGGGGCGCAACCTGAGACGGTCTGCCGTTCCGGCGGCGTAAAGCTGTTCGTGAACGAGGCGAAGCGTCTCAATCCGCTCCCCAAGGGCATTCAATTCCCGCTGCGCCTCGTCCGAGCGCACTTCCCGGATACGCAATCTCACGAGGCTGGTGATGATGCCGATGTGGTTCTTGATCCGGTGTTGCAGTTCCTGAAGCAGCCGCTGGTTGGCATCGAGCGCCTCCTTCAGACTATGAGCCTTGTGCAGGCGGTCGATCACCGGCCCCAGGATTGTGGCATAGGTCCGCAGGAACTCGATGTCCTCGTCCCCGAAGTCGCGGGGCTCGCGGCTGTCCACTTGGAGCAGCCCATAGGGTTCCCCGCCCGGCAGGAAGATCGGCACGTTCACGATGGCAACGGCCCCGTTCTCCTTCAGGAAGTCGGGGAACTCGAAGCGCTCCTCCTTGCTGATGTCTCGCGTGATGACCGGCTTGGCGACCTTGATCGAGTAGGTTTCAGAGGATCGCTCGCTCATTGGAAAGCGCAGCGTCCCTACAAGGCCGGGCTTCCAACCGGCCCCCGCCCGCATGAACACGCAGCGTCCGTCCTGCTCGATTTCCAGAACCTTGGCGAGATCGGTTCCGAGCGCGTCTCCCACAAGGCGGCAGGCTTCGTTCAGAATATCGTCAAGCTCAGCGCAGCGTAGGGCGAAATCGCCGAAGTCGGCGAGCACCTTCTGTCGCTTCATCATCTGGTCGTAGCTCGCCATATAGCCTCGCCTGATTATGCAAAATTGTTGAATCGCTGAGTTGAGGTCATGTTCCCCAGGCAGGCTTTAGACGATCAGGAGCCTGATTGTCGCCCGGCGAACAGGAATGAGAAGTCGAGGAGGTCGATCTGTTTCTTCAGGAACATAATGTCGTCCTTCAGGTGCAGGTAATGCTCTTCTGAGATGTCGCTCGGCTTATGACCCGTGATGGCATTGAAGGTCGGCTTCTGAATACCTGCGATGTAGGCGGCGTGCTCGAAAGTCTTCCTCAGACTATGGACCGTGAGGGTTCGGTTCTTGCCAAGCGCCTCGTCGATCTCGCGGTTGAGCCTCGTGCTGAGCGATCCGCCCCAGCGCTCCGCAGTTCTGCGGTAGCGCAGTCTTGGGAAAAGCCGGTCCTCGCAGGAGGAGGCGTATTCCAAGATGCCGAGATCAATCAGATGCCGATGCAACGGAACGTACCGGTGATTATGGGGGCTTTTTACCTGAGCTTCGTGAAGATCAATCACTGCAATGCCATCCCGCATCTTGATCCACTCAGTCCGTAGTTGGGCCATCTCCTCCAGTCTTGCGCCTGTGAGGAGGAGCAGACGGGGCACCCAGAGCATTGCGTTCACCTTCTGCTCAGTTCGTGCGAAAAGGCGCTTCAGTTGCTCGGCATCAAACCGTTTATAGCTCTTGCGATCCGCCATCACAGCGTACCTGTCAGGTCCGAGGCCCCGGAAGGGATTCCTCGCGATCAATTCGCGCTCGACGGCGGCGTTGCAGATCGTCGAGAGGACCCCAATAACCTTCTTCCTCGTGCCGATTGACGGCAGGTCGAGCGTTCGCACGAAATACTCCGCATCCTTTCGAGAAATGTCCTGGACCTCCTTGTCCCCGATAATCGCGACGCATCGGCGGATTGCCGCCTCCAGGTCCAACCTTGACCTTCTCCTCGGAGGCACACCCTTTCTCTCAATCCGGCGCGGCAGATAGACATTTTCGTACACCCAGAGCAGCGTCTGGCGAGGGCCGCGTTTACGGGTTGGTCCTCCCAGGAGGGATTTTCCAGATCGGTTTCGACTTTGGCCTAGCTCTCGCTCAGAGCGGTGGGGCAGGGGATCGTGGGTAACGGTTATTGGACCGTCCTGCTGATAGTCACTCGGATTGAGTCGGAAGTCCTGGATACTGGCTCCTGACCTGATCTGGTTCACCAGCTTGGCAGTATCAGCGGCTGCCCGAAGGGCGCGAGCGCGAGCTACACCTGGATCACAGGTTTTTAGTGAGAGTACGACGGTTCGGCGGCTGCCGCTCTGGCCTGCCTTCCGAAGTATGCGGTAAACGTCCTCTGGAAGCTGGTACTTGAAGATGTACGTGCCGCCTTTGCTTCTCAAACGAGTAAATGGAACCGAGGAGTAGCGGGGCATAGTAAATTGTCTCTATTGCCTGAGATGATCGTTAGGACACGGTTTCAGGCCCGCAGTCGAAACGGTTCGGCAAGAGTAGACACGTACGACAAAAGCGCAACTATTTCAGACGGTTATAAGACCGTATACTTACGATTACATGTGTCCTTTCGGGCGCGCCATTCTTTCCAAAAAACTGAAGTGCAAACAAAGTTGCGCCGGTCGTGCGGCAGCGGCTTCCGACTGCGCGCCGGCTCCGCTTCGGAGACAAGCCGATCCCCTCCTCGGCTTGANCTTTCCAAAAAACTGAAGTGCAAACAAAGTTGCGCCGGTCGTGCGGCAGCGGCTTCCGACTGCGCGCCGGCTCCGCTTCGGAGACAAGCCGATCCCCTCCTCGGCTTGAGGAGGGGATCGCTTCAAGCTCGAATCAGTTGCCGGCGCTGACGCCGGCCTTGCCGAGAACGTCCTTCCAGGTCGCAAGCTCCTTCTCGAAGCGCTTCTGGTGCGCTTCCGGCGAGCGCTCGGAGGCGCCGAAGACTTGCGTGCCGACATCGGCGAAGCGCGCACGCACGTTGGGATCTTCCAAGGCGACCTGCAGCGCCTGGTTGACCTTGCTGATCGCTTCCCTGGGCGTTCCCTTCGGCGCGTAGAGGCCGTGCCAGATCACGAACTCGAAGTCCTTCAGGCCCGCTTCCTGCGCCGTCGGCACATCCGGGATCACGTTGAGGCGGTCCTTCGAGGTGACGGCGAAGGCCTTGATGGTGTTGCCCTGGATCTGCGGCACAGCCGTGGTCGACTGGTCGCACAGGAGATCGACCTTGCCGCCCATGAGATCGTTCATCGCCGGACCCGTGCCGCGGTAGGCGGCTTCCGTGAACTTCACGTCGAGCGTCTGCTGGAGCAGCAGGTTGCACAGATGCGAGTTGGAGCCGACGCCCGCATGGGCTGCCGTGGTCTTGTCTCCGTCGGTCTTGAGCTTCGCAAACAGCGCCTTGGCGTCGGCGGCCTGATAATCCTTCTTCGTCGTCACCACCATCGGGCCGTAATTCACGAGGCCCACCGCTTCGATGTCGCCCAGCGTGTCGTAGGACAGGTTCTTGTAGAGCGATGCGCCTGCCGCCAGCGCGATGTGGTGGATGAGGAAGGTGTAGCCGTCCTTGTCGGCTTTCGCCAGCCGCGCCGCGCCCATCGTGCCGCCGGCGCCGGCGACGTTTTCGATGACGACCTGCTGCTTGAGCGTTTCCGACATCGACTGCCCGACGAGGCGAGCGATGGCGTCGCTCGGCCCGCCGGCCGCGTAAGGAACGATCAATGTGATGTGGCGGTTCGGGTAGGTCTGCGACGCTGCCGCTCCCATCGAGAGAGCAAGGGCTGCCGTCGCAGCTGCGATATTCCGCAATAGGCTCTTCATTGGCGTTCCTCCGTTGTGTTGTTTTCTAGGTCATCGCCGGCCCTACCGCAGGTCGGAGATGTAGTGGGCTTGGTCAGTGCGGCAGAGGGAGACACGCCATTCGACCGGTCGCTGATCGAGGGAGAAGGCCAGCCGGTCGACGCGCAGGAGCGGTTCTCCCACGGCGACGCCGAGATGCTGGGCTTCCTCACCCGTCGCGGCCACTGCCTTCAGCTTTTCGCTGGCGTGGCCGATGGTGACACCGAACTCCATGGCGTAGAGTTGGTAGAGATTGTTGGGCACCTCACGCTTCTCCAGCCCCGGGAAGAGGGCGGCTGGCAGGCAGATGCGTTCGAGCACGCAGGCCTGCCCGGCGAGGGTGCGGATGCGGTCGAGTACCAGCACGCAGTCCCTGCGACCGAGCCCGAGCTGGCTCGCCGCCTCGGGATTGATCCCGCTGGTGAGGTTCAGAACCTTGCTGTCCGGAAATTCGCGCACGCTCGAATCCGGAATGAGCTTGAAGAACTGGAACAGGATCCGTGCATCGTCGTGCTTGGCGACGAAGGTGCCGCGGCCCTGGCGGCGCACCACGAGGTTCTCCGCCGTCATCTCATCGAGCGCCTTGCGCACGGTGCCGGGGCTGACGTCGAGCTCGGCTGCGATCTCAGGCTCGCTCGGAAGCATCTGTCCGGCCTGCCAGACGCCGTCCGCGATCCGCTTCACGAGAATGTCCCGCACCTGCCGGTAGAGGGGACGGAAGCCTAGTGTTGGTTTTCCTGCCATGTGCATAGCGTCGTGTTTCAAATTTCTGTTCCTGCGGAATATGCAGATGAATCAGGCTGTTACCACAAGGCCCGAGTGTTTGCGGCTCTCAATTTTCACACTTTGGCAGTTGACCCTTGCATCTTATATCTTATACAAGAGTTGGCGATAAGCAATGCCCGAGGGGCTTCGAGGAGGAAACATGGAGAACCCGCATCTCCTGGTTCATGAGAAAGAGGATACGGTCGGCGTCGTCGTGGTGGAGGGGCTGAAGGCAGGCACCGACATGCTGTGCGTCGTCACGCACGACAACTCGTCCTTCCGCCTTGCATCGAAGATGGACGTGCCGATCGGCCACAAGGTCGCGCTCGTCGACATCAAGTCCGGCGACACGATCTGGAAATACGGACAGGATATCGGCAAGGCGATCGCCGATATCCGCAAGGGCGAGCACGTCCACGTCCACAACGTCAAGACAAAGCGGTGGTGAACGCGATGGATCAAGCAAATGGCTATTCCGACCTGAAGTTCATGGGCTGGCGTCGCGAGAACGGCCGCGTCGGCGTGCGCAACCATGTGGTCATCCTGCCGCTGGACGATCTCTCGAACGCCGCTTGCGAGGCGGTGGCGAACAACATCAAGGGCACGCTCGCCCTGCCGCACGCCTATGGCCGCCTGCAGTTCGGCGAGGATCTCGAACTGCACTTCCGCACGCTCATCGGCATCGGGTCCAACCCGAACGTGGCGGCGGTGGTCGTGATCGGCATCGAGGACAGTTGGACCCAGCGCGTCGTCGACGGCATTGCGAAGACGGGCAAGCCCGTCACCGGTTTCGGCATCGAGGGCACGGGCGACATCATGACCATCGCCAAGGCGTCCCGCGTCGCCAAGGATTACCTGCAATGGGCTTCCGAACGTCAGCGCGAGGAATGCGGCATTTCCGAATTGTGGGTCTCGACCAAGTGCGGCGAGTCCGACACGACGACGGGCCTCTCGTCCTGCCCGACCGTCGGCAACATGTATGACAAGCTGATCCCGCAGGGCATCTACGGCTGCTTCGGCGAGACCTCGGAGATCACCGGCGCCGAGCACCTCGCCAAGGAGCGCGCGATCTCGCCAGAGGTCGGCGAGAAGTGGTACAAGATCTGGAAGGCCTACCAGGACGACGTGATCGAAGCCCACAAGACCAGCGACCTGTCCGACTCCCAGCCGACCAAGGGCAATATCGCGGGCGGTCTCACGACCATCGAGGAGAAGGCCCTCGGCAATCTCGAGAAGATCGGGCGCGAGTGCCGCTACATCGACGCGCTTGAGCCCGCCGAGGCGCCGGCCAAGGGACCGGGCCTCTACTTCATGGACACCTCGTCGGCGGCGGCGGAATGCGTGACGCTCATGGCGGCGGGCGGCTACGTGGTCCACACCTTCCCCACGGGGCAGGGGAACGTGATCGGCAATCCCATCGTGCCCGTCATCAAGATCACCGGCAACCCGAAGACGGTGCGCACCATGTCCGAGCACGTGGACGTGGACGTGTCCGGCATCCTGCGGCGCGACATGACGATCTCGCAGGCGGGCGACGCCCTGATCGAGATGATCGTGCGCACGGCAAATGGCCGTCTCACGGCAGCGGAGGCTCTGGGCCACCGTGAATTCGTGATGACGAAGCTCTATCGCAGCGCCTGAGGCCCGGCCGCTGCTTCCAAAGAGAACGCGGAGGCGATGTCCCGATTGCGGCATCGCCTCCGCTCATCCAGTCTCTGCCCACCTCCGAATCGGAGGCGAGGTAATGCGATGACCCAGACGACCGCGCCAGTCCCCACCTTCTCCGAGCGAATGCTGTCATCCACGCGCCGACTTGCTCCCGGCATGGCGCTCTCGGCGGCGGTGGCGCTTGCGGCCTATCTCGCGGAGCCGCTGTTCGCGGCGGGCTTGAGGGCGGCCACGGGCTGGTCCTACACGCTTCCTGCCATCGTCATCGCGCTGCTCATCGGCATCGCCTTGAACGGTCCCGCCTCGAAGCCCGTCTTCGAGCCCGGCATGACCTGGTGCGTGAAGAAGCTTCTGCGCATCGCCATCGCCCTTCTCGGGCTGCGGATCGCGCTCAGCGACATCGTGGATCTCGGCCTTGCGCCGGCTCTCCTCATCATCGCCTCCATGGTTCTCACGGTCATGTCCGGCGTGTGGCTCGCGCGCTGGTTCAAGGTGGGCGATGGCTATGGCGCGCTGGCCGGTGCGGCGACCGCCGTCTGCGGCGCCTCGGCGACGCTCGCGACGGCAACGGTCGTGCCGAACTATCCGCAGAAAGGCGCCGACGTCGCGTTTACCGTCGTCGCCGCCAATGCGGTGTCGACGCTCGTCATGGTGGCCTACCCGCCGCTCTGTGTCCTGCTCGGGCTCGACGTGCAGACGACGGGGATCATGCTGGGAGCCACCATTCACGACATGGCCCAGGTGGTCGGGGCCGGATACGCGGTGTCGGAGCCGGTCGGCAACACGGCGGTCATCGTCAAGCTGTTCCGGGTTTTCCTGCTGCTGCCGGCGGTTCTCGCCATCGGGTGGTGGTACACGCGGCACGGTGCAGCCCATGATAGGGCGAAGGTGCCGGTGCCGGTTTTCGCCCTCGTCTTCCTCGGTCTGTGCGTCCTCAACAGCCTCGTGGCGCTCGCACCCGGGCTGATGCCTGTCTACACGCCCATAAAGACGGCGCTGGTCCAGATCTCCAGCTGGGGGCTCCTGATCGCCATCGCAGCGCTGGGGCTGGGCACTTCCCTGTCGTCGCTCCTGCGGATCGGCTGGCGTCACATCGCCGTCTTCACCGGAACGACGCTCGTCATTCTTCTCACCGTCATCGTTGGTCTTCTCTCACTGTCCTGAGGTTCCCATGCCTGATGTCGTCATTACCGAGTTCATGGACGAGGATGCCATCAGGGAGGGACTGAAAGGGTTCGACGTGCTGTACGATCCCAAGCTCGTGGACCGCGAGCAGGATCTGATGCGAGCCCTGGCCGAGGCCCGCGCGATCATCGTCCGCAACCGGACGCAGGTGCGCGCCCCTCTGCTCGCCGCCGCGCCCATGCTCCAGGTCGTCGGCCGGCTCGGCGTCGGTCTCGACAATATCGATGTCGCGGCCTGTAAGGACCGCAGGATTGCGGTTTACCCGGCGAGCGGCGCCAATGACGTCTCGGTGGCGGAATATGTCATCGCCACCGCAATGCTGCTCCTGCGCGGCGCCTACCACGCGACGGACAGGGTGACGGTGGGCGCATGGCCCCGCAACGACCTGATGGGGCGCGAGATCCTGGGCAAGCGCCTCGGCCTCGTCGGCTTCGGCGCGATCGCCAAGGAGACGGCGAAGCGCGCGGCTGCGCTTGGCATGACGGTTTGCGCCTATGATCCCTTCGTGCCTGCCGACAGCCCGGCCTGGAGCCAGCCCTGGGGCCGGGCCGAGCCCCTCGGCTTCGACGATCTCGTCGCATCCTGCGACGTGATCTCCCTGCACGTCCCGCTGACGCAGGAGACACACAGCCTCATCGGCCGGGAAGCGCTGGCCCGCATGAGAAAGGACGCCATCCTCATCAATGCGGCGCGCGGCGGCGTGGTGGACGAGGCCGCGCTCGCCGCGGCGCTCAAAGAGGGACGTCTCGGCGGCGCAGCGCTCGATGTCTTCGAGGAGGAGCCGCTGTCGGCAGCCCGCGGAGAGGTGTTCGTCGGCTGTCCCAATCTGGTGCTGACCCCACACATTGCCGGCGTGACGCGGGAATCGAACGTCCGCGTCTCCTGGGTCACGGTCGAGAACGTGCGCAAGCATCTCATGGGAGCCTGAACATGCCGGTCCTCTCCATCGCCCAGGCGGAAGATCTCGTGATGGATGCGCTGGTTCGCAACGAGACCAGCGAGGCCAATGCCCGCGCCGTGGCGAGGGCGCTGGTGGCGGCCGAGGCCGACGGGCTGAAGGGCCATGGTCTCTCCCGTGTCCAGACCTATGCGATGCAGGCCAAGGCCGGAAAGGTCGATGGTTTCGCGACGCCCACCGCTGACCAGCCGCTGCCGGCGGTGCTCGCGGTCGATGCCGCCCACGGCTTCGCCTATCCCGCCCTCGATCTTGCACTCTCCCGCCTTCCCGCTCTGGCGCGGCGGCAGGGAATCGCGGTTGCTGCGATTCGGCGCTCGCATCATTGCGGAGCGGCAGGACACGCGGTGGAGCGCCTGGCCGAGGCGGGGCTCGCCGGATTGCTCTTCGCCAATACTCCGGCGGCCATCGCGCCCTGGGGCGGTTCGGTCGGCGTGTTTGGGACCAATCCCATCGCCTTTGCCTGTCCCATGGCGGGTCGCGATCCGGTGGTCGTCGACCTGTCGCTCTCGAAGGTCGCCCGCGGCAACATCCTGGCCGCCAAGCAGAAGGGCGAGGCCATCCCCGACGACTGGGCGCTCGATGCGGAAGGCCGGACGACGACGGATCCCGATGCCGCGCTCAAAGGCACCATGCTGCCGCTCGGCGGTGCGAAGGGCACCGCGCTCGCCCTTATGGTCGAGCTCCTCGCCGCCGGTCTCACGAATGCGAACTTTGCCGGCGATGCGTCGTCCTTCCTCGATGCGGAAGGTCCTCCTCCCGGCACGGGTCAGCTCATCATCGCCGTCAACCCGGTCGGCCTGGGAGGGGAGGGCGTGCTCACCCATTGCAGCGAACTCGCCGCAGCGATCGAGACGCAGCCGAATGCGCGCCTGCCGGGCTCGCGAAGGCTCGCCTTGCGGCGGCAGGCCCGGGAAAGCGGCATCAGCGTCGCCGATGGGCTGCTGGCGACCCTTCAGGCGCTATGACACGGATCGGTTGAACGGGCCGTCTCAGGCCTCGGCCGGGGGCGTGATGCCGAGATCGTTCAGCTTGGCCCTCACATCCGCCACCGAGCGCTTCAGCTTGAGGCTGATGACGGAGACCGGAGCCCCTTCCCGGGCAAGGGATATGAGGGATTGCACGGCTTCGAAAGTCCAAGGAGATTCTGCAGAATTCATGAAAATCACCTCCGTTCTGTCGATGAGCGAAGCGTCAGTTCGAACTAGGGCAGAAACATGAAAAAGCGAGATGCAGGCGCTGCCGCTCGCAACCTTAGCCGCTCCTGTGCGTTCCATGTGCGGTCAACAGACACAGGGTCAGGCTCATGAGCATCATCTGGACAATCATCATCGGCTTCATCGCGGGCGTGATCGCGAAATGGATCATGCCGGGCAAGAACGAGCCATCCGGTTTCATCCTCACCACGATCCTCGGCATCGTCGGCGCCCTTGTCGCCACCTATCTCGGGCAGGCCATCGGCTGGTACGAAGCCGGAGAAGGAGCCGGGCTGATCGGAGCGGTAGTCGGCGCGATCATCGTGCTCTTCATCTACGGCCTGATCGCAGGGCGCAATCGCACCACGTCCTACTGATCGGCCGTCCATGATCTCCAGAACCGGTGCGCCGCAACGCATGTTGCGGCCCATCGGGCTCCGGCGCTTTCTAATGCGCCAGGCGCTTCCGGGAATGGCCGGAATCCACGAGTGCCGCCTTGACGGGACAGCTGCCCAGATAACCGCGCCAGGCGATGTAGGAGCCCCCCGCCAGGGCCAGAAGATTCAGGAGCGGATTGGGGCGCGGCTTTACCGCCGCGGCGGCCAACCCCAGTCCCGCGACGATGTAGGCGGCCCGTTCCGTCGTCGACAGGTTCGGTTCGCCTTTCGTCATGAGCCCGGGCGCGCCGGAATTCGTGTGCTTCATGTCTCGAGCATCCTTCGCTTTTCCGAGAGCCGAACGCGGCGTTCGCAAGCCTTGTTCCGCTTGTCTTCAATAACCGGAAAAGCTGCTGGAACCTCAAATCTTGGCCTTCGTTGAGTCCACTCTCATTTGCTACGGAGTGACGTTATGCCAGCCAAAGATAAGACCTTGGAAGACCTGTTCCTGCACACCCTGAAGGACGTTCTCTATGCCGAGAAGCAGATCCTGAAGGCCTTGCCGAGAATGGCGAAGGCCGCCGACTCGGACGAGCTGAAGCAGGCTTTCGAGCAGCACCGCGAGGAGACGCAGGGCCAGATCGAGCGCCTCGAGGAAGTGTTCAAGATGCTCGGCAAGCCTGCCCGCGGCGTGCAGTGCGAGGCCATCAACGGTATCATCGAGGAGAGCAAGGAGGTCATGGAGGACTTCGCCGACAGCGAGGCTCTCGACGCGGGCATCCTGGCAGCCGCACAGGCGGTCGAGCATTACGAGATCACCCGCTACGGCTCGCTCAAGACCTGGGCCGAAGAACTCGGCATGCGCGATGCCACCAAGCTCCTCGACCAGACCCTTCAGGAGGAGAAGAAGACCGACCAGCTCCTGACCAAGCTCGCCGAGGCGCGCGTCAACACAAAGGCCGCCTGACAATACGGTTCACAAGGCCCGCACGCCCGTGCGGGGCTTTTTCTCGTGCGGCTCCTGTCCGGTGGTTTCAAAAAAAGCGGACAGGAGCCGCAGGTCTGTCCGGCGCGCCGGAGACCGGCGCTACGCACCGCCTGCTGCACCTACCGAAACGGATGAGCGACGGCCCGTCGGAGCTACCCCGGGCATGAACGGGAGCGCCGAAATTCAGGCTAAAGTAGGCCGATGCTCCTAAGTTTTTCGAACCTTCGGAACCTGCCGCGCTTCTGGTGGTTACTCACTCACGATTGAGAGAGGTTGACCATGGGCGTGGGACAGAACAGCAGCACGAATCGGCCACAGGGCAGCGGAAACGAGGATTGGGAAGCGATCAAGGGCGATGTCGGCGACATGGCCGGCGCCGCAGTCGATCGTGGCCGGGATTTCATGTATTCCGCACGGGAGCAGGCGACGGATTATGCGGATCGCCGTAAGGACGACGTCGCGCAGTCGGTTGAAGACTTCGCGAGCTCCCTGCGGGAATCGACCAATGCGTTCGAGGAGCGGCCCAACATCCGCGCCATCGTCGACAGCGCGGCCGAAGGGCTGGAGCAGCTTGCGGGTTCGATCCGCGAGCGCAGCTTCGCCGATATCTTCAACGATTTCGAGGATGTCGCCCGCCGCCGTCCGACAACGGTTGCAGCCGTCTCGGTAGCCGTGGGCTTCCTCGCCGCTCGCTTCATCAAGAGCACGGCAGAGGAAATGCGCTACGGATCGTCCGGCTCGCGTCCGGCGCGTGGCGCCTCGCAGCAGGGGCAGCAGGGGCAGCGCTCCCGGTCCGGGGCGTGATGGAGGGTTGCCATGCAGGACAGCAGCAATCACACCATCCAAGGGCTCGTCGGTGAAGCTCTGCGGGAGTCGACAGACCTTGCGCAGAAGGAGTTCACGCTCTTCCGCACGGAAATCACGCAGAACGTCCAAACGCTCTTCATGGGACTCGCCATGGTCGTGGTGGCCGCCATCTTCGCCATCGCGGCGATCATTTTGCTGACGGAGTCGCTCGTCGAGTGGCTCGCGGCGGTGGTCGAGTCGGAGGCGCTGGCGGCCTTGATCGTCGGCGGCGTCATGGCGCTTATCGCCATCGGTCTGGGACTTTACGGCCGTCACGCCATGTCGAAGTCCACGCTTGCGCCGCAGAGGACGGTGCGTTCGCTCAAGCGTGATGCGGAAGTTCTGTCCGAAAGGGTCACGTGATGACACAAAGCCTTCAGGAATTGGAAAGAGACATCGAGCATAGCCGCGCCAAGCTCGATCAAACGATCGACCGTCTCCAGGATCGGATGTCTGTTTCCGGCGTCATCGACGACTTTCTCGGAACGGCCCGCTCGGGCGGGTATGCTCCCCTTTTTGACCATGTGCTTGAGACGGTGCGGCGCAATCCGATCCCGGTCATGCTGATCGCAGCAGGGATCGGGCTTCTGGCTCATCGCGTCACCCGGCCGGCCCGGCCCGTGGCCTATCGCAGAACCCGCGTCGTTGCCGAACACGACTTCGTCGCCGAAGAAGATGTGGTGATGGAGCCAGGGGATCCGCGGATCTACGGCGCGGGAGCGTCGACGCTGCAGTCTGGCCCGGACGAAGCGTTCGAGCGCCGCCGCAGCATGACCTCGCGCATCTGATGAATCGAACAGGAGCTTTCCATGGCTGACACAAAGAACGAAACCGGCAAGACCTCCGCGACGGACAAGCAGCCGGGCACGGATACCGGAGCCGGCGCGAAGGTTTCGGCCGGGACTTCGGTCGGCAATATGGGCCAGTCCCCGATGCCACACGCCGCATCCGGAGCGACAGGTTCGAACCAATCTTCTTCGAACAACCAGTCTTCCCAGCAGGGATCGCAGAGCTCGAAAGGGCAGGGCGGCTCGACGACCGAGAAGGCGCAGAATGCCGCCAAACAGGCTGGCGATCAGGCCCGCGAAACGGCGGACCAGGCCCGTCAGCGCGCCGGCGAGGCCTATGAGGGAGCATCCGAGCGGGCTCGCGACACCTATGAGCACGCCAGGGGTTGGGCATCGGGCAGCTACGAGCAGCAGCGCCGTCGCATGGGAGGTGCGAGTGGCCGCTCCTCCAAGATGTACGGCAAGGCTCGCAGCGGCATGCAGCACTACGTCGGGGAGAACCCGATGGTGGTCGGTCTCGTCGGTCTTGCCACCGGTCTTCTGCTCGGCGCTCTTCTGCCGCGGACCCGCCGTGAGGACGAGATGTTCGGCGAATGGGCGGACGAGGTGCGGCACCAGGGCATGCGCTATGCCCGTGAGGCCGCCGACCGGGGCCGCGAATACGTGGAGGAATCCTTCTCCGGAGACGAGGATAAATTCAGCGGGCAGGAACGCGAGTTCAATCAGGGCCGCCCGGACGTGAGCCGCCACTGACGAATGTCTCCATGAGACGATCCAAACGCCGGCTCCATAGCCGGCGTTTTTTGTGCGTGCGGGATTGGGGGAGCAGAAACGATAACGGCCACGGCGAAATGATGCGCGTACATCCGGCGTCATCATTTCGGCAGCGTGACCGCATCCGGCAGCAAGCCGCCGGGTTCTTATAGAGATGGGATGCGACACTTATTTTTCAAGGCCGCACCGCAGTCCGCCGACACGCAAGCCTCACGCAACGAACAGGGATTAAATTATTGCTGTTCGTTGCTGCAGCCGCTTTCTGCAACGCTGGAACCACCCGCACGGGATCTCGTTCCCCGTCTGTCCTGTATGTCGTCCGGAATAGACCTGCCATTCAAGGCAGAGAAAATGTTTTGAGACTGGGATCCTGCGAAGGATCGGAGCGATGGAGCGATGGTGTGCGTATTTTGATATTGGAGGACGACCCTTTCATCGCTCTCGATCTGCAGATGATCCTGGAAGGCGAAGGGCACGAGATCGTCGGCGTGTTCGACTCGATCAACGAGACCTATGAGCATCTCGAGGACGATTTCGAATACGCCTTGCTCGACATCGACGTCGTCGGCGGCAAGAGCTTCGGGATTGCAGCGGAGCTTGCGGAGCGCAACATTCCCTTCGCCTTCGTCTCGGCTTCCCAGCCGAACGACCTGCCGCAGTCTCTGCGGAAGGCCTTGTTCATCCCCAAACCCTTCGAGGAAACATCCATCATCCGCTCGGTCACGCGGGCTTCGACGCGTGAGATGGGCTGCAACTGAGCAGCCGCGGCGGGGATCGCCTCGCAAGGCATTCGCGTGATCCGGCATGAATAATCCCAGGCTCGGCTTCTGCTGCAAATACGTCCCCGGGAACGGCGAGGCAGATGCCGCGCGGGCGATGAATGTCGGCTCCGTGACGATGGCCTATCTCGGCCGCCTCGATGCGAGGGCGGCCCATGACAAGATCGTCTCCGTCGTCATGCACAATCTCGAAGCCTTCCGGCTGCAGGTCGAGCATGTGGCGAGCCGTCCGCCCATCGAGCGCCTGCACCGCCTCTCCAGCGACCTGCTTCCCGGCTACACCCATCCTGTCGCCCGTGAAGCCTATCGCGATCCGGATCTGCGCCGCCTGATCGAGGCGCGGCTCGCCGGCATCGGGACGCTCGCCCGCGACGGCGGCGTACGCCTCAGCATGCATCCCGGGCAGTTCTGCGTGATCGCATCGGCTAATCCCTCCGCCCTGGCAAGCGGCGTGGCGGAGTTCGAGTACCATGCGGAGGTCATGGAGCTAATGGGTTTTGGGGGCGGATGGCATCCGCACGGGGCCCACATCAACGTCCATGGCGGCGCCCGGGCGGTCGGAGTCGAGGGAATTCGTGAGGGGCTTGCCCGGCTGTCGCAGACCGCCCGGAACCTGATTACCATCGAGAACGACGAGGTGAGCTACGGTCTCGACGACCTCCTGCCGCTGGCCGATGACGTGCCCCTGGTGCTCGACCTGCATCATCACTGGATCAAGAGCCAGGGCGAGTACATCGAGCCCGACGACCGCAGGATCGGGCGGATCGTCGAATCCTGGCGCGGGGTTCGGCCCCTGAGCCATGTGAGCGTCTCGCGGGAGGATCTCCTGCCCGATCACGACACCAGGTCTCTTCCCGATTTCAAGGCCCTGGTCGCGGCCGGGATCAAGCCCAGGGACCTGCGCGCCCATTCGGACCTGATGTGGAACGAGGCCGTCAGCGACCTGGTCGCCCGGCATCTGGCGTGGTCGGACTTCGAGGTGGAGGCCAAGCTGAAGAATATCGCCTCGGAAGGGCTCGCCCTCCACGTCCGGAAGACCCTGGCTCATGCGGGATGAGGGCCTCAGGCATCCTGCAGGTATCTTCCGGGCCGGAGCCCTTCAGGGCGGAGCGGGCAGGGGTTATCCACAACTGGCATGCGGAAGGTATGGAACTCCGGAGCTGCTTCTGCGTTGATCGACATCGCGTAGACGAGTCTGTAACGAGATGTCAGAGGCCCAATCCACAGTTCTTTTGGTCGAGGACGAACCGCTGATTCGCCTCTTCATCTCCGAACTTCTCGAGGAATCCGGCTTCAAGGTGGTCGAGGCGGCCAACGCCGCGGAGGCCCTGGTGATCCTGGAGGCGGGCCTGCGCGTGAACGTTCTCCTCACCGATGTGGATATGCCCCTCGGCTGCAGCGGCTTCGAGCTGGTTCACCGGGTGCATAAGTCCTGGCCAGAGGCCGAGATTCTGATCATGTCGGGCCGGCGATGGCCGGCGCAGGGGGATCTGCCCCCCGGAGCCGCCTTCCTGGCCAAGCCCTGCCCGAACGAGGCCATCGTCTCGCACGTGATCTCCGCCGCCGAGCGCACCAGGAGGACCCACCATTTCCATGGGGGCGCTCACCTTTCCGTCGAGGTCTCCGGCAAGGTCGTGCCCTTTCCCAAAACGGCCTGAGGCCGAACTCCATCTTGCTGATAGCGCGGACCAGACATAAGCTCTGCCGGATTTGACCTTCCATCAGGGGGCTGGTGTCTGGAGACGTTCCGGAAGATCCGACCCAGGAAGATCAATGGGCTTATCGGGACCTGATGGAACAGAGTTGCCGACGAGCTTTCCCCTACCACTCCCGGAGGAATACATGCCGACCAAGACGACAGACGGAAAAGCCGGTGCGAAGAAGCCTGCGGCCAAAACGGCTGGATCGAAGCCCAATGCTCTTCAGCAGCCCCTGCAGCCGTCCAAGGAACTGGCGGCCGTTGTCGGTTCGGACCCGCTGCCCCGCGGCGAGGTCGTGAGCAAGATGTGGGACTACATCAAGAAGAATAACCTTCAGAACCCCGAGAACAAGCGCGAGATCCTGGCCGACGACAAGCTGAAGCCCATCTTCGGCAAGCCCAAGGTCACGATGTTCGAGATGAACAAGCACATCGCGCAGCACCTGAAATAGGCTGCTCCGGAGCCGGTTCCATGCAGATGGAGCCGGCTCTTTTCTTTGCTCCGCCGCATTCCTCGTTTTAGGAATCCTGCCGCCAGTGGGAGAGCGGCACGATATCCGGGATACGGCCGGGAGCCTTCTTCCACGGATCGACCGCCCATTCCTGCCCCGTCCGCCTGTCGGCCATGACCGCCGTGGTGTGGGGATACCGCCCATCGAAGAAGAACCCGCGCGATTGCGGGCGTCCGACCTGGTGATGGGCCAGAAGGCCCTGGTCCTGCAGCACCAGAAGCAGGCTCGTCGTGTTCGCCGCTTCGTCCACGCAATCCATCTGCCCGTGCCGGCCCGAAAGCCCCGGCGGCGAGCCCGGGCTGTCGGGGGCGCCTCCGAACGAGGAGGCGAGATAAGCCGTATAGGCGCGCACCACCTCGCCGAGCGCTCGCCGCTCGGCCGCAGGCGAGATGCGGCCGGAGCGAAGGATCGCTCCCGCCCGCCGGAGCCACGCCCCGTCCACTGCGAGAGCCATCCGGCGCGAGCATCCATAGCCGTGACAGGCGACGATGCGGTGGCCCGCGGGAGCGACATAGCCCTGTTCGGAAAACCAGCCCCGCGCAGGCTGCGAGGCATAGGCGGGCCAGGTCGTGGAAAGAGCAAGGGCGGCGGCTGAAATGAGGAGTGGCGTGGATTTCATGAAGGCGTTACCAATCGGCGAGGCTGCCGGGCGCCACCGGTCATATAGATCGGGCGACAGGGCTTCCCACCGGCTAACCCCTTGTTTCCAACGGTCCACCTCCTCCGGAGCTTTCATGTCCCGCATCGTCTTCCTGAACGGTTCCTTCCTCCCCATCGAAGAAGCCAAGGTGCCCTTCATGGACCGGGGCTTCATGTTCGGGGACGGCGTCTACGAGGGCGTCGGCATGCTGGACGGGCGGCTGATCGACAACGAGGCCCATCTGGAGCGGCTGGAGCGGTCCCTCAGGGAGGTCCGCATTCCCAACCCCTACAGCCGCGCGGAATGGACCTCGTTCCAGGAGGAGATCGCCCGCCGGAACGGGATGACGGAGGGCTTCATCTATTTCCAGGTCACCCGCGGCGTGGCCGAGCGGGATTTCGTCTTCCCGGAGAACGCGACGCCGACGGTCGCGATGTTCACACAGGCCAAGTCCATCGCCAATGCGCCGGCGGCGGAGAAGGGTATCGCGGTCATCACGGTGCCGGACCAGCGCTGGAAGCGGCGGGACATCAAGTCGATCTCCCTGCTGGCGCAGGTGCTCGCCAAGCAGGCGGCGAAGGAGGCAGGAGCCCAGGAGGCCTGGATGGTCGAGGACGGGTTTGTGACGGAGGGCGGTTCGTCCAGCGCCTTCATCATCACGAAGGCCGGAGCCGTCATCGTACGCCCGCTCTCGCACGCCATCCTGCCCGGCATCACGCGCCAGTCCCTGCTCCAGCTCTCGAAGGAGGAGGGGATCGTTCTGGAGGAGCGTCTGTTCACGGTCGAGGAGGCCTATGAGGCCGCCGAGGCCTTCCTGACCAGCGCCTCCAACTTCGTCGTTCCCATCGTCTCCATCGATGGACGTCCGGTCGCCGATGGCAAGCCGGGTCCGCTCACGAGGAAGCTGCGCGAACTCTACCTCCGCATGGCGACGGCACCGGCCATGGCGGCCGAGTAGGCTGCCGGAACCTGCCCTCGGATCGCCCGTTGCTCCTTTGAGAAGGAGCGAAATCCATGAAACGAGCGCTGATCGTCGCCTTGATGGCTGCGGGCGGCTTCACGGCCGCCTGGGCGCAGAACCCGGACGTCCTGCAGCAGCAGGCCCCCAACATGCCCCCGCTGCAGCAGATGCCGCCGGAAAAGATCGAACCGCACAGCGATGAGCCGTCCACGACGGGCTCCACGGAAACCCTGAGCGAGCAGCTGAGGGAGAGCGAGGGCGTGATCCGGCCGCCGGAAACGGGAGACCCGGACATCACTGTGCCGCCGCCGGTGCCCAATCCCGGCACGACGCCGGTCATTCCTCCTCCGGGCAGCCCCGGCGGGAATCCGAACGTCGAACCGCGGTAGAAAAGGCGGGCGGAAGGGGGAGAGGTCAGCCTTGTTGTGCTGCCGGCTTCTGCCCCTTGCCGTTCCGTGATTTCCCGTTCGAAGTTTTTCCGCTCGAAGACTTGCCGTTCGACGACTTGCCGTCCGGGAATTTGCCGTTCCGCGCCTGACCGTCGCCGCTCTTCATGATCTGGTCGGCGACCTCGGAAATGCGGCGGCGCAGCTCCTCGTTGTCCTGATCCTGGCCTTCCAGATCCTCGATCCGGCAGCGCGCCTCGTCCCGCTCGCCTTCCGTCTCCAGGAGGCGCTGTTCCAGGATCTGGCTGCGCTCCTGCTCGGCGGCGACGATCTTGGCCAGTTCGTTCAGCCGCCCGCGCTCACCCGAGAGTTCCCGGTCGCGCTCGCCGAGCGCGCGTTCGAAGTCGTTGCCGCGGGCCGTCTGCGTCATCAGGCGCGTCTCGAGGTCCGAGATGGTGATGCGCTTCGTGTCGAGGTCGCTCAGGGCCGCTGTCAGGCGTTCCTGGGCATCCGCATGCTCGGCCTCCAAACGGGCGAGCCGCTCCTCGGCCTGGACCAGATCCGTCTTCGTCCGGCTCCGGTCCCCTTGAGCGAGTTCGAGCTCCATGCGGGTATTGGACAATTCGTCGAGGGTGGCCTGGTGGGCGGCTTCCAGCGCGGCCAGGGTCTCGCGGGACCCGGAGAGCTGCATCTTCGTTTCCGCCAGCTCCTCCTCGATCGTCGCCAGCCGGCCCTGGATGTCCGCGAGCGCCGCCTCGAGCAGCGCGACCGTCTGGTCGCGCTCGGCGACCACGCTGTCGAGGGTCTCGATGCGGACGGCCTGACGGCCCAGCTCCTCCATGTGCTGCTGCTTGAACGCCAGCGCCTCCTCGGCCTTCCGCTCGAGGCGCCGCTGCAGGACGGCGAACTCGGCCCGCAGGTGGTCCTTTTCTGCGGTCAGCTCGGAAATGGAGAGCGGAAAGAGCGCTTCCGCCCGGCGCCGCGCCAGGCGTTCCGCACGAGCATTGATGGCCGGGATGATGAGAAGCGCGATGAGGGCTGCCGCGACGAAGCCCAGCGCGAAGATCATGATGCTTTGGATCACGCGGACGCAAACTCCAGGATGCCCGACCGTTAACGCTCAAGCACCATGCCTTGTGCCTGCGCAGCTTTCCAGAGCCGGGATGCTCTAGACCGCCCGTTGTAGCGCAGTCCAGAATTCTTTCCAGCCGGGATCCGCCTCGCCCGCTGCCGCCTGTTCCAGGGGGCTCCGGTGTGCCGCCGGTTCGGACGGCGAACCGGTGCCTGCTTTCCCTGAGGTGGCTCTAGCTAGAAGGGATTCCAGGTCGGCTCGGGCGTGAACTTCAGGTAGCCCATGTTGACGCCGAGCCGTGCGCCGACTCCGGCCCGGATCGGGACGACCACCATCTCGTCCGCGGCCGCAGCGGTCACGCCGAAGCCGCCGATCAGATAGGCGGAGCCGTCGATGCCCACGAAGCGGCGGAACATGGCATCCGTATAGGGCATGTTGTAGACCAGCATCATCGTGCGCGCGCCTTCGCCACCCACGTCGAAGCCGATGGACGGGCCCTGCCAGAAGATGCGGCGTTCGCCGGCGTTGCGGGTGAAGAGCTTGCCCTCGCCGTAACGCAGGCCGCCGAAGAAGGCGCCGGAGGCCTCCTGGCCGAGAATGTAGCCGTTCGGCTCGCCCCAGCGCCGGATCGCCTCCTGAAGGGCGAGCGCAAGGCCGCGCGAGGCGGAGCCGAAGAACTGATGGCCCGATTCGATGAGCTCGTTCGAGTTGTAGGAACTCGGATCGCCGGGATTGGCGGCATAGGCGGGCTGAACGGTCTGGGCCGTAGCCGCGATGGGCGCAGCGCCGAGAAGGGCCGCGAAGGCGGCCGCCAGAAACGTGGATCGGGAGCGCATGGTCTATCTCCTCGCTTAAGCCGGTGGACAAGCCCGCATGGCGGGCCGGAGGGCTTCCATTGAGGCGCAAGTTTAGGATCATCAACCCTAACGAATCCTGTACGGCCCCGATCTTTTGCCGCAGCGGCAGGGGACGGGCCACTCCACGCCGGCCATGGGGAAAGCATGAAGCCCGAACTCCTCTTCTTCGATGTCGGCGGGACCCTGGTCGACGAGGAGCGCTACCTCGCCGCCTGGGCCGAGTGGCTCGGTGTGCCGCCGGGGACGTTCTTCGCCGTTCTCGGGACCGTCATCGAAGGCAGACGGGACTACCAGGGCGCCTTCAGATATTTCCGGCCGGGTTTCGACATGGCCCGGGAGCGGCAGGCCCGCACCGAGGCGGGGCTGCCCAACGGCTTTTTGCCCTCCGATCTTTATCCCGATACGGTCCCGACGCTCCGCTGGGCCCGGGAGCAGGGATACCGCCTGGGCTTCGCCGGCAACCATTCGGCCCAGACGGAAAGCTTCCTGCAGGAGCTAGGCGTCGAGGCCGAGTTCATCGGCTCCTCGGAAAGCTGGGGCGTCGCGAAGCCCGATCCGCGTTCTTCGAAACCATCGCGAGGCGCTCCGGCCTGCCGCCCCGCAAGATCGCCTATATCGGCGACCGCATCGACAACGACATCCTCCCGGCGAGGGCTTCGGGCATGCAGGCCGTCTTCGTCGAGCGGGGGGCCTGGGGAGCCATTCAGGCCCGTTGGCCGGAAGCCGCAGACGTCCGGTTCAGGGTCCGAACGCTCGGGGAACCGCCGAACCTGTTGGAGAGAATGATGTTGGAGTGACTCAGGCCGCCGCAGCGGGCAGGTCGAGGCGGGGGGCCAGCGCCACGTCGCCGAGGGCCGCGAAGGGGCCGTTGAGATAGCCCCGATCCTCATGCCCATAGGTGAGGGGGATGCCGCCCGGTCCGACGACGCTGCCTCCTGCGCGGGTGAGGATGTGGTCGCCCGCAGCGGTGTCCCATTCCATGGTCGCGCCGCAGCGGACATAGACGTCGGCTTCGCCGGTGGCGATGAGACAGAATTTCAGGGCGGAGGATGTCATGCGCCGGGTGCCGATGGACAGGGCCGACAGGCAATCCTCCGTTGCCTGATCGCCATGCCGGCGGCTGACCAGGGCGATGAGATCCTTCTCGGGGGCAGGCCGCACCTTAACGTCCCGCCATTCGAAGGCGCCATCTCTCTCCTCGGGGATCCGGCTCATGCGGGCCTTCTCTCCGGCGATCCATATGAAGCCGAGGGCCGGGGCGGCCACGGCTGCCGCAACGGGCCGTCCGCCCCTGACCAGGGCGATGTTTACGCTGTACTCGCCGGTGCCGTTGATGAAATCCTTGGTGCCGTCGAGGGGGTCGACCAGGAAGAAGGCGTCGGCCGGATGTGCGGTGCTCGAAGTCTCCTCCGCCACCACAGGGATGTCCGGCCAGGTCTCGCCGAGGCGTCTGATGATCTGCTCCTCGGCCGCGAGATCGGCCGCCGTGGTCGGGGATCCATCATCCTTGATGCGATGCTCGATCAGGGCCCTTTCCATCCCGAGCAGGATCCGCCCTGCCTCCCGAGCGATCTCGGCCAGCTTCTGGGCAATGTCATCGGTATTGCTGTCGTCGGGACGCATCATGGCTGTGTTCTGCCTACGCGGAAACTAACGAGTTCATTTTGCCTGCTTTTCAAAGAACTCCTAGCCGGGTATCCGGGTTCACGTTCTCTTTCCTGTTCGGCTGTAAGCTGTCCACTGAAACTTGGATTTCATCAACATACAGCTGACGTTACGGTCATCCTGGAGCCCAAATGGCCACCATCTCCCTCGATTCGCTCGATCTTGCCGCTCTCCTCTGCTCCCGCGTCTGCCATGACGTGATCTCCCCCGTCGGCGCAATCGTGAACGGGCTCGAGGTTCTGGAGGACGATAACGACGCCTCGATGCGCGAGTTCGCCCTAGATCTCATCAACAAGAGCGCCCGGCAGGCCTCGGCCCGGCTCCAGTTCGCCCGCCTCGCCTTCGGCGCGGCCGGTTCCGCCGGAGCCTCCATCGATCTCGGCGATGCCGAGCAGGTGGCCCGGGGGCTCTTCCTCGACGACAAGGTCGCCTTCTCCTGGTCGGCCCCGCGTCTGCTCTTCCCGAAGAACCGGGTGAAGCTTCTCCTCAACCTCATCATGATCGCGATCACCGCCATTCCGCGGGGCGGCGCGATCGACGTCGCGGTGTCCGGCACGGTCGAGGCCTGCGAATTCGTCATCAAGGCGAAGGGCCTGAACGCCCGCATCCCGGCCCACGCGGAAACCCTGCTCGCCGGCGACTCCGAAAGCGGCACGGTCGATGCGCACGGGATCCAGGTCTATTACGCCGGCATGATCGCCCGCGCCTCCGGCATGACCGTCGCCTTCAGCATCGACGGCGACGAGGTGACGATCCGCGCGACGACGGTTTGAGACTTCTCTAAGCCCTGTAGGCGACGAGAACCGCTCCGGTGGCGATAAGGGCGATGCCGAACCAGTTGGGCATCGCCAGCTTCTCTCCGAGAAAGACAACTCCGAACAGGGCGACAAGCACCAGACTGAGCTTGTCGAGCGGTGCGACGCGAGCGGCGTCTCCGAGTTTGAGCGCGCGAAAATAGCAGAGCCACGATGCGCCCGTGGCGAGACCTGAGAGAATCAGGAAGAGGTAGGTCCTGCCGGAGACGGATGTCAGGGGCTGCCACTGCCGGGTGCCGACGAGAATTCCTCCGAGCACGAGCAGGATCACGATCGTCCGGATGAAGGTGGCGAAGTCCGAGTTGATCTGCTCGATGCCGATCTTCGCGAAGATCGCCGTCAGGGCCGCGAAGATCGCCGAGAGCAGAGCCCAGAATTGCCATGAGAGCAGAAGCGATTTCACCGGGGCCTCCTTCGAAGAACAAAAAACCCGGCTTTCGCCGGGCCTTTTGGGATCGTCCGATGCGCGGCGATCAGACCGCGATGCGCTCGTCGGATTCGGCGGGCTCGCGCAGCACGTAGCCGCGGCCCCAGACCGTCTCGATGTAGTTCTTGCCCTGCGAAGCATTGGCGAGCTTCTTGCGGAGCTTGCAGATGAAGACGTCGATGATCTTCAACTCCGGCTCGTCCATGCCGCCATAGAGATGATTGAGGAACATCTCCTTCGTGAGGGTCGTGCCCTTCCGAAGCGAGAGAAGCTCCAGCATCTGGTATTCCTTGCCGGTGAGATGCACGCGGGCGCCGCCGACTTCGACCGTCTTGGTGTCGAGGTTCACGACCAGGTCGCCCGTGGTGATGACCGACTGGGCATGGCCCTTTGAGCGACGCACGATAGCGTGGATGCGGGCCACCATCTCGTCCTTGTGGAACGGCTTGGTGAGATAATCGTCGGCGCCGAAGCCGAGGCCCTTCACCTTCTCCTCGATGCCGGCCATGCCGGAGAGGATCAGAATCGGCGTCTTGACCTTCGCGACGCGCAGCGTGCGCAGAACCTCGTATCCCGACATGTCGGGCAGGTTCAGGTCGAGAAGAATGATGTCGTAGTCATAGAGCTTGCCGAGGTCGATGCCCTCTTCACCGAGATCCGTCGCATAGACGTTGAAGTTCTCGGATTTCAGCATCAGCTCGATGCTTTGCGCAGTTGCGCTATCGTCTTCGATCAGAAGTACGCGCATGTTCAATCCCCAGCCCCGGCCCTTGAGCTTGCGGGCAGCATCTTGCCGCCCATCCGCCACCGGGCCTGTGACGGACGCTCTTTTGAACTGATTCGAAACGCTAATATGGAATGGTTAACAAACCCTGATTCAGGCATGCAAGCGCTTAACGACCGGATTGTACCAAAGGGCCGTTTATAGCGATTGTCCTGTGGATTACGGGTCACCATACGGAACAGCATCACGAATATGAAAAGCTTGCGGGCAAAGCATTTCACCCACATCCGCCTGCGGGCCGGAAGGGGACCGCAGCCGTGACGGCCCCAGTGTTAACGGAACCGGTAAACGAAAGGTTGACGAGGCCTTAACTTGAGGCCCGGCGGCCGGGCAGGAGTGCTACCGGCCTGTTCCGGCAGCCGTTTTTCCGACCCGGGCGGTAAGGAAGGATCAACCTCCCCATGCGATGTTGGACTGTGTCCGGCGGATGACTGAGCGATCCGTAAGGCACATGTGGCAGCGACGTGTGGAGTAGAAACAAGATGAAGTCGCGGGATACGCTCATCCGCCTCAAGCGCTTTCAGGTCGACGAGAAACGTCGTCGGGTGGCGCAGATCGAGATGATGATCGCCGAATTCGACCGCATGGCGGCCGACCTCGACCGGGAGATCGCAGCGGAGGAGCAGAAGGCCGGCATCGCCGATCCGAACCATTTCGCCTACCCGACCTATGCCCGCGCCGCAGCACAGCGCCGGGACAATCTCCGTCAATCGGCTCAGAACCTCCATGCCCAGCTCGACGATGCGAAGGCAGAGCTCGGCGAGGCTTTCGAGGAGCTGAAGAGGGTCGAGAGCCTGGAAGACCGCGAGCGGACCATGGATGCCGCGATCAGCCAGCTCGGCCAGCCCCGCGCCCTGCGCGCCTCGGCCTGACGTTTTCCTGCTTCGGTTTTTTCAGGACGCGCCGCAGCCCGGCGCGTCCTTTGTCGTTTCGGGCGAGCCCAGGACCGGGATATGCGGCGCGGCCTCGGGAGGGAGAAAGCCGAGCAGCCGGGGATCGTCCGCCACCTCAATGGCGCGCTTGTAGGGCGTGAAGCCCGAGCGGATGTAGAAGGCGAGCGCAGCCGGGTGATCCAGCGTACAGGTATGAACGAAGAACCGGTCGATGGGCTGGGCGAAGGCCCGGCGGATCGCCTCGTTCATGAGAAAGCGTCCGGCTCCCTGGCCGATGGTTCCGGGGACGAGTCCGAGAAAGACGAGTTCGACCTCCTTCTCGCCCCGGAAGTCCAGTTCGAGGATGCCGATATCGGCGGTGCCGTCGTGGAGCGCATAGGCTTCGATCCCGGGATCGTCCAGGATCTCCGCCAGCTTCTCGTCGTACATGACGGCTCGGCTGAACCAGAGCCACGGCGCGCCCACCTGGCGGAACAGGGACCTGTAGCGGTCGCGATTCCCGTTCATCCGTTCGAGCGTCCAGCCGTCTGGCTTGCAAAGGCTCGGCAGGCGGGGTCGCTCGCGCATCTCGAGATAGGTGACGATCGTTGCGATCTTCTCCGGCGGCAGGTCCGTGTAACCGTCGAGATTGAGCACCGGCGGGGGTTTCACCGTCATATGGCAGCCCTTCACTGGGATTCGGTGCCAGTCATCTTCCACGCGCGGACGATGAGGGCAATGGCATCGCAGCATCGGACGCTATGTCCCTCCCAGGCGGGCGATATGCCCCTTGCGGAACAAGGGGATTGTGGGCACAGAGGGGCAAAAGAGGGAGCCTGCCGTCTCGATGAAGAATGTGCGTGAGTTCATCTGGCCCGTGATCGGGCTCCTGGCGGTAGTTGTCTCCTGCTGGCTTCTTTATCGTGAGTTGCGCGGTCTCTCCCTCGATGACGTCTGGGACAGCCTGACGGCGATTCCCGGCCACCGCTACGCCCTGGCGGGACTGTCGACCCTCGTCGCCTATGCGGCGCTCGCCTGGTACGACCGCATCGCGCTTCTTCATCTCGGCGTTCGCCATATCTCCTGGACTTTCGTCTCGATCACCTCGTTCACGACCTATGCCCTGTCGCACAATATCGGCGCCTCGGTGTTTTCAGGCGCAGTCGTCCGTTACCGGGCCTACACGTCGAAGGGCCTGAGCGCGGCACAGATTGCGGTGCTGGTGGCCCTGTGCTCCTTCACCTTCGGCCTTGGCACGATCCTGCTCGGCGGCGTCGTGCTGACCGTGAACCCGACCCTGCTCTACAGGCTCGAGGAGCTCCTGCCTTCGGCGCTGACCAATCCTGCAATGGCGCGGATCATCGGTCTCCTCCTCCTCGGCTTCGTGGCGCTCTACGTCGTCGGCTCGATCCTGCACCTCCCGCCGCTCGTGATCCGCAAGGCCAAGCTGGAATATCCCCGCCCGGCGATCATGCTGCGCCAGCTGATCGCCGCCCCCCTCGAATTGCTGGGTGCAGCCGGCATCATCTATTTCGCGCTTCCCGCCCACCTGGAGCCGAGCTTTCTGGTCGTGCTGGCGGTTTTCCTGGCGTCGTTCTCCGCAGCCCTGGTCAGCCATGCGCCGGGCGGGCTCGGCGTGTTCGAGCTCGTCTTCCTCACGGCCATGCCCGACATCCCGACCGCAGACGTGCTGGCGGCGCTCATCGTGTTCCGCCTCTTCTACCTGCTGGTTCCCTTCGCCCTGTCTCTGGTGGTGGTCCTGATGTTCGAGCGGGCGCGGCTTGCACAGGCTTGGCGCGGACGGGCTGCCGATCAGGGCTCCGTGCCGCCGCCCCTGGCCTGATATTCATGTCTCGCTCCTTCAGGCGGCTCCGCTTCGGCCTGTTGACCCTGTTGGGCCTCAGGCGCCTCGGCTTCTTCATTCCGTATCGCTATGCGGGGAGTGTGGAGCCGCTCGACTATCCGGCCCTGCATCCGGCTTTCGAAGCCTCTCACGACCGATTCAGGTCGGTGCTGGAGGCGATCGAGACGCATGCCGAGGACCTCGGCCGCATCCTGGAGGGGAGGGGACCTGCCCGGTTCGACCAGGGCTGGTTTCCGCGCCTGGATGCAGCTGTCGCCTACGCCCTCGTGCGCAGGGAAAAGCCGAAGCGCATTGTCGAGATCGGCTCGGGCCATTCCACCCGCTTCATGGCCCAGGCGGTGGAGGACGGCGCACTTCCCACCCGCATCACCTGCATCGATCCCGCGCCGCGGGCGGTGCTTGGCCGCGTCAAGGTCGAGCATAAGCCAGTCCTGCTCCGGGATGCCGATCCCGGGTACTTCGAGGAGCTGGGTGTCGGGGATATTCTCTTCATCGATTCCAGCCATATCGCGATGCCCGGAACCGATGTGGACCGCCTCTTCCTCGATGTGCTGCCGAGGCTCGCGGCCGGGGTTCTGGTGCATGTCCACGACATCACGCTGCCCTACGCCTATCCCAAGATATGGGATTGGCGGGCCTATAACGAGCAGCTTCTCGTGGGCGCCCTTCTGCAGGGGAGGGGATATGAGCTCGTGTTCGCCAGCCACTATGTATCAAGAGACCTGCCGCAGGCGCTGAATCACGGAATTCTGGCCCGGCTGCCGCTCGAGCCCGGCGCTCACGAGACGAGCCTGTGGCTGAGGAAGCTTTAGGATCCTAAGGCTCTCTCACGCCATGGCTGCGGGCTTCTGCCTCGGCTCAGGCACCGCAATGCCGGCCTTCATGTATTCATTGAGCTTGTTGCGCAAGGTGCGAATGGAGATGCCCAGGATCTTCGCCGCATGGGTTCTATTGCCGAGGCAATAGGCAAGGGTGTCGAGGATGAGATGACGCTCCACGTCGGCGATGGTCCGGCCGATCAGAACGGAGGGCGGAGCCTCGGCTGCAGGGAATTCGGATGACCCGGGATGGGGTTGAGGGAAAGTCTGATTGTCCAACCTGTCCTGGGCTTCGAGCACGGTCCGGTCCTATACATGGGGAGGGTGCGGCATTTATGCCGATTCGTGGTTAGGAAGATCTTAACGGCTGTGGCCGGATCCTGACCGTGAGAGCCCAAGAAAAAAGGCGCCGCTCTCCTCAAGCAGCGCCCGGTATCCGCTCCGTTGAGCCTGTTACTGCCGATACTGCTGGATGCGCGTCGTGCGCAATCCGGCGAGACCGTGCTGGTCGATGGACATCTGCCAGCTCAGGAACTCTTCCGTCGTCAGGGTGTAACGCTGGCAGGCTTCCTCCAGGCTCAGCAGCCCTCCGCGAACGGCGGCAACGACTTCGGCCTTTCGGCGGATGACCCAGCGGCGGGTGCTGGAGGGAGGCAGGTCGGCAATCGTCAGGGGACTACCGTCGGGCCCAATGACATACTTGACCCTTGGGCGGTGGGGTTCGGTCATGATACGCTCACACAAAAATTCAACGACCTTGATAGGGCAAACCTAACCGGCGGGGCTTAATGTTTTCCTAAGCCCGTGCAGGCGGTTACGAGGATGCCCAGATTTAGCCACATTGGTTAAGACCGCCTTATTGCAGCGGACTTTCTCTGGAAGAATGCACCTCCAATCGCTATAGAAGGGCTTTGGCCCCTCCCGTGCGCCGCCTTGAACGGCGCCTCTGGATGGAATGATGCTCAACTCACTCGATCTTCCGACCGAGCCGTCGAAGACCCGCGTCGTCGTTGCGATGTCGGGCGGCGTGGACTCGTCCGTCGTGGCGGCGCTTCTCAAGCGCGAAGGCTACGATGTCATCGGCATTACGCTCCAGCTCTACGACCACGGGGCCGCCGCTCACCGAAAAGGCGCCTGCTGCGCCGGACAGGACATCTATGATGCCCGCCGGGTGGCCGAGGCCATCGGCATTCCGCACTACGTGCTGGACTACGAAGCCCGCTTCCGCGAGGCGGTGATCGACCGTTTCACCCAGAGCTATCTGGCGGGCGAGACGCCGATCCCCTGCGTGGAGTGCAACCGCTCCATCAAGTTCAAGGATCTCCTCGAGACCGCCAAGGAGCTGGGGGCCGACGTGCTCGCCACGGGCCACTACGTCGCGAGCCGTCGTCTGCCCGACGGGCGCCGCGCTCTCCATCGGGCCGCCGACCCGGACCGGGATCAGAGTTACTTCCTCTATGCCACGACCCCGGAGCAGCTCGACCTCCTGCGTTCCCCCCTGGGCGAACTGCCGAAGGAGAAGACAAGGGAGCTGGCCCGCGAATTCGGGCTCACGGTTGCGGAAAAGGCCGACAGCCAGGACATCTGCTTCGTCACCCAGGGCCGCTACAGCGACGTCATCGAACGCCTGAAGCCCGGAGCGGTGCAGGGCGGCGAGATCGTCCATGTGGACGGGCGCGTGCTCGGCCAGCACCAGGGCATCATCCACTACACGGTCGGCCAGAGGAAGGGGCTGGGCCTTTCCACAGGAGAACCGCTCTACGTGGTACGGCTCGACGCCAAGGAGGCCCGCGTCGTGGTGGGGCCTCGCGAAGCCCTGGCGACCCGTCTCATCCGCATCACGGACGTGAACTGGCTGGGCGACGTTCCGCTGGAATCCTTGGGCGAGAAGGGGATGGAGGTGGCCGTACGCGTCCGCTCGACCCGCGAGCCGCGTCCTGCGATTCTGCGTTACACAGGAACCTGCCCCACGGTCGAGCTGTTATCGGCGGAGGACGGGGTGTCTCCCGGTCAAGCTTGTGTCATGTATGAGAGCGATGCTCCGCGGGCACGGGTGCTTGGCGGGGGCACCATCGCTCGCACGGCCGCCGAAGCCGCCCCCGCTGCGGCCTGAGGCATCGTTCTTAAGGAAGTTGCATGACGGATGGACCGACCACGGCCCTGATGCGCAAGGCTTATGCGCGTTGGGCTCCGATCTATGATCTCGTTTACGACAGGCTGACCGAGCCGGCCGCCCGCGCCGCCGTGAATGCGGCAGTCGCCTGCGGTCCGAAGGTGCTGGAGGCCGGGGTCGGGACCGGCCTGTCCCTCGGCTATTATCCGTCCCACGCCGAGGTCTATGGGGTCGACCTCTCCAAGGACATGCTGCGCCGCGCGCAAGACAAGGTCGAGAAGCGCGGCCTGACCCACGTGAAGAGCCTTCAGGTGGGGGATGTGACCCGCCTCGACTTCCCGGATGAGACGTTCGACGCGGTCACGGCCCAGTTCATCATCACTCTCGTGCCGGAACCCGAGACCGCTCTCTCCGAATGCGCCCGCGTTCTGAAGCCCGGCGGCGAGATCGTGCTCGCCAACCATTTCGGCCAGCCCTCCGGCCCCATCGCGGCCATGGAGGCGATGGCGTCGCCCGTGGTGAAGGCGATCGGCTGGAGTTCCGCTTTCAAGGCCTCCCGGATCGAGGAATGGGCCCGCAGGACAGGCCGGATGGAGGTCGTCGAACTCAAGCCGCTCTTCCCCGGCGGCTTCTTTAAGTTGATGCGGATCAGGAAGCGGGCTTAAGGTCGTAAGCTGGCGGAAAAGATCGGAGGAAACGCCCGGTTTCCTTAAATCCGGCTCAGCTTGCAATTATCGGACGTGAGGCCTACATTCAGGTCTCGACATTTGGCCGGATCCCTGTGCCGCTTCGCCTGCATGATCAGGCGCACGTTCAGTCTTCTTCCAAAAAATCGAACGACCCGACGGGCCGTGCATTGGCACGCCCAGATGCGAACTCATGCTACGAAAGACACTGCAATGCTGACAGGAACGGTAAAGTTCTACAACGATCAAAAAGGCTACGGCTTCATCCAGCCGGACAATGGCGGAAAGGACGTTTTCGTCCACGCGACGGCGCTCGAGCGTGCCGGCCTGCGCGGTCTCGTCGAAGGCCAGAAGGTTTCCTTCGAGATCGAAACGGACCGCCGCTCCGGCAAACAGGCGGCCGGCAACCTCCAGACTGCTTGATATTATTCTCGGGGGTATCGGTGCTCCCACGCTTCAGGGGGGACGGCTCCCGCCCCCCTGGAGCCAAGACAAGAAACAGGAACAAATGCAATTTCACTTCATCCCCAAAGCTATCGGCGGGGACCATTGGACGACAGGCTTCACTCTGGATCGGGTTTGGGCCGATGAGGTCGGCAAAGGTCGCGAGATTAGCCACATGCTCGATCAAAGCTACATGTATCACTCGGCGCGTGAGCTGCAGTGGCATCTGGCGGAGCGTTTCGGGCTTCCTGCCCAGTCGGTCAGGGTGACTTCCACGACTTGAGCCCTATTTTCAGGGTGAGCACCCGATCCGCTTACAACGAAAGCCTTTTCCATGCGTATCTTCATGTTCACCTCCCAGGCCAAGGACGATCTTCACGCCTTCGCGGGCGACGAGTCCGGCAGCAAGCTTCCGAGCAAGTTCGGGCCCTGGGGCCTGACGGGCACCCTCAACTCCCGCGAGGCGCCGCCCCACAAGTTCTCCCGCCGCACCATCGAGCAGGCGATCTCGACGGAAGGCTTCCAGCTCTGGCGCATGAAGCCCAAGGGGTAACGGTTCAAGGCAGGGCGGCAGGCCATTTCCCGCCGCGTCCTGCCCTGAACGGTCCGTCGGCGGCAGGCAGGCCACAAAACCGCATTCCGGGCGCGGGTCTTTCTTGACACTGGGGCCCAACCTTCCCTATATCGCGCTTGCCTGACGCGGGGTTCGCCCCGCTCTCTGGGGCGGAGTAGCTCAGTTGGTCAGAGCAGAGGAATCATAATCCTTGTGTCGGGGGTTCAAATCCCTCCTCCGCTACCAATCTCAAGAACAACTCAGGACTAAACTGAAAAGGCGCCGTACGGCGCCTTTTGCTTGTGTGCCGAGCATGTTCGACAGCTCGGAGG
>NZ_JAJATX010000046.1 GCF_020866965.1 Microvirga roseola
TTATAGCAAAGCTTGTCCCCACAGTAAAGAACAAAATAAGAACATACTCCGGAACAAGGCCGGGGACGACGGCGAGGGAGCAGGAAGGTGTCATTCCGGCCGAAGCGCAGCAGAGGGGAAGGGAATCCCCTTGCACGCGCTGCCACTGGATCCCCTTCCCGGTCCTGCGGACCGCCGGGGATGACGCGCGCGTATTCCCCTCCCCCTGTGGGCGGAAAAAATTACCGCGTTCCCCGCACCTCAAAGCCCTGGAAAGGCCCCTCGCCTTCGGCATTGCCTTCCGCCGGCTCGACCCGCTCGACCACCGCGCCGCGCGGTCCCTGGCGGCAGGCNGACGCGCGCGTATTCCCCTCCCCCTGTGGGCGGAAAAAATTACCGCGTTCCCCGCACCTCAAAGCCCTGGAAAGGCCCCTCGCCTTCGGCATTGCCTTCCGCCGGCTCGACCCGCTCGACCACCGCGCCGCGCGGTCCCTGGCGGCAGGCCTTCAGCATGACAGCGACCAGATCGTCCGGGCCGGAGAACAGGGCCTCGACCGTGCCGTCGCGCCGGTTGCGGACGAAGCCCTTAAGACCGTGAAGCTGCGCCTGGTGCTGGGTCCAGGCGCGGAAGCCCACGCCCTGAACCCTGCCGTGAATGATGACGTGAGCGACCCGTCCTTCCGTCATGATGCCTTCCTGTCGTGAGTGAACTGGACTCCGATATGGCGCCTGCGGCGGCCAGGAATAGATTCGATGCCCCTGCAATCGGCAGCAGAGCCCTGCTTCCCGACGCGCCAAGCAGAAAAACCGCGTCCGCCGATCGGGATCCTGATCCAGCAGGAAGACAGAGCGCTTAGAACATCGTGCGGAACCGGAGGTCCGCGTCAGCGAAAAGTGCACCCGGTTTTGCGCCCGAACGATGCTCTCATCCCAAGAGAAAGCATCGGATGGAATCCCAAAAGTGCAAATCCACTTTTGGCCGATGCTTTAGGCGACGAGATCTTGCGGGAGCGCAGCGCGCGTCCGATGAACCGGCGAGGATGGATCGGCGGCTGCACAGCGTCACGGTCTGCTGTCGACCGCCTCGGGAAGCGCCGAGAGCGGCTTACCGACGCCGGACCGGGGTCGATGATCCTCCCGGCGCGCTCCAGCGCGGCTGGACGGCTGGACGGTCCGTGGGCGGCGCAGCGGCGGAGGCCTTCTCCTTCGGCAGCCAGACGGCCAGGCTGCGGATGTAGTCCTCCGGCAGGCCCGCATGCCGCGCGGCCCCGATGACGCCTTCCATGTAGGCAGGCTTCGGCGTGCCGGGCCTGGCGCTGCGTCCGATATAGACCACCGCCCGCCGCGGCCCCTGCGCCGTGACGACGGGCAGGATCACCTTGGTGTAGAGCCCGGTCGAGAGGCTCTCGTAGCGGTCGAGCGCCGGCACGTCGGCGAGCGCCAGGTCCCACACCATGCCCCAGACCACCCGCTGCGGGTCGCGCACCACCGAGGCATAGCCCTCCTCGAAGACGATGAAGCGGTGGCGCATGAGCCGGCCGAGTCCGACCGGCTTGGATGCCGGGCAGCGCTGGGCCATGGCGGCCTGGTCCATATTGGAGCCGTAGGCGAAATAGAGGGGCATGGGCGCTCTCTGCGGTCCCTTGATCCGACCCGACCAACCTAATCCTGAGGAGCCACGGCAAGCGGCGTCTCGAAGGATGATCCAGTGCGCGCTGGAGACGCCCTCGTCCCTCGAGACGCTTCGCTCCTCAGGATGAGGGCTTCTGGATGAGAGTTTACGCGAACTCCAGAATCACGGCGTCGACGGCGAGGCTGTCGCCTTCCTTGGCGTGGATCTTGGCGATGGTGCCGTCGCGCTCGGCGCGCAGGACGTTTTCCATCTTCATGGCCTCGACGATGCAGAGCGGCTCGCCCGTCTTCACCTCCTGGCCGACCGACACGCTGATGGCCTTGACCAGACCGGGCATCGGGCAGAGCAGCTGCTTGCCGGTATCCGCCTCCAGCCGCTCGGGCATGAGCGCCGCCAGTTCCGCCTCGCGCTTCGTGTAGACGCGCACCTCCGCCGCCGCGCCCGCATGGGACAGGGCGACGCCGTTGAGGATCGAGCGCACCTGGACCGCGATGGCCTCGCCGCCCACATTGCCTTCCCAGACCGGCTGGCCGGGCAGCCAGAAGGATTCGACGGGCCAGGACTGCCCGTCGATGGCGATGGCGAAGCCGCCGTCGATATCCTCGACCAGCACCTCGTGCCGCTGGGAGCCTAGCATCACCACGCGCTCGCGCTCGAACTTCACGGCGGAAGCCGGGCGCATCTGGCCGGAGATCTGGCGCTTGCGCTCGTTGAGCACGTGATCGATGGCAGCGCCCACGGCGGCCATGCGCAGCGCCACCTCGCCTTCGGGCGCCGGAGCCTTGAACCCTTGCGGGAACTCCTCGGCGATGTAGCCGGTGGAGAGCTTGCCGCTCTTCCAGCGCGGATGCTGCATTAGCGCCGAGAGGAACGGAATGTTGTGACGGATGCCGTCGATGGCGAAGGCGTCGAGCGCGGTCGCCTGCGCTTGAATAGCCTGCTCGCGGGTCGGCGCATGCGTCACGAGCTTGGCGATCATCGGATCGTAATAGATCGAGATTTCGCCGCCCTCGTAGACGCCGGTATCGTTGCGCACCGTCACGCCCTCGCGCTCGCCTTCCTGCGGCGGGCGATAGGTGACGAGGCGGCCCGTGGAGGGCAGGAAGTTGCGGACAGGGTCTTCCGCGTAGATGCGGCTTTCCACGGACCAGCCGTTGAGCTTCACGTCGCTCTGGGAGAGGCGCAGCTTCTCTCCGGCCGCCACGCGGATCATCTCCTCCACGAGGTCGATGCCGGTGATCATCTCGGTCACCGGATGCTCGACCTGCAGGCGGGTGTTCATCTCGAGAAAGTAGAAGGACTTGTCCTGCCCCGCCACGAACTCCACCGTGCCGGCGGAATCGTAACCCACGGCCTTGGCGAGAGCGACCGCCTGCTCACCCATGCGGCGGCGGGTCTCCTCGTCGAGGAGCGGCGACGGCGCTTCCTCGATGACCTTCTGGTTGCGGCGCTGGATCGAGCATTCGCGCTCGCCGAGATAGATCACGTTGCCGTGCTTGTCGCCCAGCACCTGGATCTCGATGTGGCGCGGATCGGTGATGAACTTCTCGATGAAGACGCGATCGTCGCCGAAGGAGCTTGCCGCTTCCGACTTGGCGCGGGCGAAGCCCTCGGCCACCTCGTCTGCGGAATGCGCGATGCGCATGCCCTTGCCGCCGCCGCCGGCGGAGGCCTTGATCATGACGGGATAGCCGATCTCATCGGCGATCCGCACCGCCTGTTCCGGTCCCTCGATCACGCCGAGGAAGCCGGGAACGGTCGAGACGTTGGCGGCCGCCGCCGCCTTCTTCGACTCGATCTTGTCGCCCATGGCGGCGATGGCCCCCGGATTGGGGCCGATGAAGACGATGCCCGCCTCGGCGAGGGCCTTCGGGAAGGCCTCGCGCTCGGAGAGGAAGCCGTAGCCGGGATGGACGGCCTGGGCGCCCGTCGCCTTGCAGGCTTCGACGATCTTCTCGATCACGAGATAGGATTGGGCGGCGGCAGCCGGGCCGATAAGGACGGCCTCGTCGGCCATCTCGACATGGAGCGCGTCGCGGTCGGCGTCGGAATAGACCGCCACCGTCTTGATGCCCATGCGCCGGGCCGTCTTGATGACCCGGCACGCGATCTCGCCACGGTTGGCAATCAGGATCTTGTCGAACATGAACCCTCGAACGCTCCACCTCAAATTTATTTGGCCCCACTCCCGTACTGCACATCGGCGCATTGGGGAAGCGGGGCCGCTTCGGCCTTTAGCGTTAGAGCATATTTCGGCGAAGTGGATCCGGTCCGCCGTCAAAAAATGCGGCACGGCAAGGACAAGAGCCGATTCCATGCAGGGGAGACGGCTCCAGACGGCGGGGAAGCTCAGGCCGCCATCTGGGAGAGCCGGGCCTGCTGGCGGCCGCGCATGATGAAATCGAGGAGCGCCATGTCCACATAGCCCGCCTCGTCGAGGATGGCATAGGCGATGTTCATGGCGGTGGGGGTCGGGCCGCCGACATCCAGCACGGTGGCGAGCCACAGGGCGTCGTCGTTGCTCACCACCCCGTTCGGGGGCTGCTTCCAGACCACGAAATCGACCACGAGCCGGGTCAGCGCCGCGCCCCAGCCTTCCACCGCATCGAGGGTGCGGTCGAGGGTCAGAAGCGCCTCGGCCTCCAGGCGGCTCGCGAGGCCGTCCGCAAGGACCTCGCCCTGGAGCGCCCTCACGTCCTCTTCGGAAACGACATGGTCGTTCGTGACCCGATCGATGAATTCGCGAAGATTGTCCCTGATCATCTCTTCGACTCCCTCCGGCTTTCGTTCGCGCAAGGCCGGTTGATCTCTTGTGTTCGGGAGGGAATGTCCCACGAGGGGCAGGCTGAAAGCGTTAACGCGACAGGCTTAACGGCTCTTGAGGTTAAGCCTTGCTGAGACTCTTTGGTTGCCGGTTTGTTGACGCAAAGATTCGGCAGGAGATGCAGAGGCTTACGATCGCGGCGCTCGGCCGCGCGCACGCTCCCCGCCGGGTCTTGCCGGCGACATTCAGGCCGGAAGACGCGCGATGTTAAGGCTTGGCGCCCGGGAGCGGCGCCCATCGGTTAAAGGTCAGCACTTCGTGTCCAGAATGCCGGTCTCGAAGAACCGCTCCATGGCCTTTTCGGCCGCCGCGATGCAGATGCCGCGCTCGTCGAGCCAGCCATCGTCGAAATGGGTGCTGCGGTAGCGCTCGCCGGAATCGCAGAGAAGCGTCACGACGGAGCCCCTCTCGCCGTTCCGCACCATCTCGCCGATCAGTTGCGCCACGGCCCAGAGGTTCGTGCCCGTGGAGCCGCCGCAGGAGCGGCCGATGCGGCGCGACAGCACACGGGCGGCGGCGATGCTCGCCGCATCCGGCACCGCAGTGGCCCGGTCGATGAGCTCCGGCACGAAGGACGGCTCGCAGCGCGGACGGCCGATGCCCTCCACCACCGAGGGCGGGCCGGAGACGGTGCAGACGGCCCGATCCGCCAGATGCCGGTGGAAGACGGAAGCCTCCGGATCCGCGAGGCACAGGCGCGTGGGCAGGCGGCGGTAGCGGATGTAGCGCCCCAGCGTCGCCGAGGTGCCGCCGGTCCCCGCTCCCACCACGATCCAGGCCGGCATCGGATGCTCCTCGTGGGTCATCTGGCTGAAGATGGACTCGGCGATGTTGTTGTTGCCGCGCCAGTCCGTCGCCCGCTCGGCATAGGTGAACTGGTCCATGTAATGACCGCCGAGCTCGGCGGCGAGCCGCGCGCTCTCCTCGTACATCTGGGCGGGGCTGTCCACGAAATGGCTCTCGCCGCCATAGAAGGCGATCTGCGCGATCTTTTCCGCGGATGTCGAGCGCGGCATCACGGCGATGAAGCGCAGGCCCAACATCCGCGCGAAATAGGCCTCCGACACGGCGGTGGACCCGCTCGACGCCTCCACGATGGCAGTCTCCGGCCCGATCCAGCCGTTGCACAGCCCGTAGAGAAACAGCGACCGCGCCAGCCGGTGCTTCAGGCTGCCCGAGGGATGGGTCGACTCATCCTTGAGATAAAGCGACACGCCCGGCGCGGCCGGCAGCGGCACCTGCAGGAGATGCGTATCCGACGAACGGTTGAAATCCGCCTCGATGGTCTGGATGGCGGCAGAGACCCAGGAGCGGGGGCAAGTCACTGGAATCATCACAACGGAATGTTGTCGTGCTTCTTCCAGGGCCGCTCGGTCTCCTTGTGGCGGAGCATGGCGAGCGCCCGCGCGATCCGCCGCCTTGTCGAATGCGGCATGATCACCTCGTCGATGTAGCCGCGCTCGGCGGCGACAAACGGCGACATGAAGCGGTCCTCGTATTCCTTGGTGCGGGCGGCGATCTTGTCGGCGTCGCCGATGTCCTGGCGGAAGATGATCTCCACCGCGCCCTTGGCTCCCATCACGGCGATCTGGGCGGTGGGCCAGGCGTAGTTCACGTCGCCGCCGATATGTTTTGACGCCATCACGTCATAGGCCCCGCCGAAGGCCTTTCGCGTGATGACGGTAACCAGCGGCACGGTGGCCTCGGAATAGGCAAACAGCAGCTTCGCGCCGTGCTTGATCAGGCCGCCGTATTCCTGCGCCGTGCCCGGCAGGAAGCCCGGCACGTCCTCGAAGGTGACGATGGGGATGTTGAAGGCGTCGCAGAAGCGCACGAAGCGCGCGGCCTTGCGCGAGGCGTCCGAATCCAGCACGCCCGCCAGCACCATCGGCTGGTTGGCCACGAAGCCCACCGTGCGGCCCTCGACGCGCCCGAAGCCGGTGATGATGTTCTTGGCGTAGGCTTCCTGGATCTCGAAGAAGTCGCCCTCGTCCACGACCTTCAGGATCAGCTCCTTCATGTCGTAAGGCTTGTTCGGGTTGTCGGGGATGAGCGTGTCGAGGCTCTCGTCCGCCCGGTTGGGGTCGTCGAAGCTCGGGATCTCCGGCACCCCGTCGAGATTGTTGGCGGGCAGGAAATCGATGAGGCGGCGCACCTGCAGCAGCGCCTCCACATCGTTGTCATAGGCCCCGTCGGCGACGGAGGATTTGGTGGTGTGGACCTTGGCCCCGCCGAGTTCCTCCGAGGTTACGGTCTCGTTGGTGACGGTCTTCACCACGTCGGGGCCGGTGACGAACATGTAGGAGCGGTCGCGCACCATGAAGATGAAGTCGGTCATGGCGGGCGAATAGACGTCGCCGCCCGCGCATGGGCCCATGATGACCGAGATCTGCGGGATGACGCCGGAGGCGATGACGTTCCTCTTGAACACCTCGCCGTAGCCGCCCAGCGCCGCCACGCCCTCCTGGATGCGCGCGCCGCCCGCATCGAACAGGCCGACGATCGGCGCGCGCATCTTCAGGGCCATGTCCTGGATCTTGATGATCTTCTGGGCGTGGGCCTCGGAGAGCGAGCCGCCGAAGACCGTGAAGTCCTTGGCGAAGACGAAGACCGTGCGGCCGTTGACCGTGCCCCAGCCGGTGACGACGCCGTCGCCCGGGATCTTCACCTTCTCCATGCCGAAATCGTTGGAACGGTGCTCGACGAACATGTCGAACTCCTCGAACGAGCCCTTGTCGAGCAGGAGCTCGATGCGCTCCCGGGCGGTGAGCTTGCCGCGGGCGTGCTGCGCCTCGATGCGCTTTTCGCCGCCGCCGAGGCGGGCCTGGGCGCGCCGCTCTTCGAGCCGTTCGAGGATGTCTTTCATGGCTGGTCCCTGGTTGCCGGGGAAAATGATCCCCCGCTTAGCACAGCCTCGGGCATCCCAAAATGCCACTATCGATGTGCTCTGCGTCACTTCACAGGACCCTGCCTCGGGTTTAGAAGAGTTTTTCTAACGTTATATCGAGGCAAAAATGAAGACCATTACGAAGCTCGCGGCCCTGGCCCTCCCCGTCGCCCTCTCGGCGGCGGGCTGCGCCAGCCGCTCGGAAGACGTGTCGGCGGCCTATGTCTCGCCCGCGGCCTACGCCAGCTACAGCTGCCGTGAGCTGGGCGCCGAGGCCCAGCGCGTCAGCAGCGCCGCCGCCTCGGCCGCAGGTGCGCAGGATTCGCAGCGCACGAAGGATGCCGTGGCCACCACGGCCGCCCTCGTCATCTTCTGGCCGGCCGCCTTCCTCGTGGGCGGCGACAACGCCAAGACGGCGGAGCTCGCCCGCCTGAGGGGCCACATGCAGGCCATCGAGGAAGCCTCCGTCCAGAAGAAGTGCGGAATCAGCTTCCAGCGCGGATAACGCGGACCGGGAGGCGCTTCCGGCACCCCCGGAAGCGCCTTTCCACCTTGCAGTGCCGTTCTTGACCTCGGCCGGGCCCGTTTTGCCGGGAGAGCCGAATTGTCAATGCAATCCATTCCCTGGGCGCTCAGCCGGCCCTTCTCGGACAATAAAGCTTAAGCCCATCCATTTCGAACAGATTTATTACGTCCGGTACGCCGTATCGACAACCTTCGGTATTACAAAGAAAAACTATCATTCAGGGGAGCCTATATGGAGTTCCCAACCGAATTTATTGGCATACGCCTTGAAACGGCACCGATTTAAGCCTACCTTAAATTGTCGACATTGGCCGGACACATGGTCCGCACCGCCCCCGAATTCCAGGCGCGCGCTCCGCTCTTTCCAATCAACGAGAAACACCCGGCATAGTCTCGCCGTCCATAAGATCGAGACGGTCCGACAGTAAATTGCCGCTCGCCCACCGAGCCACTCCCCTCCTGGAGCGGCTCTTCCGTGACCCGGCCAGCCATGGCCAAACTGGCGAGGATCGAATGAGCCTGTTCCGGAAAAGCACTCCCGCGAAATCAGTGGTTTTTGCGGTCAACTATGATGATGCCCGCACGGCCTATATGTGGATCGACAACCCGTCCAAAGCCAATGACAACCGGGCTGTCGACCTGATTGCACGCGCCCAGCAGGAGAAGGGCTTCCTGCCCGAAGGCACCATCACCACCATCAGGCGCGTCAGGTGAGACAAGCCAGCATGGGCTCCCGGCCCGACACCAGCCTGGCTCCCATAACCCGAAGAGAGCAACGATGTCTCACAAATACAAAGTCAAGCAGATGGTCCGGCTGAAGCAGCCGGGGATCTCGGACGCCAGGCTCAGCTCTGCGAGCGTTTACGAAGTTGTCCGGCTGATGCCGGCCGATCAGACGGGCGAACTTTCCTACCGTATCAAATCCGGCGCGGTCGAGAGAGCTGTCCGGGAGAGCGAGATCCGGGTCGCTTAGGCAACTCCGCTCCTCCTCTTTTCCTCATCGTCCGCCACGGACCGTGACGGCGGGCATCAATCCATTCCTATCGAGATAGGACATCCTTTGCAGGTTTTCGTCAGAGACAACAACGTCGACCAGGCTCTTCGGGCGCTCAAGAAGAAGATGCAGCGCGAAGGAATCTTTCGCGAAATGAAGGCGCGGAAGGCCTACGAGAAACCCTCTGAGCGGAAAGTCCGCGAGAAGGCAGACGCTGTTCGCCGGGCGCGCAAGCTCGCCCGCAAGCAGGCCATCCGCGAAGGATTGATCGCAGCGCCCAAACGTCCCGCCCGCGATACCCGCGGCCCCGCGCGAGGCGCCCGGGCCGGTGCGCCGTCAGCGCCCGGACCCTCTTCCGCGCAATAAGCGAATTCCGCGTTTCCGCAGCATGCGTGAAACGATCGAAGCCGCCGTCTCCGAAAGGGGACCGCGGCTTTTTTATTGGGAGGCCAGCCGGTACACGAGCGAGGCGGCCCGGAAATCGGCCTCGCGCCTGCGGCGGCGCTCCATGGCCTCGTAGTCCTCGCCCCAGACGCTTTCCTGGAAGAGTTCGTCCACATGGGCTGCGGCCCAGGCCTCGTCCACGTCGAGCCGTCCGGCCGCATGGGCCAGGGCGATGAGGACGGAGCCGGAGAGCGTCGTCATCACGTGCAGGGCGGCCAGCGCGAAGGGTGAGACGATCTGCTCGACGGCCCCGCGGATCGCGGCCAGCGCTTCGTCGGGCTGGGTCACGTGCATGACGCCCTCGGCCAGGGTGAAGCGCGCGCCGTGCGTCTCCCGCGCCCAGTCGAGCACCGGGCTCCAGGCCTCGTCCTGGCCCCGCACGAGGCGCTCCGGATCGCTCGCCCGGTAATAGATGAGGTCAGAGCCGGCATAGCGCACGAGGTCGTCGACCACCTCTCCCTGACGGGGCGCGACGCCGTCGATGGCGGAATTGACGATGCGGGTCACGGACATGACCGAAGGATCGATCTCGGCCCCCTGCTCCGCCCATTCCCCCGCCATCGCCTCGGCCAGCCCCCGCGAGGGCACCGCCAGGGCCTGCTTGCCCGGCGTCTTGGCCTGCCTGCCGTCGAGGGTGAGATGGAAGCGACCGTCCCGCTCCTCCACGCCGGCCTGCTTGTAGAAGCGCTTCGGCAGGGCGGGCTTCATGCCGGCCTGGGCGGCCCGCATGGGGTTCGGCTCGTCTTGATCGGGGAACCAGTCTCTGGGGTCTGTCATGGGCCTGAGATAAGGATTTAAGCCGTGAGATGCGAGGGCGAGGCCAGGAAATCCGAAAGGATGGGCTCGAGCTCCGCGAACGAATCCACGATGCGCCCTGCCCCGGCCTCCTTGAGCGCCGCGACCGGCTGGAAGCCCCAGGACACGCCGATGGCGGCCACGCCCGCCGCCCGGGCCATCGCCATGTCGTAGCTCGAGTCCCCGATCATCACCGCATCGGCGGGCGCAACGCCCAGTTCCTCCATGGCCTGGAGGATCATCGCCGGATGTGGCTTGGAGGGCGCATCGTCCGCGGTCTGGATGGTGGAGAAGACATGGTGCCAGCCATACCGGTCGAGGAGATAGCCGACACCCCGGCGGGACTTGCCCGTGGCGATGCCGAGCAGCGCGTCCTCCCGGCGGCTCAGTCGTTCGACGCACTCGCCCGCCCCGGGAAAGAGCACCGCGTCATTGGCCGGATCAAGGCGCAGGACCGCATAGGAATCCTTGTAGGCCTGGACCAGCCCGTCGATGGGCGCATTCGGCCCCGCCAGCACGGTGAAGGCCTCGGTCAGCGAAAGGCCGACTATGGAAAGCGACAGCTCCCGGCTCGGCGGCTCCAGCCCGAAAGCGGCGAAGGCCTGCCCCAGCGAGGCGACGATGATGTTCTGGCTGTCGACCAGCGTGCCGTCGACATCGAAGAGAACGAGTTTCAAGGCTGTCTCCTGGGGGCAGGCCTGCGCTTTTAGAGCATCGTGCGGACCCGAAGGGCCACACCAGTGAAAAGTGGACCCGGTTTTGCGCTCAAAACGGTACGCCGACAAGGCGCAAACGGTGCGTCCCGCACCCTTATCCCGCAGCGCCCTGGCCGCCCCGACCGAAGGGTTGGACCCAGAAGACGATCAGGGCGACGAAGCTAAGATAGACCATCGGCAGCACGGCAACCTGCCAGCGGCGGAACCCGGTCTCGCGCCCGCTCCTCCAGAGGAGAACCGCAAACAGAGCCGGCATGATCGCCACGAAGGCGAGGGTCACCCCGAACAATTGCAGATTCTCGATGGGCATCCCGACGATGGTGAGCGGAATGAAGGCGAGCGTCATCGTGACCACGTGGTCGCCGATCACGCTGGTGACGCCGGAGGTGACCTGTCCGCTGCGGGTCACGTACCAGGTCGCGAAAACCTCCGGCAGCGCCGCGACCGGCGCGGTGATGAACAAGCCGCCGACGATCTTCGAGATCCCCAGCGCGCCCACGATCCTTTCGGTAGCGAACACAGTGAAATAAGCTCCGAGCGCGAGCGCCGCGATCCCTGCCGCGGCCAGCCATGTCTCCTTGCGCTTCCACTCCACCTCCTCGCCCTGCCGCCGCCCGCGAAAAAGCGCCTGGGCGAGATAGGCAAAGTAGGCCAGCAACAGGATCCAGCCGTCGATGGGCTGCAGCCCGCGCCAAGGCTGCGGCAGTGTGAGCAGGGCGAAGACGGCGATCACGCCGAGATACGGCAGAGCCTGGATCGTGATGGCGCTCCGGTCGACCTGAAGGAGATGCTCGCGCCGGTGCCGCTCATGGTTCTTGTGGCCGCCACCCTCCCCGAGCCGCCTCCTGCGGGTCGCCACATAGGCGATGAAGACCATGATCGGGATGGCGAGCACGTTGGAGCCCAGCAGCGCACCGAGGCCGATATCCCCGACTCCGCGGATCGCGCTCGTGGTGTTGATGCCGATCTCGGGCGAGGCGGCGGCAAGGCCGACGAAGGCCCCGCCCGCCGCGACCGAAAAGCCCCATTGCCGGCGCAGCTTCTTCAGCGGATCGGATAGGTGTTCCGCGCCCCAATGCGCCAGCCACACCGCTGCTAGCAGAACGCCTGCCCAGACCGCAATCATCTCCGCGTGGACCTCGCTGGACGCATTGCCTCTGGATGAGCAACGAGAGCTGAAGGCTTCCGTTCCTGACGGGGCTCAGGCGACCTTCGCCTCGCTCCCGGCCATGCGCCGTTCAAGACCCGCCTTCGCCTCGGGCCATTCCTCTTTGGTGATGCTGTAGACGGCCGTGTCGCGGACGTGGCCGTCGGGCATGATCATGTGCTGGCGGAGGATCCCGTCGAGCTTCGCGCCGAGACGCTCGATGGCGGCGCGGGACTGGTCGTTGAGGCGGTGGGTCCGCAGTTCCACCGCGTTGCAGCCCAACCCCTCGAAGGCGTGGCGGAGCATGAGGAACTTCGCGTGCGTGTTCACGAAGGTTCGCTGGCAGGACTTCGCGATCCAGGTCGTGCCGATCTCGACCCGGTGGTTGGCCGCATCGATGTTCATGTAGCGGGTCGTGCCGACGACCCGGTTTCCGTCCTTCACGACGGTTGTGAAGGGAAGCGCGAGGCCGGCCTTCTGAAGCTCCAGGGCCTTGCGGACATACTCCTCGAAGCCTTCGGGCCGGGGCACTGTGGTGGTCTTCTTCTCCCACAATGCTCCGTCGCCGGCGGCGGAGGCCAGGGCCGGAACGTCGTCGAGGCTCAAGGGGCGTAGGGTCAGACGGTCCGTCGAGAGGGTTACGGGCTCGATATGGAGCATGATGAGGCGCCTTTTTTGGTCTGTCGTCTTGTCCGCGATTCAGCACCGCGCCGCAACAGCCGAAAGGCGCCGACCAGGGGGCTTTCCAGCCTCCTGATCGTCGGTCCAAGCTATCCGAGGGCCTCGTCCTAGCTCAGCAGATAGATCACGCCCGGCAGGCTCACCGCCAGCCCGGCCAGCGCCCAGGCCCCTGCCGCCGATTGCCAGCCGGCATTGCCCGTCGTGTTGCGCAATCTCTGGGCGAAGGCGGCCGAATCCATCGTCCGTCCGCTCAGGCACGAGCACAGGGCGTAGTGGGCCTGTCCCTCCGAGAGCTCGAAATACCGCATGGCGTCACCGAGCCGGTCGCTCGCCAGACCGTCGGCCCGAAGGACCGGGTCCTCGTAGGCGATGGTGAGCGGCGAGTTGTCCTCACGGATCAGGGCCCGCTCGGCCGGCGGCTTGTATTCGATCTCGCCAAGGGAGTTCAGGCGTCGCGCCGGATTGCTTTCGAGCAGGTCGATCCAACGCTGAAGTCGTTCCTGCCGGGTCAGGGGACGCGGCTGAACGTCGGCTACGCTACGGAGCTGATCTAGAGGCTTGTGTTCCATCGATCTCCTCCTGCAAGGACTCGGCCGGCCGGATGACCGGTCAAGTCGAGCAAGCGTGCTCCTCCCGAGCGGCAAAAGTGCGACACGGGAGGAGACCAATTGAGGTAGGGGAACGCCCTACTCCTCGGGCGCTTCGACGATGGGATCGTACTGGCCTGTATCGAAGCCGAGCAGGTTGAAGCTCTGCTGCATGTGCGGCGGCAGAGGCGCGGTCACGTCGATGGGCTTGCCCGTGCGCGGATGCGCGATGACGATGCGGCGCGCGAGCAGGTGCAGCTTGTTCTGGATGCCGCCGGGCAGCTCCCAGTTCTCGATGTCGAAATATTTCGGATCGCCGACGATGGGGTGGCCGATATGGGCCGCGTGCGCGCGCAGCTGATGCGTGCGCCCGGTGACGGGCTTCAGCGACAGCCAGGCAAGCTTCTGCGCCGCCGTGTCGATGACGGCGTAATAGGTGAGCGCATGGCTCGCGCCCTCATCCCCATGGCGCGCGACTCGCATGCGGGCATCGCCCTCTTCGCCTTCCTTGGCGAGATAGGTGGAGACGCGCCCCTGCCGGACCTTGGGAACGCCTGCGACCAGCGCCCAATAGATCTTGCGCGTGGTGCGGGCGCGGAAGGACTTCGCCATGGTGGAGGCCGCAAAGCGCGTCTTGGCGATCACGAGGCAGCCCGCCGTGTCCTTGTCGAGGCGGTGGACGAGGCGCGGCTTCTGACCGTCCTCCCCGGTCAGCGCATCGAGCATTCCGTCCACGTGCCGCTTCGTGCCCGAGCCGCCCTGGACCGCAAGCCCCATGGGCTTGTTGATGATGAGGACGTCCTTGTCCTCATAGAGGGTGATCGACTTAAGGAAATCCCTGTCGTCCTGGTCCTTCGCCGCGCTGCGGGAGACGGGCCTCGGCTGGTCGAGCTTCAGCGGCGGAATGCGGACCTTCTGCCCGGCGGCCAGGCGCTCGTTGGGCTGCGCCCGCTTGCCGTCGACGCGCAGCTCGCCCTTACGGACGATGCGCTGGATGTGGGTGAAGGCGAGTTGCGGGAAGCGCGCGACCAGGAAGCGGTCGACGCGCATGTCGGCCTCGTCCGGCTCGACCACGAGGGTCTGCACGCCGGTCGCCAGCACTTCCTGGGCAGCGGCCTTCGCCTCAGCCCTCGTGGGCTTGCGCGGCGCCTCGGCTGCCGGGCGGGCCTGAACCTTCGCCGCCGGCTTCTCGCGAAGTCCCGACGCAGGCCGCGCCTTGCCCGCCGTCTTTCCGGCGCGCTGCTTCACGGAGGAGCCGCCGCGCGCGGGCCTGTCCTCGCGGGTGCGAAAGCCCTGCCGCGACCCCGAGCGACCGCCGCGGGCCCCATTCTGTCCTGAACTGCTTTTCTTCATGGGTTGTGGGTATCAGAGCGCCGCGCGGGCGGCAATCGAGGTTAGGCGGCGAGAGACCTCACAAGAGCAAGTCCTGCAACCAGCGCCCCGAGGGAGAGCAGGACCGAGGCGGCCACATAGCCCGCAGCGGACCAGGCTTCTCCCCGCTCCCACAGGAGCACCGCATCGAGCGAGAAGGCGGAAAAGGTGGTGAAGCCGCCGAGAATGCCGGTGGCCAGGAAAAGCCTCAGGGCCTGGCTCCACCCTTCCCCAGCCTTGAAGGCGAGCCACCCGGCGACGGCTCCCATGATCAGCGAGCCCACCACGTTCACCGTCAGCGTGCCGAAGGGAAATGCCGCGCCGAAGATCCGTGCGCTCCCGAGATTGATCCCATGACGGAGCGCCCCGCCGATGCCGGCGCCGAGAAAGACGAGGAGATAGGACGTCATGCCGCCAAGCTAGCAGCCGGCCTTCTGCTTGAACAAGGCCAGATCGGGTTTCACGCTTTCCAGTTCCTGCCCCTTCACCTGTGCGGCGAGCCGGCAGGCCTCCTCTCGGCTCCCGGTCTGCAGAGTGGCCCAGACCAGATTCATGCGCGGCACGGCCCAGTCGGGAGTATCCCTCACGGCCTGCTCCAGAAGCGGCTTGGCCTCGGCGGGACGGCCCGCAATCAGCAGCATCCGGCCATGGTCGGCGCGGAGCGATGGGGCTGGAGAGGCCGTGAGGGCGGCGACGCGAAAGAGCTCGTCGGCGTAGTCGAAATCATTGAACCGCGCGGCAACGACCATCGCGAAGCCATGGTAGATGCCGCTCCGCTGCGGATCCAAGAGGGTGGCCTGGTTGAGGCGCTTCGTGGCGGTTGCGATGTCGCCCTCCTGCAGGAAGGTCCGCATTCCGGCCAAGATGGCGGCTTCGGTGGCCTTGGCGCGGTCGGGAATGCGCTGCAGAACGTCGGCGACCAGCTTCTGATCGGCTGCATTCTGCGCCTCGTTCTTCTCTGCGAAGTTGAAGAACGGCGCTTCATTGATCGGCACGCGGTATGTCTTGCGGGTGACGCTGACGCCGGGCGCGACCCCGACCTTCTGCGCCTGGGCACAGGCGGGAACGGTTGCTCCGAGCAGCCAAATCAGGATGGGGATCAGTTTCTTCACAATGGCCTCCCTACCCGTCCAGCTTAGCAGCAGGAGACCTATACAATATAGAGTTACTTTCGTCGTTCTCTCCGCAGCTTCTCCCACCAGTCCAGCCGCTTGCGGATCTCCCGCTCGAAGCCGCGGTCCACGGGCTCGTAGAGGTGCTGGCGACCCAGCTTGTCGGGCCAGTAATCCTGTCCCGAGAAAGCGTCGGGCTGGTCGTGGTCGTAGGTGTAGGATTCGCCGTAGCCGATCTGCTTCATCAGCTTGGTGGGCGCGTTGAGGATGGTCTTGGGCGGCATGAGGGAGCCGTGCTCCTTCGCCATGCGCGTCGCAGCCTTGTAGGCGATGTAGACCGCGTTCGACTTGGGCGCGGTCGCGAGATAGACGGTGGCCTGCGCGAGAGCGAGTTCGCCCTCGGGGGAGCCCAGGAAATCGTAGGCGTCCTTGGCGGCGTTGGCGACCACGAGCGCCTGCGGATCGGCAAGGCCGATATCCTCCACCGCCATGCGCACCAGCCGGCGCGCGATGAAGAGCCGGTCCTCGCCTGCATCCAGCATGCGCGCGAGGTAGTAGAGCGCCGCGTCCGGGTCCGAGCCGCGGACGGTTTTGTGCAGGGCGGAGATGAGGTTGTAGTGCCCCTCCTGGCCCTTGTCGTAGATGGGCGCGCGGCGCTGGATGATCTCCTGCAGCTGCTCCGCATCGAAGACCTCGCCGGCTTTTGCCGAGCGCCAGACCTCTTCGGCGAGCGTCAGGGACGCCCGCCCGTCGCCATCCGCCATGCGAACGAGGGACGCCCTCGCCTCCTCATCGAGCGGCAGGGTCTTGCCGGTGACCTCCTCGGCCCGCTCCAGGATCCTCTCGATCGCCTCCTCGTCGAGGGACTTGAAGAGGAGCACGCGGGCGCGGGAGAGAAGCGCCGCATTGAGCTCGAAGGACGGGTTCTCCGTCGTCGCGCCGACGAGGGTGATCGTGCCGTCCTCCATAACCGGGAGGAAGGCGTCGAGCTGCGCCCGGTTGAACCGGTGGATCTCGTCCACGAAAAGCAGGGTGCCCGTGCCCAGCGACCGGCGCTGCCGGGCGGCCTCGAAGACTTTCTTGAGATCCGCGACGCCGGAGAAGATCGCCGAGATCTGCTCGAAATGCAGGTCCGTCTCATGGGCGAGAAGCCGCGCCACGGTCGTCTTGCCGGTGCCGGGCGGTCCCCAGAAGATCAGGGAGCCCAGCGACTTTGAGGCGATGAGCCGGGTGAGAATCCCGTCCGGGCCGACGAGATGATCCTGACCCACGACCTCGGAGAGCTTGCCCGGCCGCATCCGGTCGGCCAGGGGACGGGGGGCGTTCCGGTCGAGGCCCGCGGAGGAGAAGAGGTCGCTCATGGTTCCAGCGCGTTCAGGCGCGAATAGAGATCGGGATCATGGCGGACCATGAGGCGCTCCGGATGGGCGGGAGGCTCGAAGCCATATTTCGCATAGAGGCTGTGCGCATCCTTCGTCACCAGCATCCAGCGCCGGAGATGCTGCAGGTCTGGATGCTCCATCACGGCCTCCATCAGGGCCTTGCCCGCCCCCTGCCCGCGCACGAAGGGGCACACGAAGACATCGCAAAGATAGGCGAAGGTGGCCCTGTCCGTCACCACGCGGGCAAAGCCGCGCAGGTCGCCCGCTGCGTCGCGCAGGGCGAAACAGAGGGAATTCGCCAGGGACCTGTCGAAGAAGGCGCGGGGCAGGCCCTTCGCCCAGTAGCTCTCCTCCGCAATCCAGCGGAACGCAATGTCGGCCTCGGCCTGGGAGAGTTCGTTCGACAGGCTCCAGGCGCTCATCGGCCCAGCACCGTGGTGAAGACCCGGCCGCCGCGGCTGACCGTAATCTCCCAATAGCCGCCCGCCCGGTCGATCAGGCGCTCGGCGTCACGGGTGGAGATCAGGCGCTCGCCATTGATGGCGACGATCATGTCGCCCTTCCGGAAGCCGAGGCTGGCGGCCGGACCGCGCTCGTCGAGCTCGGCGATCACCACGCCGTCGTCGGAAATGTCGATCTGCATTTCCTCCGCCACGGCGGGCGACATATTGATGATGACGGCGCCGGCGAGCGGAGAACGGGAGCGGATGCGCACCGGGTCCCGGGGCGGGTCTTCCGGCGGCGGCATGAGCCGAACGCTGATGATCGTCTGCCTGCCCTCGCGAAGAACGGTCAGCGGCGCCTGCCCGCGGGTGCCCTTGAGCGTATAGCGGTAGCCGAAGGCGTCGGGGTTATCGACGGACTGGCCATCCACGGCGAGAATCATGTCACCCCGCCGCAGGCCCGCCTCGGCCGCGGGACCGCGCGCGAAGACGGAGGTCACGAGAACGCCCGTGGGACGCTCGAGACCGAGGCTCGCCGCAATCTCCCCGTCCACCGACTGGAGCCGAGCCCCGAGCCAGGGCCTTATCACATGGCGGGCGCCGGCCTTGGCCGAGTTCAGCACGACCCGGGCCATGCTGGAGGGAATGGCGAAACCGATGCCGATATTGCCGCCCGAGCGGGAATAGATGGCGGTGTTGATGCCCACCAGCCGTCCATTCATGTCGATGAGCGCGCCGCCCGAATTGCCCGGGTTGATGGCGGCGTCCGTCTGGATGAAGAACTGGTAGTCGGTCACCCCGACCTGCGTGCGGGCGAGAGCCGACACGATGCCCTGGGTCACGGTCTGGCCCACGCCGAAGGGGTTGCCGATGGCGAGAACCAGATCGCCGACCTGCAGGGTCTCCGAATCGCCGAACTCGATGGCCTGGAGGTTGGAGGCGTTCTTGAGCCGGAGCACGGCCAGGTCGGTGCGCGGGTCGCGCAGCACGATATCGGCCTCGAACTCGCGCCGGTCGGCGAGCGCGACCTTCACCTCGGTCATGTCGTCGATCACGTGGTTGTTCGTGATGACGAGGCCGGACGGATCCACGATCACGCCCGATCCGAGGGAGCTCTGGGACCGCCCGCGGGGAACGGGTGCGCCCTCCCCGAAGAAGCGGCGGAAGAACTCCTCCATCGCCTGGTTCTGCCGGCGGTCCGTGCGGGTGGCATAGACGTTCACGACCGCGCCGGTGGTCTGGCGGACGATGGGGGCAAAGGAGAGCTGAACCTGCGCGTTGCTCTCGGGAGCGACACGCTGCTGGGCCGTAGCGCTTGGCCCGGCGAGGCCCAAGGCCAGCGCAGCAAGGATGATCGGAAGCCGGAAAAGGAAAGAACGCATGTCACGCGAATCCCACGATCAAGGATAAGCTTCGATAGAACGTGGGACCCGAAATACCAAATTCCAAGCGTCAAACAAAAAGGGCGGCCCGAGGACCGCCCTTTCATGAAACCACTTGAGGCTCAGGCTTACTCGGCCGCCTCGATGATCTCTTCGTTCTGGGTCGGACCGGAATCCTGGCCGCGCGCATCCACGTCGCGGTCCACGAACTCGATCACAGCCATCGGGGCGTTGTCGCCATAGCGGAAGCCGGCCTTCATGATGCGGGTGTAGCCGCCCTGGCGGTCCTTGTAGCGCGGGCCGAGCACGTCGAAGAGCTTCTTGACCATGGCCTCGTCGCGCAGCTTCGACATGGCGAGACGGCGGGCATGCAGGTCGCCGCGCTTGGCCATCGTGATGAGCTTCTCGACGACGGGACGCAGGTCCTTCGCCTTCGGCAGGGTCGTGACGATCTGCTCGTGCTTAACGAGGGCCGCCGACATGTTCGCGAACATGGCCTTGCGGTGTTCGGCCGTCCGGTTGAACCGGCGGCCACGGAATCCGTGACGCATTGGCTTTCTCCTTGATCTTACGGCCGCCGTGCCAAGGGTCGACCGTCTCTCTTGATTACCGCCTTCAGGCGGGGCTTAGGACCGGGGCCGATGCCTAGCAGCGTGCGGCCCCGGCCAATCTCAGTAGTGCTCCTCGAAGCGCTTCGCAAGATCCTCGATGTTCTCCGGCGGCCAGCCCGGCACGTCCATGCCGAGGTGCAGACCCATGGAAGCGAGAACTTCCTTGATCTCGTTGAGCGACTTGCGGCCGAAATTCGGGGTGCGGAGCATCTCGGCTTCAGACTTCTGGATGAGGTCGCCGATATAGACGATGTTATCATTCTTCAGGCAATTCGCCGAACGGACCGACAGTTCGAGTTCGTCCACCTTCTTGAGCAGCGCCGGGTTGAACGGAAGCTGCGGCGCGGCGGCGGCGGCCTCCTCCTTGCGGGGCTCCTCGAAGTTCACGAACACCTGGAGCTGGTCCTGGAGGATGCGGGCGGCATAGGCCACGGCGTCCTCCGGCGTCACGGCGCCATTGGTCTCGACCGTCATGGTCAGCTTGTCGTAGTCGAGAATCTGGCCCTCACGGGTGTTCTCGATGCGGTACGACACCTTCTTGACCGGGCTGTAGAGCGAGTCGACCGGGATGAGGCCGATGGGAGCGTCCTCGGCGCGGTTGCGCTCGGCGGGAACGTAGCCCTTGCCCGTGTTGACCGTGAACTCCATGCGGATCTCGGCGCCCTCGTCCAGGGTGCAGAGAACGAGCTCGGGGTTCAGGATCTGGACGTCGCCCACGGTGTTGATGTCGCCGGCGGTCACGGCGCCAGGACCGGTCTTGCGAAGCGTCATGCGCTTCGGACCTTCGCCCTGCATCTTGATAGCGATCGTCTTCACGTTGAGGACGATGTCCGTCACGTCCTCGCGGACGCCCGGGATGGAAGAGAATTCATGCAGAACGCCGTCGATATGGACCGACGTCACAGCCGCGCCCTGGAGCGAGGACAGGAGAACGCGACGCAGGGAGTTGCCGAGCGTCGTGCCGAAACCGCGCTCGAGGGGCTCCGCGACGACGGTCGCGATGCGCTTCGGGTCGTCGCCCGGGGCGACTTCCAGCTTGTTCGGCTTAATCAGCTCTTGCCAGTTCTTTTGGATCACAACCACACCTCTCGAGGTACGGCTTGAAGGGAGGCATGAAAGCCGCCCTTTAAACCGGAACGCGCGCGGGCTTCAGGCCCACGCGCCGGATGATCTTGATTAGACGCGGCGGCGCTTGCGCGGCCGGCAGCCATTGTGCGGGATCGGCGTCACGTCACGGATCGAGGTGACGGTGAAGCCGGCCGCCTGGAGGGCACGGAGCGCGGATTCGCGGCCGGAGCCGGGACCGGACACCTCGACCTCGAGGGTGCGCATGCCGTGCTCGGAAGCCTTGCGGGCCGCGTCCTCGGCGGCAACCTGCGCAGCGTAGGGGGTCGACTTACGCGAGCCCTTGAAGCCCATCGCGCCGGCCGAGGACCACGAGATCGTGTTGCCCTGGGCGTCGGTGATGGTGATCATGGTGTTGTTGAACGAGGCGTTCACATGCGCCACGCCGGAAACGATGTTCTTGCGTTCGCGGCGGCGGACGCGGGTAGCTTCTTTAGCCATACTCAAGGTCCTTCAAACGCGCCCGTCATGCCAGGCGCTCGGGAGAAAAGGCCACCCTCAGCGGGTGGCCGTGAAAAATTACTTCTTCTTGCCGGCGATCGGCTTCGCCTTGCCCTTGCGGGTGCGGGCGTTCGTGTGGGTGCGCTGGCCGCGGACCGGCAGGCTGCGGCGGTGGCGCAGGCCACGATAAACGCCGAGGTCCATGAGGCGCTTGATGTTCATGGAGACTTCGCGGCGCAGGTCGCCTTCCACGATGTAGTCGCGGTCGATGGTCTCACGGATCTGGAGCACTTCGGCGTCCGTCAGCTGGTTGACGCGGCGCTCAGCCGGGATGTTGACCTTCTCGACGATCTCCTGGGCCTTCTTGGCCCCGATGCCGTGGATGTACTGGAGCGCGATCACAACGCGCTTGTTGGTCGGAATATTGACGCCTGCAATACGGGCCATCGTCCGTCTCCATGTAATCGAAGCCTCAAGGCTTCGGAGGGATGTTATCGCGCGTCCGGTGGAGGCCGGCCCCTGCGCGGGTTATGTCTTCACAAAACGCAACAATCCGGAGCGGCTTCTCTCGAAACCCTCCGGACAGGCATGCGATTTGCAAGAGGCATGGCCCTAGCGGTTTTCCCGCGGGCCGTCAAGTCCCCTGCCCTAGCGGCCGAGGATTTTCTTGATGTCTTCCGTGACCTCGTCAATGGGCTTCATGCCATTGACGGTCCTCAGCTGGCCCTTGCTCTCGAAATAGGCGGAAAGCGGGGCCGTCTGGGCCCGGTAGGCCTCCAGGCGGGTCTTGAAGACCTCCGGGTTGTCGTCCCTGCGGACCTGCTCGCCCCGGGCTTCGGTGTCCTTGGCGCGCTTGACGATGCGATCGACGAGCTCGTTCTCGTTCACCTTGAACTCGATTACGCAGTCGAGCTTGAGGCCCTTCCGGTCCAGCATGGCGTCGAAGGCCTCGGCCTGGGCGACGGTGCGCGGGAAGCCGTCGAGGATGAACCCCTGCCGGGCGTCCGGCTCCTCGATCCGGTCCTCGATGATGCCGACGACGATCTCGTCGGACACCAGCTCGCCCCGGTCCATCACGGCCTTGGCCTTGAGACCGACCGGCGTTCCGGCGGCCACCGCTGCACGGAGCATGTCGCCGGTCGAGAGCTGAGGAATTCCGAGCCGCTCGACCAGACGCACGGCCTGGGTCCCCTTGCCGGCCCCGGGCGGCCCCAGCAGGATGATCCTCATCGATGTCCCCCTGTTTTGCTTGACATTTCCCGCGGGTGCCGCGGGAAATCCAGATCTTACCGACGCCGCGCGCCCTTGAGCTTCGCCTTCTTGACGAGGCCCTCGTACTGGTGAGCCAGCAAATGGCCGTGAACCTGGGCCACGGTGTCCATCGTAACAGAGACAACGATCAGAAGCGAAGTGCCGCCAAAGTAGAATGGCAGGGCTGCATAGGAGACCAGCAATTCCGGAATGAGGCAGATCACGACGAGATAGGCCGCGCCGATCACGGTGATGCGGGTGAGCACCTGGTCGATGAACTCGGCCGTCCGCTCGCCCGGCCGGATGCCGGGAATGAAGCCGCCCTGCTTCTTCAGATTGTCCGCCGTCTCCGTCGGGTTGAAGACGATGGCCGTGTAGAAGAAGGCGAAGAACACGATCAGGCCCGCGTACAGGAACATGTAGGCCGGGCGCCCATGGGCCAGATAGGCCGTCAGGGTCGCGAGGATGCCGGTTCCGTCCGTGCCCGCCTGGAAGCTAGCGATGGTGGTCGGCAGCAGCAGGAGCGACGAGGCGAAGATCGGCGGGATCACACCCGAGGTGTTCAGCTTCAGGGGCAGGAACGAGGTCTGGCCCTCATACATCCGGTTGCCGACCTGGCGCTTCGGATAGTTGATGAGCAGGCGGCGCTGGGCACGCTCCATGAACACCACGAAGTAGATGATCAGGATCGCCATGACGATGACGCCTATGATCAGTGCCGTGGAGATCGCGCCCTGGCGGCCGAGTTCCAGAGTGCCGGCGATGGCGCTCGGAAGGTTGGCCACGATGCCCGCGAAGATGATGAGCGAGGTGCCGTTGCCGATGCCGCGCGACGTTATCTGCTCGCCGAGCCACATCAGGAACATGGTTCCGCCTGTGAGCGTGATGACAGCGGTGATCACGAAGAACAGGCCCGGGGTCTGAACGATGTTGCTGCCCGCCTGGAGGCCGACGGCGATACCCCAGGACTGGAACAGGGCCAGCACGACGGTCAGGTAGCGGGTGTACTGGTTGAGGATCTTGCGGCCCGCCTCCCCTTCCTTCTTGAGCGCCTCGAGAGAGGGCAGAACGGAGGTGAGGAGCTGAATGATGATAGATGCCGAGATGTACGGCATGATGTTGAGGGCGAAGATCGCCATGCGCTCGACCGCGCCGCCCGAGAACATGTTGAAGAGGCCGAGCACACCGCCGCTGGCGTTCTGGAAGCTCTGCGCCAGAGCCTCCGGATTGATGCCGGGCAGCGGGATATAGGTGCCCAAGCGGTAGATGATGAGCGCGCCAAGGGTGAACCAGATGCGCTTCTTCAACTCCTCGGCCTTGGCGATGGCGCCGAAATTGATGTTTGCGGCAAGTTGCTCGGCTGCTGAAGCCATTGTTCGTCCTCGAAAACCTGGATACGTGACGGTTCATCACGCAAACGGCGGCCACGCGATCAGTCGCGGGCCGCCGCTTGGATCTTAGTCAATGTGGGCGCGGGCTCACGCCTGCGCAACGGCACCCAGCAGGGTCACCGAGCCACCAGCCTTCTCGATCGCTGCGACGGCCGACTTGGACGCGCCAGCAACCTGGAACGACAGCTTCGTCTTGAGCTCGCCCACGCCGAGGATCTTCACGCCGTCGCGCGGCTTGGAGACCACGCCTGCTGCGACCAGCGTCTCGACGGTGACCGGAGCCCCCGTGTCGAGCTTGCCGGCCTCGATGGCCTGCTGGATCCGGCCGACGTTGACCTCGTTGAGGTCGGTCGCGTTCGGCTTGTTGAAGCCGCGCTTCGGCAGACGACGGTGCAGAGGCATCTGACCGCCTTCGAAGCCCTTGATCGACACGCCCGTGCGGGACTTCTGACCCTTGACGCCCCGGCCGCCGGTCTTGCCCTTGCCCGAGCCGATACCACGGCCGACGCGCATACGGTTCTTCGTAGCGCCTTCGTTGTCACGAATTTCGTTAAGTTTCATGACGCTCTCCTCACTGCCCGTCGACAACGCGCACGAGGTGCTTGACCTTCTCGATCATGCCGCGAACGGACGGCGTGTCTTCCAAGGTCGAGGTGCGATGGAGCTTGTTGAGCTTGAGGCCGATCAGCGTCTGGCGCTGCTTGGCCTCGCGGCGGATCGGCGAACCGATCTGCTCAACGGTGATGGTCTTCGCCTCAGCGGAGGCAGGCTGCTTCGCCATGGTCGGAGCCTCCCCTACGCTTCAGCGCCAGCTTCGAGGCTGGCATCGGCATCGCGGCGGCGAGCCTGCAGCGTCGAGACCTTCAGGCCACGACGGGCAGCGACGGCACGCGGGCTGTCCTCGTTCTTGAGCGCGTCGAAAGTCGCGCGGACGAGGTTGTAGGGGTTCGACGAGCCGAGGGACTTGGAGACCACGTCCTGCACGCCGAGCGCCTCGAAGACTGCACGCATCGGACCGCCGGCGATGATGCCGGTGCCCTGGGGAGCGGCGCGAAGCACGACCTTGCCGGCGCCGTGGCGGCCGTTCACGTCGTGGTGCAGGGTGCGACCCTCGCGGAGGGCGACGCGGATCATGGAACGCTTCGCAGCGTCCGTGGCCTTGCGGATCGCCTCCGGGACCTCACGGGCCTTGCCGTGGCCGAAGCCGACGCGGCCCTTCTGGTCGCCGACGACGACGAGAGCGGCAAAGCCGAAGCGACGGCCGCCCTTCACCACCTTGGCAACGCGGTTGATATGGACCAGGCGGTCCACGAATTCGCTGTCGCGCTCTTCGCGTTCAGCGCGTTCTCTTGGTTCTCTTGCCATGAGACCTCTCACTTGCGCGGGCGGCGGGCCCGCTCGCTAGGGGATTTTCCTATACCCGCCGTTTAGAAATCGAGACCGCCTTCACGGGCAGCGTCGGCCAGGGCCTTGACGCGGCCGTGATAGAGGTAGCCCGAGCGGTCGAAGATGACCTGCTTCACGCCGGCCTGAACCGCGCGCTCGGCAACGAGCTTGCCCACTTCCTTCGCCGCATCGACGGTGGCGCCGGTCTTGAGCTTGCCCTTCAGGTCCTTCTCGAGGGTCGAAGCCGAAGCGACGGTATGACCGCGCTCGTCATCAATGACCTGGGCGTAGATCTGCTTCGACGAACGGAAGACCGACAAACGCGGACGACCATTCGCAGCCTTCTTGATCGCACGGCGCACACGAGCCTTGCGGCGATCTTCGGCGCCTTTCTTCTCAGCCATGATACGTCGTCCTTACTTCTTCTTGCCTTCCTTGCGGAAGATGAATTCGTTGGCATACTTGACGCCCTTGCCCTTGTAGGGCTCCGGACCGCGATACTCGCGGATCTCGGCGGCGGTCTGGCCAACCTTCTGCTTGTCGATGCCGGCGACGACGACTTCGGTCGGCTTCGGCGTCGTGATCGTGACACCGGCCGGAATCTCGTAGTCGATATCGTGGCTGTAGCCCAGCGAAAGCTTCAGCACCTTGCCGGCAACGGCGGCGCGGTAACCGACGCCGTTGATCTCGAGGCGCTTCTCGAAGCCCTTGGACACACCCTCGACCAGGTTAGCAACCTGGGCGCGGGACATGCCCCACTTCGCACGGGCCGTCTTGGACTCGTCGCGCGGGTTCACCGACACGGCGCCGTCCTCAAGCACAACCGACACTTCTTCGGGGACGAGGAACGAAAGCTCGCCCTTCGAACCCTTCATCTTCACCATCTGGCCGTCCACGGTGGCCGTCACACCTGACGGGACCGGAACGGGCTTCTTGCCTACTCGGGACATTCTCGAATCTCCGTGGTTCTGTGCTGATGCCTGAAGTCTTAGAAGATCTTGCAGAGCACTTCGCCGCCCACGTTCTTCTCCCGGGCCTCGTGATCGGCCATCACGCCCTGGGGCGTCGAGAGAATGGTGATGCCAAGACCGTCAGCCACGCGCGGCATGGTGTCGACGGACGCGTATACACGGCGGCCCGGCTTGGAGACGCGCTCGATGGAGCGGATCACCGGCTGGCCATCATAGTACTTCAGCTCGATCGAGAACTCGGTCCGGCCATTGCCGAACTCGGTCTGCGAATAGTCGCGGATGTAACCCTCGCTCTTGAGAACCTCAAGAACGCGGGCGCGCAGCTTCGAGCCGGGCGTGGAAACGGTTCCGCGACGGCGCATCTGCGCGTTGCGGATACGGGTGAGCATATCGCCCAACGGATCGTTGATCATGAGATGCCCTCCCTCTTACCAGCTGGACTTCACGAGGCCCGGGATCAGGCCCTTGTTGCCGAGCTCGCGCAGAGCGATACGCGACATGCCGAGCTTACGGTAGTAAGCGCGCGGACGGCCCGTGATCTCACACCGGTTGCGGATGCGGGTCGGGCTCGCGTTGCGCGGCAGCTCCGAAAGCTTGAGGCGCGCCTCGAAGCGCTCCTCCATGGACTTGGACTCGTCGTTGGCGACCGCCAGGAGGCGCTCGCGGCGGCCCGAGAATTTCTTCACGAGCTTGCGACGATGCTTGTTCTTCTCAATAGCGCTTTTCTTAGCCATTCGTTTTTCTCCAGTGTCCGCGTCTGAGGACAGCTATCCTCACTGCCGGAACGGGAAGTTGAAGTGACGCAGCAGGGCGCGGGCTTCCTCGTCGGTCTTCGCCGTGGTGGCGATGATGACGTCCATGCCCCAAACCTGCTCCACCTTGTCGTAGTTGATCTCAGGGAACACCAGGTGCTCCTTGATACCCATCGCGTAATTGCCGCGGCCGTCGAAGGACTTCGGGTTCAGGCCCCGGAAGTCGCGGACGCGGGGAAGCGCGACGGTCACCAGACGATCCAGGAACTCGTACATGCGAGCCTTGCGGAGCGTGACCTTGGCGCCGATCGGCATGCCCTCGCGGACCTTGAACTGCGAGATCGCCTTGCGGGCCTTGGTGATCACCGGCTTCTGGCCGGCGATGAGCGCGAGATCGGAAGCCGCGACCGAAGCCTTCTTCGAGTCGGCGGTCGACTCGCCAACGCCCATGTTGAGGACGATCTTCTCGATCGTCGGCACTTCCATGGGGTTCTTGTAGCCGAATTCTTCAATGAGCTTCGGACGCACCACTTCTTCGTAGTGCTTCTTCAGCCGCGGCGTGTAGCCGTCCACCTGGGCCTTAGCCATCGATCAGGTCTCCCGAACGCTTGGCGAAACGGACCTTGCGGCCGTCTTCGAGAACTTTGAAACCAACCCGGGTCGGCCTGCCGTCCTTCGGGTCCGCATAGGCCAGGTTGGACAGGTGGATCGGCGCCTCTTTCGAGATGATGCCGCCCTCCTGGGCCGCCGTCTGGCGCTGGTGGCGCTTCACGACGTTAACGCCACGGACGACCGCGCGCTCTTCCTTCGGAAGCACCTGCACGACTTCACCGGTCTTGCCCTTGTCGCGACCGGTCAGGACGACGACCTTGTCGCCCTTCTTGATCTTCGCGGCCATTAGAGCACCTCCGGCGCAAGCGAAATGATCTTCATGTGGTTCTTGGCGCGCAGTTCACGGGGAACGGGACCGAAGATACGGGTGCCGACCGGCTCCTTCTGATTGTTGATCAGAACGGCGGCGTTCCGGTCGAACCGGATGACCGAGCCGTCGGCGCGACGGATGTCCTTGGCGGTGCGCACGACGACCGCCTTCATGACGTCGCCCTTCTTCACGCGGCCGCGCGGAATAGCCTCTTTTACGGATACGACGATGATATCGCCCACGGAAGCGTACTTACGCTTCGAACCGCCGAGAACCTTGATGCACATCACGCGACGGGCGCCGGAATTGTCGGCGACGTCAAGATTCGTCTGCATCTGGATCATGGCTTTGATCCTTTCCTTTGTTTCAGACAGGTTTCCGGGCCAAGGCACGATTGCCTCCCGGACTACGCCTGACGGGGATCTGACGTCCCCTGCCCTTCATATGTCGAGAAAGGCGGCCGTATACACGAACCGCCCTCGTTAGACAACCCCAGAAATCAAGCTTTTAGGCTTGGGTCTGGTCGACGAGCACCCAGGTCTTGAGTTTGGAGAACGGCTTGGTCTCTTCGATGAAGACCGTGTCGCCCACCTTGGCAGTGTTGTTCTCGTCATGAGCGTGGTAGTTCTTCGTCTTACGCACGGTCTTCTTCATGACTGGGTGCGTGAAACGGCGCTCCACCTTCACGACGACCGTCTTGTCCTGCTTGTCGCTGACAACGACGCCCTGCAAAACGCGCTTTGGCATCTTGATATCCTCTTAAGCCTTCGCCGACTTCTGGCGCTGCAGCGTCTTGACGCGGGCGATGTCCTTGCGGACCTCGCGAACGCGTCCCGTGTTCTCGAGCTGGCCCGTGGCACGCTGGAACCGGAGGTTGAACTGCTCCTTCTTGAGGTTGAGCAATTCGTCCGACAGCTGGTCCGCAGTCAGGGACTTGAGATTGGAGGTTCTCTCTTTCGACTTCATGATTCCCTCCTTACTCCGCAATGCGCTGGATGAAGCGCGTCTTGATCGGGAGCTTGGCAGCGCCGAGACGGAGCGCCTCGCGGGCGATATCCTCCGGCACGCCGTCGATCTCGAACATGATGCGGCCAGGCTTCACACGGGCAGCCCAATATTCGGGAGCGCCCTTGCCCTTACCCATACGGACTTCGGTCGGCTTCGTCGAAACCGGCACGTCCGGGAAGATGCGGATCCACACCCGGCCCGCGCGCTTCATGGCGCGGGTGATGGCGCGGCGTGCCGCCTCGATCTGACGAGCGTTGATGCGCTCGGGCTCCATCGCCTTCAGGCCGAACTGGCCGAAGTTGAGGTCCGTACCACCCTTCGCGGTGCCGGAGATCCGGCCCTTGAACTGCTTACGGAACTTGGTTTTCTTCGGTTGCAACATGGCAAACCTCTCCTGACCTCTCCGTTACGCCGCCTGCTCGCGGCGGCCACCGGAGCGGCCTCCCTCGTCGTTCATCCGCTTGTCCTGGGCCATCGGATCGTGCTCAAGAATTTCGCCCTTGAAGATCCAAACCTTGATGCCGCAGGTGCCGTAGGTCGTGAAGGCCGTGGACGTGCCGTAATCGACATCCGCACGCAGCGTGTGCAGCGGAACGCGGCCCTCGCGGTACCATTCCAGGCGGGCGATTTCGGCGCCACCAAGACGACCGGAGCAGTTGATGCGGATGCCCTCGGCGCCAAGACGCATCGCCGACTGAACGGCGCGCTTCATGGCGCGGCGGAAGGCCACGCGGCGCTCGAGCTGCTGGGCGATCGAGTCGGCGACGAGCGTCGCATCGATCTCCGGCTTGCGGACCTCGACGATGTTGATCGACACGTCGGCGTCGGTCATCTTCGAGACGAGCTTGCGCAGCTTCTCGATATCGGCGCCCTTCTTGCCGATCACCACGCCCGGACGACCCGAGTGAATGGTGACGCGGCACTTCTTGTGCGGGCGTTCGATCACGATCTTCGAAACGGCGGCCTGCTTCAGCTGCTTCATGAGAGCTTCGCGGATCGCCATGTCCTCATGCATCAGCTTGGCGTACTCGCCCTTGCCGGCGAACCAGCGCGAGTCCCAGGTCCGGTTGATGCCGAGCCGAAGACCGATCGGGTTAACTTTCTGACCCATCTGGTTCTCCTTTATGCCTGTTCGGCAACTTCCCGAACCACGATCGTGAGGTTCGAGAACGGCTTCATGATACGGGCGCCCCGGCCACGGGCCCGGGCGTGGAAGCGCTTCATGACGAGCGCCTTGCCGACGAAAGCCTGGCTGACGACGAGATCGTCCACATCGAGGTTGTGGTTGTTCTCGGCGTTGGCAATCGCGCTCTCGAGGCACTTCTTCACGTCACGCGCGATGCGCTTGCGGGAGAACTCGAGATCGGCGAGCGCCGTGGAAACCTTCTTGCCGCGGATAAGGGCCGCAACAAGATTGAGCTTCTGAGGGCTGACGCGCAGCATGCGAGCGACGGCTTGAGCCTCGTTGTCGCTCAATGCGCGAGGAGTCGCGGCCTTACCCATCTTACTTCCTCTTCGCCTTCTTGTCCGCCGCGTGGCCGTGGAACGTGCGGGTCGGCGAGAACTCGCCGAACTTGTGACCCACCATTTCCTCGCTCACGGAGACGGGAATATGCTTCTGACCGTTGTAGACCCCGAAAGTGAGGCCCACGAACTGCGGGAGGATCGTGGAGCGGCGGCTCCAGATCTTGATGACCTCGTTGCGGCCCGCGGAACGGGCAGCCTCGGCCTTCTTGAGGAGGTAGCCGTCGACGAACGGACCCTTCCAAAGCGAACGTGCCATGACGTGCCTCTATCCTTACTTCTTCCGCGCGTGGCGGCTCGACACGATGAACTTGTCGGTCCGCTTGTTCGAACGGGTTTTCTTGCCCTTGGTCGGAACACCCCACGGGGACACCGGATGGCGTCCGCCCGAGGTGCGGCCCTCACCACCACCGTGCGGGTGGTCGATCGGGTTCATGGAGACGCCGCGGTTATGCGGGCGCTTGCCGAGCCAGCGGTTACGGCCTGCCTTACCGATCGACGTGTTCATGTGATCGGGGTTGGACACGGCGCCGACGCTGGCGAAGCACTGGCCGAGAACCATGCGCTGCTCGCCCGAGTTCAGGCGGATCGTCACATAGCCCTGGTCACGACCCACGATCTGAGCGTAGGTGCCGGCGGAGCGGGCGAGAGCGCCGCCCTTGCCGACCTTCAGCTCGACATTGTGGATGATCGTTCCCACCGGCATGTTGCCGATCGGCATCGCATTGCCCGGCTTGATGTCGACCTGCTCGCCAGCTGCAACCTGATCGCCGACAGCCAGACGCTGCGGGGCCAGGATGTAGGACTGCTCGCTGTCGGCGTAGCGGATCAGCGCGATGAAGGCGGTGCGGTTCGGATCGTACTCGATCCGCTCCACGGTCGCCGCATCGCCCAGACGGGCGCGACGCTTGAAGTCGACCAGGCGCAGGGTCCGCTTGTGTCCGCCGCCACGGAAGCGGACGGTCACGCGACCCAGATTGTTACGGCCGCCGGAGGAGCTCTTGCCCTCCGTCAGCTTCTTGACCGGCTTGCCCTTGTAGAGCTCGCTGCGGTCGACGATCACCAGCTGGCGCAGGCCGGGGGTGATTGGTTTGAAAGTCTTCAAAGCCATCGGATCACTCTCTCAACCGATCAGAGGCCCGTCGTGACATCGATGGTCTGGCCCTCTTCGAGGGTCACAACCGCCTTCTTCACGTCCGACCGCTGGCCGCGGGTGCCGCGGAACAACTTCACTTTGCCCTTGGTGACGAGCGTGTTGACGCTCTTCACCTTGACATCGAACAGCTTCTCAACCGCTTCCTTGATCTGCGGCTTCGTCGCGTCCGGCCGAACCTTGAAGACGACCTTGTTCTGCTCGGACAGGGTCGTGGCCTTCTCGGTGATAACCGGGCTCACGATCACATCGTAGTGGCGCGGGTCCAGGCTCATTTGAAGCGCGCCTCCAGCGCATCGACAGCCGCCTTCGTGAGAACGAGCTTCTCGCGACGGAGAATGTCATAGACGTTGATGCCCTGCACCGGCAGGACGTCGATGTTCGGGATGTTGCGCGCAGCCCGCTGGAAGTTCGTCTCGATCTCAGCGCCGCCGATGATGAGGGCGTTGCCGAGGCCGAGCTTGCCGAACCGCTCCACGAGAGCCTTCGTCTTGGGCTCGGAGAGCTTCACGTCGTCGACGACGATGAGCGAAGCGTCCTTGGCCTTGGACGAGAGCGCATGCTTCAGGGCGAGAGCGCGGACCTTCTTGGGCAGGTCGTGCGCATGGCTGCGGACCTGCGGACCGAAGGCACGACCGCCGCCCCGGAACTGGGGAGCGCTCGCGGCGCCGTGGCGGGCGCTGCCAGTGCCCTTCTGCTTATAGACCTTCTTGGTCGTACGATCGATTTCCGACCGGTTCTTCACGGCGTGCGTGCCGGCCTGGCGCTTGGCAAGCTGCCAGCGGACGCAGCGGGCGAGCAGGTCGGCGCGCGGATCGAGACCGAAAATGGTCTCGTTCAGGTCGACCGATCCGGCCTTGGCGCCGTCGAGCGTGGTGATATCAAGCTTCATCACGCATTCTCCTTTTGAGCCTGCTCAGCCTGGGCGGCCGGCGCAGCGCCATTCGCCGTACGGAACGCGCCGGGCATCGGCACTTCCTGGGGCAGCTTGCGCTTCACCGCGTCGCGAACGAAGATCCAGCCGCCGGCCACGCCGGGAACGGCGCCCTCGACGAGGATCAGACCGCGCTCGACGTCGGTCGAAACCACGCGCAGATTCTGCGTCGTGACCCGCTCGACACCCAGGTGACCTGGCATCTTCTTGTTCTTGAACGTCTTGCCCGGATCCTGGCGGCCACCGGTCGAACCGATCGAGCGGTGCGAGACCGACACGCCGTGCGAGGCGCGCAGACCGCCGAAGTTCCAGCGCTTCATACCGCCCGCGAAGCCCTTACCCGTCGTGATGCCCGTGACGTCCACGAACTGACCAGCAACGAAGTGATCGGCGGTGATCTCGGCGCCGACCGGGATGACAGCATCCTCGGAGACGCGGAATTCCGCGAGCTTGCGCTTCGGCTCGACCTGCGCAACGGCGAACCGTCCGCGCTCGGCCTTCGAAACGTTCTTCACCTTGGCCTTGCCGACGCCGACCTGCAGCGCGGTGTAGCCGTTCTTTTCCTTGGTCCGGTGGGCGACGACCTGGCAGCTGTCGACCTTCAGAACCGTGACCGGGACATGCTCGCCGGCATCCGTGAAGATGCGGGTCATCCCGACTTTCTGTGCAATAACGCCTGAGCGCATCTGCGTATCCTCTCGGCGTGTCTACCGAAGGCTCCAAGCCCGAAGGCTCAGAGCTTGATTTCCACGTCCACGCCCGCAGCGAGGTCGAGCTTCATCAGCGCATCGACCGTCTGGGGAGTGGGGTCCACGATATCGAGAACACGCTTGTGAGTGCGCATCTCGAACTGCTCACGCGACTTCTTGTCGATGTGCGGTGAGCGAAGAACCGTAAAGCGCTCGATGCGCGTCGGCAGCGGGATGGGCCCGCGAACCTGAGCGCCGGTCCGCTTCGCGGTCGACACGATTTCCCGTGTCGATGCGTCGAGGATCCTATGGTCGAACGCCTTAAGGCGAATACGAATATTTTGACCGTTCATGGGTTGCCCCGTTCAAAAGAAGAAGCGGCCGAGCCGAAACCCGGCCACTGTCTTCTGATCCTCAAATTAATCCATCACGGCGGCGACGACGCCGGCGCCGACGGTGCGGC
>NZ_JAJATX010000048.1 GCF_020866965.1 Microvirga roseola
CTCTGAATCACACCTCAGCCCAAATTAATAGGTCCTGAGCCTAGCCCGCCGCCTTCTTTGAGTCGCTTACAATGAAAGCCACCTTGGCCGCCGCCGAAGGCCAAGCCCTTCGTGAGGGCCTGTTCGATGGCGGCGAGTGCAGGCGGCTGATCGCACTCAGAACTGGTCCGCGACCCCACTCGGGCCACTCGACACCTAGCCACCGACCCTCAGAGCCGCGACTTCGATTCTGCTCCGCACGCCCGTGCCTACTGTGATGCTGTGGGGAGAGGGCGGCGTCATGAACTACAATCACGGTTGCTCGGCGTTCGCGGGCGGGCTGCATCCGGAACTCCTGGGCTCCAAGGTGCGCGAGGGTTGGCCTGAGGTCGCCGCTTCAATGACAACGTCATGAAGGTTGGGCTTGCCGGGAGCGCGCTCTGCTATGAGGACTAGGAGCTGATGCTCTACCGTCACGGACAGCCCGAAACGGTCTGGATGAACCTGTACTACTCGCCCGTGCTCGATTTGAGCGGTAGGCCAGCGGGCATGATGGCGTTTGTGTTTGAGACAACGGAGCGGATGGCAAGTTTCATTAAGTTGTAGATGTCGATGCAGTCGAACCGGCTCCTGTGGCCACTCCGCCCGACTGTGGCCGGTCCAATGTGAGGCAGGCCCAGGGCACATGCGGTGGAAAGCTGTGTACCACAACTGCGCCACGCTAGCGGTCGAACCTTAGCCGCAGCTGAGCGTTAGAGAAATGCAAATCGAGGAGGGCACGATGCGCCAGGCACTCACATTTCTAGTCGCCTTAATCATCTCGCTTGCCGGGACATCTTGGACGCTGGCCCAGGTTGTACCGCCACCGGCCGCTCCAGCCGAGCCGGTTGCGCCTCCGGCGGCATGGTATGAGGGCTACAGCTGGTGGTGGATCATCCTGGTCGTGATAATCATCGCCGGCCTGATCTGGTACTTCGCCAGGGCTCGGAGGGGGCCGAGATACTGAATCTCGGGGCGGAGGAGTCGTAATCACCAATAGCCAATCTGGCGCCCCAAACGACGAGACCTGCCGGAAACCGGGTAAAGCGGGAGCCGCAGGGCATCGCCTCCAACTGGCTGCACGGCCGCTCCGAGGTGCACGTTTCTGAAGGTGGTGCCAGATTGGTCGCGATTGCAAAGTTGTCGCTGCGGCCGATGTCTATAGGTGGCATAGGCGTGTGATGGGTGTGTCCTCTTCGCATCGTAATACTGACGTCATGCAGATGAATGAGCTACCCGGTCTGCTTTGCAGACTCGGTGCTGCGAATGAATGAGGACGCCCTTGTCAGCGAAAGAGTCGGCTACACGCTTCACTGGTGGCTCATCGGGCAACTTGTCTCGATGACTGTACTGGGCACGCTGACATCGCTGATGTTGTGGGGGCTCGGCATTCAGCTTTGGCTGGGTCTTGGCGTGCTGACCGGTGTCCGCACCTTCATTCCCTTTCTCGGGCCGATCATTGCCGGTGTGCCGGTTCTGGCGATAGCCTTCGCCGAGGGCACTCAGACGGGGCTGATTGTTCTCGTCCTCTACCTCATTCTCCAGAACACCGAGGGCTACTTTCTCACCCCGATGATCCAGCAGCGTGCTGCGGAACTGCCTCGAGCGTTGCTGATCGCGATGCAAGTTCTGATGGGCCTGCTGTTCGGAGCCGCGGGTTTTATCCTGGCAGCCCCTTTGACCGCGGTCGGGCTCGTTGCCGTGAACCTGCTCTATATTGAAGCCGCGCTCGGTGACGAGAGGTCGGCTCCCAACGAGTAGGGGGTCGATGGATGGCAAATCAGGATGACTTCACTGGGACTGGAAGCCGGGCGATTGCCGAGGCCGAGGGGTCCTGGAGCGGCGTGACATGCATGTCCGACAGCGACGGAAGCCTTCCTACAGCGCTGCGCTGCGTGATCGGGACTGCCTTGCAGCAAAAACGAACCTCGGGCACCGTTCCCGGTTTCCGATAGCGCTGTACTACCGCGCGGGTTATACCTTAGAAGCTTGCTTGAACTTACTTACGTTATTGGTTGGTCTATTGGTCCTCTGGCGCAGGTTGTCCTGCTTTGCGCTGGTAAGTTGCTTTCCACGTCCTTTGAAATAGTTTGCCTCTTGGAACTTTGCTGACCTGGAGGGATCGTAAAGAAGGAAGGAGGCCGATATGCATTGGACGCTTCGCGAGCAGCCGAAGAGATGCAATATGCGAACACCGGCTGTTGAACTGCTTGCCATTCTCGCTTGGCTTTCGCCCACACTGACGTTCGCACAGGCGCCTTCACCCGATCCAGGTGCACCAGGCGCAGGTCCAATTGTTGCGCCTGCTCCTCCGGAAACCCCAGCAGTCGCGACCGATGCTTGGACCGACTGGTGGTGGATCGTTGTTCTTGTTTTGCTCGTGCTCATCGGCGGGTGGCTCTACAGCCGCAATCGGCGCAGCTAGGGTGCGGCCCCGTTTCCTTACGGTTCCGCGCTGCGAACTCTCTCACTCGCTGGCAAGGCGGGTCGCCGAGTATTCCGTGCTGCGGCTGATCAAGCGATATCCGAAGGCGCCAAACAAAGAACGGGATGCTGATGGAAGTCGCCGCATGTACGGTAGCAAGGGCAAGCTTTCTGCAGTCACTACGGAGTTCGTCCCGCTCCTAGGCCCAATCCTCAGCCCGATCCCGGCCGTTGTACTGTCACCGTCGCAGGACACGACGACAGCGCCCTGGGCCGCTGGTCTTTGCATCACATCCTGATCCAGAAAATCGAGGGCAGCCTGATCACGCCGCTTGTTCAGCAGCATGCCCTAGATCTCCCGCCGGCGGTCATCATCGGTGCCACTACGGCCTTTTATCTCCTGTTCGGCTTCCTCGGGGGCTTTTGAGGACAAAGCTGCGATCGTCATGTTCGCCGCGGCCAAGAGGCTCTGGGTGCGTGACATACTTAATGAGCCAACGGGCCCACCCGGCGAACTGGAGTGAGGCCCTGCAGATAGCACGGTCCGGGATCGGGTCCTCGTAGGTCAACGTCTACAAGCTGCTGATCATCGATGAGATCGGCTACCTGCCGATGAGCCGCGAGCAGGCCAACCTGTTCTTCCAAGTCGTGGCCAAACGCTACGAGAAGGGCTCGATGATCCTGACCTCCAATCTGACCTTTGGCAGCTGGGATCAGGTCTTTGCCGAGGAGGCGGTGCTCACGGCAGCTATGCTCGATCGGCTGCTGCACCACTCGACGGTGGTTCAGATCAGTGGCGAAAGTTACCGCCTCAAGGACAAGCGCCGCGCCGGCATGGTGGCGAAGCCAAAGGAGCGGATGTGACAAGGGCTGGGATGCTCCACTCCGTCTGAGAGTGGGTCAGATTTGAATCGGCGCTCCCGCCCAAAGTGGGTCAAAATCCAATCGGCGTTAACACCTTGGCTGTGGCCGCCGCGCTTGGCTGGATAGTGGCGATCTGGTCGCTCACGTCGAGCGCCTCAGAGGAGCGGGAACTTTCTCAGCGTATCCAGGAACTGCAGGCTAGCCGGGCGGCCGTGGTGTCGCAGTTGGAGGAGCTGCGCCGGACGGGAGGCTCACTCGCTAGCCTGCAGGAGCAGATCACGACAGGCCAGCAAAACCTGGAGCAACTCCGGCTTCAGCAGGAGCAGGTTCAAGCAGCGTTGGCCCGGACACCGGACCTGCTTGGGCCGGCCGAGCAGCGTCTGTCAGACCTGCAGGCGCAGATTGAGGCTCGCAGTGTGCGCATGGCGGAGCTGCAAAGCGAGGCCAACTCCATTGCCAGCCAAGTGGAACAGGCCCGGCAGGAGCTGACTGCGGTTCAGCAGAGCATTGGCATGCGCACGCAGGAACTAGCGTCCGTGGGCGAGCGGCTGGTGATGGTACGCCAAGAAGAATCCGACGCCCGACAGGAACTTAGCCGCCTCACCGCCGCATCTGCCGACAAGGTCGCCGAGATGGGAATTGCCGAACGGCGGCTGCAGGAAGCACGCGAGGCCGAGGCACAGGCCCAGCGCAACCTCGCTGCTGTCCGTGAGAGCCTTGCCGAACTCCAACGCAGCCGCACCGAGACCGCACGGATTGTTGACGAGATGACGGCCAGCCGCAATCAGGTTCTGGTGGAATTGCAGCAGGCACAGGAGCAGTCCACGACTGTGCAACGGCAGCTTGCCGAGGTCATCGACCAGCTGACCGCCCGCAGGAACGAGTTGATGGCTATCGACCAGCGCCTGCAAGGAGGAGCCTCGGGAGCACTGGCTGGCCAACCTGGGCAAGCGGATTCCGCGGGCATGAACAAAGTCAAACGACTCAGATGCCGTCGGCAGCCCAAGGGACCTTTGGATGCGAGCAGACCACGAGCGGATGAGTCTGCTCCGCACCTCCAGGAGGCACTCCCGAACAGCGCTGATCCTGATGCCCGGGTGGCCACGAGCAGGCACCCCGCCCACGTTTCGCCCCGAGCGCGAACGGTTGGGAATGCCTCCGGTTACTCCTCTGTGCGCAGGCTGCAGCAAGTGGAGTGGCTGTATACGGTAGCGGCGAACACGAAAGTTCCCAATTCAGGAACGCTCAGGAGGAGCGACATATTTCTGAAGCGGCTTGTTCAACCACCCCTAATCGCGCTGACTCTCGGAGCCGGGCTCGCCTCTTCTGCGGCGGCTCAGGTTGGATACCAAGTGCAACCCTATCCGCAGGCGGTCCGGCCGTTGGCGCCAGGAGTTCTGGTTGGTGCTGCCCCGAGCATTGGATTGCGCGACTAGAACTACAACGATCTGTATCGGACCGGCTGGAGCGCGGAGCGGCTCATCAATGAGGTCGAGGTGATTGTGCCAACAGTGAGGAGTTTAGTGATATCGATAACATCATCAGCCAGCGCGGTCGCATCCTTGGGGGCATTGCCGAGACCGACGGCTTGTGGGACATAGGCGACATCCTTCATTCCGTGGGATCAGGTCCGTGTGAGCCTAGCCCTCAACCGGGTCGTGGTGCCGGTCACCGAGGACACCGTCGACGACGATGCCTATTCGGCGAGGGATGTCTTGACCTACTTTCGGGCAGGCGCAACCCAGGTGGTCGATAACGATATCGATACGGGCCCGAGCATCTGGAAGGTGACGGACGTCATCGACGACTATGCCCATCTTAACAACAACCGGGCCTATGGCTATAGATGCTGACTCCAACAATTTGCTGACACAGAATGAGTTCAACGAACTGGCCAACCGCAATTGGTTCTGAGCCTACATCAGCTGTGATCCCGGGGCTCCTTCAGCCGAGATTGCCCCGGGATCTCTGCCCAACTGGACGATTTTGTGCCTGACTGAGATTGATCGCGGTGTTGATCAGGCCAACATGGCTGAAGGCCTGCGGAAAGTTGCCCAATTGACGTTGATTGGCCGGATCATACATCTCGGCGAGCAGGCCAAGATCATTGCAGAGGCCCACTAGATGCCGGAATAGGTCCTCGGCCTCCGCGGCCCGACCCTGCAGGATCAGGTTATCGGCCAGCCAGAAGCTGCAGGCCAGGAAAGCCCCTTCTCCCGGCGGCAGTCCGTCATCCGTGGCGCCCGTATCATAGCGCAGCAGGAGACCGTCCTGCGAAAGCTCCTGCAGGATGGCTTCGACCGTGCGCAGCATGCGCGGATCCTTCGCAGGCAGAAAGCCCACGAGCGGCATCTGCAGAACGGCTGCATCAAGCGTTGTGCTGTCATACGACTGCACAAAGACACCCTTGTCCGGATCATAGGCCTTGGTGCAGACCTCACGATGGATCTCGTCGCGGACCCTACGCCAGCGCTCCACTGGCCCTTCTAGCCCGAATCTCTCGACCGCCCGGATGCCCCGGTCGAACGCAACCCACGCCATCAGCTTGGAATGGGTGAAGTGCCTTCGTCCGCTGCGGACCTCCCAGATCCCCTCGTCCGGCTCGCGCCAGCAGGTTTCCAACTGTGCGAGCATGGCGCGCGCGAGCCCCCAGCCATCGGCATCGCCCTCCAAGCCGCTGCACCGGGCCTGGAACAGCACGTCCATGACCTCACCAAAGACATCGAGCTGGAGCTGATCGGCAGCGGCGTTGCCGATCCGGACAGGCGCTGCACCTTCGTAGCCGGGGAGCCATGGTACACGCCATTCGGGCAGGCGCCGCTCCCCGGCGAGACCGTACATGATCTGCAACTGCGACGGGCTGCCCGCAGCGGCTCGTAGGAGCCAGTCACGCCAATCACCCGCCTCCTCGACGAACCCGGCGTCGAGCAGGGCTAGGAGGGTGAACGCACTGTCCCGGAGCCAGCAAAAGCGGTAATCCCAGTTGCGCTGCCCGCCCAGCCTCTCGGGCAGGGATGTTGTCGGAGCCGCAATAATCCCACCAGTATGACGATAGGTGAGCGCTTTGAGCGCAATGAGCGAGCGCTGTACCAACTCGGTGTACGGTCCTGAATAGCTGAACTGGCTCGACCAGTCGCGCCAGAATTGCTCCGTGCTCTCAAGGGCTTTGAATGGATCGATGGATGGCGGCAGCGGGCGATACGAAGGGCCGTGGGTGAGGTCAAAGGTAACAATCTCCCCGGCATTAAGTGCAAAGTCCCCAACCGTCGTTAGGCCCTCCCCATGCAACTCCACGCCGGACGTCCGCAGGACCAGCCTATCGGGCCCCGCCACCATACTGAGGCGGCCGTCATTAAGGCGCCGGACCCATGGGACCGTGCTGCCGTAATCGAAGCGGATAATCAGTTCGGTCTGCATGCGAACACAGCCGCGCTCCCCCTTGACAATCCGCACGACGTCCGAATTCCCACTGCGCGGCGGCATGAAGTCGACGAGCGTAACAGCTCCGTCGGCTGTTTCGAAGCGGGTCTCCAACACCAGTGTACCTGGCCGGTAGGAGCGACTGATCGTTGCGTCAGCATCTACGGGGCCGATCAGCCAGCGGCCGTTCTCCGGCTCGCCAAGGAGGGCGGCGAAGCAGGCCGGCGAGTCAAACCGTGGCCAGCAGAGCCAGTCAATGGAGCCGTTCCGGCTCACAAGCGCGGCTGTCTCACAATCTCCGAGCAGGCCGTAGTCCTCAATCCTGGACGGCATCAGCACCCTTCCTGACCTACGTTGAGTGTAGGATAAATCCCTTTCCCTTGCCCTCAGATCCATCTGCAGTGACGCTTCGGTTCTCGATGACCACGTCTCATGGAACCCCGACGGAGTATTGGGCGGGGACAGCTCCGCAACTCGGCCTGGGACAGCAATGTAGACGGCAAGATTCCCCCTTCTTCGGCACTGATCGTTCAGGGCGGAACACCGTAACACAATGAAGCTCTAAACTGCGGTGTCTATTTGCTGTATCACGACCCGTCGTACGAGCCTGATGTAGTCGCCGTTATTTCTCCACCCTTGTCGCTGCAAGAACGGGCCTCCTCATCGCGCTAGAGCACGGATGGCGCAGCCTCATTGGCCGACCCGAGCGTGATGAATCAAATTCATCTAGCGACTGACCGAAACCTTGTGCAGCCGTCATCTGTATCCGGGGCGGCACGGGTGCAGGGCCTCGAGGACGTGGCGACGATTCGCGGTACCGTGCAGCGATCGGGGACGGATCGTCGGTGCCTCCCGTGCAGAGCACTGGTTACGCTGCTCCCGATCACGTTGCTCCGGCTGCTGCTAGCCTGGGGCCTGTCTTCCCGCGGTTCCCGACGCCGTGCCGCAACAACAGTTTACTCTTTCGGTACCGCTGCGGTTCAACCTGCGATGAGGAGAGCGCAGACAGCCCGCAGGTCAGGTAATCCCCAAAAGATCTGTCAGAACATCTCATTGCATGAGCCCTGACTTGGGGTACTAAATCACACGGCTAGATCCTCAAGCGGCATAGCGAGCCCATGCGATCATTACCGACGGCAGGAAAGATCGTGATGCAGTCTGAAACCCATCCGCATCCGTCAGAGTGCCTAACCTAATTTCTGCTTGCCGATTGGTTCCAGTGGGGCGTGCGGAATAAACTTTGACCGGACATCAGTCCCTTCCCTAGCCCATGTGCGGACTTGCGACAAAGCCTAAAGGAAAGGTGGGACCGCTAAGCGCCTGCCGGTGCATCGGGTCGATGATCCACCAACAAACTACTTTCAGTCCCACAAGCAAACTTTGATCAGGCAGCCTTCTTGGAGACCCGCTTTCGACCCTTGGGCGCCTCGAGCTTAGTTTCAGCTTGGGCCGCAGGCTTACGCCCCAAGCCAAGGGTCTTCGCCAGCTCCGAACGATGGGCCGCATAACTCGGCGCAACCATCGGGTAGTCCGCCGGGAGGCCCCACTTCGCCCTGTAGCCATCCGGGGTCAGGTTTAGCCCTGTCAGATGACGTTTCAGGGTCTTGTAGTGTTTTCCATCCTCAAGGCTGATCAGGTAGTCCGGCTGCACCGACTTCTTGATCGACACCGCGGGAGTCAACTTCACTTCCTGAGCCTTCCGCTGAGGTGAAGCCAGCCCAGCAAGGGCTCCATATACCGAACCAATCAGGGCAGGAAGCTCGCTAGAGGGAACGGCATTGGTCTGAACGTAGGCAGATACGATCTCGGCTGCCAGCTCAACGAAGTTCGAAGAGGCCGGGGTGGGCAGTTGATCGGTCAATGAAAGCTCCATTCATCAGGGTTCCGCGCTCCCCTAACACATCTGATCCTGTTTCGAAGCAATTTCCCGGCATTCGGTAGCAAACGCCACCAGAATTGCGTGATTTGGCCTGAGGGCTATGGTCACGGCAGAAGGTAGAAGATGGCACAGGTGTCATCCCACCGTAGCTTGGGCCAGCCCAAGATCCATGCCAGGACGGCATACAAGCTGACCGAGCCTAGACAGATAAGAAGGCCCACAATCAAGCCGAGCGCGAAATGCTCAGCGGCAACACCGAACATTTCCCGTCACAGCGGCCGACTGAAAGTCAGATCTGGGAATTGCGCCGTCCGCCGAGATCATCCAGTTCTGCACCCATAAGCTCTGCCAAGCGGTTCCGAGCCCTGTTCACCCGGCTCTTGATGGTACCGACCTTGACCCCAAGGGCCTCCGCAGCCTCCTCGTATGAGAGGCCATCGGCCCCGACCAGCATGATTGCGTCACGTTGCTCGATCGGCAACTCGTCCAGCGCCGCAGTTAAATCCTGGATGGCGAGCTTATCCTCTTGATCGGGGATTGTGATCAACTCGGCCGCATAGATCCCCTCATCGTCCTGGACCTCACGCTTGACCTTGCGATGTACGGAGAAGAACCCGTTTCGCAGGATCGTAAAGAGCCATGCCTGAAGATTGGTCCCTGACTGGTACATCTCCCGTTTGCTGAGAGATTTGAGAACTGTGTCCTGCACCAGGTCCTCGGCCGCTTCCACGTTCTTTGTGAGCGAAATTGCAAAAGCCCGAAGGTTCGGGAGTACCTCCATCACCCCATCTATGAACGCCGGATCAACAGGCTCGGTGTGGGCCCGAATGACCTGAGCGACGCGCTCCGTCAGTCGGGCCAGATCCCGGGGAAGTTTGTCGCTCGTAGGATCCCCGTAGTAAGCCATAAGCTGCTTGCCGAGGTGCAGGCGAACCGCCGCACTCAAAGCAACTCCCGAAACTTTCGAGCGAAGACCTGCCGGGCGTTGGTTCAAATCGACGGACATACAAAACACCTCGTGCTGAAATGGGTATGCTGGATATGGAACTGAGGTCAGGCTTGACCAGAAGGGAAGGGCATCAAGGCGACGTGGCCAGCCTTCCGACTTATCGAGCATGATGCAAGCCGATCGACCTCGAATGGGGAGTTCTGCGGATTTGGCTGATCACTGGCAGGGAGCGTTCCAGTATCAGTTTCAATGTGGTCTCCTCCCGGAAAGGTGAGACCGTGGACCACATACTAGGGCGGGTCCATCGGCTCAAAAGCCCACACTTCAGGGGGGATCACTTTCCAGGGGGGTAAGCCAGCGTGGATAGGCAAAATGCACGCCTGCCCGGCCCGTACAACACGGTCCAATGGAAGTGCACGTAGAGCTGACTTTTTGTGTTTCGAACCAGGAGGACGGGCCGGAGCGTAGCGTTGTAACCTTGGGTTTAGGCCTACTTCCATATGCCCACGTTACCTCATGAGCGATGCCTGGTACGCCTCAATGACTCGCCGCCCGGCCTTGCCGCCCTCTGCCGCTCGACCGTTCGTCAGGAGGGGGAACGGTGTGTCCGGCTGTGCCGCCATCATTGCCCAGAGCCACAATCCTCGGTCGGGTCCATCCTCAATCTGGTAGACACGCCCGACAACCCTATCGCCATCAAAGGCTGTAAAGTCAGGAGTGGGTTGAGCACTGGGAGAAGCCTTGTGAGTCAGTGTCCATCGGATTTTCATAAGTCAAACCCAGGCTAGAATGGAAACAAGATACTGGTCTGGAGATCTAACAAGGATCGGGTCCGAGCTAACTCCTACAGCGACGCTTTTTGTCCGTCAGGTCAATTGTGACCTGGTCCCAGAGATTGGATTAGAGATGTTCAAGGAACGTCTCCTTCCGTTCAGGCACAAGGGAAACGCCGCTCGCCTCGAAAAGGATTAAGTGCTTCTGAAATCGTGGTTAGTGAACAGTTACTGAAGCAATCGCCTCCCCAAAGCAGAACGAGGCGGTACATCCGCGCCTCGGCTGCCTTGTAGGAGTGTGCCGACCAATGAGCCGGATCAGCAAGGCCATCGTTGCACCAACATGGTTAACCGATGGTTATCAGGGATCTCGCTTGACATATGGAGGGTGGACAAGAGTTGTGCTTAGGCCGCCTCAGCGACAGGGGCTGGCCCGGCTTCATTCATGCCTGTACATAGGCATCGAGGACGGTACGTGCTCGTCACGTTCGTCCATAGCCTCAGAGAAGACTTCCTCCTTTGCCTCGGTGGGGCCGGCTTTCCCGTGCGAATTCGCAGTGCCTCACCGTCAGCACAATGTTGACGCCCCAATCCGTCCAAAGATGGAAGATCGCCGATTTGCTGTCGTGCGTTCTAAATTGGCTGACAAGTCTTGCCCTGTACGGTCCGGCCTGCAGCCTTCGAATGTTAAGCTGATAGCGCCCTGAGACCGGAACGGATCGCTTCGAAACTGGCTGAAGCAACGGCGTGGCTTTGTGCGTTTTCGCACCGACTTGTTTCAGAGCCTTGCTAAGCTAACAAGGTTTCCTCCCGATCTCCTTCGAACTTGCCCCATCGATACCCTCTGGTGGGGTTTCTTTTTGATTGGGAGTACCGCGGGTTCATCCGGTTCTTAAGGCGGTTCTGATCTGAGTCTGAGATGATTGAGCTCCATGAGCGTCAAACCAGCGGTGACGCTCATGGATCGGAGCCTGTGGCTCAGCGCTGCTGGGTCATTATACGCACTTGCTCGAGCGAGACCACGACACCTCCCACAGCAAATCCGAAGGGGGGCAGCTCGTTGATGATGCACCAGACGTTGGCTCCCTTGCGTTCATCACACAACGGACATTCGGCCCGGAAGGAGTCTGTCACCTTTTGCACAACCTGCCCCTTGGTCTCTTGGTCCATGACCTCCGCAAATGCATAGATCGTAACCATGAAGCGAGGCAGATGCGTTACCTGCCCGGCGACGAACACACGGCCATGACTCAGTCAGGTGACGACACTGATGGCACGTGAGGCGGCGTTGTCTGGCAACCCCTCAGCCTCAAGAGCCACCGCGGTGATCCGGTCGGCAATCCGGGCCATCTGAGCGTCATCAAGGCCTCCTTCCGTGTAGCGGATGTCTATGAGCGGCATGATCTCTCCTGGTCAGTTCATCAAACGAACTCACTTGCTATTGCACAAGTCAGTTCACTTGTGCAACTGTCCCGCTGCCATGAAACGAACCCGCTTTGCCGACTGGAACTGTTCCGTTGCCCGCGTGACCGATTTGCTCGGGGACTGGTGGACGCCCCTGATCTTGCGCGATGCCATGCGCGGCATCACCCGCTTTGACGAGTTTCATGAGAGCCTGAGCTTGGGCCGGAATACCCTTACTCAGCGATTGGAACGATTGGTTGAGGAGGGCATGATGGAGCGGCGGCAGTATCATGAGCGACCTCCCCGCTATGAATACCTGCTGACCGAAAAAGGGCGCGACTTCTTTCCAGTAATCGCCGCCATGATGCGATGGGGCGACCGATGGCTCGCAGACGGTGATCCTCCGCTTCGGCTGCGGCACATGACCTGCGGTAAAGTCACGACCCCGACCGTGGTGTGTTCAGTATGTGGTGAGCCGCTCATACTGGGGTCCGTACACAGGGCCTGATCCCAAGCCAACTTCGCTGCAACGCCTACGAATGCTCCTGTGCGGATGTGGCCCTGCGCCGGTCCGAGCAGTCTGCTGCTACAGAGTTTGGCTAAGTGCCGTCGGCCTGTCCGACTTTTCTCCTTCCGCCACAATCCGAAGCGTCTCATCAGGAAGAGGTCTCTGAAGTTTCAGGGCCTCTTCAGTGGGGGCGTTGAGCCAGATGTCGTATTCTTCGGGCGTGGTCAGGATCACCGGCATCGCCTTGGGATGAATCGGTCCCACCACGACATTCGGCTCACACGTAAGAAACGAATAGAGCAGGTGTTCACCTTCAACAGGATCAGCTTTCGTTCCACGTACGCCGGTCCACGGTCGCCAAATGCCTGCAAAGGCGGCGAGGGGGCGCTCGTCATTCAGGGCGAACCAAATCGGTGTCTTTCTCGGGCGGGTATCCTTGTACTCTGAGAATGAGGTCAAAGGTACAAGGGCGCGGTACTGCGGTTTCAGCCAGGCCCTCCAGAACGGAGAGCCGACATTGCGCACATTCGTCACCGGATGATTGCCGACCTTTGGGGGAGGGGGAAACCCCCAGCGCATCCGGATCATCTCACGCTCGCCCTCATGGGTTCGGACGATCGGCGCCATCTGGTCCGGGAAGATCGCCGACAGGGGAGGGACATTGCCTGCGCTGTCGCGGCTCACGCTGAACGCCTGCCGCATCGCGGCCTGGGTCGCATAGGAGCTATAGAGATTGCACACGGGCGGAATCCTCCGTCTCGGCATTCCGAGGTCATCTCGCGTCGGCATCAGTCGGGAGACGCAACGTGACAATAAGCGCTGCCCAGCGCAACCCTCCGGGGTATAATGACGGCAATCGGCAGGCCGCGGTTTGATTTGAGAAATCCCAGCCCACGACAGGTCCGCCCCTTTTGCGTCCTTCCCCTCATCCAGCGCTTTTTGATCGATGCGGCCGAACTCCAAACCTGCTGATCCCGTGCTCGACCCTCCGACCGCTGGTCACGCCCGGCGGATCGGTGACAAGCAGGCCGAGCCCTATCAGGCCAGGATCGCGGCATCCGTGCGGGATGCCATCCGGAGAGGGCGCTCCGGGGCCGTGCTGGCGCCCACCGGCAGCGGCAAGAGCCTTCTGGCGGCCGGGGCCGCGGAGGATGCCATCGACCTCGGCAAGCCCATCCTCGTCCTGCATCCCGACGTCTCCCTGCTGCGCCAGAACTTTGCTCAGTTCCAGACCGTCCCCAGAGTGCAGGGCGCAAAGACCGCGTTCTTTGTCGCCAGGAACGAGACCATTGGCGACGGGCCGATGGTCCGAAACTCCCTCGATGCGGATGTCATTCCCGCCACGAACATGTCCCTCGTCAACAAGCTCGATGACGAGGACTTCCTCCGCGCGCTCGACCGGTTCGGGAGGAGGGGAGGGGTGGTCCTTATCGACGAGGGCCACAAGGCTGCGGCCGAGGAGCTCGCCCGGGTTCTCTCCCGCATCGCGCATGCCGGCGGCTCCGGAATCGTCCTCACGGCCACCCCGTTCAGAACCGACGGGAAGGACCCGCTGGATGCCTTCGGGGCGAGCATCGAGCATGATCTGATCGATGTCGCGACCTATGACGAGGTCCTGGCGACCGGACGCACGGTTCCGACCAGGTTCGACATGGCGACAGGGGAGTTCGAGGCCCATCTCGGCACGGACGCCGTCCGGCTGATCGAAAGCGCATTCCTGGCGCTGCTCGCCGAGAACAAGTCCGTCGACCAGGCATCCCAGCAGGCGTTCTCCCGCTTCTTCAAAGAGGGAGCCAGCGAGGGCGACAAAGCCATCGCCGCTCTCATCGTCGCGGCTGTTGCCAGGATCTGGGCGAAGCGCGCGGCCGAAGCGACCCTTGCGATGATCCACTGCGACAGCGTCGAGTTCGCCCGGGAGCTCTCCGGATATCTGGCCCGAGAGAGCCTGCCTTGCGGTCATGAGAGGGAAGGGGAGAAACCCCGCGTCGCCTTTGTCGTGGCCGGCGAAATCCGCGTCTGGCGCAACGGCGCCGAAGAGGGGCTCAAGGAGGGCGAGGCGGTCGGGCGCAAGATCAAGCGCGACGATCTCCTTGATGCGGCCCGGAGCGGCGGCTTCGATATTCTGGTCAACGTCAACGCCCTGGGCGTCGGTACGGACGTCCCCCAGACCGATCTCAACATTCTGGCCTGCCAGGAGCGTTCCATCGGCCCGGTCAAGCAGATCAGCGGGCGCGGGGAACGGGCTCACGCCTACTTACTCGTATATGTTTCGTCAACGGGACCAGGCTGCAGGATTCATCGATGACCAGCGACACTCTGTCCGGCAAGAAGGCCAAGAGCCCTAGGAATGGCGGCGACCAGCTTCTTGAGGTCGATGATCGCCTTTTTCTGCAATCCGTTGCGCGAGCCCTTTATGTTCTCGAAGCGTTCGGGCGCGATGCCAGGCCTATGTCTTTGAGCGAAATCGCCGCAAGCGCCCGGATCACGAAAAGCGCCGCTCAGCGCGCGGCCCAAACCCTGTTGAGCCTCGGATACCTTGAGCGCTCGTCCGACGGCGGATTGCTGCCCGGCAGACGCCTTCTCGATCGTGCCTTTGACTATCTCCGGTCCAATCCCTTGATCGAGCGAGCCACGCCAATCCTGATCGAGCTCCGCAAGAACTCCGGTGAGCGCGTCGATTTCAGTCTCTTTGACGACCTCTCCATTCTTTACGCCATCCGGCTGCAGAGCAAGCGCGAGACGTTCTTTGCCACTCTTGCGGGCCGGCGAATCCCAACCTTCTGCTCGTCAGGCGGACGCTCGATGCTGGCGCATCTGGACGACGCTGCTATCGACGACATTCTTCGCCGCTCAGAGCGCAAAGCGCTGACGCCCAAAACGATCACCGACCTGGACAAGATCTGGGACAAGGTGCGGGAAGCCCGCCGCGAGGGATATGCCTATGCGGTCGAGGAAAGCCTGCTCGGCGAGGTTGTTCTGTCTGCCGCCGTGCTCGACGATCGACGTCAGCCCGTTGCAGCGGTGCATATCGCCGGCTCGCTCAGCGAGTGGACGGTGGATGATTTCCGCAAACGCTTCGCGCCTCTGGCCATCGAGGCGGCCCGGGCCCTGAGTTATTGAGCTGCATCAGGTCGGCCGGTTCCGACGCTCAAGGCACCACCGGCGGGGTCTGGATCGTATTTTGAACATGATGGATATTTTTTTGAACAAAAAAGTTGCAAGCCACCGCGATATGAAGAATAAATTTCTGGGTGCCGGCTTGAGCCTTGGACGACACCGCATCAACCGATGCACGTCTGCCTTAGAGGACTCTCTGTATTCTGGAGCACGACGGGGATGATGCGAGTTTCACCTGACGACGCTACGCATCGCGCATGCGCTGTGAAGATCACCGGTCTTCACAAGAGCTTCGGTCAGTTAGAAGTTCTGAAAGGCATCTCGCTCGAAGCCCGCGAGGGTGATGTGGTGACGCTGATCGGGTCGAGCGGCTCCGGCAAAAGCACCCTCCTGCGCTGCATCAATCTTCTCGAGGTCCCGGATGCGGGCACGCTCAGCGTCGGCGCTGAGGAGATTCGGTTCACGCCGTCCAGAGGAGGTCGCCCGCCACGGCTGGATTCTCACAAGGTACGCGGGATCCGAATGCGGCTCGGAATGGTGTTCCAGAGCTTTAATCTCTGGAACCACATGACGGTTCTCGAGAACATCATCGAGGCTCCGCTCTTCGTGCACGGTGTTGCGCGCGCTGAAGCGGTGGAGTTCGCCAAGCAGTTGCTCGCGAAGGTCGGGCTTTACGAGAAGCGCGACGTCTATCCTGCATTTCTGTCGGGCGGCCAGCAGCAGCGGGCTGCCATCGCCCGAGCCCTAGCCATCAATCCGCGGGTCATGCTGTTCGACGAGCCCACGTCGGCATTGGATCCCGAATTGGTCGGGGAGGTGCTGAAGGTCATTCGTGACCTCGCGGATGAAGGACGCACGATGATCCTTGTCACTCACGAAATGAGCTTCGCCCGCCAGGTGTCGAGCCATGTGGCCTTCCTGCACAAAGGGATCGTGGAGGAGGAAGGTCCACCGGCGAAAGTCTTCCACAATCCCCAGAGCGAACGGTGCCGCCAGTTCGTCTCTGCCCAGCATGCTCTTGCCTGATGGCGAGCAGGCGATGAATTCAAGCTGCAAGCAGGCGGCGGTATCGGGAGGAAACAATGAAAGCCTTTAGATTGATGTCGCAGATTTCGGGAGGCCTGCTGGCCATCGTGCTCAGCACCGCCGCGGTTTCGGCCCAGGACGTCGTCCGGGTCGGCCTCGATCCCGGTCCCTTCCCGCCCTTCACCGACAAGAAAGCCGACGGCAGCCGCTTCGGCTTTGAGCCCGACCTGCTCGCTTCGTTCTGCGAAGGCATGAAGGTGAAGTGCCAACTGGTCGAGATCACCTGGGATGGCCTGATCTCCGCCCTGAATAACAACAAGATCGACATGATCTACAACAACATGACGATCACTGAGGAGCGCAAGAAGCGCGTGGACTTCAGCAATCCCTACTACGACACCCGCGTCGTGTTCGTGGGGCCGAAGGGCGCGCCGGTTCAGCCGACCAAGGAAAGCCTCAAGGGCAAGATCATCGGCGTCATCAGTGGCTCGGTTCATGCCGCCTATGCCCAAGCCCGCTTCGGCGACAGCGCCGAAATCAAGATCTTCCCGCGCCAGGACGAAGTCACGTCGGACCTCCTGGCCGGACGCCTTGACCTGATGATCTCCGATGCGCTCGCCATGGAGGAGTTCCTGAAGACTCCCGAGGGCAAGCCCTACGAAATCAAGGCCGAAGCTCCGAAGGATCCGCTCCTCGGCGGCGGTGTCGGCGCCGCGTTCCGCAAGGGCGATCCTCTTCGCGACAAAATGAACGCTGTCCTGAGCAACATGGTCGCAAGCGGCGAGTACGATAAGATCCAGAAGAAGTACTTCAAGGTCGACGTCTCTCCCCGCTAAGCCGATCCTGGGATCCGGCTCTTCGGGGCCGGGTCCCGCACAGGCGCATCAGTCATGACCAGATACAACGGCATCGTCGATCAGGTGGCGCATGGGCCCTGGCGCATTGTTTGAACCGCTCATCAGCACTGTTTCCAGCTGGAAGGGCGTGCTCCTCCAGGGAGCCCTGCTCACCGTGCAGATCGCCGCCGGATCGTTTCTGGTCGGCCTGCTGCTCGGCATGACCTCCGCCGTGGCAAAGCTCTGGGGCGGCCCGGCCACGCGCGCGGTCGCCAGCGCCTATACGACGGTCTTTCGCGCCATCCCCGAGCTGCTGCTCATCATCCTTCTCTATTATGCGGGCTCTTCCGGCTTGAGCGCATTCCTAGCGGCGCTGGGTTTTGGACTCGTTGAAATCAACGGCTTTGCGACGGCCGTCGCGGTGCTCGGCATCGTGCAGGGCGCATATGCCGGCGAAATCTTCCGTGGCGCAATCCTTGCAATTCCCACCGGGCAACTTGAGGCAGGACGGGCTTTCGCGTTCACGCCTTGGCTGTTCCTCAGGCGCATCATTCTGCCTGCCATGCTGCCGGTGGCTCTCCCGGGACTCGCCAACCTCTGGGTCGTGCTGATCAAGGAGACGAGCCTCATCAGCGTGATCGGGTTCAGCGAATTGCTGTCCAGCGCCAAGTCTGCGGCCGCCTCCACGAGGATGTACTTCACCTTCTACTGCGTGGCAGGTCTGATGTATCTCGTCATGACCTTGGCCTCCAACCTTCTGTTCCAATCGGTCGAGCGGCGTTTCCGCCGAACGCAGCAGGCGATTTGAGGAAGCCGACATGGACTTCTCTTGGGTGAGCGAATTCTGGCCAATCCTCCTCGGCGGACTGTGGCGAACGCTTCTTCTTCTGGTTCTCGGGGCGCTGTTCGGCTTTGCCCTGGCAATCCCCGTGGCAGTCGCCCGGATCTCTCCCAATCCGATCCTGTACTACCTCAGTGGCACGTTCACGACGGTTATTCGTGGCACCCCCCTCCTGGTGCAGATCTACATTCTCTACTACGGCGTCGGCACGCTCCTCGCCGCCACTCCGGAAGTCCGCACAAGCATTTTCTGGCCCTATCTGCGCGACGGTTTCTGGTATGTGGTCGTGTCCCTGGCGATCAGCGTGGCAGCTTATGAAGGCGAGCTGCTGCGGGGCGGCCTGCTGTCCGTCGCCAAGGGTCAGCTGGAAGCGGCCCGCGCATTCGGAATGTCGTCGGGGCTGATGTTCCGCCGCATCTGGCTGCCCTCGGCGTTGCGAATGTTGCTCCCGACCCTCGTCGGAGACACCGTTCTGCTGCTGAAGTCGACCGCCCTGGCCTCAACCGTCGCTGTGGTGGATCTCGTGGGTGCGGCGAACCAGGTGCGCACGCACACGTTCCTCGTGTACGAGCCCCTGCTGACCGTAGCGCTCGTCTATTTGATCATCACGGCGATGATCACATCGATTGCAGGACTGATCAGCCGGCGCGTTCCGCAGAAGGCTGTGTGACATCCCGCATGGCGTTGACACAGATGGGTCAAACCTGAGCTTAACCTGCCCCAATCAAGGTGTCTGAGAGGATTATGAGCATGTCACTTCGAGGTGGTCGGGAATTCTTGATGATCCCGGGTCCGACGACGGTTCCGGATGAAGTCCTGGGCGCCATGCACCGGCCGGCGGTCGACATCTACTCGGGCCCGCTGGTCGAAGTGACCATGTCGTGCCTGCGCGATCTTCGCACCGTGTTCCGAACCGCCGGCGATACCTACATCTACGCGGCCAACGGCCATGGCGCTTGGGAGTCTGCCCTCACCAACACCTTGTCGCGCGGCGACCGGGTTGTCGTGCTCGAGTCGGGTCTGTTCGCCCTTGGCTGGGCCGAAATGGCCAAGCGCCTTGGAATCGATGTCATCATTCTTCCAGGCGGCTGGAGGCGGGCTGCGGACCCAGACCAATTGCAGGCTTTTCTGAGAAATGACCGCGAGGGCCGGGTCAAGGCCGTTCTACTGACACAGGTCGACACCGCGTCGGGTGCGCTCAACGATATCCCGGCGATCCGCCGTGCCGTGGACGAGGCCAAGCATGGCGCGCTGTTGATGGTGGACCTCATCGCATCGCTGGGAGCAATTCCGTTCGAGATGGACGAGTGGGGGGTCGACGTCGCCGTTGCGGCCTCGCAAAAAGGCCTGATGATGACGCCGGGCCTGAGCTTCGTGGCTGCCGGCCCGAGGGCCAAGCAGGTGCATCCCAAGGCCGACCTTCGGACCTTCTATTGGGATTGGAGCTTCCGAGACGGTCCGGAGCATTATCAGAAATATTGCGGCACCTGTCCGGAGCACCTCATGTTCGGCTTCCGCAAGGCGCTCGACCTGATCCTCAGCGAGGGCCTGGACGATGTTCATCAACGACATCGCCTTTTGGCCGAAGCCACCCGCCGGGCAGTCGCCGAGTGGGCCAAGGGCGGCGCGATCGATTTCAATATCTTGCAGCCGGACCAGCGCTCGGATTCCGTGACAGTCCTGGCAATGGATGAGGCGCATGCCACGCCGCTGTTGGATTACTGCAGGGATGTATGCGGCGTTGTGCTCGGGATCGCAATCGGCCCGGCCTCTGGCCGTGGCTTCCGGATCGGGCACATGGGCCATATCAACGCGCCCACCCTGCTTGGGACCCTGGGCGTCATCGAGATGGGCTTGGCTGCGCTGGGAATCCCGCACGGTTCTGGCGGCTGCAGCGCAGCAATCGCCTACCTGGCCGAGAAAACAGACCGCACGTCCGGCTGAGGGCAGTTCCAGCCTCGCGCTTGCCTCGCCCGCTTCTCACGAGGCTTGCAGGATGTTGGATCGAGCGGGTTCCAGAAGCCGTCAAAGCAGGCCGGCATCTGTTTTGAACCCCGCCGAGGTGCTACACCCCCGCCGCCCGAGCGGCCTGCACATAGGGGGCTGACGCGCGCCGCGGCTCCAGCCTGATCCTGTGGGGTGCCGCCGCATCGACCGCTTCGCGCGAGTACAACATCGGCACATACTGACCCACTGCCCAGATGGGCGCGAGATCGCTGTAGTGCGGCGAGCGCGGATCGCCCGATTGCCCCGGAGCATTGATCCAGCGGCTCTCGTCCCACGCTCCGACATCAACGACCATTCGAACCGAGGCGCCTGCGATCGTGCGGAAGTCCGATGGGCGATAGCCGGTATGCATCGGCGTGACCGAACTGCCGCCGTGCGGGAACGGACCGATGTTGAAAGCCTCGTTGCCATGCTCGACGGAGGCCAGCGAATGCTCGAATAGGGCGTGGTGCAGCCTGCCCCAAGCCCAAGTGGAGGAGTCCGCGCCGAGCCGATCGGCGCAATCCCGCCAAGCCGCCGCGAGCGTCGTGCGCAGCAGTTCATCCCGCCCATACGCAGGGCTTGCGCCGAAACGCTCATCCGGTGTTTCAAGCGCACGGAGAATGCCCTCGATGTCTCCTGGAGCCAGAAGCCCGCGCATTTTGTCGTCCGGGACCAGTGCCTCAAGAAGCCCTGTCTTCAGGTGCTTAGCCCACCACAACTCAAACAGCGCAGCAGGTCCACTGTCGACCGCCAACGCATGATCCCAGCCCTTGAGATAGGCGAGCGCGGCTGCCGCATCTCCCTCCGCTTCGAGGCCGTTCAACAGGCTGCAGACCCGCCGCGCCGGCATAGACACGACGTCGGTTTGCAGCCGGCACGCATCGTCGACGGAATGCTGCGGCGATCGGCGGAGGACCTCGTGAATGCGGGTGGTGCGTGAATTCTCGATCCATTCGTAGCCGACTGCATGAGGATAGTCGGGCGGCAGGTTCATCTCGTTCGCCGTTGCGAAGAAGCCTTTCTCCGGGTTCACCACTCTGGGAAGCTTCTCGTTGTCGAGGAAACCGTCCCACTCATACCGGCCGTCTCCGGGAACCGGCATGAGGCCGTCCCAGTTGGGGCGCACTGGCGTCCAACCAGCTGGCACCCAGGCGATCGTGCCTTGCACGTCGGCAAAGACGTGGTTCGACGAGGGCACGCCCCAACCACGCATAGCATCGCGAAATTCCGCAATGTTCCTGGCACGCATGGACGTGAGGCTCCTCAGGTAGGGCGCGGACCCTGGGGCGGACCACACCGATCTGACGGCGTAAGCCTTTTGCCGCTCGGGCTGCTCGAACAGCACCGGGCCGTGCCGGGTGAATTTGAGGGACATCACCTGGTCGGGCGCGCCCTTGACGGCGAATACCTCCTCGACAACCTGCATCTCCTGCCACGAATCCTCGTAGCGGTAGCCTGTCGGCTCGCCCTGTTTCGTCTCATAGACGTAGAGATCCTCCTGATCGGCATAGAAGATCGTGAGGCTGAAGGCGATCTGTCCATTGTGTCCGATCGACACGCCAGGAACGACCGGCTCTCCGGCCCCGATCACATCCAGTCCAGGCGCGCTCAGATGCACCAGATAGCGCAGGGCCGGGATGGCGTGGTTTCGATGGGGGTCGCTTGCCATGAGCGGCCTTCCCGTGGCCGTATGAGCCGCATCGACCACCCAGTTGTTCGAGCCCTGCAAGCCGACTTCCGCGACAACATCACCGAGATCGGTCACCTTTGTCCACTTCCAGGCCTCCTCGAGAGAAGCCGCGAGACGCTCAGGCGAGAACATCACGGCTGCCGTTCCAAGCTTGTAGGCGGCCAGAACCTCCAACGGGACGGGCGACGGATCAAGCCCTTCGGGAACGGTCGGAACGATCGCCGGCTCCAGCACCTTCCGAAGATCGTCTGTTGCTTGATCCGCACCTGTAAGGACATGGGTGCGGAGCACCTCGGACAGGATATTGCGGGTCATCGCATGGCTTCGGATCCGGACAACATCCTCGGGCTCCCATCGGGCGGGCTTCGTGCCCATCTGTGTGAACTCGGGTGGAAGCCTCTCGGGCTCGCGCTCCGTCAATGCGATGTACGCGTTGATGCCGGTGACAAAGGCTGTGCAGATGTCTTTTGCATCGGGCGCGTAGGTTGCCCATTCGGCATCCATGTCTCCGCGGTAGAGGAAAAGCCGGGACGTGTAATCCTGCGCCAGGTATCCCGGCCCGAAGTCGGCGGCGAGCAGGCCGAGGCCCCTTTTGCGCCAAAGATCGAGTTGCCAGAGACGGTCGCGCGCCGCGTTGAAGCCCTGCGCAAAAAACAGATCGTCGAGCGAGTCCGCCCGGATGTGAGGAACGCCCCATGGGTCGACGAGGATCTCCGCAGGCGCATTCAGGCCTTCAACAGACTCAATCTGGATGGTGCTCGTCATGGCTGGGGAGCTCTGTTGCTTAGCGTTGGAGATGTTGCTGCCGATGGCTTTGACATCCTTCCGGAGGGAATGGGATGTGATAGGCCTGAAGCGCTGGCGAACTTAAATACTCACCAGCGGGGCGAGCACGATGATGCGTCGGGCCGACGGTCCTTCATGCCCGCAGCGCTTCAGCCGCAGCGCGGGTTCGGAACCGCTCGGCAGCCTCTTCCATCGTGAGAAAATGGGCGCCGCGCTCGAGAAGCGAGCAGATCAGGCGCTCGAGCATGATCATGCGGTGCCCGCGGCCGATGACGAAAGGATGGAACGTGTAGGTGAGACACCCCCACTCTTCGGTGCGTGCCATGTACTCGAAATCATGGACCCAGTTTTCGAGGACCAGTCCCGCATTCGCCAGCCCTGGGAAGACCACGTCCTTGAACCGCATGAACTCGAAATGCGGAAAGTCGTCGAGCGACCAGCTGACGGGCATTTCGACCAATGTGGTCGTCTCGCCGAATTGGATCGGTTCCTCATCCGGCACGACATCGTTGCGGCGGGCGAAGTAAGGATGATGGTCATGCCCCATCATGCTGCTGTCGTAGAGAAAGCCATGCTTGAGCAGCAGGTCGACCGTCACAGGGCTGAGATCCCAGGCCGGGGACCTGTAGCCCCGCGGGCTGCGGCCGGTCACCTCGGCGATGGCCTCACTGGCACGGACGAGGTCCGCCTCCTCTTTCTCTGGGGCGAGGCTGGCCGGAGTTGCATGGGTCCAGCCGTGATTGGCAATCTCATGCCCGGCCCCGATGATCCGGCGGCAGTGATCCGGGTAGGTCTTGACGACGGTTCCTGGAACGAACCAAGAGGCCTTGATCCGATATTTGTCCAGGAGCGCCAGAATCCGGGGAACGGCAGCGGCTCCGAACTCCCCGCGTGAAACAGGTGTCGGACTCTTGAGCCCGCGAGCAACCATAACGGACATCGCGTCAAAGTCGAACGTTAGGCACACGGCATGACGGCTCATGATTTCCTCTTGAATCAAACAAAACGGGGTACCTTACATGTCAGCGGGGACGACTGAGTCCCGAGACATCATGCCCCCTCGAGTTCCGCTTCGGATGGCGCACCCCGTTGGGAAGAAACAACGCGGATACGCCTCTCCCTCTTCTCCGTATCGATGCTAAGCTTGTATCGCGTATCGATACGATCGAATTGATAATTGATGATGCACGCAGGATCGCTCGACTGTCAAGCGAGCGCGTCGAGATGGCACGTTCAGTTTGTCTCTTGGCGGTGCGGGCCGGTTTGACGACGATATTCTCCTGCCGGGCGGGCATACGCGTCGCGATGCGCAGCCAATTCTTCATCGCGGGCGAAGGCCGGCAATGCCGTCGACGCCCTGAGCGGCAACCGATAACCGCCGCCTCGGCGACGGCAACCCTTCACTGTACCGGAGTGATATAGGAAGCACCGGTGGACGCGGATTGCGCCCACCGTGACGGATGCTCCGCAGGGGCCTCGTGAATATTCCCGCGGGTTCCATATCAGCTGTTCGTCAAGGCTGACAGAGTACCTCCTGGATCACTGCGCAATGCCACCGACCTCATGCTGACCTGAGAGGAACTCAACCAGGACCCATTCGTTGGCGTCGGAACTGTATCCTTGAGGAAGCACACCGATGACTGACGCCCGCTCGATTTATATCTCGGCACTGCGTAACACCCATGCCATGGAGCAGCAGGGTCTGCAGCAGATGGAAATTCAGGTCTCCCGGCTGGAGAAATACCCGGAGTATTCAGCTCTCCTCCAGAAGCATATCGAGACCACGCGACAGCAGATCCAGCGCATTGAGCAGGCTCTTCAGTCTGCGGGGGAAAGTCCTCCGGCCGTCAAGGAAGCCGTAACCAGCGCAGCTGGCAGCGTTGGCGCAACAGTGCATGGAATGTTCCAGGACGAGACGCTCAAAAACCTCTATGCCGGCTATGCTTATCAATATGAGCAGATTGCAGCCTACCGCTCCCTGATCGCGATTGCGGAGAGTTCCGGCGAGACCGGTCACGTCGCCGCCTTCCGCCAGTCGATCCAGGAGGAGGAGCAGGCGGCGCAACAATCAGCCGATCTGATTGAGCCGGTCACCCGCAAGTACGTTGAGCTCACCACAAGCGGGGAGGAAGCCGACAGCTGACAGGGCTCGTGAAGCCGCTACCTCTCAGGCCAGCGCAGCCTGGCCTCAGCTGCTCAAGCTAACGCCGTTCGCGGCCTTGGCCTGGAGCCGATCTGCTGTGCGTCCTAGCCTGATGGAGCGCTCGGGATAAAGACACCTTTGCAAGTGGTCCGCTTAGCTCGCACTGTACCGGCGCCTTAACAGCCTCCATTCAGAAGGAGGATTGATGTTTCAGAAGGAGGATTGATGTTTACACTCGAGCTTAGCGGCAAGCCGATCGCGATCACCGATGCGGATGAGGCCATGGCGCGAGCCATCTTCCAAAGCGAAGATTTCAAGAATGACCTGACCCTGATGACCAGCGAAGGAACGCCCCTATGGGACGGCAGAATGCCGCTGAACATCAGGCCCGCATCTGAGCAGGAGGTCGCCGCGTTCGAAGCCCCTGACTTGGAGGACGATGATGATTTCGAGGACGAGGATGAGGACGGTTTGTTTGTGACGTTTCTCGTGCCTGTCGACAATGATCACGAGGATGTCTCGGCCGTTCCGCCACAGCTCCAGAGCTGATGAGCCTTCCCCCACATCTTCCGCCTCTCCAGGGGAGCGGGAAGATGAGCGCAGGTCAGGCTGATCTCTGCCAAGCTCCTCCTCGAACCTGGGGAGAACAGTCTGAAAGATGGCTGAAGATGCCTTGCCTGATCCTCGTCAGCCCGACATGCGGGATCGCGTGTACAACCTGTTCCGCAACAGTCAGCGACCCGGTCTCCTTTGTGCCGTACCGGAGGAGCGTCCCGTTCCAGAATTTCTGGTTGAGGAGAAGTGGGAGTTTGAACGCTGCCTTCGGCCTTCGGATCCCTCGCCGCCCGGCTTCCATGCCAGAGCTGCCGCGGCTGGCGTGCGCTTTAACGGCTTCTATCTCTTCTATCTCCTGGCCTAGACGCATGCTTAAGCTCATTGCCAAGTCCAATCAGATCAACACGCGCAGCGCTGTTCAAGGGGTGGTTGTAGGAGGCTCGGCCTGTGAACTGCGACAGGCCAGAAACAGCTTCTGAGATCATGGCGAGCATGGATCAACTGTTGCCATCAGATCCGCGCGTGCGCGACCTTGTGGCTGTGTTTGGGGAGCGGGCGAGCGGATTGCTGCTTGCCGCGATCGCCATTCCGGCCATCATTCCTGTCCCTGGCGTTCCCCTCGGGGCAGTCTTTGGGACCGTGCTGGTGATTGTAGCGTGCCGCATGGTGACAGCAGGAGAGGAGTTCAGCCTCCCTGAGTGGCTTGCTCAGATGCGACTAAAGCCCTCCGCAGTCAGAATGCTGGCTCACCAAGGTCCTGGAATCCTGCAAAAGTTCGAGGGGAGGATCAAGCCTCGGGCCGGCCTGCTGACGACAGGCCCTGCCAAGCCGATGCTGGCTCTGGTGATGGTGCTGATGGGGATCCTGATTGCTCTGCCGATCCCGTTCGGCAACATCCTTCCCGGCTTTGCGGTGATCCTGATGGGTCTAGGGTTGGCGGCTCGGGACGGGTTGGCCATCTTGTCTGCTCTCGCCCTGGCCTTCTTAGCAACCGGAACCTCGGTTGCGCTTGGGTGGGCTGCCGTGTGGGGCCTGGCCCACCTCTTGGCTTCGTAGGGCCAAGAGAAGGGCTCCTGCTCAGGCCTGCAGCCGGGCCAATCTCTCCCGGGACCTCAAGCGTTCGTACCTGCGCTGGCTCCCATGACCCTTTCGTATACGGCTCCAGGCCAGGAGCCCGATTAGCGGGACCGCCAGGAGAGCAAGACCTGCTACAGCAGCACCTGCGGAAGAGCCGCCCCTGCTTCTCCACCCCCCACTGATGCCCGTCCCCTCCGGCATGGGTGCTTGGACGACAGGCACTGACCGATTGCAGGACCGGCGGCTACTCCCTCCCTGCCGGTATGACCATCCTCATAAGTCCCTGGATCATCCACCGGGATCCGCGGTGGTTCGAGGATCCGCAGAGATTCCGCCCAGAACGATGGGAAGGCGATCTCGCGCGGCGGATCCCCCGCTTCGCCTACATGCCATTTGGCGGCGGGCCGCGCATCTGCATCGGGAACCGCTTCGCGATAATGGAAGCTGTGCTGATCCTGTCAGTCGTGGCTCGACACTTTCGCTTGGAGTGGCAAGAGGAGCATCCAGTCGAGCTCCTGCCATCCATCACGCTGCGCGCCAAGAGCGGCATCTGGGCTCGGCTGGTCCCGCGTTGATCCTCACGAGGCGCGTGGGCCAACCCGGAATCTGAGCGTGTAGTTGTCGAGCGTTCCCGGCAGCGGTTCTTCGGGGGAGAGACGCGGCTGCTCCAGCGAAAGCTCCTTTGTGCCCAGGATCTCGGCGATCATAGCGCTTCCCATCATTGGCACGAAGTCGCGCGCCGGACAAATTCCGGGCCCTCCACTGAAGGGGACGAGCGGCCACCCGTTTCCTGGCATACCCTGCAACCATAAGTCCGGATTGAGCCGGTGGGCGTAGTCCAGGTATTCGTCATCACGGTGAAAAAAGGGCGCAAAGATCAGAATGTGGGTGTTCTTCGGCATGGTGCCGCCGTCCCATTCCACGTCCTCCGTCGTTTCGCGGAAAATCGCGGGTGTCGTCGGCCACAGGCGCAGGCTCTCGAGAAAACAGGCCCGGACGAAAGGCAGATCCTTGCGCACTGTCTCGCCTGCAGCATCAATCTCCTCTCTGGCCCTCGCCCGCTCATCCGGATGAGTGGCGAGCAGAGCAAGGGTGCGGAATGTTGCCATGCCGCCGGGATCGAATGCGAAGAGGTAATGCGCCACCTGATGGGACGGCGATGTCTCGTCTGTTTTCGGCAAAGCTGCGATGCGGCCCGCAAGGCTGCCGGTCTCTGCGCGAGAGAGATACTGGTTCAACCGGTCATGAAACTGCTTGGCGAGTTTCGCGCGTTTGGGGTGAAGGAAGCCCCAGTTGCTCACCGCACGCAACTTCGCAAGCATCTCGGTCAGCTCATGATCGTCGCGAGCGCTGTCGCCGAGAACCACACGCCGGATGACCTTATGCCATGCGACAGTGAACTTGTCCCAGTTGAGCTCCTCTCCGCTCCGAGCGAGGAGCACCTCAGCTTCTTCTTTCACGACCCGCAGGAACGCATCGGCCTGTGAGTGAACAGGGCAGCCCTCCTCCAGCACCATACCGTTGAAGCGACGGCGGTCGCTTCGCTTCGGAGGTTTGGAGATCAGCGAGACATTGGGCTCGAAATGCCCGAGAACAGAACTCTTTTCCTTTGTGGCCGGCGTGAACGGCCGAGGTGTCCCGGCGAGAACCCTTTGCACATGCTCCGGGCTCAATATGACGGCCTGTTTGCGTCCAGGAATCGGGAGCAGCAGCGGACCTGATCCATACTTGGCCCAAAGCTGCTGCAGCCGCTGCACCGCGCGGGAGTCGAGCCCCACCGCCTCTGCGACCGAGACCATCTTCGGACGGCGGATGATGACGCCCTTGCTCAAGGTGGGAATGGCAACCTCGGCGAAGACGGCAAGCGTGTCGACAATGCTGGCCGTTGCCAGTCGAGCTTCAGATTTGGCAGGCTCTTGGCCCATGCGACCCTCTGGTTGATGGATGTGATGAACGAACGATGGCCCGGAAGGGAGGTTCCGAACATGGTCCTGGGGCAGCGCTGCCCTATCATTGGTTCGGGCGGAGAGCCGGCTCTGGCACGGGCACCTTACTCCCATTCGCCAGGAGGTCCGACATGCTTACTTCCGCGCGCGTGCTGCTTTTTCTTGCCCTGTCGTGGACAACGGCCATGTTCTCCACGGTCTCTGCTTGGGCTGAAACGGAAGTGGACCTCGCTCTCGTCATGGCGGTTGATGTCTCCCTGTCCATGGAACCCGACGAGCAGGAACTGCAACGGCAGGGCTTTGTCGAGGCCTTTCGCGCGCCTGAGGTGCATGAGGCAGTCCGCAAGGGCATGCTGGGTCGCATCGCTGTCGTGTACCTGGAATGGGCCGGGGCGGCCTACCAGGAGGTGGTTGTGCCCTGGACCGTGATCGAGCAGCCGGAGGATGCACTCGGCTTTGCGGACCGGCTTGCCCGCAGCCCCACTCGGCGCATCGGTTACACATCCGTCTCGGGCGCCATTGACTTCAGCCTCAGGCAATTGCGGGAGAGCGGGGTTAAGCCTCTCCGTGAGGTGATCGATATCTCCGGCGATGGTCCAAACAATCAGGGGCGGACCGTAACCCAGGCCAGGGACGAAGCGCTAGCCCGAGGGGTCACGATCAACGGCCTGCCGATCATGCTCAAGCGGCCCGATGGCGCTTGGGACATTGAGGACCTGGATCTTTACTTTCAGGATTGCGTCATCGGCGGGCCGGGCGCCTTCATGGTCCCGGTCCGGGAGAAGCAGCAGTTCATCCAAACTATCAGGACGAAGATCGTACGCGAGATTGCGGGACTGTCAGCACCCGCCACTCTCATTCAGCCGGCCCAGACCAAGCCGCGGGCCAACTGCCTAGCCGGGGAAAACCGAAGGGGACAGCGGTGGCGCCCATGATCAGCGGGTTCCCGACGAGCACGAACGCCGACAGCACGAGGGCAGGAATGACCTGATCGCCCAGGAGGCCGATCCGCAGGCCCGATCCCAGGCCGATGAAGAAGAACAGCAGCAGGAAATCGCGGAGGCTGGCCAGGCGCGAGGCTAACGCCTCCCGGAACGAGGTCGAGGCCAGCGAAACACCTGCAATCAGGCCGCCCAGTTCCTTGCCCAGGCCGATGAAGTCGCATACGGCGGCGAAGATCACGGTCCAGGCGAGGGCAAACGTGACGAGCAGTTCCGGCATGCGGGTGATGTAGCGTAGCAGGCGCTCCGCGCCGTAGCGCACGAAGAGTGCGAGAAGCGCGAGGAGTGCAAGGCCAATGGCGAGCGTGCCGCCGATTCCGAAACCGGCCGGGCTCCCGTCCGCGCTTATGCCGACGGTCGAGAGGACGATCATGGCCAGGACCACAACAATGTCCTGGACGATGAGGAAGCCGACGGCGATGCGGCCATGCAGCGAGTCGACCTCGCGGGGTCCTTTCGTTCGGGCCCGGGTACTTCAGACCGTCCCGGAAAAGATCACTGCGATGGCCAGCCCGTCCGAAGATATGGGTGACGCCCTCCGGGACCTTGCCCACATCGTCATAGGCCTTGATCTGCGATCCGGCGCGGTCCCTGAGAGCCTTCCAGAGAATGGCGTTCTCAAGCCGCTCCTCCGGATCCATCCCACGATCCAGGATGAAGGCATAGGGAGGGACAGGCTCGAGGTTGGCGGAAAGAACCGCCATGCCGATCGAGGCGAGCCGGGGCGTGACCAGGATTTCGGTCAGATTGTCCATTCCCATCTCCTTCAGGGGATTTCAGCGGTAGAGATTCCGCTGGTCTTTGGACCCTGGATCAATCGGCTCTTGGGGAGAACCGCTCCATGGCAGTGATGTGTCGAATGGGAATGTCGATCGGGCGCATGTAGATGTGTGATCGTAGGAAGTTGATCTCGTCCTCAAGCTTTTCCTGCGGGACTTCGATCCACCAAGCCTTGACCGATCCGTCTGATCCGTCCGACCACCGGTAGGAACGGGCTTTCAACAGCTCCTTGCGGTCATAGGGGGTATTGGTCGCTTTGATGCGGCAGGTAATAGCTCTGGAGGCTTGTAGAAGACAGGAGATCGGCGACCGTCCAGACTTTGGAAGCGGCAGCGCGAGAATCTGGAGCGCTGCAAGGCAGTCCTCTGCGGCTCGATGGGCGTTGAAGAAGAACCCGCTTTTCATGCCGATGTAACTCAGCGTGAGACTCTCGAAGCCTTCCTCCTTCCAAGGAACGAGCGTTCTGCCGGAGATCAAGGGGATCGTGGCGAATACGAACGTACGATTCTTCATCATCGACCACCCGGAGAAGGAGGAGCAGCTTCGTCCCAGTCTGGCCGAGGGTCTGATCAAGTCCTCGATCGTGGCTGTGGGACCCAAAGGTCCGAGCGAGCAGTGGATCCGGCAAAAGGCCGGGTTCGGCTGCCATGACGATGCGGCTCGCGGCCGGGAGCAAGGCTTCCGTGAGAGCCTTCTGGCCCTGGCGGATGGTCCGCCCAGTGGGAAAGATCAGGTGATCACCATCACCCTCGCTCGCTCCGAATATCTCGAGATTGCCGCGGCCGCTCCCGGCAAGGAACTCGTTCGGGCGCTGCCCTCGGCGGTGATGAACCTGCTGCTTCTCCTGGGCGGCGACAGCGGCATGCCGCTGGCGGGAGAGCAGGTGGACCTGATCCAGGATGCCATCGGCCGGAACCACCCGCAGATTGCGGTTCCCTTTGCGCTCCCGCGGCTATGCGCCCGGTACGCCCAAAAGCCGGTGCCGGCTCAAAAGAAGATCGCGAAGGATTTGGAGAAGGCCGCCACGTTCAAGAAGAACCGGGACGCCTATCTCATGGCACAAGCCGGCGCACCTGGTCAGGATCAACGTGTTCAGGCTACACCTTTACGGTAAGCCTCTTTGTGGAACAGGTCAGATGCAGTCGGCAGCAATCTTGGTTGGCCTCCTGATAGGACCGGCTCTCTTGCTTGTCCTTGCCCGGCATTTGGGCGGTGCCTGGTCCGTCCGTATGGCCTGGCGACGGGTCTTGCGCTGGATGTACGGGTTCGGATTGGCTGGAGCCATCGGCCTGTTAGCGGCCTTATGGATCGAAGGCATCGAGGGGGATGAAGCAATCACGTTCTTTATGGCCAGCGTCATCGCGGTGATCTTTGGCCTCTCAGGGCTGCTCACCTGGACGGCCAGTCGCCTCCTCACAAGGAAGGCACCGGGCTTTCGGACGGGCTAGCCTGGACTGCAGCAGGTTCCATGCTGCCCGCGGAAGATGGTACGGTACGGAACAGAACTAACGGTTGAATAGTTTCACCGGTCAGTTTCACCTCCGGTCCGACCACAATCACTGCCCAGGAGGCACGTTGGCATTCCAAATGCTCTCTCCATCGTCCTGGGATTGGCCATTCTCCTTAGCGTGATCATGTGGATCATGGCGATATCGGCTATACTCTAAGACAGTCGCGCCAAGCATAGGCCCCGTCCTTGTAATCACTTTGAGCAGGGAGGGGCGCAATCATCTGCGCGATATCTCATTTGCCCTTCAAAACAGCGTACCACACTTTATTTACATGCAGTGCTTCGCCATCTGAAATGACAGTGCTTGTGGTCTAAATTGGCTCACAACCGCTAAATGCCAAGTAAGATTTAGGATTCGTCCGCAGACGGCGCTGCTTAACTTGAAATTACTCTTTTTCCAGAACTGTAGCCGGGCCCGATTAATCGTGCTGCTGTGGCACGAGCCTCCTGCGGCGATGCAGGCGGGTCCACAAAGAAGTGATGACAGTCCAAAATCCCCCCGCTCGGAAGAGGGTAGCGAGCATTCTATCCAGTGTTACCAGCCGCTTCTACGCAGGTATCGCCGCCGGCATCCTCGCGCTGATAGCACTGTCGGTTTATGGATCACTCACGATCTCCAGCATCCTCCTCGAAAGAAAGCAGGCCGAGCTCAAAAGCCTTGCTCAGACCGCGACAACTCTCATTGCAGGTTTTGAGGAGCGTGCCAGGAAGGGTGAGTTTTCCGTCGAGGAGGCCAAGAAGCGGGCGGCCGACATCCTGCGCACGATGCGCTACAACGGCAATGACTACTTTGTGGTACTCGATTACACCAACTTCGTTGTCATGCATCCCAACAAGGGTACTGAGGGCAAGAACCTCTCCGACGTGAAGGATGCCAACGGAACCTACGTCACCCGCGAGCAGGTCGAGGCCGGTAAGAGGGGCGGCGGTTTCGTCAACTTCCTCTGGCCGAAGCTGAACGAGACTGTACCGTCTCCGAAAACCGTATACGCCGTCTCATTCCCTCAGTGGGAATGGGTTGTGGCCGCAGGCATGTACATCGATGATCTGGCGGCTATCAATGCCACTCACCGGAACGTGTTCCTCGCCTTTGTCGGCGTCTCGGCCCTAATCCTGGCAGCTGTTGCGTTCGGCCTCGGTCGTAGCATCTCCCGGCCGATGAA
>NZ_JAJATX010000049.1 GCF_020866965.1 Microvirga roseola
GGTAGATCTGATGCCCCGGTGCCGGCTTGGAGGTGTTGGGCTTGCAAGGTCGGAGATGTCCTCTCAGAACGCTACGACAGGCATAATGAAGCACGAGCCGCTGCTGGACGGAGGCTGCCGGGCGCGACTGAGGATATCGAGTACCAGGACGAAGCGGGCGACTGGCACGAGGAAGTCTCTCAAGGGAAGGACCGGCCAGAGACAGACGTCACGGGATAAGGACGGGACCTTGAGCAATGGTTTCGGCCTGCTGGGTCTCGGCCCAGAATGGCCTCTACCAGCTTGATTTGGCTAAGCTCCAGTGCGCGGCATTTGCCACGGTGTTCGTCCTCGGGCTACCCTCCGGAAAGCTACAAGAGGGAACGTGCATTTGCGACGGCTCGTTGTCGTATCCAACCGAGTAACCATTCCAGACACCGGAAAAGCCGCTGCAGGAGGCCTAGCAGTGGCTCTGCACGAGGCGTTCCAGGCCTACCAGGGGCTGTGGTTCGGCTGGAGCGGCAAGGTTTCAGCCCATCCGGCGGCCCAGCCCAAGATCATCGACAAAGGACAGGTGAAGTATGCAGTCATGGACCTGACTTCGCTCGATCGGCAGGAGTACTATAATGGCTTCGCCAACCGGGCACTCTGGCCCATCATGCACTACCGGATCGGTCTGTCCGAGTTCTCGCGGGCTGACTACGCAGGGTACTTGCGGGTGAATCGTAGTTTCGCCAATGCACTGGCCCATCTCATCCAGCCTGACGATCTCATCTGGGTTCACGACTATCACCTCATCCCCCTCGCGAGCGAGCTGCGGGCTGTCGGGATCACCAACCCCATCGGGTACTTTCATCACATTCCCTGGCCCGCTCCTGAAGTGTTTGGAGCTCTTCCGGGAAGCACAGAACTCCTGCGCGTTGTCCCGGACTATGATCTTGTAGGGGTGCAGACAGAGCGGGATGCCGACAACCTCAGACGCAGCCTCGTGCAGGAACTTGGCGCCGCCCACCGCAGGGCAGATCTTCTCGACGTAGGAAGCCGTCGCGTCCGCATCAAAAGCATTCCAATCGGCATTGACGTGAACGGTTTTCAGCAAGCAGCCCAACGCTCTGGCTCAGGCCGACTTCTGAAGCAGACGATTGCCGGTCTGGGAACTCGCAAGCTGATCATCGGGGTTGATCGGCTCGATTACTCGAAGGGCATTCCTGAGCGCATGGAGGCGTTTGAGCGCTTCCTGGTCAGCCATCCGGATCAGCGGGGACAGGTGACCTATCTGCAGATTGCCCCAACCAGCCGCAGCGAGGTGCCCGAGTACGCAACCCTCAGCCGAGCCGTGAATGAGATGCTGGGGCGGATCAACGGCTCCTTGGGTGAGCCTGGTTGGGTGCCGATCCACTATGTGACCAGCACCTATTCTCGCGCAGTCCTCGCTGGCCTTTATCGGCTGGCCCGGGTCGGCCTCGTGACCCCTATTCGGGATGGAATGAACCTGGTGGCCAAAGAATACGTGGCCGCTCAGGACCCGCAGGATCCCGGTGTTCTCATTCTGTCGAAATTCGCTGGAGCGGCTGAAGAACTCACCGACGCACTGATCGTCAACCCGAATGACAAGGTCGAAGTGGCGGAGGCGATTCAGCATGCACTGCACATGAGCCGTGAGGAGCGGGTTGCTCGCTGGCAGGCTATGCTGAAAGTTCTATGGGCTTCCGATGTGTCACGGTGGGCGGCAGCATTTATCGACGATCTGGCCGGCTACAAAACAAGCAGGGTCCGCAGCAAAATTGCGCTGGCCAAGAACGAGAATGATAATCGCTAGGGGGCCGAATAAGGAGCACCGTGGGATCTGTCACAACTCGTTCTTTCCTAGCCTGGCTTGTCGCTGAGCACGTTGGAAGGGATCGGCCAATGTCGGCATTCTCGACAGAGTTCGTTGAGCTGCCCTGAGCAGCAGACAAGCCTACGTCTTTGGCCGTAAACCTCTCCTGCCTTTAAAGCCTATAACATTGCTCTGACTTAATCTCCAACGCAGGCATTTGTTGGCTGGCTTCGAGATCCCGTTTATCGGCCTGCTCCGCCTTTTGTGCATCCTAGGTTCGTGAGCAGGATCATGTCGTCCTGTCCATGCTCGATCCATCGGCAATGATCAGCATATTTCAGGCCAAGGTCAAAGGTTTCACTCCGCTGACCCAAACTTAGGGTCCACCAATGCCGGAGATTTTGGACAGGAGCCCCCTGCCCTTGGGTCTTGCCCAGCCCACGTACAAGATGGCGCACGATATGAAGACCTATGCTCTCGCTGGAAATGTAGCTCATGACAAGCGGCCAGTCGGAGGCTGCAGGAATTGATCCTGCGCGAGGTCACCGGGTTCATAGCCCAGAAGTTCGGCAAGGCGAAGGCGAGCCCGGTTGACCCGGCTCTTGATTGTCCCGACTGGTACGCCGCAGGCCGTCGCGGCCTCTTCATATGAAAGCCCTTGAGCTCCGACGAGAAGCAACGCCTCACACTGGTCGGGGGCGATTTTCCGTAATGCGTCCTGCAGATCCTGGAGATTTAGCCCGTCCATCTGCCCTGGAGTTATGGCCAGCTGTGCGGCATAGGCTCCGTCCGGATCGGCGACCTCGTGAGTGCGCTTGCGGTGCTCCGTGTAGAAGCCATTCCGCAGGATCGTGAAGAGCCACGCATTTAGGTTCGTGCCTGGCTGGAAGAGAGCCCGTTTGCTCAAAGCACGAACTATGGTGTTTTGCACGAGATCGTCGGCTCGATCCGGGCTTCTCGTCAAGGAAATCGCGAAGGCCCGTAGGACGGGTCGAGCCTCCAAGATCCCATTCTGAAACTCAGACAGCTCCGCTTCTCTCCTAAGAGCTAAGTGGCGGTCGATCTTGATCGCCAGAATCCTGAGCGGCTCCGGGATAGGTTGAAGTTCCATCGCTTCGTCAGCAAGGCACAAGTGGAGACCCAAATATTCCTGAATGACGCGCCCCATGGCTGGCCGACCGATAGGTAAAGCGAGATTGTTATGCAATATGGAGAACGAACTACTGAACATTATGCGCTCCGCTGAAACAGGCGGGAGCACACGATGTCTCTCAGCCGCCTGCGCCTTGGGTTCGTGTGCAAGCGGTATCAAGATACATGGGACTGTTCAGCCCCTTTCACAAGAGAGACGCGAACACCAGAGCCTGCTCCAGGATCAGAGCACAGCCTGTCTGCCTCGCAAACGAGGTAAAGCGCGATGGTGCCTGAAGCCTCCTATGGGCGGCAATGCTTTTGAGGGCAGGCGGCCCCGCTGGATTGCACCTGACCAGCAGCCACGTAGAGATGCCCGATCCCCCGCGCGGAGCTGCCATAGGGCTCGTGACCGGTAGAGGCCCTGAGCATGTGGCCTGGATGAGCCGCCATAAACAGCATCCGCTCCTGACGGTCGCCATGTGCGTGGCAGAGCCTGATCGGCAGGAGTCGGATCAAAATTGTCGACGTCGAGTTGTCTTCGGCCCACCGTAGCTGAAAGCGTCGTCCAATGGCTGATCCAGCTCTGCCTCCATCCCCACCAGTCGTGCGGGCAGCAGGGTCTTCTATCCTGACCGCCGGCGGCATCGTCCTGGCAATTGGAGGACTTTACTTCGGTCGGGATGTCTTCATCCCCTTCGCCCTCGCCATCCTCCTTAGCTTTGCGCTTACCCCTCTGGTAAACTGGCTCCGGCGCCTCAGGCTGCCCCGGATCGCTGCGGTGCTTGTTGCCGTCACGCTCGCTTTCATCCTCATCGGCGGCATCGGGTTCGTCGTCGGCCGCCAGCTCGTCCAGCTCGCCAACAACCTTCCGGCGTATCAGATCACCATCACCCAGAAGATCCGATCCTTGCAGCAGTCATTCCCCGGTGGTGGCATCGTTGAAAAAGTCACCACCACCATTGAGGACCTCGGCAAGGAGATTTCCGGTGAAGAGGAGCCGGATGATGCCCAGACAATCCCAGGTGCGCCTGCACTCGGCAGCGGGCCCGCTCCGCAAGAGCCAGTGACGGTCCGGTTGGAGCCTCCTCGATCTAACCCGCTGGGGGTGATCCAGGCGGTCGTCGGCCCCCTGCTCGCGCCACTTGCCACCGCGGGCTTGGTCATCATCTTTGTGATCTTCGTACTGCTTGAGCGAGAGGATCTCCGCGACCGTTTCATCAAGCTGGCCGGGGCCGGTGATCTTCAGAAGAGCACGCAGGCCATCAACGATGCGGCCGCCCGGGTAAGCCGCTATCTCCTGATGCAGCTCGTCGTAAACCTGACCTACGGTATCCCGATCGGCGTTGCTCTCTTCTTGATTGGCGTGCCCAACGCGGTGCTGTGGGGCCTGCTGGCAGCCGTCCTGCGGTTCGTCCCCTACCTTGGACCTTTCTTGGCCGCTCTCTTTCCCATTGCCCTCGCAATCGCGGTTGATCCCGGCTGGACCATGCTGTTCTGGGTCGTGGGACTGTTCCTTGTGGCCGAGCTCGTCAGCAACAATGTTATCGAACCGTGGCTCTACGGCTCCAGCACGGGCCTGTCGTCGCTGGCCATCATCATGGCTGCGATCTTCTGGACCACGCTGTGGGGGCCAGTCGGGCTGTTCCTCGCCACTCCTCTGACGGTCTGCCTTGTCGTCATCGGGCGGTATGTCCCACAACTGGAGTTTCTGGGCACCCTCCTCGGCAGCGATCCCGTGCTCGCACCGGAGGAGCGCCTCTATCAGCGCTTTGTGGCCGGCAACTTGGAAGAGGCGGTTGAGATCGCCGAGGACTATGTCGACCAGCACTCCTCACGTGAGTTCTACGACATCGTGGCCATACCCGCTCTCCGCCTGGCGGAGAATGATCGCCAGCGCAGCACTACGGAGACCAACTATAGGCGGCTCGTCGCCGATACCGCAATTTGCGTCGTACGGGAGGTCGAGGACCATGTTCGGGAAAAAGCCTCTGCCGCCAAGCCATCGAACAAAGAAGTAGGCGAAGGGCGCGTCCCGTTCCCCGAAGAGGCGCGGCCGCAGTCAGTCCTTTGTCTGGCGGGACGCACGGAAATCGATCGTGCGGCGGCCGAGATGATGGCGCAGGTGCTCGAGGAACGAGGCATCGGCGCACACGTCCTGCCGCCGATCTCCGTCAGCCAGGAGGCCCTGGGGCAGCTCGACCTCCAGGGCGTGGACGTAGTGTGCCTGTCCTACCTCCACCCGCAGCCGCAGGTGTATGCTCGCTATATCTGCCGCCGCCTCCGTCGCCGGGCCCCCCACGTGAAGCTCGTCGTCTGCTGCTGGAATCTGGCACCTGGGACACGGCAGACGGAGGATCTTACGAAGCAGATGGCGGCCGATGCGGTGTTTGCCACCCTGGAAGCTTGTGTCGACCAAATGGATGCGTGGGTCTCGCGCCCGATATCGCCTAGCGGGATGCCCCAAATCCTGCCCGACACGGAGCAGGAGCAACTTGCGGCGCTGCACGATCACGGCTTGGGCTCCGCCAGGGGACGACAGTTTAGCGATGCGTCCAGGAGAGTCGCGCAAGCCTTCGGCGCACCAATCGCCCTCGTTTCCATCGTCGGCGAGGGCGATCGGTCACTGCCTGACGCAACAAGCCTGCCGCAGGAGATCCAAGCCGCTGGCCGGCCCCTCCATGAGGGATCGCTCGACGCACATGTGATCGCTGCCAACGAGGTGCTGGTGTCCGAAGATGTGACCAAGGACCCACGATTTTCCGACGATCCGCTTGTGTTGGAGAAGGGCATCCGCTTCTATGCCGGAGCCCCCCTGCGAACTTCCTCCGGACTAACCGTTGGCTCTCTGTGCGTCATCGACACGCAGCCACGCAAGTTCCCGGAGCCGGATCGTCGACGTCTCCAGCAGATGGCGGACGCACTGATGGCCGATCTCGAACATCGATTTACCGAAGGTGGAGGCCAGTCTCCAGACGTCGTTCGAAGAAGCCGTCCATACATGAAACCAAGAGGTAACGAGTTCCGGTAAATCTCCTTTGCAGCTGCTCCTGATCCTGGCTCCGTCGCAAATCGTTCAGTAACTCAGTTCGGTCTACGCATCCGACAAACTCCGGAGGTGTATGATGTTCAAAGGCCGTCACTTTGATCGCTCAGTGATCATGCTCTGCGTTCGCTGGTACTTGGCTTAAAACCTGAGTCTGCGAAATCTTGAGGAGATGATGGAGGAGCGAGGCATCTCCGTCGATCACGCGACTATTCATCGCTGGACCATTCATTACGCGCTGCTGCTGCTGGAGCAGTTCAACCGGCGCAAGTGAGCCGTCACCGGAAAGTGGCATATCGACGAGACATACATCAAAGTCCGAGGCCAATGGCGGTATTTCTATCGCGCGATCGACAGCAACGGCGACACCGTCGAGTTCTGGTTTAGTGAGCCGCGGAATCTGACGGCTGCCAAGCGGTTCCTGCGCAAGGCACTCAAGCGGCATGGTCGGCCCGAGCGGGTTGTGATCGACGGCAGCCAGACCAACCGAGAGGCCGTTCTGAGCTGCGATACGGAAAGCCGGCTCCAGGATCGGTCAAGACGCAACCTGAAGCCGATGCGGATCCGACAAAGTCGCTACCTCAAAAGTCGCATCGAACAGGACCATCGCACCATCAAACGCCGAGTTTGACCGATGCTTGGGTTCAAATCAACGGCGTCCACACGAGTAATCTTGGGTGGGGTCGAGATGATCCGTAAGGCCTCGCCGCTGAAGCCATGGGCTGAGGCGGGGGCAAAGAAGAGCATCGCGGCGGCAGGGAACGCCCACACTGAATGAGGCACCAATCTGCTGAGCTTGAACATGCCTCTGCTTTCCGCCTTCAAGCAAGCTGAGATCCTTGGGCGGGGCCAATGATAACAGATGTCGTAGGACAAAGCTCCGCGAATGGTGCTACATAGTATCAGACCTATTGTAACGTAGGCATCAGGCTCCTGCGAGTATAGAACCCCTGCACTGTGCGAACAGGACAGCAGGACCAATCGGATCAGGAAGTGGCGCGTTATCTCTCTCCACTCCATGATCGTGGACGGAGAGATGACGCAGGACCAGGCCATTGCCTTCGCCATACTGGCCGGAATGATGGCATTGTTCGTGTGGGGACGGCTGCGCTATGACCTTGTCGCCGTCCTGGCTCTCCTGGCTGCGGTGTTCACCGGCATCGTCCCACATGAGGTAGCTTTCTCCGGTTTCGCGGACGACATCGTCATCATTGTCGCGAGCGCGCTGATCGTCAGTGCGGCGGTCGAGCGCTCCGGTGTGATGGAGGCGGCCCTCCATCGGGTCTCGCCTTATATCACGTCGGTGCAGGGCCAGATCGTGGTTCTCGTGGCGGTGGTCACTATCCTGGCCGCCTTCGTCAAGAACATCGGCGCACTGGCGATGATGATCCCAGTCGCATTCCAGATGGCGCGGCGCTCAAATGCCTCGCCCTCGTGTTTTCTCATGCCGATGGCATTCGGGTCGTTGCTTGGGGGCCTGATCACCCTTATTGGCACGTCGCCCAACATCATCGTCTCTCGCGTGCGCGAGGACTTGACGGGTCAGCCTTTCGGCATGTTCGATTTTACCCCGGTCGGCCTCGGCCTTGCGGCGGTTGGCGTGGCGTTTCTGGCCTTCGGCTACCGGCTTCTGCCCGGCGGTCGCAAAGCCGCTGGGACCATGGACGAGGCGATCAATCTCACCGATTACATGACGGAAGCTCGCGTTACGGCGAACTCACCGATGATCGGGAGGACGGTCAGCGATCTGGCCAAGGTCTGTGACAGCGAAGTTCTGGTGACAGGCATCGTTCGGAACCAGACTGAGCATACGACGCCTCTGCCGGATGCTGTCCTTCGCAAGGATGACATTGTTCTCCTGAAAGGCGATCCGGAGGCGCTTGAGCGGGCGGTCGCCCGCGCTCACCTGGAACTCGAAGGGCACGACCGCCCCACGCAAGGCAAGGGGGCAGGTGAGGAGATCGGGGGAATCGAGGCGGTCGTTGGACCGACCTCAATGCTGATCGGTCAGACTGCCAAGCGCATAGCGTTGCACGAGCGCTTCAACATCAATCTCCTCGCGGTCAGTCGTAGCGGCGAGCAGTTCACGGAACGTCTGCGCGACATCACCTTGCAGACCGGCGACGTCCTGGTGCTGAAGGGTGATCTTACCCGGCTTCCGGACAAGCTGAAGGAACTCGGTTGCCTGCCGCTGGCCGAGCGCGAGATCCGCCTCGGTAATGTCCGGCAGGGTCTCGTCCCCGTAATGATCCTGGGTGGTGCCATGGGGCTCACGGCCGTCGGGGTGCTGCCCGTCGCCACCGCCTTCTTCACCGCCGCCGTCCTGATGGTCCTGCTTGGGGCCCTGTCGCTCCGGGAGGCTTACGAAGCTGTCGATTGGCCCATTCTGGTGATGTTGGGAGCCCTGATTCCGGTCAGTGAGGCGATCCGCACGACCGGTGGCGCCGATCTTCTGGCCGGATGGCTCTCGCAGCTTGCCGGCACCCTTCCGTCCTACGGCGCGCTGGCGCTGATCATGGTAGCGGCCATGGCCGTGACTCCCTTTCTGAACAATGCGGCGACGGTGCTGGTGATGGCTCCCATCGCGGCAACCTTTGCTGGGCAGCTTGGCTATAAACCTGACGCCTTTCTCATGGCGGTCGCGGTGGGTGCCGCCTGCGACTTCCTCACGCCCATTGGACACCAATGCAACACGCTCGTGATGGGACCGGGCGGATACCGGTTCGGCGACTACTGGAAGCTGGGATTGCCGCTCTCCTCCATTGTCATTCTGCTCGGCGTGCCGCTCATCCTGCTCGTATGGCCGCTGACCTAGAGTATCGTGCGGAAAAGTGGATTCGGTTTTCCGCACTCAACGATGCTCTCATCATAAGAGAAAGCATCGGATGGGATCCCAAAAGTGCAAGTCCACTTTTGGGTTCGATGCTTTAGCCAGCAGGATTGTTACGCCCCGATAGCGGAAACTGCACTTCAATTTGCGTCCCCCGATGCCCCTTACTCGCCAGGGTGCCGTTAAGACTTTNTCGATGCTTTAGCCAGCAGGATTGTTACGCCCCGATAGCGGAAACTGCACTTCAATTTGCGTCCCCCGATGCCCCTTACTCGCCAGGGTGCCGTTAAGACTTTGGGCCATGCCCTCGATCAGGCGCATGCCCATGGACCCTTGGCGCCGAGTGGCAGGAAGGCCGACGCCATTGTCCTCGATGGAGAGAAGCACGTCGCCCCCCTCCTGGTGCAGCCCGACGCGAACCGCACCCCGCCGCTTGTCGGGAAAGGCATGCTTCAGCGCGTTGGTGATCGCCTCGCCGGCAATCAGGGCCACGTTGATGGCACGATCGACATCCAACGTAATGTCATCGGCGTCGCTGATCAGTTCGATGCGCTGATCCTGCGGGCTCCGGAGGTGGCCGAAGTTCTGGCATAGCTCCGTCAGGTAGCCGGCCATGTCGACCGACTGCACATCGTTGCTGTCCTGCCGATAAAGAAGCTCGTGAATGCGGGCAAGGTGATCGAGCCGCTGAATGGCATTTTCCAAGGCTTCCGAGACACCGGAATCGCCCTGGCGTGCCATCTGAAGGCGCAGCATCGAGATCGCCATGGCGATGCTGTTCTTGGCCCGGTGATTGACCTCGTGCAGCAGAACACTCCTTTGACCGAGAAGCTTGTCCTTCTCCCTGACGCTCTCTGTCAGGACGCCCTCCAGGGCACGTCTGCGGTCCAGTTCGGTCTGCAGTTCCTGGGTTCGTTCCCTAACCCGGCTCTCCAGCACCACGTTCAGGCGCCGGGCGCGGCGCTCGGCCCTGACGCGCCGGGTGATGTCCCAGAACGACGCGAAATGCTGGATCACGCGGCCCTGGTCGTCGTGGACAGGGCTGACGAACTGTGCCGCCCAGACCTCCCGGCCGTCCTTGGCTCGAAGCGGGACCTCGAGGTCGAGGGGCTCATCAGCCATCATGGCAGCCCGGATGTGCCGCTCCACCTCAGGATCGGTATCGGGACCTGCAAGAAAGAAGTAGTTCTGGCCCAGGACCTCCTCGCGGGAGTAGCTGAAGAGGTCGATGAAGGACTGGTTCACATAGACGATGGGATTGCCGCTCACCGTGGGGTCGGTGACGACCATGGGCATGCGGGTGGCCTCGACTGCCGCCACGAAAGGGCCGCCGCCGCGCTGGAAGGCATTGATCCGATCTTCGGCTCGTCCCTGATCGGCATCGGTGGATTGTGGGTCAGGCTCCAATTTCTCATGCTCCCGGTTGCCGCCCTGGGTTAATGCCCACGAGCCAGGCTCGTTCATTGATACCATACGCCTCGGCCGCAGCCGAAGCTCCCCAACAGGCACGCTGCGAGGTTTGTCGGCTCGTTCAGGGAGATCCTGTCGAGTCCGATCTCGAAGGCCTGATCCCGCATCGTGATGAGGGTCAGCGCCTCAGCGCCGAGGCGACCAGGTCTATCGCGCCACGGCTGCCAGGTCCCTGGTCAACGATATCCCCGAGGAAGATCACGTGGGGCTCCTGTCTGCGGCGGTGAGTTCGCTGACACGAAATTCGGCCGCCGCCTGTTGAATGGAGTGGCCTTCTTCCAGGATCCGGCGGATCATTCTCGCCCGACCACCGGAATGTCTGTTGTGGGTCAGCAGCAGCTCTCAAGCGGGGTGGCACTAAGGTCCGCTTACGCCTAAGAAACCGACCAAGGTCTTTGTCCGATGTGGCGGATCCAGGTAAGAGCCTGCAGACATCGAGCCGAAGGAGGGCTCCCGTGAAGGCTCGTGCGTTGACAATCCGCACCACCAATGCCTCAGGAGCCCCCGTGCCGGACACCAACCCCGCTGACGCCGTTCACCAGATCCCCCTCACCTTCTCCGACTGGAGGCCCCTGCGGCACGTGGAGGATCCGCTGCACAAGGACCTCTCTGCCGTGGCGCGGATCGGTGACTGCCTGTTTCTCGCCTGTGATGAGACCGCAAGCGTAGAGCGCCTCCGACGCCTTGAGGACGGCAGCTTCGGGGACCACCAGCATGTCGCCCTGGACACGCTGGTCGACCTGCCGGCTGGGGCGGACGGCGAAATGGACATTGAGGGGCTGTGTGCGGCTGAGGGCTTCCTCTGGATTGTGGGATCCCACTCGCGTAAGCGCTCGAAACCCAAGCGCGACGAGAACGACCGTGATCAGGCGCTGCAGCGCATGGAGGGGATCGAGCGCGAGCCCAACCGCTACTTTCTAGGGCGCATCCCCCTCTTCGAAGAGGCTCCTGGCCGGTTTGCCCTCGCCCGGTCAGCAGGTGAGCGGCAACCCGCATGGCTCAAGCTCGGCCAAAGGCACAGTGCGCTTGAACGGTGGCTCGCAGCAGACCCGCATCTCGCCCCCTTTCTAAGTATCCCGTCCAAGGAGAACGGTCTCGATGTGGAGGGGCTAGCGGTTCGTGGGAACCGGATCTGGCTGGGGCTGCGCGGTCCCGTGCTGCGCGGCCATGCCGTGGTCCTCGACCTGGAGCTGGAGCAGAAAGGGCCGGACCGGCTGAAAGCCCGCCGGATTGATGGCGAGCGGCGCTATCGCAAACACCTGCTCGACACCCGCGGCTTAGGGATCCGCGACATGCGGCTTGATGGGGACGATCTTCTCATGCTCGTGGGTCCGACCATGTCTCTCGAGGGACCAGCCTTCGTCCTGAGGTGGCGGGATGCGATTCATGATGATGTCTCAGGAGTGATTGATCCCGAGCGGATCGAGACCGTGGCCGAGCTGCCGTACCGGCTGCATGTGGATCATCCTGAAGGGCTCGAACTCTGGCCGGAGGCGGGCCCTAGCGCCCTGCTGGTCATCTATGATGCCCCTGCTCCAGAACGTGTCGACGCTGAGACATTCACGGTACGGGCTGATGTAATTGGCCCGGGTCGAACAGGATAGGGCCAGCGCTGAGTACCCCCGCGAAGACTGCCCAATCGACCAAGCCTTTCCCGAGAGCAATCAGACGCAGGGCGAGGAGGTCTTCATCCACAAGGGCGGCAGCTTGTTACCCGTTGCCTTCACCGCCAGCCCGATCCGCGACGAGCAGTCCCAGACCATCGGGACGATCGTCGAGGTGCGCGACATTCGCCACAAGAAGGAGGCGGAGCGGCGGCAGGAATTACTGACCAACGAGTTGAACCACCGGGTGAAGAACACGCTTGCCACTGTCTAGTCCACTGCTGCCCAGACGCTGCGCAACGTCTCTTCGCCGGAGCAAGCCAGGGCCGATCTTGAGGCGCGCCTTCTCGCTCTCTCGCGGGCTCATAACCTTCTAACACGGGAGAATTGGCAAGGAGCCTCGCTGCGCGAGGTCGTAGCGCAGACCACCGCATCATACAGCAATCTTGGAGAAAACCGCCTGTCAGCTATGGGGCCGCAAGTCAGGCTTTCTCCCCGCATGGCTCTTGCACTGACAATGGCCCTACAGGAGTTGACCACCAACGCTGTAAACTATGGAGCACTGTCGAACGAGGCGGGCCAGATCAGGATTTGCTGGTCCATTGGCGGCTCAGACACTCCCCATCTGGATCTGCGTTGGGAGGAGCACGGGGGCCAGTGGTTTCGGCTCCGACGCGGCGGGGCTTTGGCTCCCGCCTGATCGAACGCAGCCTCGCCGGCGATCTAGGCGGTTGCGCGAAGATGGAGTTTGCACCTAGCGGACTTGTTTGCACGGTCATTGCCCCGCTGTCTGCCGATGAGATCGTTCTATGGTGATGGTATCGACCCCTTTGACCAGTATGCCCACGCTCCCAGGCATCCGGGGGCCGTAGGGGATCGCTCCTACAAAGCCACCTGAGGGCCTTGGCAATCCGACCTTCAGACTTGCCTCCATAGCCGTCTGTAGCAGGCCAGCAGATCATATCAAATATTCGAAGCATTCCATTCCGCTCGTTCCCGTGCCTACAAGGGAGCGGAATAGTCGCAAAGTAATGGAGGAGTCCCGTCAAAAGTGGAGTTCGCGCCCCAGACCTTTGAGGGCTGCTTCCTGGAACGCTTCGCCCTGCGTCGGGTGCGCATGGATCGTACCGGCAATATCCTCGAGACGCGCACCCATCTCAAGAGCCAGACCGAACGCAGCGGCGAGTTCGGACACACCTTGCCCCACCGCCTGAATCCCCAGCACCAGGTGATTATCCGCCCGGGCGACGACGCGCACGAAGCCGTCCTCACTTTGTTTGGTCATTGCGCGGCCACTGGCGGAGAAAGGGAAAAGTCCGACCCGAACCTCTCCACCTCCCCTATGCGCCTCGTCCGGGGCTAGACCGACGGCGACGATTTCCGGATCGGTGAAACATACGGCCGGAATGGCCCGCTTGTCCCAGCCTCGCTTGTGACCGGCGATGATCTCGGCCACCATTTCACCCTGAGCCATGGCGCGGTGGGCCAGCATCGGCTCGCCGGTAACATCGCCGATGGCATAGATCCCGCGCATCGAGGTCTCACATCTCTCCCCGACCCGAATGAAGGGGCCGTCCATGTCGAGGGCCAGTTCCTCTATCCCCCAGCCCTGGGTGACAGGCTTGCGGCCGACCGTCACGAGGACTCTGTCCACGGCCAGCGGTATCTCCCTACCATCCGCAGCCTCCACCAGCAGCGCATCGCCAGCTCTCGCCAGCCCTTTAGCCTTTGCGCCGGTCAGAACCTCGACTCCAAGGGTTCGCAGCCGTTTTCCGACCCGGCGGGTCAACTCCGCATCATACAGCGGCAGGATGCGATCCTGCGCCTCGACGATAGTCACCTTGGCTCCCAGCTTGGCGAATGCCGTTCCGAGTTCCAGGCCGATATAGCCGCCACCGATCACCGCAAGACTCTCAGGAACCGCAGTCAGCGACAGCGCCTCTGTGGAGGAAATCACGCGCCCGCCAAACGGCAGGTTGGAAAGCTCGACCGGGGCAGATCCCGTGGCGATCACGATATTCTCGGCTCGGATGACCTGCCGACCTGTTTCTGTCTCCACCTCGACTGTCTTACCGTCACAGAAGCGGGCCCACCCGCCAACCATCTTGACCTTCGCTCGCTTGAGCAGCGCCGCCACTCCGCCGTTGAGACGACCGACAATGCCGTCCTTCCACTCGATGGTTTCGGATAGACTAATCTCGGGCGTCGCCGTCCTGATTCCGAGCGAGCTCCGGCCTGAAGCCAGATGGACGATCCGGTCATATTCCTCAGCTGCATGGATCAGGGCTTTGGAGGGGATGCAGCCTACATTAAGACAGGTTCCGCCGGGCTTTCTGGCATCGACGATCACCGTGTCGATCCCTAGCTGCCCCGCCCGAATCGCGCAGACGTAGCCACCTGGCCCCGCTCCGATGACGAGCAGCTTACAGGAAATGTCCTTCATCCGATCACGTCTCCACGAAAATCATTGCAGGAGACTCCAGCAGCGTCTTGATGCGCTGGACGAAGATCGCCGCGTCCCAGCCGTCGATGACGCGGTGGTCGAAGCTGGAGGACAGGTTCATCATCTTGCGGGGGATGAAGGTCGCACCATCCCATACGGGCCGCACCATAATCTTGTTGACCCCGAGGATGGCGACCTCCGGATAGTTGATGACTGGCGTCGTGACAATGCCACCGATGGCCCCTAGCGACGTAATCGTGATGGTCGACCCGCCCAATTCCTCGCGGGTCGCCGTTCCGGCCTTCGCCGCTTCGGCAAGGCGGTTAAGCTCGATTGCGCAGCCCCAAAGGTCGCGCCCCTCCGCATGCTGCACCACCGGGACCACGAGACCGGCTTTCGTCTGCGTCGCAATGCCGATATGCACGCCACTGTGCTGATGGATGAGTCCAGCATCATCGTCGTAGATCGCGTTTAGATGGGGGTACTCGGCAATGGCTTTCACCAGTGCCTGCATCACGAATGGCAGCAAGGTCAGTTTCGGTCGATCGGCCCGCTTGCTCGAATTGAGCGCCGCCCGCAGATCCTCCAGCGCCGTGACGTCGACCTCCTCGACGTAGGTGATGTGGGGAATGCGCGATTTTGAGATCGCCATCTTTTCCGCGATCTTGCGGCGCAGTCCAGCGACCTTGATCTGTTCGACCGATGTCTTCTGCGCCAGGCCGTGTGCCTTGGCGGTCCGCCATCCGTGGGTGATGTAGACGTCCAGATCCTCATGTGTGATCCGACCTGCAGGGCCGGTGCCGGACACCTGCCGGAGATCGATTCCAGCCTCACGCGCCCTAAGCCGCACGGCCGGTGAGGCGATTGGCTTCTCGCCTTCCGCGCGCCTGACAGGAACACCATACAGCTGCTGTCCGGCGCTCCGTCTCGCGTCATCGGGACCACGTCGCGCAACGCTCTTAGCCGGATGATCGGCCACGACGCCCCGTGCCGTTTCGGCAGCGATGGCGTCGGTCACCGCATCGGGCTGCGCCTGCTTGTTCGCGGTCCTTACCTCCGCCTTCCCGCTCGCGGGAGCTATGCCCTCACCCTCGACCGTAAGCCGTATCAAGGGCGACCCGATAGCCACCACCTCCCCGATCTGTGCGCCCAGCCAAGCGACCTCTCCGTCGACCGGAGACGGTATTTCCACAGTGGCTTTGTCGGTCATGACCGCCGCCAGGACCATGTCCTCGCGGACGAGATCGCCGACCTTCACATGCCACTCGACGACTTCGGCTTCGGCAATCCCCTCACCCACGTCGGGCATCTTGATCAAGTGCTCACCCATGTCAGGCCTCCATTGTCTCGACAAGGGCGCGCCCGACGCGCGCTGGTCCCGGGAAGTAGTCCCACTCCTGCGCATGCGGATAGGGCGTATCCCATCCAGTCACCCGGGCGATCGGCGCCTCGAGCTGAAAGAAGCAGGCTTCCTGTACGAGCGCCGCCAGCTCCGCTCCGAACCCAGAGGTGAGCGTGGCCTCGTGGACGATGACACATCGCCCCGTCTTGCTAACGGACGTCTTGATGGTCTCCATGTCGAGGGGGATCAGCGTCCGCAGATCGATGATCTCGGCGTCGACGCCCATCTCTGCAGCAGCCGCCTGCGCGACATAGACCATCGTCCCGTAGGCCAGCACGGTCATGGCCGAACCTTCACGAGCGACGGATGCCTTCCCGAGCGGAAGAGTGAAATGGCCGCTGGGCACCTCGCCCAGATGATGCTTCGACCAGGACGTGACCGGACGGTCGTGATGGCCGTCGAAGGGGCCGTTGTAGAGCCGCTTCGGCTCGAGGAATATGACCGGGTCCGGATCCTCGATCGCTGCAATCAGGAGGCCCTTGGCATCGTAGGGGTTGGAAGGTACCACCGTCTTTAGCCCTGCCACGTGGGTAAAGAGCGCCTCAGGGCTCTGGCTGTGGGTCTGCCCGCCGAATATACCTCCTCCCGTCGGCATCCTGATGACAAGCGGACATGTGAACTCGCCGTTCGAGCGGTAGCGCAGCCGTGCCGCTTCGGACACGATCTGGTCATAGGCGGGGTACATGTAGTCGGCGAATTGGATTTCGATGCAGGGCCGGAGACCATAAGATGCCATACCGATGGCGGTTCCGACAATCCCGGCCTCGCTGATCGGAGTATCGAAGCAACGGGTCATTCCATATTTCTGCTGGAGGCCTGCCGTGGAACGGAACACTCCCCCGAAATAGCCGACGTCCTCGCCAAAGACCACCACCCGCTCGTCGCGCGCCATCATCACGTCCATAGCGTCGCGGATGGCCTCGATCATCGTCATGCGCGCCATTGCTCAAACCCCTGCCTGCTGACGCTGACGACGCAAATGTGGCGGCATCTCGGCGTAAACGCCCTCGAACATGTCCCGCGCGGAAGGCTTCGCACCGGCATGAAGTGTGCCGTAACTCTCGGCCACCTTCTGGGCGGCGATGACCGTATCCTGGATCTCGGCTTCCGCCTGCTTGTGTCGTTCCTCTGACCAGGCCCCGCGCATGATCAAATGGTTCTTCAGACGGATGATTGGGTCGCCGAGCGGCCAGGCATCGGATTCCGCCTTCGGGCGATAGGCTGACGGATCGTCGGAGGTCGAGTGCGCGCCCACGCGATAGGTCACATATTCCACCAGCGTGGGTCCAAGATTCCGACGGGCGCGCTCTATAGCCCATCTGGCGACGGCATAGACCGCGAGATAATCATTGCCGTCGACGCGGAGTGAGGGGATGCCGAAGCCTAAGCCACGAGCAGCGAATGTTCCCGCCCCACCTCGAGCGATGCCCTGGAAAGTCGAGATCGCCCATTGATTGTTGACGATATTGAGGACTACGGGCGCCTTGTAAGTCGAGGCGAAGACAAGGGCCGCGTGGAAGTCCGACTCTGCCGTCGAGCCATCTCCGATCCAGGCCGCGGCGATCTTGGTGTCGTTGCTGATCGCCGACGCCATTGCCCAGCCGACCGCCTGTACGTACTGGGTCGCAAGATTGCCCGAGATCGTGAAGAACCCGTGCTCTTTTGAGGAGTACATCACGGGCAACTGGCGTCCTTTGAGCGGATCGCGCGAATTCGAATAGACTTGGCACATCATGTCGACCATGGAATAGCCGCCGGCGATCAGGAGCCCCGCCTGCCGGTAGGTCGGAAAGTTCATGTCCCCTGGCGACAGAGCTCTGCGGAAGGCGCAACTGATGGCCTCTTCACCCAAATGTTGCATGTAGAAGGATGTCTTTCCCTGCCTTTGGGCCATCAGCATCCTCGCGTCGAACGTGCGCAGCATCATCATGTGCCGCAATCCCTCAAGGAGTTCCCCATCGCTCAGCAGGCCAGCCCATGGCCCCACCGCCTCTCCGCTGCGGTTGAGAACGCGGATGATGGAAAATGCGAGATCGCGTATGGCCTCCGGATCCACATCGACGTTCGGGCGGGGCACCGCCCCTGCCTTAGGGATCTTGACATTGGAGAAGTCAGGGGATCCCCCCGGTCTAACGGCTGGTTCCGGTACGTGAAGGGTCAGCGGTCGGCGTTCAGTCATGATCTTTCTCCCATGGGAAATACTAGGGGAGAAACATGTCTTCGGCCATGGGAGGCGGCTTCTTTATAGAAGATGATTGGCTTCTAGCCCCAGTCCGGCTCTCTAGGAAGCAGGACCAAGCCAGACCAGCAACTAAACGCTTGGTAAGATTCGGTGAGTGCGCCGGGACACGAGCCCAGGATACTCTAATTGCTAGGGGTCAGGTAAGGCCTTTAAGCGTGACCGTGTAGAGGTCAGCCTTATTCTCCTCTTGCGGAAGTTTGGCCTAAGTCGGCCCCGTTCCATTCGACCCGTCATTCAATGCCGCTGCTGTCGAGACAAGCAGCAAGGACAGCAGCGGCCTGTCTTCTTAGGGAGGCATCAAATAGCTGCACCGTTCCCGCTGGAGGTCATTGGATTGCCCTCATCCAAACGCCACTCGGCCAGCAGTTTGCACAGGACAAATTGAAGAAGTGGAGCATCGGCATCGGATACAGAAATAACGAAGCTGCCCCCTACCGGCATGGTAGTTAACCTACCGAGATAGCATGTCAAACAGCGAGAATGATTCGCATTAATTTAGATGTCTCTTAGTTCTTGTTATCCGTGGAAAAGGGATTATATTAGTCTTATCGGACTTTGGCCGGACAATCGGGTCGTTTCGCTTTTGGCTCAGCTGAGGCGCACGTTCAGACTCTTTCCAAAACATCGACGGACCGAGTTGAGGTCGCGCATTCGCGTGCCTTTGCTCACGTGCACCTGCAACAATTGCGAAAGGCTATCCCATGATCATGGGTACTGTAAAATTCTACAACGACATGAAGGGCTTCGGCTTCATCCAGCCGAATGATGGCAGCAAGGACGTTTTCGTCCATGCAACAGCCCTTGAACGTGCCGGCATGCGCGGCCTAGTGGAAGGTCAGAAGGTTGCCTTCGACACAGCCGAAGATCGCCGCTCCGGCAAGGTCGCCGTTAACAACATCGAAACGGCGTGATCGCTGATGACCGGCTCAGGACATAGCCCTGTGCCGCTCAGTCTCGAAGCCGCCCCCGGCTGGGGGGCGGCTTTTTCATTTGTAGCCGCAAATGTCCAGCGACGGCTGTCCGCCCTATGCTGCTCAAGAGTAGTTAAGCGCCAGGAGAAATGAATGTCTCACAAGTATAAAGTTCATCAGTTAGTCCGTATCATTCATCCGAATTTCTCAGACAAACGAGCAAGTTCAAACGGTATTTATCAGGTGACCCGCCTTATGCCCGCTGATCAGGCGGGCGAGGTCTCGTACCGGATCAAATCGGCTGGCTTTGGGGAGCGTGCAGTGCGCGAAAGCGAGATTGCAGCCCAGGCGTCGCAGATTTGACCAGTGACGATGCCTTCTTTCGTAGCTCACAGAGCTATGATCCAGTTGCACTGCTTCAACAGGGCGACGAGGTCTTATACGTCGCGCGCATCGGCATGAAGGCCTCAAGGCAATTTATGGTTCTCAGGCCTACCGGTGAGCCGGCTTGGCCACACGAGCCTCTCAGCAGTCTCTCGGATATCGGCTGGGCCCTTCGAGCCCACGAGTGGCACACCGCAGTACCCGAGCCTGTTGGAACGAATGAGCGGTTGGCCAAGATGCTAGCGCGGCTACTTGCCGAGCGAGCTTAATTGTCGAGTGCCAGCATTGGCGTCAAAGGGCGAGTACAATGATGCGGAAAGCGGTCCGTTCGCTTCTGGGCGCGCAGGAGCCCGGGTAAGGAGGAACTAAACCATGGCCAATCATCCGACCAACCTTGATGCTCACCGCGGCATAGCAGCCCAGAAAGCAACTGACCTTCGGCGTCTGCGGTCCGAGGTCGAAGCCGATCACGCAGCGCTGCGTGCGAGACAAGCAGAACTCGAAGACCTACTTGCGGCTGCACCTGCCAACGGTTGGCCGGAGGCGGTCGAAAAAGCACGCTACCTTCTCGGCTTCCTTGCGCAGAGTTTGGATGCAGGCGACCTGCGCCGCCGCAAGCTGATCGACCGAGTACTGGCCGATTTCGAACACCTACTGGAGAAGGTGCCTCATGACTGAGGCAATTTTTCCCGAGTGCACAATGACATTGGAGGCAAGCTATGGCAAAAGGCGAACAACGCGGTAACCGCGAAGCGAAGAAGCCGAAGAAGGAAAAGCCGAAGACGATCGCGGCTGCACCATCCACAAAGGGAACAGTGAGCTCAAGCACTGCATCCAAGAAATAAGGGCTCACTGAAGGGTTTTACCACAAGCTCGCGCTGGAACCGAGAAAGGATGTGACCGCTGGTCAACGTTCATGCGGTTAGGCGCTCAAGCTGAATAGCGAGCGACAATTGCGCATTGCAGGCATACTACTCCTGTCCTTTCGCTCCATGCGGATCATCTCGATGGCGTCTCGTTTTAATTGATCGTACCCATCTTCGGTGAGGTCCAGCGCGAGCAGCCTAGGTCTGGATTTTCTTCGGAATGATCATGGCGTCTCAAGTACCCTCCGCACGGCACAATCCCGCAGACGAGTAGAAGACGTGACATGGCGCATCACCATAGGCCAAGCCTGGCAGAGCCGGAGCAGGATTCTCTGCCTGAAGGGCCGGCAGGTAGCCACGTACAGAAGGGAGGCGAGCCGGATTTGATGCAGGATGTCGGCCCTGAGCTGGCTGTGAAAGATCGAACTCGCCCGACCGTGCGTTAAATAGGTCAATGCTGCTAGACAGCCGCTGTGCAATGCGATCGCCATCCCATCACCTGTGTAGGACGGGATCACGCCAGCTTGGTCGCCAGTCCGAAAGAGGCCCTGCGGTTCGACCGGATTCGGCAGGTGAACGAATCCATATGGAACTTGGGAAATCGACAGAGGGCGCTCGAACAGTAGAGCTGCGCCTTCGAGCCGGTCGTGAAAGGCCCGTGTCTCATCGGCAATTGAATGGAGCAAGCCGGACCAAGTCCGGCCGACCGCCTTGAAGCGTGCCTGCGTAATCACCAGGCACAAGTTGGCCACCCCATCTTCAATCATCTGCAGACCGGCATATCCGCCGGTAAAGAGGATGACCTCCACTCTACCATCGAGAAGACTACTCTGCCGCTCCGCGAGACGGTAGTGAGCCTTGAATCCGATTAGGTCGTTTGAGGTTCCGGACCTGGGGCGCTTGGCGCCTTTCACGTCATGCTTGCCCGTTGCAAGAAATAGAGCGTCGGGGCGGAGGACACCGAGCTCATCTGCGCGAGCATGGATTCCCTGCCCGTCCGCAGCGATGTTCCTTACAACCGCTCCCCGGATGAGCTTGGCACCTAGGGACTCTGCGCGGTGAAGCAAGGCCTCGTCGAGGCTCATGCGCGAGACACCCCGAGCGGTGAATGGCAAATCGACCTCAGCGGCTCTGCGCCCGTTTATCAGGCGGATCGACGAAATGTGGCTTGCGCCAAGGCCATCCAGATCCAGACCTAGGCGAGCGAGGTAAGTCTGTGCCTCGATACTAAGAAACTCCCCGCAGACCTTGTGCCTTGGAGCGGTATCCCGCTCGATCAGTAATGTGGGACGGCTTGCCTGCGCCAAGGTACAGGCCGCCGCAGCGCCTGCCAAACCACCGCCCACGATTACAACCTCCTCCGTGCCTTCACCCGGAATCATCGCAATCGGCTCACACACAATCGGAATGGTACATGCCAGCTGATGGAAACAGCCTCAGGGCTGGTATCTGCAGCTTCAAGAATGCGCTCCCAATCCTCGCGCCGGAAGCTACGGGCAACCGAAATGGGACCGTCGTGCTGAACAAAGCGGTGCCAGCGAGCAAGCCGGGACAGCAAGCGGAATGCGTGAAATGGAATAGCATGGCGATGCAGATCGGCGATGAACCAGCCTCTCGCTGCTATCCTCTCCATCCAGATGATGAAGCGAACGAGTTCTGCGTTGGAGAGATGGTGCGTCGTCTGAGAGCTGATCACTAAATCCACTGGGCGGTCGAGCTCGAAATCGAAGATGTTGCCTGTCTGATAGTCTATCCTCAACTCTACCGGCGTCGCTGCCCGGGCAATCGGCTCGCTCATGGGGTTCAGGTCAACGCCGATGAGATCAACGGGACGCCCGCGCCGTTGGCTCCAGGCATAGATGCGCCGCAGCAGGTCGCCGTAGCCATAGCCGACATCAACCACCGTCAGGTGGTGGCCGGGGGTGAGTTGGCCGGAAACGCAATCGAGCCACTGCAGTATCGGCCTGTGGGTCAGCGTGAGTGTGTTGACCTGGGCCAAATGTTGCAGGCACTGACGATAATCCTCCAAACCCACGGACTCCGTGTCCATGAGTTCGGTTTCGAGGCTGCGCTCGGCGAACGAGCGGCCCATGGCCCGGCTAGCGAACAACATCGAAGCGGAATGTCTCCGCTGCTAATCCCGGCCCAAACGCCATTCCTAAGCCTTTCCCGGTCGGAGCTGCGTGTTCCAGGATGCGCTGGAGCACGAACATGATCGTCGCGGAGGACATGTTGCCGAAGTCACGCAGAACGCCTCGCGACCATTTTAGGGCGTCAGGGGTAAGCTCCAGCCCCTGCTCAACGGCATCGAGAATCGTTCGGCCACCGGCATGAACGGCCCAGAGTCCGAACTCGTCCCTATGCTGCCCCCTTAGGATACCTTGATCGTCGTTGCGCATCGCCTCATGGCTGAGTGCTTGCGCGATCCTCTGCGGCACCTCACCCGAAAGCGTCATGGTGAAGCCTCCCTCGCCAATGCGCCAAGTAATCAGATCGCGAGTATCCGGGATTGTCACAACACGAAAATCTCTGAGGGCGATGCCTGTGGGCTGCGCAGAGACGAGACATGCAGCGCAGCCGTCCCCGAAGAGGAGTGCACCGAGGATCACCTCAAGATCAGGCGTCTCTTGGAGATGGAGAGTGCAGAGCTCGAGGTTGACAACGAGGACCTTCGCGGAAGGCTCAGAGCGCACGATGTGGTGTGCGGCTTTGAGAGCATTCACAGCGGCTGCACACCCCATGAACCCAATCACGGTTCGTTCGGTCGACGGGTTCAGCCCCAGGCACTCTATCAACTGCTGATCAAGGCCAGGGGCTGTGAAGCCGGTGCAGGATGTGACGACTAAGTGGGAAATGGACGCCTTCTCATCACAAAGATTGACGGCCTGAACGGCCTTTTCAGCCAGTTTCACGGCATGGGTTTCAAACCGGGCCATGCGTTGTGCCGTTCCGGCGAACTGGCCTGGCCGGTAGAAGCCTTCGCGATCAGCTGCGATTGTTAGGTCTTCGTGGGGCTCAAGTGTCGAAAATCGGTGGCCGATCTCTGCTCGCTGGGCCATGCGTCGAAATAGCAGCCTGGCTTTTCGCTCTGGTAGGAACTGTTCAACGAATTCGATGAAGATCTGATGGACGTCGTGCTCGGGAACGGCCGTGCCAATCCGGTTAATGTACGCAATCGTCACGCAGGCCACCCCGTTGAATGCCGAACTGGAAGGGGAACACACAGCAGATCCATAGGTTCAAGCGCTGCATTCATGAGCACAACATTTTGAAGTGAGCGGAACCGGTGCTGTAAGTATGGAGCACTTTCGGTCTCTTCGGGCCGGTTTCATCAACAGCACGAGGCTGGAGCAGCACCCAGCACTGCTCGGCTTCAGTGGGAGGAGCATGGTGGACCCGCCGTAGGGCCTCTAACCCGCAAAGGGTTCCGAACGCGGCTGATCAACCAAATGTTGGCGAGTGAGCCTTCTTGAGAGGTTGAACTCGCGACGAGCCCACGGATGATGTGTACGAGGTGAATGCCCCCTTGCAGGACGAGGAGCATTCGTCCGATCGGGGGCAGGGGCATGAACGGGCCTCCGCGACTGCCACTCGGACGACCTGAGGGCTCGTCTGGGATGAAGTTGCACGCATTTGCGTCGGAACCGCAGTTCAGGTCGCAGCGTGGTCACGTGATGGAACAGAAAATATCCGCAACTTGAGAGCCAGAAGATCCCTGGCCCGAGAAGCCCAACACGAATAACTCTGCCGGAGTTCCCCGATCTCAATCCCGTTCCAGAGGATGGAAGTCCTGCATACCATACACGACTGGCGCCGGACGCCTCTTCCTGTGTTCCTCTTCCAAGCACTCGGTAGGAGCGGTAGTTATAGCCGGATCGGCTCCATCAATGATGCCGGAGACGGACCACAAAGCGCCCCGCAGGGGTACCCCTTCCTGACCGGTGAGCATAGCCCCAAGTGTTATTTCCGGGCGATCGACCCTGGCTATTTCCCTCCTGACAGATGTCAAGATTCTATCCCGGGGGCACAATGGATCCAGCAAACAATGCTCAAGTCCGACTACACCGCACGGGACCTGGACAGTTAGACCTTAGAAGCTCCAGACGAATGCGCGTGCAGGTGCAGGCCAAAATTGTCTTTGGCGACGTGATGATCCACTGCGAAGTTCGGGACATCTCGACAGGAGGTGCAAGGATAGCTGTAAAGGGGCACATCTATCTCCCCGAGACGTTTGAACTGTTTATCTGCGCTGAGGCGCTGCGCGTTTACCCGGCGCAAGTGCGGTGGCGGTGCGGCGATTTCGCCGGAGTACTGTTTGATGTGAGCAAGAACGCTGCTGCAGTTCCCATGGACTATGAACCGGTCGGCCTGGGTTACAAGACCCGGCATTTGGCAAAGCCTTTCTCATAGAATCGCTTCTAGCAGACGGGCTGCACCGCCCCCAGTGGTGGACACAAATCATTTAGCCAAGTGTCCCTGTCCACCACACGCGCGACCTCATGACTGGTCGACGTAGAGTTTACTGCCGTTCGCCAAGAACTCCTGGCTTTTGATATGCATGCCAGTCAATTGCGCCTGAACCTCAGGGCTCATCGCTTCCACCTCGGCCCGGAGATCCTGGGTAATCTTCATCGAACAGAATTTCGGTCCGCACATCGAGCAAAAATGAGCCACCTTGTGCGCCTCCTTCGGCAGGGTCTCGTCATGGTAGGCGCGAGCCGTATCGGGATCGAGCGAGAGGTTGAACTGATCCTCCCACCGGAAGTCGAACCGAGCCCGCGACAGGGCGTCGTCCCGTACCTGAGCTGCAGGGTGTCCCTTCGCGAGATCCGCCGCATGGGCGGCGATCTTGTAGGTGATCACACCCGTCTTCACATCGTCTCTGCTGGGAAGCCCCAAATGCTCCTTCGGGGTCACGTAGCAAAGCATCGCCGTTCCGAACCAGCCGATCATGGCGGCGCCGATGCCCGACGTGATGTGGTCGTAGCCTGGAGCAATGTCCGTAGTAAGCGGGCCGAGGGTGTAGAACGGCGCCTCCCCGCACTCGCGGAGCTGCTTGTCCATATTCACCTTGATCTTGTGCATGGGCACGTGGCCGGGCCCTTCAATTATCACTTGGCAGCCCCTGTCCCATGCGACCTTGGTGAGCTCGCCCAGCGTCTCCAGTTCCGCGAACTGCGCCGCATCGTTCGAATCCGCGATGGAGCCGGGACGTAGGCCGTCTCCCAACGAGAAGGAGACATCGTAGGCGCGCATGATGTCGCAGATATCGTCGAAGCGCTCATAGAGAAAACTCTCCTTGTGATGCGCCAGGCACCAACGCGCCATGATTGAGCCTCCGCGGGAGACGATGCCCGTGACGCGTTTCGCGGTCAGCGGGACATAGGACAGACGTACGCCCGCATGGATCGTGAAGTAATCGACTCCCTGCTCGGCCTGCTCGATCAGCGTATCCTTGAACACCTCCCAATCGAGCTTCACCGGGTCGCCGCCCACCTTCTCCAGCGCCTGATAGATCGGCACCGTGCCGATGGGCACCGGCGAGTTGCGCAGGATCCAGGAGCGAATGTTGTGAATGTTCCGGCCCGTAGAGAGGTCCATCACGGTGTCGGCGCCCCAGCGGATCGCCCACACGAGCTTCTCCACTTCGTCGGCGGCGGTCGAGACCACAGCGGAGTTGCCGATATTGGCATTGATCTTGACCAGGAAGTTGCGCCCGATCGCCATGGGCTCCAGCTCGGGATGATTGATGTTGGCCGGGATGATCGCGCGCCCGCGCGCCACCTCCTGGCGAACGAATTCCGGCGTGATGAAGGGTGGAATTGCGGCGCCGAAGCTCTCGCCATCGGCGATTGCCGCCTCGGCCTGCGCGAGCATCGCCTCCCGGCACAGGTTCTCTCGGTGCGCGACGAAGATCATCTCCTCCGTAATGATCCCGGCACGGGCAAATTCATACTGCGTCACCAACTGACCGGGCCCCGCACGGCGCACGACGCGCTCGGCCGGACATGGCGCAACGAGAGCGTCAGCCGAGACATTCCCGTTATCCTCGGGCTTTACCGGACGTGCGTCGATGGACGCGTATCCCCGCGCCGCAATCCAGGGTTCGCGTGCGAGCGGAAGCCCCTGGCCGAGGTCGATGGCCGCATCGGACTCCGTGTAGGGACCGGAGGTATCATAGACCCGCACAGGCGGCTCGTTCCGGTCCGTCAGGACGATCTCGCGAAACGGAACACGAATGCCCGGGCGCCCTTCCGGCGCGGCATAGACCTTACGCGAGCCCGGGAGCGGGCCGGTGGTGACGAACTGGGGAGCGCCCTTGGGCTTGTCGATATGTACGGTCACTGGATCTCTCCTCTTTGACAAAGGGAAATCCGGGCAAAGCGAGCTGAGGGATTCGCGTCGTGCTCGATAGTTCCAGTCCCTCCGCCGGTACGACCCGGATCAGGTTCAAGGGTCACGGCGGAACAGCCGACTCTCAGCCCCTCACTGGGCTCCCCTCGGAACGGCAGGGATAATCGGGGACGTCCTTTGGGCTGTCAACCCGGCGCGCCGTGCGACGAGGTCGAATCTTGCCAAATGCGAATGGGATGGCTATTTGGCCTGCATCTCCTTGGGGTGCCCGTCAGGGCTGAGAGATCTCGCCAAGATCAACCCATCGAACCTGATCCGGATCATGCCGGCGGAGGGATTGCGAGATGACGAGCACACCAAAGGCCATCCTGGGCTCTTCCGATATTCCGGCTCTGGCCGGCTCCCTGCTCGAGCGCCTTCGTAGCGAACGCATCCGCGTGCATGCGATCACGAATGCAGCAGCACAGACCTTCACGGCCAACCTTCTGCTCGCCGCAGGCGGGATTCCCTCTCTCACCGTCGCGCGGGACGAGGTCCCCGCCTTCACGCAGCGTTCGAATGCGCTGCTCGTCAACCTGGGCATGCTCGACGGTGGCCGGCGCGCGGCAATTCCCGAGGCCATTGCCACCGCCCGCACCCATGGCAAGCCGTGGGTGCTCGATCCTGTCTTCGTCGAGGCATCACCGCCCCGCCTGGAGTTTGCCCGCTCCCGCCTCGCAGACCGGCCGCATATCCTGCGCTGTAACGTGACCGAGTTTGCGGCTCTCGCCGGGAATGATGCGACGCCGGACGCCGTTCAGGCATTCGCAAGAACTCACGGGACAGTCGTGGCCCTGACGGGGGCGGTGGATCTGATCGCAGACGGCATGCGGAATCTCCGCGTCGAGAACGGCCATCCGCTAATGACCCGCGTGACCGCCATGGGATGCGCCGGAACCGCCCTCATTGCGTCCTTCGCCGCTCTGCACGGCAACGCTGCCGAAGCCGCCGCCGCGGCTCTGCTCGTCACTGGTGTCGCGGGCGAAGTGGCCGCGCATGAGGCAAACGGACCGGGCACATTCCAGCCCGCCTTCCTCGACGCGCTCTTTCATCTCGATCCACCAACCCTCGTCACCTGCGGGAGAGTCTCATGAACCAGGTCGATCTCAGGCTCTACGGCATCGTCGATCCGGAGCGGACCGGCAGCCGGAATCCCGTCGAGCTCGCCCGGCAGGCCGTTGCCGGTGGCGCGACAATCGTGCAGTACAGGGACAAGCACGCCGACGGCCGCCATCTGGTGGAGCTGGCTCGTGACCTGAAGGCGGCGCTCGAAGGAACCGGCGTGCCGCTCCTGATCAACGACCGTGTGGATGTCGCCTTGGCTGCGAAGGCAGATGGCGTTCACCTCGGTCAGGACGACATGCACCCCGAGGATGCGCGCGCCCTGCTCGGTCGGTGCGCGATCATCGGAGTGACGCTGAAGACGCCCGAGCAGGCCGATGCAATGGCGAACATGCCGGTCGATTACGGCTGCGTCGGCGGCGTCTTTGCCACCGTCAGCAAGAACAACCCCGATCCCCCCATTGGCCTCGACGGGCTCCGCAAGGTTCTGTCAAGGGCCAGGCTTGCAAATCGCGGACCAGTCGGCGCCATCGCCGGAATCGACGCATCGAACGCGCAAGCCGTTATCGCGGCAGGAGCCGATGGCATCGCCATCATCTCGGCTCTCTTCATGGCGGCCGATCCTCAGGCCGAAGCCCGGCGCCTGCGGGACATCGTCGATCGGGCCCTCACATCCCAGGAAAATTTTGCATGACAGCGATCGCAGTCACTATCGCGGGCTCGGACTCGGGCGGCGGAGCCGGTATCCAGGCGGACCTCAAGACCTTCTCGGCGCTCGGCGTCTATGGCGCCAGCGTAGTCACGGCCCTCACCGCGCAAAACACCATGGGGGTTCAGGGCATTCACGACGTGCCTCCCGCCTTCGTGACACAGCAGTTCGACAGCGTCTTCTCCGATCTCGATGTCAAAGCGGTGAAGATCGGCATGCTCTCCCGATCCGCAACCATCGAAGCGGTGGCCGAGGGCCTCCGGCGCCATGACCGGGCGCAGGTCGTCCTCGATCCGGTCATGGTGGCGGCCAGCGGTAACCGGCTACTCGCATCGGACGCCATCGGCGCATTGCGCCAGGTACTGCTCCCGAAGGCGCTGCTCGTCACGCCAAATCTTCCGGAAGCCGCCGCCCTTCTCGACGAACCGCAGGCCGAGGACGAGCAGGCCATGTGCCGACAGGCCGAGCGGATCCTCGCCTTGGGTCCCAAAGCCGTTCTGGTGAAAGGAGGCCACGGCGCGGGCCGAGAGAGCACGGATATTCTCCTAGATGCGCAAGGCGTGCGGCGCTTCACAGCCCCGCGGATCGAGACGCGGAACATCCATGGCACCGGCTGCACCCTGTCCTCGGCCATCGCTGCCGGTCTGGCCAATGGTCTCTCGCTGAGCAACGCCGTCGCCGCCGGGAAGGACTTCATCAGCGCCGCGATTGGCGCCTCCACTCAACTCCATATAGGACGCGGGCAAGGGCCCGTGCATCATTTTCATGCCTTCTGGCCCTAAGCCTTCCCGTCGCGCAGCCCTCGGAATCGGAGCTGCCGTTCTTGCCGCACCGAATGTCGTCCGGGCCGAGACTGTGCGCTGGCGCATGGTCACGTCTTGGCCGAAGAACCGCACCGGCCCTGGCGTTTCCGCCCAGCGGATTGTCGAGCGCATCAATGCCATGAGCGGCGGACGGCTCCAGATCGATCTCTTCGCGGCAGGCGAAATCGTGCCGCCCTTTGCGGTGCTCGATGCGGTCTCAAACGGCACCGTCGAGATGGGACATACCGCATCGCTCTACTGGCAGGGTCGAATGCCAGCCGCCGGTTTCTTCACCTGTGTCCCCTTTGGCCTTGGTCCCATCGAGCATCAGGCCTGGATCGAACTGCGGGACGGGCAGGCGCTCTGGGACGAGCTCTACAGAACTTTTGGTGTCCGTGCGTTCCTTGCCGGTAACACCGGCCCCTCCATGGGAGGATGGTTTCGGCGCAAACTCAGCAGTGTAGAGGACCTGCGTGGCCTACGCCTTCGCGTCCAGGGTCTAGGAGCCGAGTTGTATGCAAAACTCGGTGCAGTTCCGATGGCAGTATCCGCCGGAGATCTTCTTCCGGCCCTGGAAAAGGGCTCCATCGATGCGGCGGAATTTCTGGCTCCTGCGACCGACTTGGAGACGGGCCTGCCCAAGTACGCTCCGTTCTACTACGCTCCCGGCTTCAATAAGCCTAACGGAGCAAGCGAACTCCTGATCTCGTTAAGGGTCTGGGAGCAAGTCGCCTCGGACCTCCGCAGGGTGATTGTTGAAGCCTGCAGGGCCGAGCACGCCCTTGGTTTAGCCGATGCGCACCAGACAAATGCGGCGGCCCTAATCGAGATCCTCGGCACCTATCCCGTAACCCTGATGGCTTTCCCCCGCTCTATAATGGAGGCAGCCCAGAAGGCGTCGACCGAGCTTCTCACGGAGATCGCAGCTAGTTCTCCTCTCGCAGATCGAATTACTAAGAGTTACAGAAGCGCCCTAGAGGATCTTCGTGGATGGTCGGCTCTGACGGCCGATATGAATCGAACCAACATGCGCTTGTCGTCGCCGAAACGGTGAATAGGGGCTGGAGAAGGGGCCCAGTAAAGAGCCCTGGCTTTCAAGGACAGTCCCACGCCTCCCCTCCGTCTGCTTGGGCAGAGCGCAGGTAAAACTGATCAATGCAGCCGGCAATGATCGCCTGGCGTCCCCGCACCTATCTCCCTGAGCCTGCTGACGCTTGTTGTCCGACCGCCTCTCTTATGAAAAGCGCTTGAAATTCGTCGCCCGTGAGCGTCTCGCATCCAGCAAGCCCCGGGTCAGAGCCTCAATTTTCTGCGCCTTATCGGTGAGAATGCGCCGGGCGTCGTTTAGCTCCGCCTCAACCAGATGCGGCGCCTCGGAGTCGATCTTCTGGGCAGTGGTTTCCGACACACTATGCTGCCGGCGATCTGCCGATGAGGGAATCAAAATTGCTCGAAGTCGTGGCGGACCATGTCCTGAGGTGGCTCGGTTTGGCTGAACAGCGTTTTCGGTTTGCGATGT